>CAZSSB010000114.1:0-1538 GCA_964609245.1 uncultured Planctomycetales bacterium | reverse complement strand
CCTGCGACGGCGTCTTCGGCTTCATCGGCTACGACCCGGCCAGCGGCTTCTGCAAACACCTGATCGAGACCGACGAGGAGGGCTACATCCTCGCCGATCTCAGAATGCGCACCAGCCTGGCGGGAATCTGGGTGGCGGGCGACATCCTCAAGGGCGCCAAGAAGCAGATGGTGATCAGCGCCGGCAACGGCGCCACCGCGGCGATGGACATCCGCGAGTACCTGGCGGAACAGCGCGGGTAGCCGCCCTCAGTAGCGCCAGCGGTCGCGCGCGGCCGGGATCAGCATCGCGATCAGGATGCCGAGCGGCCCCAGCAGGCAGCCCAGGCCGCAGCCCCAGCAGCTGTTGCCCTTGGTGCCGGCGACAAAGAAGCCGATGATCGCCCACAGCACGCCGCCGCCGATCAGCAGCCTGATCCAGTCACCTTCGCTCATCCGTCCTCACCCCCGATCTCTCGTCCCGCCCACGATTATGCCACAGCGGCTACTCCGCGATGCTGGGCACGGTGGGCCTCAGATAGACGTCGGCGGGGTCCTCGCGGATTGGCTGGCGCCGCCCGCTGTAGACCTCGTACAGCCTGCTGGCCGCCAGCCAGACCACGCCGATGCCCAGCAGCGCCAGCAGCACCGCCATGATCAGCACCGCCCAGTTGGGCGCGCCCGCCGGATCGGCGATCGCGGCAAACTGCGCATTGAGGATCAGACTGAGGCTGCCCAGGCAGGTCAGCATCATGAAGATCGCGGGCACCAGCGTGAACCAGGTCGGGCGCAGCCGGAACGCCAGCCAGATGCTCACCGTCGCCAGCGTCAGCGCCGCCAACAGCTGGTTGGCGGTGCCGAACACCGGCCAGATCGCACTGTAGCCGTTGGGGATCGCCAGCGCCAGCATCACGACGACGGCCAGCCCGGCGTTGAAGTAGTGGTGTTTCAGCACGGCGGGCACCTTCTCGCCCCAGAGGAAGGTCCACAGCTCCTCGAACAGGTAGCGGTTGAGGCGCACGGCGGTGTCCAGCGTGGTGATCAGGAAACCCTCGACCATCAGCAGGCCGAAGATGGTGCCGATGTACACCGGGACACCCAGCGCGCGCTCCGTCAGCAGGCCCATGCCCAGCGCGAAGGCCAGCACCGGGTTGCCCGCGCCGCCCTCCGGGAACTGGATCATCATCAGCCCGCCGTACTTCAGGCCGGCGCCGATCGCGATCAGCACCAGCACCGCCAGCAGCCCTTCCAGCAGCATCCCGCCGTAGCCGACCCGCCGCGCGTCGCTCTCGCGGTCGGCCTGCTTGCTGCTCGTCCCGCTGGCCACCAAGGAGTGGAAGCCGCTGATCGCCCCGCAGGCGATCGTAATGAACAGGATCGGCCAGATCAGGCCCAGCTTCGCAGTGCCCTCGGCGACGTTCCAGCCCAAAGCCGGGTCGGTGCCGATGCCGCGCAGACCGCCGACCACGCTGACGACGATCAGCAGCGCGATGCCGCCGTAGAGGGTGAAGGCGTTGACGAAGTCGCGCGGCTGCAGGATCACCCAGACCGGCAGCGCGC
>CAZSSB010000113.1:0-1786 GCA_964609245.1 uncultured Planctomycetales bacterium | reverse complement strand
TCTGGCCGCGAACGTGCAGCAGCAGCCCCCCCCCCGCCGGATCGCGGTACATCCCGTTCAGGTGGATGTACCCCGGAATCTCCAGATCCGCGGGCGTCAGGACGATCTGCTCCCACTGCCCGGCCGCAAGCTGCTGATTCAACGTGAACTGCGTGAAGTCATACACCTGGCTCTTGGTGGGGCGGCTGTACTTCATCGCGGTGTAGCTGGGATATCCATCGTTGTTGACGCAGAACATGTCAAAGAGATCAATGATCTCCGATTCGCCATCCGCTTCAAGCACGGCATCGCTGACGGTCACTCCGCCATCCTGATAGCCAATGAACCGGGCCTGGTGCCGACTGCCGGTCAGAAACTCCCTGACTGCAATCAGGTACTGCCCGGCCCCTGTACGTTCCACCCCCACCACCAGGTCGCTGCTGACATCGCCCTCCGGCTCATAGAGGCGAGTAATCTGCCAGTTGTCTGTCCCCAGACGCCTGCCGATGAATGACTTGGTTGTGAAAGACCCGGAGTAACCCTTGCTGAAGGACATGAAGGCCAACGGCTCGGCACTGCTTCCCCACCCCAGGAGCAAGAAGATGTGCTTCTCGATACTACCCTCGAAGTACTCGTGAGTGTCCGCGCTGACGATCAGTTCCTCCCGCCAGACGCCCGATCCCTCCCGCCACGCGATGTATGCATTGTTGCTGACATCATCCGTCCCGTAGGCGACAACCTGGCCGGTGGTGGGATCCAGATCAAGACTGAAGTTCTCTATCCCCAGCTTGGGGTCCTCTTCGTCTGTGATGTACTCCAATTCCCAGCCGCTGATGCCCAGCTTCGCGCTGGTGGCCGCCGACTGGGCGTCCTGATCGTCCACCGCGACCACGCTGGGATACAGCCACTCCGCGCTGCCCTGCGTGAACGTCGCCGTGACAATGCCGTCCGCGCCGGGCGTGATAGGCTCCACCATCCCACCGCTGCTCTGCTCCGGCACGGGCTCCGTGCTCATCCAGTCAACTACGTCGTCGCCGTCGAAGTCCCACATGTACGCGGCGATGCTGCCGTCCACGTCGTAGCTGGCCGTCGCGTCAAGGGTGATCTCGGCGGGCGCGCCGGCGAAGCCCGGTTCGATGCTTAGACTGGCCACCGGTCCGTGGTTGACGCTGCCGGTGTCCACGTCCACGTACACCGCCGCGCTGGCCGGGCCCTCTGTGCCGGACTCATCGTCGTGAGGAGCCACGTAGATGCCGTGGGTTCCGGCGGCGTCCACGGGCACGGTGTAGCTGTACCGGACCGGCACGAAGTTGTCGCGCGTCGTAGTCGCCGTATCATGCAGGCTGAAGCCCGCGTCGCCCGGGCCCTTCACGTAGACCCGATAGCCGCTCAGCCGCTCCAGCCAGTGATAGGCAATGGGTGTGATGTCTCCGATCTCGATCAGCCCGTCCTGGTGCCCGTCCACACGCGCCCGCCGCCAGTTGAGTGCCCCGGTTCCTGCCGCGGGCGGACTGCCGCCCTCGGCATCATCCGGGTCGCCCGTGGGCCACCACTGAAACCCGCCGTGCAGCGCCGGATCGTCATAGGAAACCGCTTTCTGCCACTGCTGGCTGATCGGCGTCAGGTCGGAGTAGTTGACCAGCCCGTTCTGGTCGTAGTCGCCCTGAAGCTGCTCCGTCCACTCAAGCTCGATGCCCGTCGGCGGCTCGCCCCCCTCGCCGTCCGGGTCGATCACCTGGGCACTCAGGTCGAACACCGCGTTGGCCTGACCCGTGGGCGCCGCCGCGACCGCCTTCGCCGGGTCGAT
>CAZSSB010000112.1:0-1808 GCA_964609245.1 uncultured Planctomycetales bacterium | reverse complement strand
GCTACTGCTGTGTGAATGTCGTATCTGGGCGATTGCTTTACGCGGCCGCCGGCAGTTCGATCGTCTCCCGATTCGGCCACAGCCGACTTGTGAGCCCGCGAAGCGCATTCTGCTGGCGCAGATGCCGCCAGACACAGCGCAAGTAAGCGCACAAGCCGCCCTCAGAGCCGATCCAGCTCGCCGTCAGCGTGAAGTTGGCCACCGCCGCCGCCATCAGCGCCTGAAACTGCGTCTTCGCCCGTCCGAAGTAGCGACTGTGTCTCATCCCCAGCGCCACCAGCCGCCCGATCCGGTGCTCCACCACCACCCGCTCACGGTAGGTCTCCCGAAAGTACTCCGTCTGCTCCAGCGCCCGGGCCTGTTGAAGCACCCCCTCATCCGGATGCAGCGTGATCGACCGCCCGCGGCGCAGCTTCCCGGTCACGCACTCGGCGTGCCGCGGGCACGCCCGGCAGACCTCGGTATCGAACACGAAGCGCTTCACCTTCACCGGCGGCTCATCTTTGCACCTGCGGTAGTTCACCCACGTGTAGTGGTCGGTCGTCTGGCCCTCCGGACAGGTCACCCGGTCATTCTCCAGGTCGATCTCGAACTCGTCCTTGGGAATGCACCCGCCCCGGCCGCCCTTCACCGTCGGCGCGATGACCTCCCGATCCCCCAGCTCCTTGCGCACCTGTGCGGAGCCATAGGCCGTGTCTGCGATCACCTGCTCGACCGTCACGCCCACGGTCTGGTCATTGTCGTCCTCGGCATCCTCGAGTGCCGCACTCAGCGCCTCTTCGCTGCGCGCCACCAGGCCGGCCGCGGATTGACCGTCCGGCTCATTGCCCGGCGTCACCTCCACATCGGTGATCACCTGGCTGTCCACGTCCGTCGCCACCTGCAGCTTGTGGCCGGTGAAGCTGCGATTGTGGCTCTTGTGGCCGTGCCGCTGCTCGGGATCCTCCACCGACGGCACCCGGTCCTTCGCCGTGCCCCGCTTGATGCCATACCCGCGCTCGGTCGGCTCCACGTCCTGCCACAGTAGCACCGTCAGAAGCTCCGCCGCCTGCGCGATGCGCTCGTCCTCCGCGCTGCCCTCCTCCAGCGTGCAGCGCACCTGCCGCGCCATCGCCAGCACCCGCTCGCCGTCCGCGATCAGCTCGGTCAGGAAGGCCTCGCGGGCCGCCTCGTCGTCCCAGTCCACGTCCCGGCTGGCCTTGATCGACGACCCGAAGTAGCGCGCCAGCCCGCGCTCCTGCGCCCAGTCCTCGACCTTCATCTCAGATGCCTCGACCGCCGCCAGCGCCCGGCACAGCTTGGCGATCCCGTGGGCGATCAGGTTGTAGGTGTCCTCCACCGCGCCCCGCCCCAGCACCTGCGTGCTGTCCACCGCCAGCCGCGACCTGCGGCCCTTCAGCACACCGCTCTCCCGCGCCAGCTGCAGACTCCGCTCGAAGATCACCCGGGCCCGGTCGTGGATCAGCAGCTGGGCCCGGAACTGCTGCAGCGTGCTCTTGGCGAAAGGACGCTGGTCCAGCTCCACCCCCAGGGCGACCTTCCAGCGCATATCGTAGGCCGCCCGCGCGGTGGCCTCCGCGTCCGAGACCCCGTCGTGCGTCTGCAGCACCAGCGCCACCGCCAGCATCCCCGGCGGATTCGACGGCCGGCCGAAGCCATCGCAGTAGATGGCCGCGAACTGCTCGTCGGGGAACAGCCCACGGCCGTGGCGCGCCAGAAAGCCGTAGAACGTGTCCGCGCCCACGAAATCAAGATACTGCGTGTCGGCCGAATACAGGCTCTGCTGCGGCGGGCGGCGACCCATCATG
>CAZSSB010000111.1:0-1824 GCA_964609245.1 uncultured Planctomycetales bacterium | reverse complement strand
CTCGAGGCGGCGCTTCAGGCGGAGTTTCAGCGGCTGGGGATCGACCCGGCGAAGGTAGTCGCGGCGGCGCCGCAGGGACAGCAAAACGCGGTGTTCGACTTAAGCGCCGCGGTGATCGACCCGGACGGCGAGGGGGGCGAGCCGCCGACGGGCATCGAGTTGAGTTGGACCGAGCAGCTTCAGGGCGACTACGATCAGAACGGACTGGTCAACTACTCCGACCTGACGCCGATCAGCCAGCAGTGGGACAAGGCTGTCGCGTACGACGATCCGGCGCTGCACGGTGGCTTTCAGTGGTGGCCCACGGGCGACCCGGATGATGCCGAGGGCGGGAGTCCGCCCGCGGAAGGAACCGGGGCGCTGAACTGGCGGCGGGCGCGCGTGGATGGCCAGCGCGACGGGCTGATCACCGTCAACGAGATCACGCCGATCGGCCAGCACTGGCTGGAGCGCCTCAGCGGCTACCGGGTCTACGTGAAGGCGCCGGGCGACGCGGGCTTCAGCCTGCACGATGCAGCGACTACGACGCGCGACAACTTCGTGCCGGTTAGGTACAGCTACACCGTGCCGGTGGACGCCGCCGGAATCCACGGCATCTACGTGGCGGCGTATGACGACGAGTCCGGCACGGAGGGCCCGGCCAGCGCTGCCGTGTACGTGGACGTGGACACGGGCAGCGTGAACCACGGCCCGGTGGCGAGCCTCAGTGTTGCCCCCGGCTTCGCCGGTGCACCGGCTGAGATAGCACTGGACGCCAGCCAGAGCTACGATGTGGACGGCACGATCACCGCGTACATGTGGGACTTCGACGGCGACGACGTAGTTGACTGGATCAGCACGGAGCCCGTGCCGGAGCAGAGCAGCGGCGGCGCGGTGGAGT
This sequence comes from uncultured Planctomycetales bacterium, assembly GCA_964609245.1. Taxonomy (GTDB): domain Bacteria; phylum 4484-113; class 4484-113; order 4484-113; family JAFGCY01; genus JAFGCY01. The sequence continues at coordinate 944 of CAZSSB010000111.1, read as the reverse complement.
CGATCACCCCCGGCGCGGACGGCATTGTCACGGCGACGTTCACGCAGGGCAGCGCGGATCGGATGTATCCGAACGTAGTCGCCATTGATGATCAGGACGCGGAATCAGCGGTGGCCACTGCGAAGCTGGGCATCAGCGGCTGGACGCTGGAACTGATCACGGATGAAGAGGATCCCCAGCTGGGGATAGAGCATTTCAGTCTTGACCAGGATCCCACCACCGGCCAGGTTGTCGCCTGCGGGACTGACTCAGGCAGCAACAATGCCTACATCGCGTGGCGGGAGGGCCCGGGCGTGTGGCGGGAGGAGCTGATCGTCAGCGTGGAGACGCACGACTATTTCGAGGGGAGCACAGAAAGGGACATCCTCCCCCGACTGCGATGGGATGGAAGCGGCGAGCCCGCTATATTCATGGACTTCACCAAAGGTCACGGGACTTCGCTCACGAACAGCACGTTTGTCGGCAGGGCTTTGGTGCAGCTGCATGGCAGGTCACGCCCCTGTATGCCCCAGGGGGGGACGTGAGCATTAGCAGCTTTCAGGGCATCGAGGAGATCGAGCCCGGCCGTTTCTGGCTGGCGGTTGGAGAGACTACCGCCGATGTGAAGTACCGGATACAGATCATGGAGTACGAGCAGAGCGCGGGCCCCATTCTGGACGGCCTTCTTGAGCAGCCCAAGGGCCAAGATGTGTATGAGTATCTTGAGCATTCAGCACTGGATGAGAGCGAAACGCCCTACTGCACGACTTACCTGTACAGCGTGAGTGAGTACCGCAAGCTGCACGATTTCACGAGGATTGTGCTGAACCGGCAGGTGGCGGCCGGGCAGTGGGAGCAGATCGGTCTTACTCCCGCGGACCTGGGGATTGCGGACTAAGTCTATCTGCAGGGGATGTACCGCGATCCGGCGGGGGGGGGGCTGCTGCTGCACGTTCGCGGCCAGA
>CAZSSB010000110.1:0-1841 GCA_964609245.1 uncultured Planctomycetales bacterium | reverse complement strand
CCGACGCTTCGCTCTACGGCCGCGGCGCGCCGACGGGCCGCCGCATCATGGTGGAATACGCCCAGCCCAACACCCATAAGGACTTCCACGTCGGCCACCTGCGCAACGCCTCCATCGGCCAGGCCATCGCCAACCTGCTGGCATTCGCGGGGAATGCTGTGCTGAAAGCGACGTATATCGGGGATGTGGGGCTGCACGTCGCCAAGTCCATCGTGGGGCATCTCAAGGAGTTCGGCGGCGCGACGGGAGCCGGGGCCAATCGACTCGGCTACTGGGGCGAGTGCTACAAGGCCGTGCACAGCAGGTTCGATGATGATCCTCAGCTGGCCGAGGAAGTGCGCACCTGGCTGCGCGAGTGGGAATCCCGGGCTGTCGATCAGCGCCAGCAGTGGCAGTCATCGCGCGACGAATGCATCGCGGCGTTTCACGGCATCTTCGATGAGCTGCTGGTCGGCTTCGACGATGCATACACCTTCTTCGAGTCCACCATCGATGACAGCAAGCTCGGTCAGCAGACTGCCGCGGAGTTGAAGCAGCTTGGCATCGCCGAGGTCGATCAGTCCGAGGAGTACAAGGGGGCGCTGTACGTCGACTTCGAGCGGCAGGCTGATGCGCTCAGGCCCGACGGCACGCCGGTCTTCCGCGACGATGAGAAGAAGCGCATCCGCAGGCTGGGCAAGCTGACCATCCTGCGCAGTGACGGCACCAGCCTCTATCAGACCAAGGAACTGGGCCTCGCCAAGCACAAGTTCGACCTGGTGCGCGAGAAGTACGGCCGGGACCTCGACGAGAGCCTCTACGTGGTCGGCGCGGAGCAGCAGCTCTACTTCCAGCAGGTGTTCGCCATCCTCAGGCTCTGGGGCTTTAAGAACGCGGAGCACTGCCGCCACATCAGCTACGAGCTGGTGGTGCTGCCCGAGGGCAAGATGAGCAGCCGCGAGGGCAGCGTGGTCAGCTACCGCGAGCTGCGGGACGAGGCGATCCGCCGCGCCGAGCAGCTGGCGCGCGAGAAGGGCATCGGCTCCAGGGACGAGTCCGGCGCGATCGACGAGGACAAGGTCAAAGCGATCGCCCGCGACGTGGCGATCGCGGCGATCAAGTACGCCATGCTGCAGGTCACGGGCAGCCAGCAGATCGTTTTCGACTTCGAGCAGGCGCTGAGTTTTTCCGGCCGCGCCGCGCCATATCTGCAGTACGCCTACGCCCGGGCCGGTAAACTGGTGGCGGACGACCCCGGTGGGGCGGGCGCGGTAGGGGCGAAGCCACGCTTCGCCAATGGCGGCACGGGCACGGAGGCGGAAACAGGGCGAAGCACGGCTTCGCCCCTACAGCCCGGCTACGAATTGCATGAGAGCGAGATCGCCCTGGCGCGGGTGCTGGGCGAGTTCCCCGACGTGTGCGCGGCGGCGGCGGCGGCCTGCGAGCCGGCCACGCTCTGCACCTACCTGTACGACCTGGCGACGGCGTTCAGCGACTTCTACCGCGACTGCCGGGTGCTGGACGCGCCGGAACCGGAGCGCGGTTTCCGGCGCGCGCTGACGGCGGCCTTCCGCCGGGTGCTGCGCAGCGGCTTTCAGATCCTGGCGCTGCCGCTGCCGGAGGAAATGTGAGCGAACCAGTACTCCAGCCGCAAGTGGACTACGCCGCGCTGGCGGCCCAGCTGCGCTCGGCCGAGGGCAGCGGCGGCCGCGGGCAGCTGATCAACGAGCTGCTGCTCGACGTCCGCGGCTGGCGTACGCAGCCTGAGGATGAGATCGCGGCGCGCCTCAGCGCCGATCCACTGGCGGCCGCCGCCGCCTGGGAGCTGACAGCCGCGGCGTCCGAGCTCAGCGCGGGCCACC
>CAZSSB010000109.1:0-2001 GCA_964609245.1 uncultured Planctomycetales bacterium | reverse complement strand
GCCAGCGCCAGGACGCCGGCCAGCACAAGCAGCGCCGCGGCGCCCAATCCCGCCCGTTTCAGCATGACGCTGATTCTAACGGATGCTCAGGCCGCCGACGCGCTACAATTGGCGGGATGCGGAGGGTGATCAAGTTCGGTGGTACCTCGCTGGCCAGCCCGCAGATGGTGCGCGAGGGCGCGCGCCAGGTGGCGCAGCTGGTCGAGTACGGCGAGCAGATCGCCGTCGTGGTCAGCGCGCCGGGCAACGCCACCAGCGAGCTGCTGGGCGCGATCTACGAGGTCAGCGACAGCCGCGTCGAGTTCCCCGAGACCTGCGAGTTCGCGGCGCTGGGCGAGGAGCAGAGCGTCCACATGATGGTCGCCGCGCTGCGCAGCCTCGGGGTCAGTGCCCAGCCGTTCCTGCCGCGCGCCGCCGAGAGCTGGCCGATCATCGCCGACATCGAGGACAGCTCGCCGCTGGCAACCACCAAGGTCAACGAGGAGCGGCCCTTCCGCCTGCGCACGCAGCAGACCGTCAGCCGTTTCCGGCGCTTCGTGCTGCCGCACCTGCGGGTCGGCACCGTGCCGGTGATCAGCGGCTTCTTCGCCGTCGACAGCGCCGAGCGGGTGGTGGCGCTCGGCCGCGGCGGCAGCGACATCACGGCTTTCATCGTGGCCACCCAGATCAGCGCCGACGAGGTGGTGATCGTCACCGACGTCCAGGGGGTGCTCAGCGCCGATCCGCGGCTGGCGCAGAACCCCAGGCTGCTTCAGGAGCTCAGCGTCGAGGACCTCGAGGTGATCAGCAGCGCCGGCGCGCGGGTTCTGCATCCGCGGGCGCTGAAGTTCCACGCGCCGCACGTCAAGGTGCGCCTCTGCGACTACCGCGAGCTGGATCAGCTGGAGCAGAGCGGCACCTCGATCCTGGGGCGCAGCCAGACCACGCTCAGGCGCCATCCCGAGGAGCTGTCGATGCTGACCATCCTCGGCGAGCTCGGCGAGCTGGTGCGCCTGCAGGAGACCATCACCGCCTGGATCCGCGAGCAGCAGCTCAGCATCGCGGCGCTGAGCCTCTCGGACCGCTTCGCCTGCATCTACCTGCCCACCCAGGTGGCCGACGCGGCCTACGCCAGCCTGCACAGCGCGCTGATCAGCGAGTTTCCGGAGCTGACCAGCGTCAGCCTGCGCGGCGGGGTGGGGGAGCTCAGACTGCGCGGCGGGCGCTTCATCGACGAGCCAGGGGTGCTGGCCGAAACCTGCGGCGTGATCGCCAACGCGCGGATCAACATCGTCGAGGTCATCACGGGCTACACGGACATCAGCGTGTTCGTCAGCTGGGAGGACATGGACCGCGCCGAGGCGCTGCTGCGGCGCGTGCTGGAGCACTACACGGGATAGCGATGCAGCCCAGATGCGTGATCGTCTCCGACGGCAAGCGCGGCCACGAGAACCAGAGCCGCGTGCTGGCGCGGATGCTGGGCGACGAGTCCCCGCTGCTGATGCTGCTGCGCCAGCGCTACCGCGAGGGGGGCCTGAGCGAAGCGCTGCTGCGGCTCTCGCTGGCGCTGCGCGGTCCTGGCACATTGAGCAAGCGGCGGGCGGCACGGCTGGTAGCGCGCTGGCTTGAGCCGGAGACGAAGTACGGCTTTCGCGATTTTGCCAACGAAGTAGCCACCGCCCAGGGCGGACTAAGGCTGTTCACCGTGTCCACCGGCACCCCGCCGGCGACGCTCAGCCTGGTGCTGGCGCGGATGCTGGGCGCCGAGAGCGTGGTCAACATGACCCCCTCGCTGCTGCCCCGGCGGCATTTCTCCTTGAGCATCGTGCCCGCTCACGACCTGCCCGCCGGCGAGGCTGTGCCGCCCGGCGTGGTGGTCACGCGCCTGGCGCTGGGCTATCACGACGCGGCGGCGGCGGAGTTCATGGCGGGCCAGCTGTGCCTGGAGCGGCAGCTTGAGCGCGACGGGCGCTACTGGGGGGTGGCGATCGGCGGGCCCAGCGCGGCCTGCCCCTGGGCCGG
>CAZSSB010000108.1:0-2022 GCA_964609245.1 uncultured Planctomycetales bacterium | reverse complement strand
TTTAGGCCGGTGTGAGTGTGAAAAACTCGGCACGAATTTACGGCAGTCTGCACTACGCCACCCGCCGGCCCAGCACCCACACGGCCAGTCCAAAGAGTACGGCAGTGAACCCTGATAGAACCGCCAGGTCCAGCATGGCCAGGGATAGTTCTCCGCCGATCATCGCTACGTGCAGCGCCTCGACGGCATAGGTCAGCGGCAGAGCGCGGGCCACGATCTGCAAGCCCAGCGGCAGCGACGCCACCGGCGTGAACACACCGCCCAGGAACATCATCGGAAAGCGGAAGGCGTTGGCCAGGGTCTGCGCCTCGAACACCTCCTTGACCGACACCGAGACCAGCACGCCCAGCGCCGAGAACGCCGCCGCCGAGAGAATCAGGCCCGGGATCAGCAGCAGCCAGTTGATCTCACCGGCCCCAAAGACGGCCAGGGCGACGATCAGGACGGCCAGGGTCGTCGCCAGGCCAAAGACCATGCCGCCCAGGAGCTTGCCTGCCAGCAGCGCCGGCAGCCGCAGCGGGGCCAGCAGCAGCCGCTCCAGCGCGCCGATCCGCCGCTCGAAGGTGATCACGATCGCCTCCATGCTGCTCGTGCCGAACAGGAGGGTCAGGGCCAGCAAGCCAGGCGCCAGGCCCTGCAGGCTCTCCAGGTCGCGGGCCACGCCATCGCGGATCACAAAGGCCAGCACAAAGGCAAAGGGGAAGAGGATGCCCCAACTGATGTTGGGGGGCTTGAGGTAGTAGGCCCGCAGGTCCTTGAGCATGAGGTACCACATCCCGCGCAGGTCATCTGCCAGCATTGCCGCCTCCCTTTCCGCCTTTTTCGAGACGCATCACGTCGGCGCTCAGCCCGGTGAGCCGGACAAAGGCGTCCTCCAGCGTCGGGCGGACGGTGTTGATCGCCAGCACGCGCCGGTTTTCCCTCTCGGCCTCGGCCAGCGCCGCGCGCGCTGCTATCTCTACATTCTGACCGGTCACGCGCCGGGTTTCACTCTCGCCCGCGCCGGCATCCAACGTCACCTCCACGGCCGTCGCCCCCTGTACCTGTGCTTTCAGCCCATCGACCGTGTCCAGGGCGACGATCTGCCCGCCTACCAGCAGCGCGATGCGGTCGCACAGCCGCTCTGCCTCTTCCAGGTAGTGCGTGGTCAAAAAGACCGTCACCCCCTCCTGTTGCAGCCCGGCGATCATCCGCCGCAGGTTGCGCGCGCTGATCACGTCCAGGCCCGTCGTCGGTTCGTCGAGAAAGAGCAGCGCGGGGGAGTGCGCCAGCGCGGCGGCGATGGTGAGGGCGCGCTTCATACCGCGCGAGAGTTTTCCAAAGGCGACGTCGCGCTTGTCCGCCAGCCGGAAACGGGCCAGCAGCTCCTCGGCGCGGCGGGCGCGCTCCCCCCGTGGCACGCCGTAGAGTTGCATCGAAAAGACCAGGTTGCCGAAAGCCGTCAGCTCGTCGTAGAGGTTGGACGCTTCGGGCACGACGCCGATCCGCTTCTTGATCTGCGGCAGGTCGCGCGCCCGGTCCAGTCCCAGGATACGGGCGCGCCCGGCCGTGGGCTGCGACAGGCCGGCGAGCATGCGGATCGTCGTCGTCTTGCCCGCGCCGTTGGGCCCCAGAAAGCCGAACACCTCTCCCTGGCGCACCTGGAACGAGATGTGGTCGACGGCCAGCAGGCCATCATAATACTTGGTCAGGTCGTTCACGTCGATCGCATTGAGCATCAGCTATTCCCCTTTTCAAGTCCGATATTCTCGAAAAAGTCGCGCCCGCCTCGCGCTGCCGCGCGCCGAAAATGCTCCACGCCTAGAAACAGGCGTTGTCGCTCCGGTGGGGCCGCCAGTATAGGCGATGCGCCCAGTTGCGTGCGGTGGCAGCGGATGGCGCTCAGTTTCTCCTCCCAGACCGGCCCCACGTCCACGGCCAGGCTGATCTCCTCGTCGGGTGTGGCGTGCAGGCGGGCCAGCCCCAATGCCTGCGCCACCGTGCGCGGCACGGCCAGATAGTAGAGCGCCAGCGGCGCATCCG
>CAZSSB010000107.1:0-2069 GCA_964609245.1 uncultured Planctomycetales bacterium | reverse complement strand
CCCCGGCTTTTCGCCAATACGCTCCGCCGTTAGTCGATACTCACCTCACACGGCCATAGTCGTGGGTCCACCCGCTCAGCGAGCACCTGGACCCACTGCCAGTCATTCTCTGTCGGCTCTTCCGCATGCTCGTGCCTGATGAAGGCGATCACGCGGCCGTCACCACGCATCCCCGTGCTTTCGATGGTTGGCGTCTTTGGGTAGTCATCAACGCGGAGGATGATCTGCTCTGTAACGACCGAGCTGCCCTCGTAGCGTACGTACTGGATCATGTGCTTGCTCGTACCAGTCGTGGTGTAGTGCCTAACGAAGTACCCCACGTTTACCGGAGAGCCAGGCGCTTCGGCCACAAACGTATGCAGGCTGCCCTGGAATACCGCCATGTCATACTGCGGAGCGGGCACGATCTGCTCAGCGTATGTCTCCCCGCCGGGACCGATCCGCACGTACCAGCGCTCGCGCTTTTGGTCATCGACATACAGCGCATGTAGCACACCATTCTCGTCAAACACAGCATCCTCGCAATACGTGTGAATCTCGGTGAAGGCGAGTGAGCCGTCGTCGATGCGCGTGGGTGAAGGGAAGCCCGCCCCGTGCTGCCACTGCGACATCCACACGCCACCGGGTGTGTTTTCCGTAACCCGGAACAGACCGAACAGCAAGCCCTGCGCGTCGTAGGCCAGCGCCGATGCGTATTCCGGCACCTCCGCGTTGTCGTAGCCCGTGTAATCAACGCGCCAGTCGGCGTAGTCGTAGAACAGGACATGCTGCCGGCTGTGACCCAAGGTACCGAATATCGACTTGGCATCCATGAGCGTCTCGCAGACCCGCCCCGCGAACTTGCCGTTCTCCAGACGGATGACGCTGTAGAAGGCGAGGAAGTTGTCAGGATTCTCCGGCGGGCCGGGAGAGAAACGGTGCTGTACATCCCAGGTTCCATCGGTCCGGCGCTGCGCGCTCCAGAGGCTCTCATAGCCCTTCTGCTCCGGATCCCAGGTGAACAGAATGATCGGCTGGCCGAACTCATCCCAGGCGATGTCGCGCACCGATGTCAGCGTGTACAGATCGTAGGAAACCACCGCTTCCATCGTCCAGCGCTCGCCCCCGTTCTCCCGCGCGAACCACAGCGTGGGCACCTCGAAGCCCGACATCAGACTGGACCAGTAACTGGCGGCGACGACGGCTTCATCCGTCGCCGGATCCATCGATGATACGCTCGGGTCCATGAACTGGATGTAGTCCTCGCGGCTCTCGTTCAGCACCGTCGTCACCCAGCCGCTGATCGCCAGCGGGGCGCCGGTGCCGCCCGCCAGCCCGTGCTCGTCGATCACCGAGATGTACGGGTTCCAGTACATCGGCTGCGAAGGCGTCCCGTAGGGCTGGATGTATGTGCAGTTGAGCGTCGTCACGATCTCCCCAGCTGCAGGCGGGACCGGCTCGATCTCGATCACCGCGCCGCGGCTGCTGGCCTCCGGCACGATGGCGTCGCGGCTCCTGAAGTCGTGGTTCTCGGGATGCCCCTCTTGTGCGTCGTTATCCAGATCCCAGTAGATGTCGTAGATATCGTCCCCATCCACGTCGTAGCTCTGGCTCGCGTCCAGCGTGATCCGCGCCGGTACTCCGCCATAGTCCGGCGTCACCGTCAGCACCGCCACCGGCGCGTGGTTGACCTCGCCGGTGTCAACGTCAATGCTGACTGCCACGCTCTGCGGGCCCTCCGTCCCGGACTTGTCGTCATAGCCCGCGACGAAGATGCGATACTGCCCCGCTGAGTCCACCGGCACTTCGTAGCTGTACCTGACCGGCACAAGGCTGGTGCGCTCAGCCGTGACCATTCCCAGGAGCGCGTACTCCTCCTCACCGGGGGCCTTCAGATAGACCCGATAGCCGCTGAGGCGCTCCTCCCAGTGCTGGGCGATTGGCGTGATGTCCCCCAGCTCGATCAGGCCGTCGAAGTTTCCGTCGACGCGGGCGCGCCGCCAGTTGAGCGCCCCGCTGCCCTCGGCCGGCGGTAAGCTGCCACCGTCGTCCACCGGGTCGCCGCAGGGCCAGTCCGCGAAGCCGCCGTG
>CAZSSB010000106.1:0-2139 GCA_964609245.1 uncultured Planctomycetales bacterium | reverse complement strand
TCGATCACCAGCGTGCCGGCTGCTCCGGCCTGTTTCAGCGCCTGCATCAGCTCCTGGTAGCGCAGCTCGCAGGTGCGAAGCGGGATGTGCCGCTTCTCCCCGCGCGGGCCGTACTCGATGCCGCTGAGGTGCATGTGCATCCGCTTGAGCACGTTCTTGTTCTTGATCCCGCGGTCCAGCTGGTCCAGCACTTCGCACCACTCGTCATAGCTGTTGAACTGGCCGCCGCTTCTGGCGAACAGGTGGGCCCAGTCGATGCAGGGCAGGACCATCTCGACGGCGTTGGCGACCTTGATCAGTTCCTCGACGCTGCCGTGCTGGGTCGGCTTGCCCGTCAGCTCGGGCCGCAGCCAGACCTTGATATCCTTCTGCTTCAGCTCGGCCTCCACCTTGCGCGTCTGCTCGATCACGATCGCCGTGACTTCCATGCTGTCGCGGCCGGTGTTGAACGCGCTGTGGTAGACCACGCTGTGCCCGCCGGCCTGGGCGGTGCGCTGGGCGGCCTGGATGATGCGGCCGCGGCTGGCGCCGATCTTGGGCTTTTCCAGGCTGGCCAGGTTGATGTAGTAGCTGCCGTGCGCGCTGATCGGAAACCCCAGCTCCCGGGACCGGGCGGCCACCCGCTCGGCTTCCTTTTCGCCCATGTAGACGCGGTGGACGAAGCTCAGCTCCATGGTGTCCCAGCCGCGCTCGGCGCACCACTCCATCACGGCGCACTGGCCGCCGTCGGCGGGAGCCTCGTCCGGGCTGCCCGAGGGGCCGATGTGAAGCCGCTCGAAGGTGTTGGGGTAGATCATGACCTTTATTATCGCAGGCGGGCCCATATGCGTTTCTGCGGGCAGTCGGGGCTCAATCCGTGCCGTGCCGCGCGGGATTACCTATAATGGGCGCCATGTATGCACTGGCTGAGATTGCTGACAGGCTCGGCGGCGAGCTGCACGGGCCGGGGGAGATCAGGGTCGGCGGCCTGGGGCCCTACGACGAGGCTCAGGAGGGCCAGCTGGTGGTGGCCTTCGACGAGCGGGCGCTGAAGCTGGTCGAGGCGGGGAAGGCCAGCGCGGTGGTGGTGCCGCCGGGGCTCGATTCGCGGCTGCCGCACATCGCCGTCGAGCACCCCAAGCGCGCGCTGCACGAGCTGCTGGCGCTCTTCGAGCCGCCGCCGCTGCCCTACGCGGGGGTGCACGCCAAAGCGGAGGTCCATCCCTCGGCGCGGCTGGGTACGGACTGCACGGTTGGGCCGTTCGCGGTGGTCGAGGAGGGCGCCGTGCTGGGCGACCGCTGCCGGATCGGGCCGCACAGCGTGGTCGGCGCGGGGGCGCGGCTGGGGGACGACGTGCTGCTCCACGCCCACGTCACCCTCTACGCCGGGGTCAGGCTGGGCAGCCGCGTGGTGATCCACAGCGGCTCCGCCGTCGGCGGCAACGGCTACGGCATCACCATGCGGGACGGCCGGCTGAGGCGCATCCCCCAGATCGGCAGCGTGGTGCTGGAGGACGACGTGGAGATCGGCTGCAACTGCTGCGTGGACCGTTCCACGCTGGGTTTCACGCGCCTGGGGCCGGGCACCAAGCTGGACAACCTGGTGCAGGTGGCGCACAACTGCCGCCTCGGTGAGAACTGCATCCTGGCGGCCCAGACGGGCATCGCCGGCTCGTCGACGGTCGGCGACAACGTTGTGATGGGCGGTCAGGTCGGCGTGGCGGATCACGTCAGGATCGGCAACGGGGTCCAGATGGGGGCGCAGAGCGGGACGACCCGCGACCTGCCGGCCGGCGCCGAGGTGACGGGCACCCTGGCGATGCCGGTCAAGACCTTCATGCAGGTCCAGCTGCTGCTGCCCAGGCTCCGCGAGTTGTTCCGCCGCGTGGACAAGCTGGAAGGAGCATAGCTGTCGCCGGGAGGGGCAGCTGAAGCTCACGCCAGCCGGAAGCCCGCGTGACCGCGGTAGCGGTTGCGGGGCGGCGCGGGGCGCACTATACTCGGCGGCAACCTGTATCGGGGGTGAGAGCGTGCAGCGTCAGCCATGGAGTCAGAGCCGCTTCGCCGGGGTGTTCAGCACCGCCGAGGGTGGTCGCCGGTACGTCGAGCAGCACGCCGCCTGGGCGCGGAAGGCCGGCGCGGTGTTCGCCTGGCGGCTGA
>CAZSSB010000105.1:0-2182 GCA_964609245.1 uncultured Planctomycetales bacterium | reverse complement strand
ACGTCCACGACGACCCGGAGCTGGTGGCGCTGCTGATGGAGGTCGAGCTGGCAGAGACCATCCCGCCGCAGCTGTACAAGGTTGTCGCCCACGTGCTGGCGATGGTCTATCGCGCCAACCGGCAGCTGGCCCGCGAGCGGGGGATCACGCCTCCGTAGGGGCGTGGCACAGTCCACGCCCGTGACAGGGGCACCGGCGACGGGGCAGGACGGTGCCTGCCCCCTACCATCGAGTAGCGCAAGCGCCCCTGCTTGCGATCGGCGGCACAGGGCAAGCACGGGGGCTTGCCCTACTGGCGGGCGCGGAGGCCCGCCCCATCGGGGATGAATCAGTCCGTTTTCCACGGCACGTCGGGCTGGTCATACACATGGTTGGCGTAGCGCGCCATCGTGAACAGCAGGTCGGCGAGGCGGTTGAGGTAGCGCACGACAACCTGATCCAGCGGGCGCTCGGTCAGCGCGGTGATGGCGGTGCGCTCGGCCCGGCGGCAGACGGTGCGGGCTTGGTGCAGCTGGGCCGCCACCGGATGCCCGCCCGGCAGGATGAACCGTGTCAGGGGCTCAAGCTGCGCCGTCAGCTCGTCGATGATCCCCTCCAGTTCACCGACCCGCGCGTCGCTGGTCCGCTGGGCCTGCATCTTGCCGCTGCCCATGTCGGCACCGAGGTCCAGCAGCTGACGCTGCAGCATGGTGAGAATCTCCGCCAGGCGGTCCTGCTTGGCGTGCAGACTGAGCGCCACCCCCAGCACGCTGTTGAGTTCATCCACCGTGCCGTAGGCGTTGACCAGCGGATCGGCCTTGCTGACGCGCTCGCCGCTGAACAGCCCGGTTTCGCCCTTGTCGCCGGTCTTGGTGTAGATCTTCGTCACAGCTTCCTCCTGATCAGTTCAGCGCGTGGATCATGCGTCCGTCGAGCCCCAGCGCCGCCTCGTGCATCACCTCGGAGAGGGTGGGGTGCGCGTGGATCATGCCCTGCACGCTGGCCGCCTTAGCCTTGAGCGTCAGCGCCAGCGTCGCCTCGTGGATCAGCTCGCCCGCGTGCGGCCCGATGATGTGGCAGCCCAGCAGCTGGTCCGTCCCGGCGTCGGCGACCCACTTGGCGAAGCCGTCCGGCTCGCCGAGCGCCTTGGCATAACCGCTGGCGCGGAACGCGAAGCGCCCGACTTTCACTTCATGCCCCTGTTCGGCGGCCTGGCTCTCCGTCAGCCCGACGGTGGCGAGCTGCGGGCTGGTGAAGACCACCGCCGGAATCGGGCGATCGAGCACCGGCTGGTGCCCGGCGATCAGCTCGGCGGCGCACTCGCCCTCGTAGCTGGCCTTGTGCGCCAGCATCATCCCGCCGATCACATCGCCGATGGCGTAGATGTGAGGCTTCGCCGTGCGCAGCTGCACGTCGACCGGGATGAAGCCGCGCTTGTCGGTTCCCAGCCCGGCCGCTTCCAGATTGAGGCCTGCGGTGTAGGGCCGCCGGCCGACGGAGACCAGGGCGTGGCTGACCTCGATCGTCTCTTCCTGGCCGTCCTCGCCGGCGATGGTGAGGGCCAGGCCCGCGTCGAGCGGCTCGGTGCGCTTCAGCTGCTTCGCGGTGTGCAGCCTGAGCTTCTGCTTCCTGAAGACGCGCGTGGCTTCCTTGACCAGCTCCGGGTCGATGCCGGGCATGATCGCCGGCAGCATCTCGATCACGTGCACCTCGGCGCCGAGGCGACTGAACACGCTGGCCAGCTCCATCCCGATGTAGCCGCCGCCGATCACCCCCAGCACGCGGGGCACCTCCGGAGCGCTGAGCGCGCTCGTTGAGTCCCAGACGCGTTGATGATCGACCTTGATGGGCGGAATCTCGATCGGCACGCTGCCCGTGGCGATGATGATGTGCTCGGCCTCGACCCGCGCCTGGCCGTCCGCGCCCGTGACCTCTACGGTGTGCTCGTCGATGAAGGCGGCCCGGCCGTCGAGCATCGTCACATCGTTGCCCTTGAGCAGGTGCCTGACGCCCTTGACCAGCTGATCGACGATGCCGGCCTTGCGCCTGAGCATCGCCTCCCAGTCGAGGCGGACGCCCTCGACCTCGATGCCCCGCTGCTTCATGTGTGCCAGCTCGCTGTAGCGCAGGCTGTCCTCCAGCAGCGCCTTGGAGGGGATGCAGCCGACGTTGAGGCAGGTGCCGCCGTAATACTGCTGCTCCA
>CAZSSB010000104.1:0-2219 GCA_964609245.1 uncultured Planctomycetales bacterium | reverse complement strand
AAGTGCCCGCGCTCGCGGGCCGGAGTAAGAGGAGGAGAGAGATGGACGCGACGACGCAGTGGGACGCCGTCTGCACCCAGTTCAACTTCCCGACGACGGCCCAGGCCACCGTCGACGGGACGTTTGAGTCGGAGTACACCGGCGAACACTTCCAGGACGACTTCGAGCAGATCCTGCAGGTGGTGGCCGAGGCCTGCGCGACCAACAGCCCGGACTACGACGGCGACGACTTCCTGCGGGCGAGCATCGAGGGCTGGCCGGATCCGTAGACAATCGCAGGCGGGACGCCCGCGCCACCAATCACAAGGGGGAGCGCTCGCGCTGCTAGGCATTGAGCAGCTCCAGCTGGCGCTGACAACTGGGCGCCATCGCGGCGTACTCCAGCTCCAGCGCGCGGCGGTAGAGCGGCGCGCTGTGCCCCTCGGCCTCGGCCGCCAATACACGCGCGCGGTGGCAGTCGTCGAGTTCATCCAGCGTCAGCTCACCAGCCAACCACAACTTGCAGATTTCGTAGTCCCAGTAGAACGTGGCGTGCCCGGGCGGTGGGCCGTTGCCGTACCGGCAGTGGCCCACGTCGCAGCGGAGCGCCGCCCCGTAGGCCATCCCGCAGTGTGACACCAGCTGCGCCAGCTGGCGGGTGGAGAGGAACCGCACCGCGAGCTTGCACATCGCGAGGCCCGTCCAGGCCAGTGACTCGACGATGTCCGCGCGCCGGTCCTCGGGGATCCCCGGCAGCTCGGCCCGCACGTGCCGCTCGATCTCGCGGTACTCCGCCACCAGCTGCTCGGGCGTGATCAGCCGGTCGCGATTGCCTTCCGGCTCCTGCCACTTGACGTCGGCCAGTACGCGCGCGGTGACCCATAGTGCCTCGCTATGCCGGCGGCGCGGATCGCGCCGGCGGATGTCGCGGACCAGTTCCCGCGCCTCGGCCGCCAGCCGGTAGGCATCCGCCCACTGCCGGTAAAGTGCGGCGCACTCCGCCAGCAGCATCCCGAACATGATCAGCCCGTGGTCATAGCTGGCGGCGAGTTCCGTATCGATGCAGTGCGGCTCGACCCGGCAGTAGATCTCCCGCAGTTCCTCGGCGGCCTCGATCTCGCCAGCCAGCGCGTGCTCATGGGCGAGGCCGACGATGCCCAGCATCATCTCGCGGAAGCGGACCTCGCTGCGGAGGGCCCCGTTCCTCCACCACTGAGCACCGATCAATGCCACTGACGCTTTCCCCGCCCTGATTATACCCGCACTTGCGTCCGTTTGCGACTTGTCTTTGTGCCGTTGCATCTAGCCCGTCCGTTCGGACTCCTCATCCTGACTATCCTGTCGCTCCGCGAGCCGGCGGGCCGCGTCGCGGGCGGCGTGCCGCAGCTTCCGGCGCGCGCGGGCGGTGTTGACGCCCTGCTTGAACGCGGGCTCGCTCTGCAGCCCGAGCTCGTCAATGATCTCCTCCTCGTCCCCAGCCTCGACCTCGCCGGCTCCCTCGCCCCGCAGCTGGTCGAGCATCCACTCGGCGCGCTCGGCCCGCTGGCGCAGTTCCACCAACAGCCGCTGCTCGTCCTCTGTCAGTTCCGGCTGCGGCGAACTCGTGATGCCGGCGAGCTCGTCCAGAGAGCGCGGCACGCGGCGGAAAATCTCCGCAACCAGGTGGAATGGCGGCTCCTTGAACCTGCCCGCCTTAAGCCGCCGCAGGCTCTCATAGTGGATGCCAAGGTCGTCAGCGAGCCGCTGCATCGTCCAGCCCGGGCGGCTCACGATAATCGCGACACACTCCTTGATCGCCTCCATCAGCTGCTCCCGATTCACCCTTCTATTGTAGCAAGTATGCCGACATCTTGCGGCACGCTTGCGAATTACGACTAGATCATACCACACGTGGTGACGAAATGCAACAGCAAATAACGCTCAAGCCATTGACAAGCGTCGTCTGCTGTGTTACCATCCACACGCAATGACCTCGCCGCCGACTAGAGAATCGACGAAATTTCACAAGGCGATCTGCGCCCTGGGGACGAGCGGGAGGGAAGTCGCGGCCCTGCTGGGTACTCACGAGTCCCAGATCAGCCGCGCAACCAACGGCAACGGCAAGACCACGCCCGCGCGCACCCGGCTGCAGCGGGCGATCTGCCGGCAGGGGCTGATGGTGCAGGCGGTGCTGCTAGGGCTGCCCGACGACGAGATCTGGCGCTACGGCGAGCACGAGATCTTCGGCCTGCCCGAGTGCG
>CAZSSB010000103.1:0-2292 GCA_964609245.1 uncultured Planctomycetales bacterium | reverse complement strand
TTCACCGCCGCCGAGAATCGGCGCGCCCGCGCCGCCCATGCCTCGCTGGGCAGGCTGGCCGACAACCTCTCCGATAGCGAGCTCGGCCGGCTGTTCACCGACGGCGTGGCCGCCGCCTCCGCGATCCTCGGCGAGATCCCCCAGCTGGTCAAGGCCTGGATCGCCAGCGAGTACGACAAGCGCGGCATCGGCCCCGATGATCCGATCAGCGCCGAGCGCGCCGGCAGCGACCCGACCACGCTGCCCTGGGCCGAGCTCAGCCTGCCCGCCGAGATGCGCGCCGCCTTCGTCGACCGCCTTAACGACGACCTGACCATCGCCCAGCTGCTCAGCCGCGAGGCGCTGCTCCTCCAGGCCGACGCCCAGGGCATCGAGGCCCGGCTGCACCGCCCGTCCCCGACTACAGCCGCCGGCGACGACCCGATCGAGAACCCGCTGGTCGAGGCGCTGTGGGGCGAAAAGCGGATCATCCCGCACCGCGTGCTGAGCGTCCACACCCGCCGCGTGTTCCAGAGCGTCGAATACGACACCTTCTACAAGCTGGACGCCCTCAGCCGTGCCAGCGCCTTCACGGCCTGGGACCTGGCGGAGGCCGACGTGCGCCACCTCGGCGGCGCCCTGCAGGACGCGATCAACTGGGGATACACCCGCCAGCAGTTCGAGGACTACGTCTTCGACCGCCTCCAGGCGCGCTACGTGCAGCAGGGCACGGAGCTGCACGCCTGGCACGTCGAGACGATCTACGACGTGAACCTGAGCGTGGCATACAACCAGGCCCACGCCGACGAACTGAACGACCTGCAGGAGTTCTTCCCGTACACGAAGTTCGTCAACCCGGATCCCCAGGCCCCGCCCTGCGTCGAGCGCGCCGGCCGCGTCTGGCCCACGGACTCCGCGTTCCTGCGCCACTCGACGCCGCCGCTGCACTTCGGCTGCGGCTCAAGCCTGCGGGCCATGACCGAGGCGATGCTGAAGGCCGAGGGCCTGACCCTCGAGACCGCGATGCCCAGCGTCAGCCCCGAGCGCTACGCCGGGCCCGTCGATCCCGCCACCGGCCAGCCGGTGGGCGACCCCGCGCCGTTCGGCGCCTGGGCGCCGCTCAGTGAACGCTACGAGCACCTGGAGGCAGCATGAGCAATCCAGCCACCGCGCAGACCGAGACCCCCGCCACCATCCAGTGGCCCGTCCCGCCCGGGGCGGCGCGATACAGCCACGTGCTGGTCGCCATCGAGGGCCTCTATCACTTCAGCGGCCCCAGCTACCCGGGCGGCTACCCCTGGACCAAGGCCCGCATGCAGGCCGTCGCCGCCAGCTACGACGCCGTCAACGTCTACGCCGCGCCGATCAACACGGACCACTGGCGCTTCGGCGGACCCGCCCAGGGCGTGATCACCGCGGTGTACTACGAGGAGGGCGAGGACGGCCTGGGCCGCCTGTACGTCGACCTCGCGATCACCTGCCCGCAGCTGGAATACGAACTCAGCCTCGGGATGTGGACGGCCCGCAGCCTGGAGTGGCACGACGCCGAGGCGCTGAGCCTGTGGCTGAGCGAGCCGCTGGAAGACTGCCTGTTCTACGACGAGCACGAGCTGTACCTGACCGGGCTCGGCTTCCTCGGGCAGCTGGAGCCGGGCGTGCCGGGCCTGGGCCCGCTGCCGCCCCGCGCCGACGCCGGCGAAGCCGAGCCCCCGATCGTGTTGATCCCCACCCGCGTAGCCGCGGCGCAGGCCGAGCGCCGCCCGCGGCTGCGATCAGTGATCCCAGACCCAAAGGAGGGACAGCCGATGGCCGGAGAGAAGCAAACGGCCACGACTGGTAAGTCTCCGCCCAAGGACGACGAGGCTGCGCTGAAGGCGCGGCTCGCCGAACTGGAAGCGGAGGCCGCCGAATCCTCACGCCGCGCCGAGCAGGCGGAGGCGCGAGTCCAGGAGCTCTCCGCCGAGCAGGCGGGAGAGGACCCGGCGATCACCGCGCAGCTTCAGCAGCTGAAGACGCGCGAGGAGTCGATCGCCCAGACCGAGGCGCGGCTGCTGGCCCGCGTCCGCGACGCCGACGTCGAGGACCGGCTGAAGGCGCACCTGAGCGAGGGCCGGCTGACGACCCAGGCCCAGCGCCAGGCGTACAGCCAGCTGGCGCGCCAGCTGCACGGCCGCGAGAGCGAAGCGGTGATGCTGGCCGGCGGCCAGAGCGAGACGCCCGAGCTGGGCGGCCTCGACCTGCTCGATCAGATCATCGCCGGCTTCCCGGCCCAGGCCCCGCAGGGGCTGCTGGCGGGCGAGAAGCCGGGCCAGA
>CAZSSB010000102.1:0-2319 GCA_964609245.1 uncultured Planctomycetales bacterium | reverse complement strand
GCCAGATCAGCGCCAGCTGGCGTCCTTGTCCTGCCCGCCATCGGCCGCCTTAGCAGCCACCTTGCCGCGGCCCTTCTGGACGCCCTCGTGCCAGACCAGCAGCTGAGCCGCACAGCCCCGCTTGGCATCGTTGTCCTGGTGCAGCCGCAGCAGCAGCTCGTTCGCCGGCAAGGGCATGCCGCCCTTGTCTTTAAGGTCAGGGTAGCTCGTCAGGCAGCGCTCAATCGCAGCCGGGATATCCGGGATCGGGTCGTTCTTGACCACGACAAGCGGCGGCGGAGGCTTTGGCCCTGTGTTGGCCGCCAGGTCACCGAGGCCTTGTGACCAGGTCGAGCACCCTGTCAGAGACACAGCGGCTAGCATCGACAGCAACGCCCGAGTTGACCTCGCGCACGAGTTCGGCCCGCACCACGGCGAGGTCGGCATCCAGTTTGGCAGCATGGGACTGTACCTCCAATGTGATCCTCTCCGCAGCCGCCGCATCTGCCGCTGCCTGACGTGCGCGCTGCTCGGCAGCAGAGGCCCGCGCCTCGGCCGCTGCCAGCTCGTACTCCGATATGCACTGCTCGCGGCCCTGGGCGATCAGTGCCGCCTCGCGGGCCTGCCGCGCCTCCTCGCGCGCCTGCAGCATCTGGTGCCCGAGCGTAAGCGCGCCCAGCGCTAGGCCGGGCACAATCAGCACCTTGAGCCATGGGCCGGCCACCTGCTCAAGTGTCCAGGCCAACCCCCTCATCGCCAGTCCGATCATGGGGCTACCTCCACAGGTTGATGCCGTCGCGGGCCGCCTTGAGCCGTGCGCGAATGATCGCCCAGCCGCCGGCGTACATCCACACGCCCGCAACAATGATGGCCAGCCACCACCAGTGCTTGATTCCCCATTCGATGGCCGATAGGACCGGCTGCAGCGTTGCCTGGGCCTCTGGCACCCAGCCGACAGTCGAGTCGATGGCTGGCACGGGGTTAATCGGCTCTGGCGCGGACGGCGTATCGCTGGCTGCTCCACCAGCAACACCAAGGGCGGCAACACCCGTGCCCACTTGCTTGATATAGCGACCTGCGGCCACCTCGCTCGATCCAGCTGCGGCCAACTCGTTCTCGGTGATGGCCTCGCGCTCGCTGCGGTCGATCGGCTCCGCCAGAGCGAGCGCTGCCTTGGTTGCCGGCCCAACGACGACGCCCGGCTCGAGCTGCTCGCCCTCCTCGTCCTGCCAGTCCGCCTTGAAGGCAGCCACGGCCCGGCGCGTCTCGCGGCCATAGATGCCGTCGACTGCACCGGGCGCATACTTCAGCTCCCGCAGCCGCCGCTGCAGGTCGGCCACCTCCGGGCCGCTGGCGCCGATGCCGAGGCCGTCCATGGTCGGGATGGCGCCGTCGCCCCATGTGTCCCACGCCCGCTTAAACCAGCGCTGGCGGTCGGCCCAGCCGTTGGGATCATGCTTGGAGTACGGATTGCCGCGATTAATTTGGTTGTGGGTTGCGCGCAGGTAGTTGCAGTCGGCGAACTCGGACAGGCGGTAGCGCTGCCAGTACCAAATGGCGATGCGCAGCGCGATCTCGGGATCTTCGACCGTCTCCGGGCTGCCCTCAAGGTCCAGGCCCACGGCATCGCCTGCCTCGGCAAACCAGTGGCGGCCCGTGCCTTGGAACCACGACGCACCACGAAAGCGCCAGCCGTCGCCCTTTTCGACGTTACCTAGCCGCTGGCCCAGGTCGTGCCAGCCGCCATAGGCCATTTCGGCCTTCAGGTCGGCGCGGCCCCGGCAGGCCGTGTAGCGTGCGACGGTGGCGGGATCGGACATCTTAAAGCGGTGCGGCCAGAGCTGGCACATGCGCTTGAGCGACCACGTCGTGTGCTCGCGGATGATGGTGAAGCCACCGGTTTCGTGGCCTGGAATACTCATGAAGTGGGCGACACGCAGCGGCGTGTTGATGCCGGCTTGATCCAGCAGCGGCCAGGATCGGGCCAGCACTTGCATGTAGCTGCGGTGGATGTCTGGTCGCGTGTCGGTGCTGCTGCGTGGTGCAGGTGGCGGCGAGAAGCGGTGCAGCTGGTCAATCGTCCACGGTGTCATCGATGGCCCCCAGGCTGTTGATTGTCTCAATGCCGCGCGCCAGGATGGCCGCACGCTCGTCCGCCGTCACCGCGCGCACCATCTGCGCCAGCGTGGACTGCTCAATGCCATAGGCAGCCACCAGAAGCGCTGCCGCAGCATCGCCGCTGCGGATCACCTTCGCGGCTGCTGCGTTGTAGTCGCCGCAGGCAATGTGCGGGGCGAGGTCGGCCATGAGGTCGGCTGCGTGGTCCTGTCCGTCCCTGGC
>CAZSSB010000101.1:0-2365 GCA_964609245.1 uncultured Planctomycetales bacterium | reverse complement strand
AAGGGCGGCAACAAGGGGGGCAATCAGGGGGGCGGGGTCAGCGCCCAGGATCTACTGCGCCGGGAGGGCCGCCTCTGAGCCGGCCTTCCCCGGCCTCCGGCGCCACCGTATCGGGCTGAGCCGCACCGATGAGGGCGTCGTCGCTGGACTCCAACTCAGCTGCTTCGACAGCGGGATCGGCCGCCGCCAGCACCCGGATTGCACTGTTGAGGAACGCCAGCACCGGAACTGCCAGCAATGCGCCGATGATGCCGGCCAGGACGGCTCCGGTGGCGATGGCCAGCACGATGGCCAGCGGATGAATCGACACGGCCCGGCCCATCACCAGCGGCTGCAGAATATGGGCCTCCAGTTGCTGGACGGCGATCACCAACCCGAGCGTGATCAGCGCGTAAACCAGGCCCTTGGCCAGCAGCGCCACTATCACGGCGAGGAATCCACTGATCACGGCCCCGATAAGCGGGATGAAAGCGCCGAGGAAAACCAGCGACGCCAGCGGCAGCGCCAACGGCACCCCCATGATCGCCAGCCCGGTGCCGATCCCAATAGCGTCGACGAGCGCGACCAGAAGCGTCGCGCGGACATAGCCGATCAGCGATCCGAACCCGGCCCGGCCCGCCTGCCGCACCCGATCGCGAGCGCCCGCGGGCACGATTCTGGTCAGATACGCGTAAATGCCGCGGCCACCGTAGAGCAGGAATATCAGCGTGAACAACATCAGGAGCGCACCGGTGACGATCTCGGTGAGCGTGGCCGCCGTGGACAGCGCTCCCTCGGTCAATTTCTGCTGGTTGTCCCGCAGCGCCTTGGCGGCCGCGTCACCGGCTTTGTCGATCTGCTCCAGGCTCAGATTGGCCGGACCTTCTATGAGCCACTGGGTTGCATTGTCAATACTGCGCGTAACTTGGGTGGTCAGATCGGGTAGACCCGAAATGAACTGGCTCACAACGAAACTCAGGATACCGCCGAAAACGGCGAAGCCGGTAAGTAGAACCAGTGCCACCGCTGAGCCGCGCGGTATCCGGCGTCGATCGAGCCAGTCGACGGCCGGCAGCAACATCGCCGTCAAAATGACCGCCAGCGCCAACGGCACCACGATCACCTCGAGCTGAACGATCAGCCAGAACAATGCCACGATCGCGCCCAGAATGATCAACAGCCGCCAGGCCCACGCTGCGCTCTTACGCACGAAGGGGTCGACGGCGCCGTCATCGTCAGAGCAGCTGGAGGCGCTGGAGTCGCTGGTCGGCATGGGCCTGACCCTAGCGGGCCGGGGTGGGCAGCTCCCGACGATCAGCGGTCCGCGGATGGGCGGATTGGCGCCCCTGCACCGTTAGGCTGACCCGCGTGGCCCCTGACGCGCCGGACAACTCCGCCCGCGACGGGAACCGCCGCTCGGCCCGTGGGCGCTACTGGTGGGTGCGCTGGGCGGTGCTTGTCGTCGCAGGTGTGGTGCTGGCCGTCGAAGCGAGCCTGGTGTGGGATCAACTCGCCAAGGCCTGGGCCGACTTGCTGTCGGCGAACCTGTGGTGGGTACTGGCCGCCGCAGTGGCTGCGATGGCCTCGATGCACAGCTTCGCCCAGATCCAGCGGACCCTGCTGCGGTCGGCCGGGGTCACCGTATTGCAGTGGCGCTCGGAGGCGGTGTTCTACGCCGGTAACGCGCTGAGCACCACGCTGCCGGGCGGCCCGGTCCTGTCCGCCACATTCGTCTACCGGCAGCAGCGCCAGTGGGGCGCCTCACCGGTGGTGGCGTCCTGGCAATTGGTGATGTCCGGTGCGCTGCAGGTCGTGGGTCTGGCACTGCTGGGCCTGGGTGGCGCATTCATGTTGGGCGCCAAGGACAATCCGTTCTCATTGGTCTTCACTCTCGGCGGCTTCGTGGCCTTGCTGCTTCTCGCCCAGGCGGTGGCGACCCGCCCGGAGCTGATCGATGGGATCGGCGTCAAGGTATTGCGGTGGGTGAACTCCGCGCGCGGTAAGCCGTCGGGCACCGGGACCCGTAAATGGCGCGAGACGCTCTCCCAATTGGAGTCGGTGAGCCTGAGCCGACGCGTCCTGGGGAAAGCCTTCGGCTGGTCGTTGTTCAACTGGATCGCCGACGTGGCCTGCCTGGCCTTCGCCGCCTACGCCACCGGCGGCCATCCGTCGTTGGCTGGGCTGACGGTCGCCTACGCCGCTGCGCGCGCGGTCGGCTCCATCCCGTTGATGCCGGGCGGGCTGCTGGTTGTGGAGGCGGTACTGGTGCCCGGGCTGGTCTCCAGCGGTATGGCGCTGCCGGCGGCGATCTCGGCGATGCTGATTTACCGGCTGGTCAGCTGGATCTTCATCTCCGCGATCGGCTGGGTGGTGTTCTTCTTCATGT
>CAZSSB010000100.1:0-2714 GCA_964609245.1 uncultured Planctomycetales bacterium | reverse complement strand
GCCGCCGCCGCCTGGGAGCTGACAGCCGCGGCGTCCGAGCTCAGCGCGGGCCACCAGAGCGACAGCCAGTTTCTCCGCCCGTTCCGCCGGGCGGACTTCCTCAGATACATGCTCTACCTCGGGGTCGTCGGCGCTCCCGACCCGCCGCCCGAGCTGCCGCGCACCAGCGTGCTGGTCCGGCGCTCGCCCTGGGACGCGCTGAGGCTGCTGCACGACGTACTGCGCTGGGCGCGGCGCTTCGCCCACTGGCCGGTCGGCGACCGGCGCGCGCTGCTGCGGATCAACCTGCAGCATCTGTTCGCCGTGGCCGTGCTGGGCGAGCCGGAGAGCCCGGCGGAGGCGGTATTGCACGCGGCGCTTGAGTCCGTCGGGATTCGCACCATCGCCTTCGATCCGGCGGTGCCCGAGCATCATCTCGGCGCCTGGCTGGCCGAGCGGCTGGGGCTGAGGCAGGAGCGGGCGCGGGTCAAGCAGCAGCAGCTGGACTTCCGCGAGGCGGGCACCACCGAGAACTCGCTGTTCGTGGTGCGCGCGATGGGCGGGGTCGACGGCTGCGACGTGCGGGGCTCGATCGGCGAGGACCTGGGGCTGATCATCGACATCGGCGACCGCGAAGTATCGGTGCCGGCCACCGCCTACCTCGAGCGCCACGTGGCGGCGGTGATCAACGAGCGCACCCCGCTCAGCGCCGAGCTCGCGGACCGGCGGCTGGTGCTGCGCTGGTACGACACGCGGCTGACCCCCGAGGAGCTGGGGCAGATCATCTACGAGGCGCTCAAGGCGCAGTTCACGCTCAGCGTGGTGTCGGTTAACCTGCTGTTCGATCCGATCCGGATCGCCAGCCTGCGCCCCAGCGTCTACGCCTACTGTGAGGAGCGGATCAAGGAGCTGGAGCGGCGCAGTGACGAGCGCGAGCCGTTCGTGCTGTGCCGCAGCTGTGCCAGCTACGCGCCGCACGCGTTCTGCGTGGTCAGCGTCGACCGTCCGCCCTGCTGCCACCGCTGCTACGACGAGTTGGCGGCGCTGGCGCAGTTCACCCCCAGCACGGCGCAGCTGACGATCGAACGCGGCGTCTGCCGCGACCGCACCCGCGGCCGCTACATGGGCTCGGACAAGGCCGCGCAGCTGCTCAGCGAGGGTGCGGTGGAGGCGATCTGTCTGCACAGCCTGCACGAGTCGCCCCACCCGACCACCGCACTGGCGCAGTGCATCGCCTGGTACCTCGAGGAGCTGGACGTGATCTGCGTGCTGAGCGCCGACTACAGCGGGCGCAGCCCGGACGGCAAGACCTTTGACACGCTGCTGGCCCGGGTGGCGGGCCGGCAGACTCCCGGCTACATCGGCGTCAGCGAGGCCTATCTGGCCTCGCCGCGCTTTTTGGCCGGCGAGGGCGGCATCTCGCGGGTGGGCTGGATGAACAGCGCGCTGAAGGAGCGGCTTCAGCTGCGCGCCGACCACGTCGCCACCGAGAAAGACTGCATAAACCTGGCGGGGCTCAAGGAGTTCCTGGCCACCTGGAGGCACTGATGAAGGACACACAGGCGATCAAGGACATCCTCGCCGAACTGGAAGTCCAGTACGAGCACGGCGACGTTGAGGACGACATGGAGTTCTTCGAGATCGTGATCGACGAGGACGAGGACCTCGTGGCGACGGGCCTGCTCTACGAAAGCGACGAGGGCGCGGCCTTCCGGCTGCTGGCGCCGATGGACCGGCTCAGCGAGGACAACCCCGTCAGTCAGTTGAGTCTGCTGATGGCCCTCAACGGCGAGCTGCCGGCCGGCGCGTTCTGCATGGATCCCGAGCAGCTGACGATCTACTCCACCGTCAGCGTCCCGGTGCCCGATCTGACGGCCAAGTACCTCGGCTGGTTGCTGGACTACATCTTCGCCGTCCAGGACTTCTACTACCAGGAATACGGCGCCAGTGACGCCGGCGAGAACTGAGCGCCGCCGGCCTTGGATAGTGTGAGGGTGCCGGGGAGGCATCCGGCACCCTCGGGAGAAAGGCGGAGTACTAGCTGCTTAGGTGCCCACCCGCGCCGGCGGACGCCCGCCACGGTGGGCCGTTGTCAACGGAGGGTTTGGCCGCGCCAGAACACAGCCCGCGCACTGGAATGCACCCGAAGTACTGCATCGCCGCGCGTGGCTCTCCCGCCACGCTGTATCTCAACCCTCTCACTTGCAGTCAATCCGACGGCGGACCGCTTCGTTTGGCGCCGCACCATTGTCAACTGCCCGCCGTGGATTACATGTTAACAGATTGTGGATAACCCGTCAAACCTGGGTGGGACGGGACTCCGTGCCCGTCATTCGCCGGGTAGCGCAAGCGGCCTGCCGCAGACGGGGCTTGTGATTCCGTAGCGGCGGCGGCCCTGCCGCCGGATTCGTGGCGGCGGGTCCCCGACCCGCCGACCTTTGAATCGCCGGACTGAAGTCCGGCCTACCGGTGTGGCGCGGACCGTCGGAGCGCGGACGTCCCGTGCGCATCCCCGGTAGCCGCGCAGCCTCTGCGCGGCCCGGGCGGATGCGCGTACAAGATCCGCGCCTGCCTGAATCCTGATCCCTGATCCCTGTCCCCTGTAACCTGTCCCCTGTAACCTGTCCCCCAGTGTTAATCAATGCTAAACGGCGGTAATTGCCTTGCGGTCCATGGATCTCGATGGTACTATACATACGTTATGTTCTGAGGTTCAGGGGGCAAGCGTATCACCC
>CAZSSB010000099.1:0-2719 GCA_964609245.1 uncultured Planctomycetales bacterium | reverse complement strand
ACGCCCTGCCGGCAAACCGACTGATCGCTGCGGGCGACGCGGTGACGTTCGCGGCCGAGTGGGAGCCGGCCACGGGGATGGCCGGCGCGGCTTACGGCATCTACAGTTTCACTGTAGCCGGCTTTGATCGGGAGGACCTCATCGAGTTCGGCTGGGATACGCCGCCACCGGAGGCGGACAGGGTCTTCATCGGTCTCAGTGACTGGGACAGAAACACCTGGCACTGGCAGGGCTACGGCGACGGCGGGCAGGTGAGCGTGGATGCGCTGGCGGACTACTTCAGCGTCAGCGACGTACTGCTGCTCGCGGTGGTGTCGATCGGCTACAACCAGGACTGCACGCTGCGGTGGGTCCACCTGGGAACGATGCCGGCCGCGGTAGCACAGCTGCAGCTGGAGGCTACCGAGGCAGTGGCGCCGGTCAATCAGAACTTCAGCGGGGCAGGCAGTCAGGCCGGCGTGGGAGAGATTACGAAGTACGAGTGGGACTTCGACGGTGATGGCTCCTTCGAAACGGACGCCGGCACGGATCCGTTCATCAGCCACATCTACACGGAGGCCGGGGAATACAGCCCGGCGCTGCGTATCACGACCACTTACGGCGAGCAGCCAGTCGACAGCGGGTCCTTCACGGTCCTGTCGGGCTGGGACCACACGTTTGGCTCCACCTCCGGCGAGTACTGCCGGGCAGTTGCCGTGGACGGTGATTCTATCTATCTGCTGGGCAACACCTCAACGTATGGCGTCGGGGCGAATGAAGTCCTGCTGCTGAAGTACAGCCGTGAGGGCGAGTTCCAGTGGGCGCGGGCGTGGGGCGGAATTCAGGCCGACAACAGCGCAGGCCTGGGGATCGACGCTGAAGGCAGTGTCTATGTGGTGAATGAGACGCATAACTGGGGCTTGTACGGACTGGCACTGCTGAAATGGAGCCCGACCGGAGAGCTGCTCTCAACCACCGTCTGGGACAGCCCGGACAGCGACTTCTGGAAGGCAATGAAGATGCATGGATCAGCGCTGTACGTGCTGGGCAAGGCGAGCGGCGTTGGTGACCCCCAGCTCGTGCGGCTGGATTCGTCCGGCGAAGTCCAGTGGGCACGCCGGTTCGGCACTGCTGATGAAGAACGGGCAATAGACCTTGCTGTTTCCGAGGAAGCTGGCAACGTCCGGATCCACACCCTCGTATCCTCCGAGGATACTCTGGGCGAGTTCCGGATCCACTACTGCGAATTCAGTGACAGTGGCTCGCTGGTGGATGCGCGGGTCTGGACCTCGGCAGCCGACGAGCTGCATCCGGAGGCGCTGGCGGTCGCGACGAGTCCGCGGCAGGTGTTCATCAGCGGTCAAATCGGCCCGAGTGGCATGGCCGAGGAGTTCTTCCTGATCGAGCAGCTGGAAACAGGCGCCAGCGTGGCCCGCCGGTGGAAGGCCGGTGCAGGGCTCACCGGCGATAACACGCTGCTGACGGTCATGGGCGGCTTTCTGCTGCTGGGCGGAGCGCTGGGAGACCAGGCCCGGTTGCTGAAGGTCGCCAGAAACGGATCACTGCTGGCGGCGGAAACCTACGTCGGGGCGAGTGACTCCAGCGTGCTGATGAATGCAGCACCGATCACGGACAACGGTCTCCTGATCGGCGGCAGCATCAGGCTGGCGGCAACCGGCGGGTGGCAGACCGATAGCCTGACGGCGGGCGATACGCCGGGTAGCTGGGCGCCGCTGACGGTCAGTATCGTTGAGGTAACCGGCACCACCACGTCGCCGAGCGGCACCGTGACGGTGATTACCGACGGCGTCCAGGACACCGGTGGTGGCGCTCTGGATGCCTGGCTGATGATGAAGGCCATGCCGTAGGGCCCGTCGGTCATCGAGCCTGTATTCGTCAGGACCGGGCGCGCCGGTTCGAACGTCCTTTTGGTGCCGCCCCGCAGACCCCGAAGCAGATCCTGAGCGGGGGTGTTCTGAGACTACCGAGCCCCTGACATCGTGCGTGCTGGTACGGATACTCAGACCGCGCTGGCCGAGCCGCTGGGCTCTCAAGTATGTATAATCAGTTCAGGAGCAGACTGAATCAGCGACATCGCTGCTGTTGCTTTCG
The DNA here is from genome assembly GCA_964609245.1 of uncultured Planctomycetales bacterium. GTDB lineage: Bacteria > 4484-113 > 4484-113 > 4484-113 > JAFGCY01 > JAFGCY01. The sequence continues at coordinate 628 of CAZSSB010000099.1, read as the reverse complement.
AAGAGCACTCAGCACGTGCAGAGGAGGAACGGTCATGACGCGCCGGGATGCAATTGTGATCGCGGGGGCTGTGTTGCTGGGACTGGCAGGCTGTGCGGGCTCCGGGGGGGGACCGCCGGAGCAGGGGGGCGTGGCACCCGTGGCGGTGGCGGAACCGCCGGGCCTCGAGTTGCTCTCCCCGGGCGAGCTTGCCGGCGCGGTTGACGCGCCCCGCCGGGCGGCCTACGCCGAGGAGGACCTGATCAGCCACGGCAAGGACTACGAGCACGCCCTGCCGGCAAACCGACTGATCGCTGCGGGCGACGCGGTGACGTTCGCGGCTGAGTGGGAGCCGGCCACGGGGATGGCCGGCGCGGCATACGGCATCTACAGCTTCGCTGTGGCCGGCTTCGATCGCGAAGACGTTATCGAGTTCGGCTGGGATACGCCACCGCCGGAGGCGGACAGGCTTTTCATCGGTCTCAGTGACTGGGACAGAAACACCTGGCACTGGCGGGGCTACGCCGACGGCGGGCAGATCAGCGTGGATGCGCTGGCGGACTACTTCAGCTCCGGCGACGTGCTGCTGCTCGTGGTGGTGTCGATCGGCTACAACCAGGACTGCACGCTGCGGTGGGTCCACCTGGGA
>CAZSSB010000098.1:0-2765 GCA_964609245.1 uncultured Planctomycetales bacterium | reverse complement strand
CGCCACCGGCTGATCTTCCCGATCCGCAGCGCCGTGGGGCGCGTGATCGGCTTCGCCGGACGGGCGCTGAGCGACGAGGACACCCCCAAGTACCTGAACGTCACCAACACCCCGCTCTACGACAAGAGCAGCGTGCTGTACAACCTCGACCGCGCCAAGGGTGTGCTGCGCGACGAAGGAGCGGTGGTCGTCGAGGGCTACATGGACGTGATCGGCCTGGCCGGCGCGGGCGTGGACAACGCCGTCGCCACCTGCGGCACGGCGCTGACCGCGGGCCACGTCCACCTGCTGTCGCGGTACACGGACCGGTTTTTCCTGGCCTTTGACGGCGACGAGGCCGGGGCGCGGGCCGCCTGGACGGCGGGCACGCTGTTCCTCAAGGCGGGTCTGAGCGCAAGGGTGGTGGTGTTGCCCGAGGGCGTCGACCCCGACGACCTGGTCCGCGAGCGCGGGCGTGCCGCCTGGCAGGGGCTGCTCAGCGAGGCGGTCGGCGTGGTGCGCTTCTGGCTCGACCGCCAGCGCGTCCAGCATCCCGAGCCCGACCTGACCATCCAGCGCCGCTGGGTGCAGCAGCTCTCGCCGCTCTACATGGGCGTGCCCGACGAACTGGCGCGCCAGGAGTTCACCCGCGAGGTGGCCAGCGCGCTGAGACTGGGGGCCGCCGAGGTGGCGGCGCTGCTCAGCGGGGTACGGATCGAGCCGGCGGGCGGATTCAAGCTGAAACGCCGCTGGCAGGCCCAGCGCCACCAGCGGGCCGAGGAATACCTGGCGCCGGAGCTCTACCCGCGGGAGGGCGAGATGGTGGAGCAGTTGCTGACGGAGCAGGCGCTGGACCGCGCGCGCCAGAGCGCCATCGCCCAGCAGCAGCGGATGGCGCTCGGGGCCAGCGCCGTGGAGCGCGAGGTGGCGCGGCGGCTGCTGGACGACGAGCAGTTTCGCTTCGTCTACCTGACGCTGGCGGAAGAAGAGCCCGTCGCCGAGTGGTTTGCTGACCAGCAGCTGAGGGCCGTATTCGTCGAACTCACGGGTGGCGCCGAACCCGAGGCGCTGGTCCACGACGACCGCTTCAGCGCGCTGTGCGCCGAGCTGCTCAATCGCGAGCCGCTGCTCGACGATCAGGAGCAGCTCTACACCCGCCACCGCAACGAGTATTTCCTGAGGCGCGAGGCGGAAGTCTCGGCGGAGCTCAGGCGCGCGATCGCCGACAAGGACGAGCAGCGTCAGAGCGAGCTGTTCGCCCAGCTCAGCCGCGTCAAGGCCGAGGTGCGCCCGGTGGCTGGCGGCGCCGGCCGCTAGACCCCCGGCGCTGCGCGGGCAGGTAGAATGAAGCCGTGGGGCTGCCCGATGCGATCACGCGATCCGTCCTGGCGCTGGGCCTGCTGCTGCTCGGCGCGGCGGCGGACCCGCCCGTCGCGGAGCAGCCCGCCACCGAGCAGCCGCGGATGACCATTCGCGGCTCGGCGCTGCGGATCCTGCCGGGCGAGGAGCTTTCGTATCTGCGGTTCAGTGGCGGGGTGACGGCCGAGGGCGAGTGGTTCACCCTGACCGCCGAGGTCGCCGAGCTGGACGTGCTGAATACGGCGCTGGCCGGCTTTCGCGACATCGAGCTGCCGGCCGAGGCCCGGGACCCGGAGCGGATCGTCCGCGACCCCGGCCAGACCATCGCCGAGATGTCCCGCGAGATGCAGCTGCCGCGGATGCGCCTGGCCGAAAGCCAGCTGCAGCGCATCGGCGCGGCGGGCGGCGTCTCGCTGGTGATGCAGCGCCCCGGCGCCGCCGCCATCACCCTGACCACCGACTCGCTGATCAGCATCGACGGCGGCAAGAGCTGGGCCGTCGAGCAGCGCAGCCGGCTGAGCTACCGCGACCCCGCCGGCGGGGTGGAGGGCGCGCTGGACGCCGACTACCTGGTCTACGACGACGCCACGCGCCGCGCGCTGGCCCGGGGCGACATTCGCGGCGAGGCGCTCTGGGACGACGGCGCGCCTGTCAGTTTCGAGGCGCAGCGCTGCGAGATGGACCTGGAGACCCAGCGGCTGGCCATCAGCGAGGGCCTGCTGCTCAGGTCGGGCAGCATCGAGATGTGCTGCGGGGTGCTGTCCGCCGACCTCGACGCCCGGCTGCTGCAGGCCTCGGGGGCGCCGCGGCTGGTGGATGGCGAGCGCGGGCTGGAACTGACCGCGCAGACCATCGACGTCGAGCTGGCCGCGCAGAACGCCGGCGAGGATCAGGACGGCGCGCTGATTACCGCCCGCGGGGGGGTGACAGCCACGGTGGACGCCGCGCGGCTGGCCGCCGGGGATGGGGCATCGGCCGACCCCGCCGCCCCGCTGCGCCTGACCGCGGCCGAGCTGCGCGCCGATCTTGCCGCCCGCACGCTGACCGCTACCGGCGAACCGCTGCTGAGCTATGGCGACTCCAGCTATCGCGGCCAGCTGATCACCCTGCGCTGGGAGGATCAGCAGCACTACGTGATCGAGGTCGAGGGCCCGCAGCACGCGCGGCTGCGCCTCGATGAGCTCAAGGAAGCCGGGGCGGACGCCGAGTAGGCAAGCGGCCGCAACCGGCCGGCGCTACTTCTGCTGCCCCTTCCTCCTCTTCTTCGCCGCTTTGAGCGCCTTCCTCAGCGGGCAGTCGTCGCACCTGCGCTCGTCCGGCCGGCAGCAGTCCTTGACCAGCCTGCGGTAGCGCTTCGCGCTGAGGCCCGCGCGCCGGGCGGCCTTGGGCAGCTTGTCCTGCTGTTTCGCTTTCTTCGCCATCGGCGG
>CAZSSB010000097.1:0-2902 GCA_964609245.1 uncultured Planctomycetales bacterium | reverse complement strand
CCTCATTGCGAACCAGGAAATCCACCGACTCCGCACTGACCGCACCCGTGTAGTCATCATTGACCTCATACTCCGTCCGACCGAGGGTAGCGTATATGACGACCTGCTGCGTGCCACCCTTGCGGGTGTAAGTCACCTGTTGCGAGGCATGATGATGCTGTGTGTCGCAGAGCCAATCCGAGCCAGTCTTCAGCAAGTCAGTCATATACGCTTTCTTTCAGAAACCCTCAGGGGAGGTTAGGGTTGGACTACTTAGACCGTCGACAGTGTCGCACCATCGTTGACCACCACGGACCAACGCAGATCGGTACCGTTGCGTTTGGCGATCAGCAGCACCGCATCGCCTGCATCGTCAAACGTGATCGTGTTGTTGCCCGTCTGGTTGACGGTCGTGGCGCAGGTAATCACACAGTCGCCGCCATCGGTCTTGAGTGAGAGCAACAACAACTGCCCGGCGATGGTGGGCGCCGCCAGGGTGCGGGTCTCAGCGCCCTCTGTCACCAGGTCAACGCATCCGCTCGCCGTGACCGGGATCGCCGCAGCGTCACCCGGATCGGCAATAGCGTTGTTGAGCGGGCCGTACTGGTTCACCGTCACGCTGGGACTGCCAAACATCTTGACGCGCACCGTGCCGTCGGTGGCCGTAGCCGCCGCCAAGGCCCAGCCCATGAAGGTGTTGTTGGTGGAGGTGGCCGTCGCCGCACCCGTGCCGGCCGTGCCGCCATAGGGGTTGCCATCTTCGTCCCAGTAGACCGCCGCCCCGGCGGAAATTTCGTCAGCGGCGTGGACCACATCGAAAATACCGCTCAGTGCCAGTGCACCCAGCACACCATCCACGATGCCCTCCTTGGCAATCCCGACCACATTACTGGTCACCACCACCTGCCCGGCGGTCACGTCAGCGCCGCTGGGCGTGTAATCCATCGACTCGCCTTGCGCGATAAAAGTCGCATGTGCCGTCATCTGTCTATCTCCTGACTAAAAGGTATTCTGTTTCTATCCTGAGTGAGAAGGTCAGGCCCGACCCGGCTGCTGCGCCAGGTCGGACACCTGATCCTGCTCAACAAATGCCTTAGGCCTCGTTCTTGACGCAGCCTCGATAATCGATCTCAGATACGCCGAAATCGAAGAAGCAGCGCATCTGGATACCGAGCGTGCTGAACTCCGTATCGGCCGTCTCGATGGTGGGGGCGCGGCGGCCCTGCAGATACGCCACCTGGAACGCCGGCAGACTGGCCGGATCGGCCAGCATATACCACGTCGTCGCCGAATACCCCGCCATGCTGGCGAGGGCCATGTAGGGGCTCGATTCCACCTTGAAGCGGCCTTGGAACGGATTGTCCTCGCCCTGGGCCGTATTACTGGCGGGATCCTGGTTGACGCGAGCCGACGTGTAGAGCTGATCGGCGAGGAACTTCCTGGCCGGCGGTACCAGCAGAATGCTCGGCGCTGCGTAGATCGGATCGCCGTCCGCATCCACCATGCCCAGCATCGCGGCCTCGGCGTAGCCCAGGGCTTCGACAGAGAGCGCATTCGAGGCAAGCAAGTTGCCCCGACCGGACGTGAAGAACACGTCCGACGATTCCAGCAGCTCCGTATAGAGCGCCTTTTCCACCGCGATACGCGCCTTGCGGCCCAGCATGGAGTACATCTGCACCAGGGCGTTGAGGTCATCGTTGATGATCGCCTGGCGACTCAGCGTGAGCATCTGGCCCCGCGTGTCCAGCTTGTTCGTATAGCTGGACTCGGACAGTTTCCCGTGCTTGAGTTCCCCGGTCGAGCCCACCAGCGCGAACTCGCCCGTGTGGTCCAGTCGGTAGATCGTGTGCGTCAGGAAATTGTTGAAATCCACCTGCTGCGCGATCCGCTCGTAGGTGGCGTCGACCGCCGTGAAGCTGTTGAGCAGTAGCTTGTTACCCACCGTGCCCAGGATGCCCGGCAGATTCACCGTGGAGAACCCGGCACGAATGTTGCGGAAATTCTCCACCACCGCATGGAACAGGGCCTGGCCGCCATGGGGAGCGCTGATGCCGGCCCCGTTGAGGGCGGCGGCGAAGACCTGATGCAGCCCACCGTGGCGCAACTTCCACGCCTCTTCCGCGACCTGATCACCGAAATCGCGATCCTTGGCGATCACTTCGTCCTTAACGCCGCAGGCCATGAGCAGACCGGCCGCCAGGACCTCGTTCGACTTGGGACCATAGAAGCCGCTGAGCCCACTGGAGCCCTGCGGGCTACGCGGCTCCTCCATACGCGGGTGGCCCAATTTGACCATCGCCAGCTCGGTGGCTTCCAGCGTCCAGCCGTCCTGCTTGGCTTCAATCACCACCTTCTCCAAGGCGTCCAGGTCGACACTGGGATACTCTTTGATCGTTCGCGCCGCCAGCACATCGATCTTCTGCAGCCGGGCCTGAGTACGCCGGGCCTCGATGATGGCTTCCGGCGCATTCAGATTGCCGTTGTCTTGCCTTCGCAGGGGCGGCGAGGCCCCCCGCTGGGCGGTGGCTTGCATCTCCTGGCCGCCCTGGGTTCCGGTCTCGGTACCTGTTACTTGCTCTTTCTGATTGTCCTGTCCGTCCATTTGTAAAGTCTCCTGTGGGTTGTCCTCCGCGACCAATGCGCGGGTCTTGTTATCTGCACCCAACGGCACAAAACTGATCTCACCGAGGGTGGACTTGCGGGCAATGATCACGGGCCCCTTGAACTCTCTGCCGTTGGCTGTGGCCCTGGAACCCTCTTCCACGAATTCGATTTTGTCGGCACGGGCCCCGATAGAAGCCTGCCACTTGAAACCACGATCAGCGAGCTTCAGTAGACGTTGTACGCGAGGTGAATCATCGCCCATGATATCACCCTCGGCGGTCAGCTTGTTATCGCCGGTGATTGCAATCTTGTCCGTCTG
>CAZSSB010000096.1:0-3198 GCA_964609245.1 uncultured Planctomycetales bacterium | reverse complement strand
TCATCAGGGAGGGCCAGCTGCTGACCACGGTACGTCTCGCCGCGGGCATGTGCCCGGAGCTGATGGCTGACCTGGAGCGGATGGCTGAAATCGTGCCCGTCGACGACAACGAACAGGCCGGCCACGCCAAGTAGCCTCCATTCACGGCAAAACCCAACCCAACCGCGCCGCGCATGGACCGACGGCCAGCCCGGTCGTATAATCGACGCATGCAACGCGGGTTAATTGTCTTTGTCGCTATTACTGCCGTCGCCGCCTGGCTATTCGGAATTGCCGCCTGGGCACTGCAGGATTCCATGGGCCAGTTCGCGGGGCTCGTGATGCTCCCGCTGGCGATCATCCCGATGGCCGCCGCTTTCATCGCCCACCGGCTGACGGGCGCAATCGGCAACCCGTTCCGCGGCCTCCAGTGGGGCCACGGCGCGTGGTTCATCGGGCTGTGGGGCCTCGGGCTGGTCGCGGGGCTGGTGGTGGCGGCAGTCAGCATCGGCCTGAGCCTGCAGGGCTTTGACCCGGAGATGGGTGATTTCGTCAGGTATGCGGCGGAGCAGAGCGCCGAGCAAGGCAACGCCATTCCTGAGTCCCAGCTGGGCATGCTCAAGATCGGTGGCTGGGTCACGGCACTGGGATCACCGACCGTGGGAGTCTGGATACTCGCCGCGTTTCTATGCCTGAGCACGTTCCCGTGGCTGGGCTGGTTCGGCCGGAGGATGCTGGTGCATGGCCGTCAGGCCGCGGTAATTGCGCTGGTGGTGTTGTTCGGGGTAACGGGCGCGGCCGGCGGTCTGCTCGAGAATCCCCAGATGGGTGAAGCCAGCCTGCTGCTAAGGGTGGCTTTGGTCGGCCTGCTCGGCGCATCCAGCGCGCCGGCGCTGCTGTGGCTGCTGCTCAAGACTCGTTCGGCCGTGCTGCCGGCGGTGGCGAACGCCAGCTACACGATGGGGCTGGCGGCCACGATGCCGTTCCTGGCGGGTGGCAATCCGGTGCTGACCCCGCCGCAGGGCTTGCTGGTGTCCGCCGTTGCCCTCGGCATCGGCATCGCGCTGTGGATCTGGAAGGACCCGGGAGGCGCGGAGCTGGCCGTTGCGGGCGTGGCCCACGACGGCACGCCGCTGACGCCGGAGGCGCTTAAGCGGCTCGAGAACGAGGAGGCCTCCCCGACCATCCAGCCGCTGACCGTGCCGCCAGCAACCCCAAGACCAAGTGAGATCGAAGGTGACACTCAGGAGAGAGCAGTTGCTGTCAGCGAGGTGAGAATCAGCTTCCTTAGAGTTGCCGAGCGAGGGTGTAGACCAAGCGGCTTTGTAGGGACCGGCACCCTCGAGTTCACGGAGAAAGACCTGATATTGCGTGGCAAGAAACCGATGTCAACAGCATTTCAGGTTACCGTGTTCCTTGCTCTGTGCCTCGTTGGTTTCGCCATAGGTGTTGGCGTTGGCATAGGTGCAGTCATCCTTGCGGTTCTTATAGACATCTTCGCGCGGCGAAACCACGTCTTGATGGTTCCAGCAAGCTCTGTCATATCAGTTGTGAAGGACCAAGGCAGCACGAGATTTGCTCTTGTAGCTACAACTGGCGAGGCTAAACCTGAATGCGTGCATCTAGAAGTCGCTTCGGGATTCGCCCTCATTGCGCAGGCCATGGAGCAGCGCTATCCATCGCTGATTCGCGATGGCAAGGTCAAAGGTCAGAGGACGTTCTGAGCTGTGGTCCGTTCAGGAATGAGTGCGATACTCTGTGCTTTGGCAGGAGATCGGAGTTCAACTCGTGAGAGGATAACAGCAATCGGCGTGCGGCGAGCATGTGTGTGTCGAGCCCCCTGCTTCTAGCGCAATCTACGCCCGCCACAGTCGGCGGCTGTCTACCGGGCTTCGTCTAGGCCATGCGTCCCCCCTAGCCAGCGTCATCGTTCCCACAACGTCGCCCCAAGGCAGCATATCGATCTCTTCGCGGTCTCTACTCGAGGGGCACGGTTACAATAGACGCGCAGTGCCGGGCATCGAGCTCATGTGCGTCACCAAGCGCTTCGGCGCGGTGACCGCGGTGGACAACGTAGATCTGGCGATCCGAGACGGCGAGTTCATGGTGCTGGTCGGCCCCTCGGGCTGCGGCAAGACGACGCTGCTGCGCATGATCGCCGGGCTGACCGAGCCCAGCTGCGGCAGCATCAGCTTTGACGACCAGGCCGTGACCGACCTGGCGCCGGGCCAGCGCAACGTCGCGATGGTCTTCCAGAACTACGCGCTGCTGCCGCACATGACGGTCGAGCGCAACCTCAGCTTCGGGCTGCGCCTGCGCCGCACGCCCACCCGCGAGCGCCAGCGGCAGGTCGATGAAGTCGCGCGACTGCTGCGCATCGAGGAACTGCTGAAGCGCTTCCCGCGCGAGTTGTCCGGCGGCCAGAAACAGCGCGTAGCGCTGGGGCGCGCCCTGATCCGCCGCCCGGTGGCCTTCCTGTTCGACGAGCCGCTCTCCAACCTCGACCCGGCGCTGCGCGTCGAGATGCGCGCCGAGATTGCCCAGCTCCACCGGCGCTTCCCGGTCACGACTGTCTACGTCACCCACGACCAGGTTGAAGCGATGACGATGGGCAGCCGCATCGCCGTGATGAACGAAGGACGGCTGACCCAGGTCGGCACCCCTCAGGACGTCTATCACCAACCCGCCGACCTGTTCACCGCCGGCTTCATCGGCAGTCCGGCGATGAACCAGCTCCCCCTGACGGTGACCCACGACGGCCCACGGATTCAGCTCGACGGCGTGGACGGCATTCGTCTCGCGGTCGGCGCCAGCGAACTCGGCTGGCGCGAGGACTGGCCACAGAGCATCGTGCTGGGCGTTCGGCCGGAGCATCTGCGGCTTTGCGGGGAGCACGAGCCAAACGCAATCGACGCCGAGGTCTACCTGGTGGAGGAACTGGGGCGCGAGCACATCGTGCACCTGCGACGCGGCGAACTTGATCTGCGGGCGGTCGCTCACGGCGGAAGCGTGCCAACGCTCGGTGAGATTGTTCACGTGGCGCCCGATACGGGCCACCTGTACGTCTTTGATCCCCTCAGCGGCGCGCGCCTGAACTCAAAGCCGAGCCCAGCGGTCTAAAGCCGCGGCAGCCGGCGTTATAATCTGCCAAGTCATAGACCCGGCGGAGGTAGTTATCGTGAGGTACGGGGGATTCACAGCCGTCGCGGCGGCGCTGCT
>CAZSSB010000095.1:0-4079 GCA_964609245.1 uncultured Planctomycetales bacterium | reverse complement strand
AGTGATTTCGAGTTCAGCATGGGGAGGTGGCCCGTAAGCGGGATGCAGGAAGGCTAAGCAAGATGTTGAAAGGCCGGGCGTGCAGGCCCGGCCCCGTCACCCATCCGTAGCAAGAGAGGTAACAGGTATGTTATATCGCAGAATCGGCCAGCTTACGCTGGCCAGCATGCTTATCGTGGCCGTCGCCGCTGGCTGTGGCGGCGCTCCCGCGCGCCGGGCCTGAGTAGCGTGCCGCTCTCCTGGGTTCATCGCCCCATTTCACTCCCCCCCGCCAGCAAAAACCCGGCGGGGTCCGCCGGGTCGTTGGGGAGATAAGTGGATGGTTGGCTGGGCAGGTCGCCGCGCACGGCTGCTGCCACCGCCGGTGCTTCAGGGTTGTCTGCTCCGTGGGTGCCCACCACCGCGTCCGGCCGCCTGAGAGCGGCCCGGCGGCCTAGGGGGGATCCGGGGCGGACGCCGCGGCGCTCGTCTGCTTCAGGCCGGGCCCCCGCTGGTCTCGCTCGCTCATAAGTTCCTCCTTGAACTTGTCCATTGCGGCTATGAAGTGTATCGGCGCGCCTCGCCCCGGTCTTGAGCGGCAGGCCCGGCAAAGCAGCTCAGCCGGCCCTGGGGCGCGCCGGGGCCCATCATTTGCTATAATCCGCCGGTCACTCAAGTTGATTCGTTTCCGGAGGCAGCGCATGGGATTGTTGGAACAGGGCTGGTTTCAAATCGTCCTGGTGGTCGTCCTGATCGCCCTGTTGGTCTGGTGGTTCAAGTTCCGCCCGCAGTACTAGGCGGACAGCGCCGGACCGGACAGCGGGCGCCCGACGGGCGCCGTCACTGATGACAGTGTCGACCGGGCCTGCGTGCCGCGTCCTCATCGGACCGGCGGGCGGGCCCGGTTTGCTGCGCAGGGACGCCGGCTAGTCGCCCGTTTCGCCGCCGCTGGGCTCCGCCGGGGGCTCTGACTCAGGTGCGGACTCTGACTGAGCCTTCGTGTCCGCGGCGGGCGCCTCGCCGTCCACGGCCTCTTCCTCGTTGAACTTCGCGCTGGCCCCCAGGTGCGTCATCGCCTTCTCGCGCAGGATCTGATAGGTGGCCTCGCGGATGAAGGCGTCGTTCCTCAGCAGCTCCTGCATCTGCTCCGCCGGGATGCCCTCGTACTGCATCAGGTACATCGCGTAGCGCTGGAAGTCCTCGCGGGTGGCCGACAGCTGCTCGGTCTCGGCAACGGCCTTGACCGTCAGGAACACGCGGATCTTCTGGATCGCGCCCTCGCGCAGTGAGTCGCGGTACTCCTTGAGGGTGCGCTGCTGCTCCTGCAGGAACTGCTCGAGGCTCGAATCGTTGCGGCGCAGCTGCTGGTCGTAGTCCTTGACCAGCCCGTCCAGCTCGTCGCTGATCATGTCCTCGCTGAGCTGGGCGTCCAGTTCGGCGGTCAGCTTCTGCAGCACCAGCTCGCTCTTCATCTGCTGCACGTGCTGGTCGCGCTCGCGGACCAGGGTGGTCTCGATGTACTGCTCGAACTCCTCCAGGCTGTCGAGGTGCAGGTGCTCCTTGATGAAGGCCGCGTCCAGCTCGGGCGGCTCGACGTCGTGCACGGACCTGACGCTCAGCGAGATGCGCGCCGGCTTGCCCGCCACCCGTGGATCGCTGAAGTCGGCCGGCACGGTGAAGTCGAACTCGTGCTGGCTGCCCGCCGCCAGGCCGCTGAGCTGCTCGTCCCAGCCCGGGAAGTTGCCTTCGGCGCCGATCACCAGTGACAGGTCGTTGACGCCCAGCGGCAGGGCCGCGCCGGACTGCGGGTCTGTCGAGGTGAAGCTGAGCACCAGGGCGTCGCCCTCGCCGGCCGCGCCCTCCTTCTCGGGATACTTGGTGAAGCGCTCGATCATCCGCTGGCGGAAGCGGTCCTTGGTCTCGTCCGTGATGCTCAGCACCGGCACCGTCAGCTCGTAGGAGCGATAGTCGGGCAGGGTGACCTCGGGCAGCACCGGCAGGCTGAACTCGTAGACGCTGGTCTGGCCCTCGGCGGGATCCGGCTCGCTGGTCCAGCGCGGCTCGCCGCGGGCCGACAGCTTCAGCTCCTCCAGCGCCAGGCCCACCGCCTCGCGCTGCAGCTCGTCGCCGGCCGCCTCGGCGATCGCCGCCGCGCCGACGCGCTGCTTGATGACCTGCGGCGGAATCTTGCCCTTGCGGAAGCCGTCGATCTTGATGCTCTTCGCCAGCTCGCGGTAGACCGCCTTGAAACGCCGGTCGACCTCAGCGGGGCCGAAGGTGACCCTCAGGCGGGCGATGTTGTCCTCGCGGGAAATCAGCTCGGCTGTTGCCATCAGTATTCTTCCTGTCGTGATTGGGCCCCGCGCCACCTGGGATCGGGGCGAACGCTGATTCTAGCACCGGCGATGGGCAACGGGCGCGGCGGCTCAGATCAGCAGCAGCGCCGCGCCGCCGACCACCAGCGCCGCGGGCAGCCAGCGGGCCCGCACCCGCTCGCCGAACCACAGGCCGCCGAGCGCGATCGCGATGAAGACCCCCAGCTGGGTCACGGGCTCCACGACGCTGGGCGGGAAGTAGTCCAGGGCGTAGAGCAGCATCAGGAAGGCCCCCTGGCCGAACAGCGTCAGCGTCAGCGCAACCGGCCAGCGCTCGCGCAGCAGCGCCGCCAGAGCGCCCGGACCCGCCCCGCCGCGGCGGCCGCCCCAGGCCAGCACCGCCAGGCCGATCAGCACCGTCGGGGCGTTGACAATCAGCGCGTAGAGCACCGGCTCGGCCTGGGGCGCCAGCGTCTTGTCGAAGTAGCGTGCGCCGGCGAAGGCCAGCGCGTTGATCAGCATCAGAACCGCGCCGGGCTGACTGAGCAGCCAGCGCGGATCGAGCCGCACCCAGAGCGCTTCGGTGCCCGCGGTCCGCTCGGATCCAGGAGTGAGCAGCACTACGCCCAGCGTGACCAGCAGCACGCCGCTGAGGGGCAGGGCACTGAGCGGGGCATAGCCGGCGGCGACGTCCAGGGCGTAGATCACGATGAAGCTGACGGCGAACAAGGGCGTCAGCAGGCTGACCTCGCCGATCCGCATAGCGCGGATGAAGCTGAAGAAGCAGGCCGCGTTGAGCAGCGAGGGGATCAGCGCCAGCGGCAGCCAGCCGAGCGCCCCGGCGCAAAGATCCGGCCGGCCGAGGGCCTGCACGGCCAGCACCAGCAGGAACAGCAGTTCGCCGAGGCCGACGTAGAGCACCGTCGCGGCCGTCGCGTCCCGGCCCAGGCTGAGCCGCTTGACCAGCGGGCGCTCCAGCCCCATGCCGATCACGCGCGCCGCCAGGAACAGGTAGCCCATCGCCCCCCAGTATCACACCTGACGGTCGCGGTCCGGCCGCCAGCCGCGGCCAGTGATCAGAGTGAGCAGCCAGCGCAAGCGGCAGCGATACGCGCCCGGATGTTAAGAAATGCCAGGCGCCGCCAAAAACCGGCGCAGTCCGGCGTCAACCGCCAGCTGCCAACTCCCAGCTCCCAGCCCCGCCCGGACGGGTCTCAGCGCACCGGGTCCGCCGCAATCTTAGTGGCGAAGCTCAGATGTTAAGTACCGCTAGAAACTGCTAGCAGTTCAAGTGGCAGGTTTAAGTTGCAGGCTTCGCCGGAGCGGAGCTGACGCTCGGTTTTCAAGGTGCACGCGCGCTGCCCCCCGGCCGCGGTCTCTGACCAGCCACCGGGCACACACACCGCCGCCTGTCTGACACAGGACTATACACCTGTATAGTACCATACATGAGCGTGGACCGCAAAGCGGTTTTCGCTGCTTGGTGGCGGGATGAGGTTGCAGGGGACAGGGGGGGTCCGAAGCCCGGGGTCCGAAGACGGCGGTGCGGTGCGCCCTGGAGCGGTGGCCGGCCTGGGCGGGATCGGCGGTATCCTCCGGCAGCAGGGGTGACTGCCCGCTGACACAGACCCCGGAGGCCATGCAGTCGTGGGATCGAAAGGCGTCCCGTCGGGATCCTGGTGGCGGCGTGTTCTCGACCCAGCAGCGAGGAAAGCAGGAGACGGGGTTCGAACCCGCGACCCCCACCTTGGCAAGGTGGTGTTCTACCGCTGAACTACTCCTGCA
>CAZSSB010000094.1:0-4142 GCA_964609245.1 uncultured Planctomycetales bacterium | reverse complement strand
GAGCAGCACGCCGCCTGGGCGCGGAAGGCCGGCGCGGTGTTCGCCTGGCGGCTGAGGGAACTGGAGCGCAGCCCGCGGCGGATGCTGGACGTCGGCTCTGGCAGCGGCGACATGGCAGTGGTGCTGGCGACGGAGTTTCCGGACGCGCGGATCACGGGGCTCGACCTCTCGGAGCACATGGTGGCGATCGCCCGCGAGCGCGTGGCGGCAGCCGGGCTGAGCGAGCGGGTCAGCTTCACCCAGGGCGACGCGGCACGGCTGCCCTTCGAGGACGGCGCCTTCGATACCGTCGTCAGCCAGGACACGCTGCATCTGCTCGACGATCCGCTGCCGATGCTCACGGAGTGCTGGCGCGTGCTTGCGCCCGACGGCGCGCTGGTGCTGCGCAGCGTGCGCCGCAGCTGGCTGGGGCTGCTCGATCCGATCTTCCGCACGGGATACAGCGCCCAGGAACTGATCGGACTGGCGGAGCGGGCCGGGCTAAAAGGCGCGCGCGTGATCGGCAGCTTGATGTACCTGATGCTGGAGTGGACGGGCGGCGCGTAGCGCTGGCGGCCCGGCTCAGCTGTCCGCCGGCTCCTCGCGCTCCGGCGCGTACTTGCTGACGGTGCGGTCGCAGTCGGCGCAGATGGTCATGCCGCCCAGGTCATCCCGCGCCCGCCGGCGCTCGCGGATGCGCCGGTCGATCTCCTCGGGGGCCACGCCGAAGGCCTCGCACAGCTCGCGGTAGCTCTTCTCCTCGCCGTCCTTGAAGAAGGACATGTCGCAGGCGATCACGCTGAAGCCGGCCTCGACGATCGCCGTCCACTCCGCGGCGGAGTACTGACGCGCGCTGAGCGGGTCCAGCGGCCGCTGGCAGATGTCGCAGAGCCTGTCACCCATGATGCTCCCCCGGCGCAGCTGCGCCCAAGGCATAATAGCAGCAGCGGTCGTGGCGGGCCGCCGCAGCGCCGCTACGCGGGCGCCGACTCGCCGGCATCGTGACGGCGAGGTATGGTACAATACGTACTGAGAATAGGTCTCAACAAGAGACCACTACTATCGATACTGTTCCTCTTTACCAAAGGAGTAAAGCAAATGACTCGTGACCAGGTCTATGCGGAGATGAACCAGATGATCGGCGTGGTGCCGGGTTTCTTCAAGTCGATTCCCGACGAAACGATCGGGATCGAGTGGGAGCTGTTCAAGGCGGTGCAGATCCAGGAGAATTCCCTGACCGGCAGGGAGAAGGAGCTGATCGGGCTCGCGATCTCTGCGGTTACCAAGTGCAAGTACTGCGCCTACTACCACGCCGAGTTCGCCAGGCTGCACGGCGCGACCGACGCCGAGATTGAGGACGCGGTGCACTACGCCAAGGCGACGGCGGGCTGGAGCGCCTACATCAACGGCATGCAGGCGGATTTCGAGCAGTTCAAGGCTGAGATCGACCAGGTCTGTGCCCACGTGCGCCAGGCGACGGCCCAGGCCGCCTAGCCCGAGCTTACCCCAGCGGAAACAAGTGAGCAGCGCGGCGTCTGTGAGCAAGGTCACTTGCCCAGGCGTCGCGCATACTCCTCGTGGCTGAGGCCGATCTGGCGCAGGATCTCCGCGATCAGCGGGCGGGGCAGGTCCTTGCCGCCGTGTCGAGGGACGATGGTGCGCCGGCCGTCGGGGTGCTTGTAGATCGCGTGACTGCCCCGGGTGCGCTGGTGCTCGAACCCGAGCTCGGTCAGCAGCTTGCCGAGGCGTCGGGCATTGGTGAGGGGCAGGCGCGTCATGCCGGCAGTTCGATCGGCTCGACCAGCACCTCGATGTCGCCGGCCGGCGGCTGTCCGTCCTCGGCCAGTGACTGAAGCATCAGCTCGATGGCCTCGCGCAGGCTGTCGCGCAGCT
The DNA here is from genome assembly GCA_964609245.1 of uncultured Planctomycetales bacterium. GTDB lineage: Bacteria > 4484-113 > 4484-113 > 4484-113 > JAFGCY01 > JAFGCY01. Next base: position 2,270 of record CAZSSB010000094.1, on the reverse strand, counting down.
GATCGAGCGTTTCCGCGCAGCTGTGGGTGCCGGGCAGCGCCGGGATGAACCCGACGTACTGCCCGCTCTCCGCGTCGAACTGGATCACCGCCGTGTATGTTCTGGCCACGGCCATAGTGTACCGCGCTCTGGCCGTGGCTGCAGGCTGACATGCACCCACGCTACAATCGCCCTATGGACAGCGGCCCAGAGCAAGTCGGCCGCGCAGAGCGCAGGCGCGAGCCGGACGCGCTCGACCTGTGGTTCAGGCGCCAGCGCAAGGCGTGGTGGAAGCGGTGGCGGTGGGTGGTTGTACCACTGATCGCGCTGGCTGCACTGCGAACGCTGTATGTCGGTGTCTGGGGGGTGCTGGCGTATGTCTGGGACCGCCAGGCTCTCGTGGTCTCCCCGTCGGACTGGCAGTACTCCTGGGTCTGGACCATGCTGAGCCTCTGCCCCGCTCAGATGTACTCGGCCTGGCTGCTGACGGCCGGCGCGGTATTCGTGACTGCGGCCCAGGCCCGGGCACTGGCGGTGCCGCAGGAGCTGGCCCTGGCCCTTTCGCCTGGAGCTATCTACAACGGGCTGCTCAGACAGGTTCGCGGTATGGCCTGGGGCTGGATGGCTGGTCTGGTCTACTCCAGCGTCGGTCTGGGCTATCTGGGCTACTTGCTGCTGACATCGGTCGAGACCTACCGTTCGGGGTCCGCAATCCCGCTGGACCCGGCCTTGCTGCATGTGCAGCCCGCGCTGACCGCGCTGCTGCTTATCTTCCTGTTGACGCGCTTCCCGCGCCTGCCTGCGGGTGTCGTGGCGGTGGTGGCGCTCCTGCCGGTCGTGGCTGACATACAAACCAACAACTGGTATCTGTCAGGCGGGCTCTTCTGGCCGCTGAGTGCCCTGGTCGGACGCTACGACGCCTACCTCTGGCCCAGTGGAATACTGCTCTTGCTGGAAGTAGTGGGCATCGTCTGGCTGGGGTTCGCCGTGGCAAGGCCACCTCGCGGCTACACCGGCGCGGCGGAGCGCTAAACCTATACATCCGCTAAGCGTATGTGTTAGACTTGGGTTATGCTCGCGCGCGTACGTGCGGTGTCGATCGTCGGGCTGGACGCCTTCGAGGTCGAAGTGGAGACGGATCTGCGGCCGGCCATCCCGCGCTTCGTGATCGTCGGCCTGCCCGACGCCTCGCTCAAGGAGTCCCAGGAGCGCGTCGAGAGCGCGATCAAGAACAGTGACCTTGAATGGCCCCAGGCCAAGATCGTGGTCAACCTTGCCCCCGCCGACCTTAGAAAGGAGGGTACGGCCTTCGACCTGCCGATCGCGCTGGCGATCCTGTGCGCCAACGGCCAGTGCGACCCGCAGCCGCTGAGCAGGTATCTCATCGCCGGCGAGCTGTCCCTCGACGGCAGCCTGCGCCCGGTCCATGGCGTGCTGCCGATGGCGCTCAAGGCGCGCCAGCTGGGCCTCGGGGTGATCGTGCCGCAGGGCAACGCCGCCGAGGCCGCCGTGGTCAGCGCGGTGGAGGTGATCCCCGCGCGCCACCTCGGCGAACTGGTCAGCTGGGCGCGCGGCTTCACGGAGCTTGAGCCCCAGCCGCACCGCGGGATCGGCGAGCTTTTGCGCAACGCGCCCCAGGAGGCGGATTTTTCAGACGTGCGCGGTCAGGAGCACGCCAAGCGCGCGCTGGAGGTGGCGGCGGCGGGCGGGCACAACGTGCTGATGGTCGGCCCGCCCGGGTCAGGCAAGACGATGCTGGCCAAGCGCGTACCGGGCATCCTGCCGGACCTTACCGAGGAGGAGGCGCTGGCGGTGACGCGCGTCTACTCCGTGGCGGGCCAGCTGGACAGCGAGGTGGGCCTGGTCACCACGCGCCCCTTCCGCGCCCCGCACCACACCGCCAGCGTGCCGGGCGTGATCGGCGGCGGCACCATCCCGCGCCCCGGCGAGATCAGCCTCGCCCACTGCGGGGTGCTGTTCCTCGACGAGATGCCCGAGATGCCGCGCACCCTGCTGGAGACGCTCCGGCAGCCGCTGGAGGACGGCGAGGTGACCATCAGCCGCGCCAACCTGACGCTGACGTTTCCCAGCCGCTTCATGCTGATCGGCTCGATGAACCCCTGCCCCTGCGGCTACTACGGCGACCCGCGCCACAAGTGCAGCTGCTCGATGGGGCAAATCCTCAGCTACCGTCAGCGGCTCAGCGGCCCGCTCCTGGACCGCATCGACATCACGCTGGAGGTGGCGCGGCTGCCGGTGGAGAAGCTGGCGCGCGACGACGTGCCCGGCGG
>CAZSSB010000093.1:0-4308 GCA_964609245.1 uncultured Planctomycetales bacterium | reverse complement strand
ACAGGGGACAGGGGATGGTGGCAGGTTCAAGGGTGAAGGTTCAAGGTGGAGTGGTAGCCGCGAATCCTATTCGCGGCCGGCAAAGTGCGCGAAGAGGCTTCGCGCCTACCGGGGATGGCAGGCTGGCAGCCTGCCCCAGCAGGGCATTGAACATCTGGTACTGAGAACGAGTCTCAGATAGAAGGTTCGCCCAGCTGCCAGGGTAGTACTGGGGAGCCGATACTCAATCTACTGGATGAGGACTGGAAATGATGAAAGCCATTAGTTCCCTGTTCGCGATCACGCTGGTGGCGGGCTCGCTGTGGGCGGGCGGCGCGCTGGCGTGCGATACCTGCGGCTGCCAGGACGCCACGGCCGAGACCTGCGCCTGCGGCATCGATCCCGCGGACTGCAGCGCCTGCGGCGCTGAGCCGGCCACCATGGCCTGCGGCTGCCCGGACGGCCAGTGCGCCTGCGGCCCGGCCGCCTGCCCGGTCGCCCACGGCGCGAGCCACGGCAATGAGGCCCTGCCCGACTGGCACGCCAAGTCGCCCGCGCATCTCAGCGTCAGCATGCAGCAGCTGCCGGCCTTCGAGGTCGCCTACCTCCCCGGCACCTTCGCCGAGGACATGGACAGCCGCTACGGCCAGCTGATCGCGGCCGCCGGTGAGCAGAACCTGCTCAGCGACGCCACCCACGTCGGCGCCTTCATGCCGGGCGTGCAGCACAGCGAGCCGACCGACGACACCGTGATCAACATCGCGATCTGGAACCTGAACGGCGGCCAGATCAGCGCGCCGATCAAGAGCCAGACCATCCCGGGCGGCACCTATATGGTGATCGAGCACTGGGGCAGCTACGACCAGATCGGCGAAACCTACATCAGCGCCGTCAACTGGGCGACGGAGAGCGGCATCGAGTTCAGCGATCAGCCGTCCTTCGTCCATCACGTCAGCGATCCGGCCAGCACGCCCGTCGAGGAGTGGCTGACCGAGATCTACCTGCCTTTCGAACACTCCGCCACGGCGACCGCCGATGCGGGCCATGAGGGCCACATCGGCTAAGCCCTGGATACTCCTTCAGTTTAGCCAACTAGAAGCGGCGGGGGCCTGGTGCCCCCGTCTTTTTTTGCTGGCGGCCGTTGCGGGGCGTCCGGGGCCGCTCTGAGACAGCTCAGACCGCCCCGGAGAACAGGCCCGAATCTTCCCCCAGCACAGCGCATTTGAGGCCCGAATGTGGTATTACTTCATCAGCACCGGCCAGCCGTCCGGACCTACGGACATCAGGCTTCGAAGACGAGTGAAGGGACACAGGTGATGCTGACCGGCGGACCGGATCCCTTTGCACATTTCACCACGGCCAGTCCCCATCACCAAATGCGAGGGGTCTTGCCGCGGACACTCCTTCAGTTTAGCCAACTAGAAGCGGCGGGGGCCATGGGCCCCCGTCTTTTTTTCGCCGCAGGAAGACCGGCGTGCCCTGCGGGCCGGCCATCGGACGCGGATTCGTAGGGGCGAGGCTTGCCTCACCCACATTTCAGGGTGGGCGCCATGAATGGCGCCCCTACCGCACACCGGACGGACGGGCGCACAGCCGTGCGCCCCTACTCCAGCAGCTCCAGGAACTCGTCGAGTTCCGCGGCAGTCCAGGCCGTCGTGTAGGTCTGGGGCTCCAGGGCGTCGCCGGGCCCGCCGCGGTACCAGATCGCGATCGTGTACGCGCCGCTGTGGAAGTCCTCCGCCACCGTCGTCGAGTAGTCAGTCGTGGAGAAGAACATGCCGAGCTCATCCAGGTCGTCGAACAACGCGTCGTAGTTGGCATCGTAGACATCGCCGTCGTCGCGAATCAGCAAGATCAGGCCGTCTTCATAGATCGTTGAGTCCAGCCAGCCGAGGATGTTCTGCAGCATCTGCGCGCGGCTGGCATCCTCCGGGGCCGCCAGTGCCCAGGGGTAGCCGACCACCCACAACCGGCGCTCGCCGAGGCTGTGGCTGTAGTCCGGCGAGAAACCGATGTCGCCATCGGGCGCGCTGGCGTTGCCCCAGCTGAGGAAGGCCACCGGCGGGCAGGCTACGGCCGCCTGAGCCGCCACCCCGGCGCGAAAGCCCGGCGAGGCCTCCTGGCCGGCCATCAGCGAGCCGTAGTAGCCCACGCCGCAGAACTGCGAGGAGGAGCCGAAGCTCAGCGCCAGCGGGATCACGCCGCTGGAGCCGATGCCGCTGTAGCGCTCGGCGCAGCCCGCGCTGTCGCCGCAGAAGATGCCGCTGAGCGTGCCGCTGACGTTCTGCGGCGCGGTGGGGAACACGCCGTCCTCCCCGCCCGGGCCGATGCCCGCATCGGTGGCCAGCCCGGCCGCCCAGATCATGTCCCGACCACCGGACATCACGGAGCCGCTCTCGACGGTGAAGCCCCAGAAGGCGTCCCAGGCGCTGGTGCCGCTGAAGTCCGCGTCGAAGCCGTGGCTCTGGCTGACCAGCAGCACCGCCTTGCGCTCCGCATCGGCGGCGAAGTGCAGCGGCAGCGAGTCCGCAAAGGCGGTGTCGCTGTCATCGTCGGTAATCTCCACGCGGACGAACGGGTCCGGTTCGCTGACGGAGTAGGTGTGCGTCACCGCCGGAGTGCTGCCCTCGTAGCTGGTGCTGTCGCCGAAGTCGAAGTCGTAGTAGTCGTAGGTCCAGTCCGCGTTGGGCCTGCCACCGTAGCCCGTGCAGTGCAGCGCCACACTGACCGTGGTATAGCCGCTCGGTATCCGCAGCTCGTAGGCCGTGCCGTCCTCGTTGAGTCGGGCCGGTATCCAGGGATCACCCATGTTGAAGCGGTAGTAATCGATCGAGACGGTGGCGCCCAGCTCGCCCTCAGCGCCGTAGTACACCGCCGGTGTCCAGCGGAAATACTCGCCCGTGTCGTCATAGACGTTGCAGGCGGTGTAGCCATAGAGGTGGGCCTCGTCGAGCGCCAGCGGATAGCAGGCCTGGTCGTAGTCGACCCACCAGATGAAGCCCCGCTCGTACCACATGCCCCAGGCGTAGAACGCGCCGTGGCCGCCGAGGTGCTGCGTGCCGCTTAGATAGGGCGCGGGCCCGGCCACGGGCCAGCCCAGGCCCCCTTCCCACGGCCCGGCCATGCCCGAGCTCGTCTGGGTCTCCTGCCAGCGCTTGAGCAGCACGCCGTAGACCGGACGGAAGTGGAACGGGCTGGCGCCGGCATAGGCGTCATTGACGCTGTCGTTGAACAGCTGGCAGCCCGTGTCAGCATGCTCGAGACCGGTGATCCAGGCCCCGCCGAAGCAGCCGCTGACGTCGCCGAAGTAGAACTGCTGGAAGCGGCCGTCGGTGTTGCCGCTCGAGGTGAACTGGGCCGAGACGTCGCTCGACGGCGCGATCAGGATGTCGTACAGCGCCGTCTGATACATGTTCGGCTGGCAGTTCGTCATCGAGTTGAACCGTTTCCAGAAGATGTTGCTGACCAGGTAAGCCGTCGCCGCGCTGCAGTCGCCACCCGGCGCGACACCCGGCGCCAGATCCGAGCGGTAGGTCAGCTCCTCGAAGTGGGCCGCGCTCGTCTCCCAGTCCTCCGCCACGGCGCTGCGCGCGGTGCTGAACAGCTGATAGACGGCCGACTGCGCGTCGTTGCCCGTTCCGCCGGTGGCGTTGAACCAGTTGCACATGCTGCGCCCCTCCAGCACGTAGCTGATCCGCTGCGTCAGCGTGGTCGAGCCAAGACGGATCACGTCCTCGAAGGCGTGGTCGTCGACGCCGTTCGATCCGTCACTGTTACAGCCATAGGGCGGATCGACATTGCGCGGGGACAGGTTGTACTCGCCCTTCAGGACGGCGGTGAACCCGTCGAAGCCGCCCTGGTCCAACCAGCTGGCGTCTTTGGCAATCTCCAGCCGCGGCCGGATGGTGAGGCCCCGCTCGCGCTCGGCCCTGAGATACTCCTCAAGCATCTCGCTGGTCGGAGGCGGTAGCGGGGTCTCCCGCCGCGGCTCGATCCAGGGCTGGGTCCAGCCGGGATCCTCCGGCAGGTACGCGACCGGCGTTTCGACGCCGTCGGCCGTGTGGCGGATCACCTGGTACTCGCCCCCCGCGGGAGTGGCGAGCGAATCATCTGCCGGAGCGGCGCCGCCATCCCCAAGGGCCACAGCGCCCGGCGCGGCCGATCCGCCCGCGCAGCCATGGCTCCCGGCCGCGAAGGCCAGGATCAGCACAATCAGCATCAGTTTTCTTGTTGCTTCAGACATTTGCTTCTCCTCGTATGCCCACATGGCCGTTAAGAACTCGTGACGCCAAGGCTGGTGGCGTATTCATAGTCGATGCCGGCCTGGCC
>CAZSSB010000092.1:0-4448 GCA_964609245.1 uncultured Planctomycetales bacterium | reverse complement strand
GAGGTCGAAACGGGCTACAGCGCCGAGCAGGGGCGCCAGGAAGCTCAGCGCTGCTATCTCTGCAATCTGAAGTACGAGATCGACGTGCCGGGCTGCATCTACTGCCGCTGGTGCATCGACCTCTGTCCCCGCGACTGCATCGGGCTGGCCAGCGAGATCACACGCGGCGGCGGGCACCTGGGCGAGTCGATTACCTGGACCGACCGCTGGGACCAGGTGGCGGGTGTGGTGATCGACAACGACCGCTGCATTCGCTGCGGCATCTGCCTGCGGATCTGCCCGACGAAGTGCATCCACGTGCGGCTGGTCAACCTGACGGAGCAGCTGAGCGTGGACGGGGAGGCGCCGCATGGAGCATGACCACTACGTGATCATCGGCAACGGCGCGGCGGGAAATCGCGCCGCCGACGTGCTGCGCGAGGGCGACCCCGCCGGCCGGATCACGCTGGTCAGCGGCGAGTTCTTCCCCTTCTACTACCGCCACAAGCTGCGCTTCTTCATGGCCGGCGAGCTGGAGGAGGACCAGCTGGTCGTGCGGCCGCCGAGCTACTACCAGGAGCGGGGCATCCGCCTGCGCCTGGGTCAGCGCGTCACGCGCGTCGACGTCGAGAGCCGCACGCTGTACTTCAAACACATGGAGAAGGTGCGCTACACCAGGCTGCTGCTGTGCAGCGGCGGCCGGCCGCGGCTGCCCGAGGTGCACTACGCCTACCAGCAGCACTTCACCGTGATGCACAGCCTCAGCGAGGCCCGCAAGCTGCGCGAGCGGCTGCCGCGGATCGAGCGTCTGCTGATCGTCGGCGGCGATCTGGTCAGCGTGCGCATCACGGAGACGTTGCTGGAGCAGGGCAAGCAGGTGGTCTTCGTGATCGATCAGGACTCCTTCTGGCCGCTGAGGCTGACCGACGAGATGCGCGGCGAGGTGGCCGACAACCTGAGGCAGCTGGGCGCCGAGGTCATTGCCGACGACCAAATCTGCGGCGCCGAGCAGGCCGGCGAGGGCTACCGGGTCTCAACCAAGGGTGGCGCCGAGGTTGAGTGCGATCTGATCGGCGCGTTCTTCGGGCTGGTGCCGGACGTGGAGTGGCTCTACTCCAGCGGGCTGGACATCGACCGCGGGGTGCTGGTCGACGAGCATCTGCGGGCCAGCGCGCCGGACGTCTACGCCGCCGGCGACTGCGCCCAGGTCTACAACCCGGCGATCAACAACTACTGGGTCAGCATCGGCTGGGAAAACGCCCGCAAGCTGGGCGAGGTGGCGGCGCGCAACGTGCTGGGCGGCAGCGAGGAGGCCACCACGCCGCCGGAGAGCGCGCTGAGTTTCGAGGGTATTACCGTCAATACGTCATGGTGGAGGCTGTTCGACTAGGCTAGCGGAGCGTGAGGTGAGCAGGATCGACGTGACCATCAGGATCTGCGGCAGCGCCGGCGACGGCGCCCTGGCGGCCGGCGCCTTCGTCAACCGCGCTGCGGCGGCGATGGGCTATCACATCATGAACTTCGACCTCTATCCCGCCGAGATCCGTGGCTTCGGCAAGAGCGTCGCCCACACGCGCATCAGCGACGAGCGTGTGCTGACGCCGGGCGAGCAGGCCGACTGCCTGGTCTCGCTCAACGATCCGCACGCCATCACGGAGCTGGGCACGCTGGCCGAGGGCGCCGTGATTGTCTACGACAGCAAGCCGCCCGATTACGTCGAGGAGGACCAGGCGATCGCAGGCTTCATCGAGCCGGGCATGATCGGCTATGGAGTACCGCTCGGCCACCTCAGCTCGATGGCCACCAAGAGCACGCGCTCGCGCAACATCGTGGCACTGGGCGCGCTGAGCGCGATCTTCAACCTCGACGGCGGCTACTTCAAGCAGGCGATCCGCCGGCGCTTCGAGCGCAAGTCACGGGCGCTGTACGAGATGAACGCCCGCGCCTTTGACCTCGGCCACGACTACGCCGCCCGCGAACTGGTCAAGGCCGACGCCATCGACTTCGAGGGGCGCGTACTCACGGCGCCGGCGGACGTGGCGATCGTGGCGGGCAACGAGGCGGCGGCGCGGGGCTGTCTCGACGCGGGCGTGCGGCTGTTCGCCGGCTACCCGATCACGCCCGCCACCAGGATCATGGAGATCCTGGCCCGCGAGCTGCCCAGGCACGGCGGGGTGGTGGTCCAGACCGAGGATGAGCTGAGCGCGATCGGCCACGCGATCGGCGGCGGTTTTTCCGGCAAGCGCTCGCTGACCGCCACCAGCGGGCCGGGGCTGGCTCTGATGACGGAGTTCCTGGGGCTGGCCGTAATGGCCGAGGTGCCGGTGGTGCTGATCAACAGCCAGCGCGGCGGCCCGTCGACCGGCCTGCCGACCAAAACGGAGCAGAGCGACCTCAACCTGGCGATCCACGGCGGCTCCGGCGACTCGCCGCGGCCGGTGATCGCCGCCACGAGCGTCTCGGAGTGCTACGAGCTGACCATCAAGGCCTTCGAGGTCGCCGAGGCGTTCCAGACGCCGGTGATCCTGCTGCTCGACCTGTTTCTCAGTAACCGGATGGAGGACATCACCTGGCCCGCAGGGGAGCTGACGACGTTCGGCAAGTACGCCGAGGTGCGGGCGGATGCGCCGGCGGACGGCGGCGAGTACCGGCGGTTCGCCTTGACGGAGACGGGCGTATCACCGCGGGCGATTCCCGGCACGCCGGGGCTCTATCACGCCGTCACGGGCCTGGAGCATGACGAGCGCGGGCTGCCCAACTACAGCCCGAAGGTGCATGCCCAGATGACGGCCAAGCGTCACCGCAAGCTGGAGACGCTGCTTGAGCGGTGGCCGGCGCCCACGCCCGAGGGTGATAGCGGCGAACTGGACATCGGCATCGTCTCCTGGGGCTCCAGCGTCGGCGCGGCCCAGGAGGCCATCGGGCAGCTGCGCGCCGCGGGCCTGAAGGCGGCCGGGCTGTTCCCGCGCCTGCTGTGGCCGCTTCACGCCGAGCCGCTCCGCGAGCTTTCCGCCCGCGCCCGGTGCCTGCTGGTGGCCGAGGCCAACTACACCGGCCAGTTCGCGGCGCTGGTGCGGCAGGCGCTGGCCCGCGAGGTGATTGGCGTCGGGCGGGTGCCCGCCGAGCCGCTGGCCAGTTCGCTGATCGTCCAGGCCGCCCGGGAGGCACTTGAGTGAGCAGGAAGGATCCAAACGGCGGGCCGGGGCCGCTGCTCGACAGCGAGGTGGCGGGCGCGCTGGAGCAGGTGGTGGATTCCGGCCTGCTCGATTACCGCAGCGAGGCGCTGCCGACCTGGTGTCCGGGCTGCGGCTACTACGGCATCACCCACGCCCTGACCCAGGCGCTGACGGAGCTCAGGATCGATAACCGCAACCTGGTGCTGATCAGCGGGATCGGCTGCGCCGGGCGCTACCCGTTCTTCGTGCGCGGCTATGGCTTCCACAGCGTGCACGGCCGCGCGCTGCCGCTGGCCAGCGGGGTCAAGATCGCCCGCCCGGAGCTGACGGTGATCGTGGTCGGCGGCGACGGCGACGGGCTGGGGATCGGCGGCGGCCACCTGCCGCACGTCATCCGCCGCAACGTGGACCTGACTTACGTGATGTTCGACAACGGCATCTACGGCCTGACCAAGGGCCAGAGCTCGCCGACCACCCCGCGCGGCCAGGTGACCGGCACCCACCCCTACGGCAACCCCGACGAGCCGCTCAGCTCCGTGGTGCTGGGCCTCAGCTACGGCGCCTCGTTCCTGGGCACGGGCTACGCCGGCGAGCCCGCGCATCTGAAGGACGTGCTCAAGCGGGCGCTGAGGCACCGCGGCTTCAGCTTCGTGCCGATCATCACGCCCTGCATCACCTTCGACGCCGTCAACATCACCTACGACAACCTGCGCGGCAAGTGGCAGAGCGTGCCCGCGGACCACGACGTAGGGGACCGCCAGGCGGCGCTGCGGCTGGCGCTGGACGAAAACAACTACCACGGCGTGCTCTATGAGCAGCAGGGCCGCCCCACCTTCGAGGATGCCGAGCGCGAGACGGCAGCCAGGGCCGGCCAGAAGCGTCAGGACTAGCCCCAGCCGCGCGCCCCCACTGGCAGCAGCCGCACCGGCCCGCCAGGTGCCCCGTGTGCAGAGATCTTCTCCTCTCATTTTGCGGCGCCAACTGATACAAGCCCCCCGGCTGTGGATAATCTGTCCCCCACCGAATGGCCGCCTCCGAGGCCTATCCAGGCGTGTCATCCAGGTTTATCCTCACACTATGAGTAGTCAATCAACATGTAATGAACATGCATCATGAGGTTTCTGAAAAGAAACCTCTCCAAAGGTATTGACAAGGGCCGCTTGCCATGCTATGATTTAGCCACGATGACCCGGTTGGAACTTCGGTTTCAACCCGGGGGAGGAGGAAGGCGTTTCGGGAGCAATCCTGGAGCGGGGAATCATCCCTTGGGTTAACGGGTAATCTAGCCGCCGG
>CAZSSB010000091.1:4039-5113 GCA_964609245.1 uncultured Planctomycetales bacterium | reverse complement strand
GCCAGCAGGTACTGGTTGCCGATCAGCAGCTCCGCCTTGCCGGGCAGCACGTTGGTGACGGTGACGCGATACAGCCGGCCGACGCTGAGCTCCGCCAGCCGCACGCGGGCGGCGTCCACCTGCAGCTGTCCGGCCGCAGTGAGCGGCCCCGCCAGGTCCATCAGCATCTATATCGGCGGGCGTGGGCCGCCAGATGAACTGGCGCGCTGCGACGGTATGGCTCATAATGCAGGAAGAGCCCATGACCGACTGGCCGAAAAGCATGCCCGAGCCCGTGGCCCGCCTGCTGGGTGAGCTTTTCGACCCGGACGACCTCGGCGGCTACTGGGTCAGCGACGATGCCACGCGCGTCACCGCCAGGGTCTACGTCGACGGCTACGTCTGCAGCTATACCTACGAGCGGGACGCAGAGACCGGCGAGTACGTGCTCAGGGGCTACAACCCGCTGGGCCGCGCCCGGCTCTAGCCGGCCCGCGCCGCGTCCTCCGCCTTGAGCCACGCGATGAACCGCCCGATGCCCTCACTCAGGGCTGTCCGCGGCGCGAAGCCCAGCACATCCCGGGCATGGCCGATGTCCGCGCAGGTGTGGGGCGGATCGCCGGGCTGCTCCGGCAGATACTCGATCCGCGCGCTGCGGCCCAGGGCGCGTTCGATCAGCCGCACCAGCTCGGCAAGCTCGGCGGCCTCGCTGTTGCCCAGGTTGATCACGTCGAAGCCGGGCTCCGCCAGGTCCAGCGCCGCCAGCACGCCGCGCACGATGTCGCCGATGTAGGTGTAGTCGCGGCTAGTACGGCCGTCGCCGTAGATGGTCACCGGCTTCTCATCCAGGATCGCGCGGGCGAAGCGATGGATCGCCATATCGGGGCGCTGGCGCTCGCCATAGGCGGTGAAGAACCTCAGCGCCACAACTTCCATGCCGTGGACGGCGTGATAGATGTAGCCGTAGCGCTCGCAGGCGATCTTGGAGGCGCCGTACGGCGAGATGCAGTGCCAGAGCGACGCGTCTTCGCGGTACGGAGTATGGGGCGAGTTGCCGTAGACGCTGCTGGTCGAGGCCAGGATGAAGCGCGGCCG
>CAZSSB010000091.1:0-3939 GCA_964609245.1 uncultured Planctomycetales bacterium | reverse complement strand
GAGCCCGTTCCAGTTCGAGGTGCCCGGCCTCGGCCAGTTCGACATGCTTGAGCCCGGCTTCATGGACCAGATGCGCGCCGTGCGCGAGCTGGACCCAGAGCAATTCGACGCGGGCTTCCGCGAGGGTTGGCAACAGGGCAACCTGGCCGACCCGGAGGGCGCCGCGATGGTCGAGCAGCTGATTCCGATGTCCGAGGGCCTCAGCGTCCCCGAAGCGATGGACCGCATCGAGCCGGTGCTGGACCTGTTCCGCACCATGAAGGGTGACGATGGCTAGCGATCCGGCTGCCGACCCGGCGCGTATAATCGGCCTGTGGGCTCGCTGTTCACCGATCCGGCAAGCCAGCGCAGGCTGACGCCGCTGGCCGAGCGGATGCGCCCGCGCACGCTCACCGAAGTCGCCGGCCAGGCGGCGGTGGTGGACGTGCTCAGAGAGCTGATGCAGCGGACGGCGCTGCCGAGCCTGATCCTCTGGGGCCCGCCCGGCTGCGGCAAGACCACCATCGCGCGGCTGCTGGCAGGGGAGCGCTACGAGTTCGTCCAGATGAGCGCCGTGCTGGCGGGGGTGAAGGACGTGCGCGAGGCGGTCGAGGGAGCGAAACGCAGGCGCCAGCACGACAACCGCGGCACGCTGCTGTTCCTCGACGAGATCCACCGCTTCAACAAGGCCCAGCAGGACGTGCTGCTGCCCCACGTCGAGGCCGGCACCATCGTGCTGGTCGGCGCCACCACCGAGAACCCCAGCTTCGAGGTAATCGGCCCCCTGCTCAGCCGCTGCCGGGTGCTGACGCTCACCGCGCTGAGCGAAGATGACATCGAGACGGTGCTTCAGCGCGCGCTGACGGACACCGAGCGCGGCCTGGGGATCGATCTGGAGCAGGTCGAGGACGGCGTGCTCTCCAAGATCGCGCAGCTGGCGGCGGGCGATGCGCGCTTCGGCCTCAACACACTGGAGGTCTGCGCGGGGCTCGTGGGTGAGAGCAGTAGGGGCGAAGCCACGCTTCGCCCTGATGAATCCGGCAAGGAAGATGGGCGAAGCACGGCTTCGCCCCTACCACCATTGATCACCACGGCACTCCTCAAGCGCGCGCTGGCCGGGCGCTCGCTGCTCTACGACAAGACCGGCGACGAGCACTTCAACGCCATCAGCGCGCTGCACAAGAGCCTGCGCGGCTCCGACCCCGACGCGGCGCTCTACTGGCTGGCGCGGATGCTGGAGGGCGGCGAGGACCCCAAGTACGTGGTGCGCCGCCTGATCCGCTTCGCCAGCGAGGATGTCGGACTCGCCGACCCCTGGGCGCTGCACCACGCCATCGCCGCCAAGGGCGCCGTCGAATTCCTCGGCATGCCCGAGTGCAACACGGCGCTGAGCCAGCTCACGGTCTATCTGGCCTGCGCCCCCAAGAGCAACGCGATGTACTCCGCCTACGGCGCGGCGCGCGAGGTAATCAATCGGCACGGCGCCCTGCCCGCCCCGCTGCATATCAGAAACGCGCCGACGCGGCTGATGCAGGAGCTGGGCTATGGCAAGGACTACAAGTACGCCCACGACTACGCCGGCGGTTTCGTCGCCGACAACTACTGGCCCGACCAGCTGGCGGAATCGCCGCCGCGCCTGGTGCACCTCACCGGCCGCGGGATGGAGAAGCAGCTGATCGATCGCCTGCGCCACTGGTGGGGGGAGAAGTATGAGTCAGAGGATGAGTAGGGGCGGCATTCATGCCGCCCCTACACGAGTCAGGGCACAGCGGCCCGCGCCACCGATCGGGTGGCGGTTTATGGAGAAGGGAGGAATGGCATGAGAGCGACTCAAGCATGGACAGCGGCGATCATCTTCGTCGTGATCGTACTGGTGGCGCGGGCCGCCGTGCCCGCGGAGGCCGACTACGGCGACACCTACACCCCGGAGGAACTCGCGGCGATGGACCGCGCGCTGTGGGCGGCCAACATGACGCGGCAGGACATGACCTTCAAGAAGGACTACACCGAGGGCCACGGCTGCTTCCCGGCGGTCCGGGACATGATGCACGACCCGCTCACGATCGCGCAGTGGATGGATCGCGCAGCCGGCGTCTACTCCGAGCCGCACTCGCTGGCATTTTCCCATGTATCGTTGCACCACGTCTGCACGCTTGCCGATCCAGGCATTGAAGGCCGGACCGGACCTGTGGCGCCGGGATTCCAGCATTTCACAACCCCCGATCAGCTGCTGGCGGGAATCAGCTCGCACCTTGAAGCGGCACCTGAATCGACCTGGAGTGACGCCGAGCTGGCAACCATCCGGCAGCAGATCACAACCAGCCTGGCCTGGCACCAGTTCGAGCCCAGTGAAGGCGAAGCCGGCTATGAGGCGGCGAAGGCCGCCACGGACGAAGAGCTCTACCGGTTGCTCAGCGAATACGAGCCATACCTGCATCTGGAACACCCGCTGAACGCACTGAACTTCCTGCTCAGCCGCGGTGAGGTCGGGCAAGACATCTTCCCCACTGACGTTCCCCTCTACCACGACACGCCCCACGGCCGTATCTGCATCGGCACGATGGGCGACGACTACTACGAGGGCGACTACGCAGTGCTGATCGAGCCGGGCGGCAACGATACCTACCACAACTGCCGGATCGGCGCGGCCTATGGCAAGACGACCCCTGAGCTGGGCGACGGGCGCCTCGGCTACTTCGTCGACCTCGGCGGCGACGACTTCTACGACTGCGCGGACGTGAACATCACGCTCGGGGCGGCGGTGCTGGGCGTGGCAGCGTTCTACGACCTCGGGGGCGGGGACGACCGCTACTATGCGGGCTCCTGCAGTCTCGGCGCGGCGATGGGCGGCGTCGCCACGTTCTACGACGACGGCGGCAGCGACTACTACAGCGGCAAGGTCTATACCCAAGGCGCGGCGGGCTTCGGCGTCGGGATCATGATCGACGACAGCGTGGAGCCTGCCCCCCAGTTCGACACTGCCGAGGGCAACGACGCGGTGATCGACGAATGCGAGACCGGCGAGAGCGAGGTTGATGCGCACAGTCTGATGGACAACGACTACTACACGGCGTGGTCCAACGCCCAGGCCTTCGCGCGCCCGCGTGGCGTGGCGCTCTGCATCAACCGCCGCGGCAACGAGACCTACCACGCGGGCGGGGTCTACCTGCACGCGCCGCTGTTCGCCGACCGCTACCAGAGCTTCAGCCAGGGCTTCGCGATCGGCGAGCGCGGCATCGACTGGGCAGGCGGCATCGCGATGCTGATCGACTACAGTGGCAACGACAAGTACCTCGGCGACATCTACAACCAGGGCGTCGGCTACTGGTACGGGGCGGGCCTGCTCTGGGACGGCGGCGGCAACGACCTCTACGAGATGACGCAATACGGCCAGGGCTCGGGCATCCACCTCGCCGTCGGCGGCCTGGTGGACGCGGGCGGCCACGACAGCTACATCATGCACTCGGGGCTGGGCCAGGGCTCCAGCCACGACCTCGCCGTCAGCGTGCTCCACGACCGCGGCGGCAACGACCGCTATCACGGCAACACCACCTGCAACGGCGGCGCGCTGACGGGCTCGGTCGGCATTTTCCTCGACCGAGCCGGCAACGATACCTACGCCGGCCGGCGCAGCGGCTCGATCAACTACGGCGACAACCGCCGGATCAACATCGGCCTGCTGGTGGACCTCGACGGCACCGACGATTACATGCTGCCGATCATGGAGGACGGAGCGCAGTGGACGCACACCAACATCGGCATGGGAATCGATATCATGCCCCCGCCCCCGCCGGAGGAGACTGAGGAAGCGGCGGCCGAGCCGGAAGAGCCGGAAGTGCCGATGGTTCCGATCCCGGAGATCTGCTACTGCGAGGGCCCGCTGACGCAGGAGATCTTCGACGAGTTGTGGGAGATCTCGATCCGCTGGGCGGTCGGCGACAACCGCTTCATCGTGCCCGA
>CAZSSB010000090.1:3608-5211 GCA_964609245.1 uncultured Planctomycetales bacterium | reverse complement strand
AAGCGCAGGCCACACTTCAGCATGCGGGCCGCAGCCGGGATGCAGCTTTCCCGCGAGTGCGGCTTCTACTGGTGGACGGGCTGGCTGGCCTGGGTGCTCGCCAGCTGGGCCTTGCTGTTCGGCGAGTACGCCTGGCGGGTTCCCGATCCCCCCGCCGCCTACCTCTTCGAAGCCACCGGCGCGATGCTCAGCTGGCTGATCGCGCTGGCCGCAGCGGACAGCTTCGTCGTGGCCGTCTACCGCCGCAGCTGGCGGCTGCTCAAGCGGGAGACCTGGGCGCCGGCGATGCTGGATACAGGCAATTCCGACCTGATCCGCCGCGAGCTGAGGGCCAATCCGCTGATCCGCTGGCTCCGGCCGCCGAAGAGCCATGACATCCGCGCCCAGCTGCTTACCGCCTCGCTGTGGTGGCAGGCCTTCACCGCCCCGGAGGGCGCGACCCACTGGCGGCGCTACGGCGAGTGGATCGTCGACGCGGCCTTGGGCTACCTGCCAATGCTGGCGGCGTTCGTGATCGTGGCCGTCTGGCCCACCTGGCGCGGGATGGGCACCGCCGCGCTCTGCGGCGCGCTGGGGATGGGCGTGCTGGGCTGGTCGCTGCTCAGGCTCAGCGCCCGCCGCCAGGCGATCCTGGACTACTTCAGCGCGTGGCGGGAGGAGCGGGAGGACAATTCGTAGGGGCGGGTCTAAGACCCGCCCTCACGCACCACCCACCTTACATGGGCCACACAAGAAGGGCCGGTCTGAGACCGGCCCCTACGGAACGGGCCGGGGCGGGGCCGGCCCCTGCTGGCAACGCCGGTATAATCCCGGCAGGTATGGACGTCAGCGCATATGACCGGCGCTTCACCGAGGACGCCCACAAATGGGAGGAAGTGGTCAGCCCGGTCGCGCGGCGGGTGGTCAAGGCCGCCTGGCGGATGATCCCGGCAGCCACCACCTGGGGACCGGCGCTGGACGATCCGCTCAACTGCCCCTTCGAGATCCACCGGTACCAGATCTGGCTGTTCGAGCGCCTGCGCATGAACGGACTGGCCAAGGCGCTGGCGGGCGGCGATGCGCTGCTGCCCGACATCACGGCCCACCTGGCCCAGCCCTGGCGCTGGCTGGCGCGGCTGTCGCCACCACGCAACTACGAGCAGCTGACAAGGCAGGTGGCACGCAACCTGGAGTGGTACCTCGACCAGTCCAGGCCGCCCCAGGACATCTGGACCCAGACGCAGCAGAAGCTGCCGATCACCGCAGTGCTGACCGCGGTACTGATGGCCTCGCTGGGCACGGGCACCGGGCTTTTCAGCCTGCACTGGATCGTCGTGGTCGGGTTGTTCATCCTGATCACCCTGCTGCTGTTCGGCGTGGTGACGCTGTTCGGCAGAAACACCTTCAAGCATCAGACCAACTGCGCCGAGCTGTACCACTACCTGCTGGAGGAATATGCCGAGCCGGACCTGCCGACGCCCAAGGAGTGCCGGCGCCCGGTCTACCGGCAGGGCATCCACCGGGATGGCGGACCCTGGCAGCGGTGAGGGCACCCGCCGTACCGCCGGTTTCTAACCACAGAGGACACAGAGAGCACAGAGGGAAGAAGGGGACAGGGACCAGG
>CAZSSB010000090.1:0-3508 GCA_964609245.1 uncultured Planctomycetales bacterium | reverse complement strand
CCCTACTCCACCGCCAGGTAGAGCGGCTTGTAGACGCCGCCCTGGCCCGTGATGTCCACCACCTGCAGCACGATCAGGTTGCTTTCACCGGGGCGCAGATAGTCCGTCAGGTCGGTCACCGTCTGGACCAGCCAGACACTCTCCTCGTGGACGGTGAAGCTGCCGTGCAGTGCTACCGGCTCGCCGTTCACCCAGACCTGATAGGCGTCGTCGATGCCCTCGGCGATCAGCTTCACGCTGCCGCCCTCCCAGTCGGCGGGGATAGTGACCCACTTGCGGTACCACGCCATCCCGTCGTAGCTGTAGCCCTGACTCTCCCAGCTCCTGCCGCAGTCGATCATGTCCGCGAACTCGATCAGGATGTCCGGGCGCTGGTAGCCGATTTCCTCGCCCTGCTGGTCCGGATCGAGGATGAAGCGCCAGTCCTCGTCCAGCGGGATGATGGTGTTGGCGCGAGCGGTGGCGAGCTCCAGCAGGCGGTCTGGGGCAATGCTGGCGACGGGAAAACGTCGTAGGGGCGAGTCTAAGACTCGCCCTAGTGATGGCTGGGCTGAATCGTTGTTTGGGCTGTCAGGGCCGGTCTTAGACCGGCCCCTACGGGCGAAGCGTGGCTTCGCCCCTACATCCGCACCAACCCACGCATCGGCCCAGCGGCACAGCTCGCCAAGCACCCACTGGCCACCCTCAGTTGTATGATCGAGGCTCGACGCGATCAGCATGCCCTCTCCGACGCGCGTGGCAAACAGCGCGTCGTAGGTGATTACGGTGTCCAGATCGTGCGTGTCGTAGAGCCGGATCAGCGGATCGACGTCAGCCGTGATGCCGAGGGTGTCCACGGGAATCACCTCGGCCTTCTCGAACGTCAGGTCGAAGGGATGGAGCCGCACCAGCTTGTCGGTGCCGGCGCGGTCGAAGGGGCCGACGGGCGGAGCGAAGAACGAGTCGCGCCAGAAGAAGTGATGGTGGCTCCCCAGGCCCCCCGGCCACTTGCTGGTCAGCAGGATTACCACGCCACCCTGCGCCATGTACCTGACCATGTCGTGCGTCAGGACGGAAGAGATGATCACGTTGCGACTGGCACTAGGAACGTGCTTTTCGAGCTCAGCGACCTCGTTCGCGGCAATCACAAGAGTGTCCTCCCAGCCCGCCGTCAGAGCGCGGACGTCCTGATAGCCGCCGTCGACGATGTAGACCGGGGTGCTGCGGTCGATGCTGCCCCACTCGTCGCGCCAGGCCATGAGTGGCGCAGTGTGCTCTCGCCAGCGCTCAGCCTCAGACATCTCGTCACGTAGCGCAGGCGGCTCTGTGATCTCCGCGGCCATTCCGGACGTTGCGGGCGACGCATGCGTCGCCCCTACAGCCTGCCCTACTGAAACGGGGCATGTCGTATGGTCGCCGTGCCAGCTCCAGTCCGCCGGGTCGTAGCGCGGCATCCCCAGGTCGTCGAGCAGGCCACCGCGCAGCTGCGGGATGTCGCGCACCACGTTGATCGTATAGCCGCGATAGCGCGGGTCGGCGTGCATCAGCTGCATCTGGAAGCGGCGCGACGCCGTGGCATAGTCCGCGCTCTGGCGCTTGAGGTAATCGCGGATGATGTCCTCGCCGTCGGGCAAACCTGAGTTGTAGCGCTCGCTGAGCTGCCATTCGATCTCACAGCAGCGGTCGAAGCAGATCGGATACCAGTACGGATAGGGCGACGGCCCGCCGAACTGGCGGCCGAGGGTTTCATTCGGCTCGATGCCGAGCCCGCGCCAGTACTCGCCGCTGCCGAACAGGCCCGGCTGGGCGGCGGCCAGCGCCGGGTCGTCGACCGCGGTCAGGAAGCGGCTGAGGCCGTCGATGTCGGGCCAGCAGTTGAAGCACATCGTCTCGCCGATGATGTAGGGCTTTTCAGGCATCTCATCGAGTCTGGCCGGCAGCGTCTTGAGCATGTGCCGCGCCCACTGGTTGCAGTTCAGGTAGTTGTCCTCGCCGTACCAGTCGGTGAGCTCTGCGTTGCTCAGCCAGAACCAGCTGTTGTTGTCCTGCACGGGGGTGTCCGTCATCTCGCGCGCCATGCCGACCAGCTCGCCCATGACCTGCTGATCCTCGACGCCCGCCTCGACGCTGATCGAGCGCATGATGACGCTGGGATGGTTGCGGTCGCGCCTCAGGTAGCTCTCGAACTCGCGCCGGTAGGTCGGCAGGTGCTCGGGCGTAAACGTGTTGTGCCAGGTGGGGTACTCCTGCCAGATCAGCATGCCCATCTCGTCGGCGATGTCGTAGAAGTAGTCGGGCATGTTGATCAGGCAGACCGTCTCGGCGTTGAAGCCGAGGCTCTTGAGATAGGCGAACTCCCGGCGGATCACCTCCGGGCCGGGGTCCGGGCTGATCGCGCCGGGGTAGTAGCCCCAGTTGAGCGCGCTGCGAATATAGATCGGCTCGCCGTTTAAGAGCAGCTGGCTGCCGTCCGTCTCGATGGTGCGGAAGGCGAAACACTGGAACACTACATCGGAAAACGTAGATTCACCGCCCTCACCTGCTTCGAGAAACGCAACCCTGGCGCTGTAGACTGCTGGGGTCTCGAACTGCCAGACCTGGACTTCTGCCTCATTCATGTAAGAGATTAGGGTGAACTCCGATAGGCCTGCATCGTAGGTGTAGTCAAGGTCTGGATCGTCTCCAGAGTAATAGACCGCTACGCGCTCTCCATTCGGGCTTGGTCTGCTGACAAGAAGGTCAGGCATACGATCAGAGACCTGCCACTGCCCGTCGATTGCCGCAGTTACTTCAACGCGCCCTGTTGACTGATCCGTCTCAATGTGAACTCCATCCGGCCTGATTGCCAACGGTCCCGTCGAGTACATCCGCACGTCCTGCCAGATGCCGCCGTGGTGCGGCGCGATCATGCTGAGAAAGCCCTGCGTGACGTGGTGCGGCAGCTCGTCGACGTAGACAGCGATCAGCAGCGTGCAGGGGTTGATCACGCTGGGGCCCTCGATGGCTCCGGGGATTTCCATGGACAAGTCATGGGTGGGGCGGGCGTCCCGCCCGCCATTTGAATCAATCGCGGACGAGACGTCCGCGCCACCCTTACCCGTAGCGGCGGCGTCTCTGCCGCCGATTGAATCCGGCGCCACAGCGGGCGCCGCTACGGATGGATCCGGGGCGGTCAGCAGCGGGGCGCTCAGGCGGCGCTCTACCACATCCGTCAGCTCGACGCGCCAGCGGCTGTAGTCGCCGACGTGGGCGCCGATGAACTCGTTTTCGACCCAGACCCCGGCGGCGGTCGCCACCGCGTCGAATTCCAGCCAGATGCGGCGTCCGTCGCCGCACCACTCGCGGGGGATGTCCACGTAGCGCGCGTACCAGCCCGCGCCGTTGTAGCCCGTCCCCGCGTACTGCTCCCAGGCGCAGGGAACCTGAACCGGCTGCCACTCGGAGTCCCACGGCGGAGTCCGCTCCGGGTCGATCACCTCGTCCCACTCAGGGCTCAAGGTCGGCCAGTCGGGCCGCGCGTCGCGGTCGC
>CAZSSB010000089.1:0-5270 GCA_964609245.1 uncultured Planctomycetales bacterium | reverse complement strand
AAAAAAACAGCCTCCATGCGCGCGCACGCGCGCACCCCCGAGAGAACTCACCCCCCCATACGCACTGTTTTACTTAACGTGTCCCACAGTGTCCCGTGTCCCGTCTTAGAGAGGAGTGAGTGATGGGTGACAAGAGACCCTTCATTCCGCAATGGTACCGTCGCGGGGCGGCGGGCAGGACACTAAGCAAGCGCGACCAGCTGTCGATCTACAAGTGCCCGCCTGCGCGGCTGCTGGTCTACCAGAACCGGCTGCGGGCGGAGCAGCAGGCCACGAAGCGGGCCGCCGTCGCCCGCGTCAACCGCGCCCAGCTGAGGAGAGTCGAGCCGTGAAGCCGACCGCCGAGCCAGCCTGGATGAAACCCTGCCGCGAGGAGTTGCTACGGATCGACCCCCGCTACCTTGTAGTGTTCAACATCCGCTGGCGCCAGTTCGACGGTCACTGCACATCGGAGCAAATCCGCGCCGTGATGCTGGCGGACAAGCAGTATGACTGGACCCCGACAGACCGGACGATCCGCACCTGGCTGGCTCGAATTGCGCCCATCGAGACCAAGCACAAGCAGCGCGCCGAAGCCCTCTAGCGGAAGCCAGCTTCCAATCTGCGGAAGTCTGCTTCCATCTATCCCCAATCCATCCCCAGCCGTGCTACATACTCGGCATGGCGCGCGCCGGCTACTACGACAGCACCACCAACCCAGGGGCGACCGCGGCGGGCTGCCGAGCCTTCCTCCGGCCCGCCGGCGGCGCCTCAGCGCCCCGACGAAGCGCACAGGCGCCCTGCACGCCCCCAAACGCCCTGCCCGAGGGTAGTAGTGCCCGCGCGGAAGTGCCCGGATTGTGCCCGGATTCTGCCCGCCGATTCGGGGGCCTGCCGTGAGCGAGCAGGCCGACGTGCGCGCCGAGCTGCTGCCCGACCACCAGGCCACCGTCGTCCGCATCCTGGAGCTGCGCTGCGGCGAGCCCGCCGTCCCCTGGGGCCAGGTGGCCAGGCTGCTCAAGCTCAAGGACCGCGAACTGCGGCGCTACCGCTGGCTGATCGCCGCCGAGCGCTGCGCCCAGGGCGCCGGCTGGGTCGAGACCGGCCAGCACCCTGGCGTCGATCTCAACCCCGACTACCTGCGCAAGCACCACCGCCGCTTCAAGCTGCCCGGCGGACTCAGCTGGACGAACTACGTCGGCAGCTACCGCGAGGCGCTGAAACGCCGCACCCACGAACTACAGGCCGCGCGCGGCGCGGACATGGCCGAGCGCATCCACGAGCTGGCCCAGCAGGGCCTCGGCATCCTGGAGGATCTGCAGGGCCGGATGCGCGACTACGTCGACAACCCGCCAGCGCTGATCGCGATCGGCCCCAAGTTCAGCATCGATGGCCGCGAGCAGCCGCCCCAGCCGACGCTGTTTGATTCGGTCGAGGAGGGCGCCTTCCAGCAGGAGCTGCAACGCCTCGCGGCAGCGTCGATCGCCGTCCCGCCCGAGGAGGCCCCCAAGCCGCGCCTCAGCGTCGAGGCCGCGCGATACATGATTGGCATGCAGGGCGAGCTGACCGGCGGCCTCCGCCACGTGGCCGCCGTCCTGATCGGCCATCAGCGCCCCACGCCTGACGAGGACGAGGACGCCGGCGCCAGCGAGACCGAGCTGACCGAGCTGCTGCGCCGCGGCCAGGAGCTGGACGCGGAGCTGGCCGGCTACGTCGGACAGGAGGCGCACCGTGAGTAGTGCCGTCGCCGCCCCTGCGCCCCCGCCGGAGCTGATTGAGCAGCACCGGGCCAGCGTCGCGGCGCGCGAGCAGGCCGCCTACCACGCCCGCATCGAGCGCTACGGCACGGATCCGCTGATGCGCTGGAGCCTGACGTACTTCCAGCACCTGATGGTCCACCAGGACGGCCCGCAGAGGGGCCGCTTCGTCCCGCCCGGGCCGCCGCAGCAGGAACTGACGGCCGCGCTGTCCGCGATCATGGAGACCGAGTTCCCGTTCCCGCGGCTGTGCGGTGAGTTCCACCGCGATGGCGCCAAGTCCACCTACGGCACCACCGCGCTGGTGCTGTGGGCCATCACGAAGAAGCAGAAGCGCAACGTGCTGATCCTCTGCTCGACGAAGGACGAGGCCAAGGACCGCATCCGCAACATCGTCGAGGAGCTGGAGACCAACGACCGCCTGCGGGCCGACCACCCGGAGCTCAGCGCGGCGCGCGACATCAAGGGCCAGACCAAGTCATACACCGACTACCAGATCATCCTGAGCAACGGCGCGCGGATCAAGGCCTACGAGTTCGGTCGCGGCAAGCTGCGCGGCACCAACTGGCAGAGCAACCGCCCCGACCTGGTGATCCTCGACGACCCCGAGCACGAGGACCTGGAGTACAGCGAGACCTACCGCACCCGCGCCCGCCACTGGCTGCAGGCCGTGGTGCTGCGCGCGATCACCCGCTGGTGCCCGGTGATCTGGCTGGGCACCCCGATCGGCCAGAACGCACTGATCCTCTGGGCGCGGCGCCCCACGGGCGAGGGCGAGGATCCCGGGCTGGGCTGGCGCGGACCGTTCGTGCCCATCGCCGCCGAGCTGGACGAGCACGGCAGCGAGCGCGACTGGACGGAGACGCCGCCGGCGATGCCGTTCACGCCCACGCCCGCCACCGACCTGGAGCACCTGGCCGCCGAGCGTGGCCTCGAAGCCGCCCGCGCCATCGAGGAGCGCGAAGCCGCCGAGGCCGCCCGCTGGTGGAGGCCCGCCTGGCCCGAGCGCTTCAGCCCGCTCGACGTGGCGCGGATGCTGAGTGAAGGCGACCCCCAGGTGGCCCAGCAGGAGCTGATGCTCAGGCCCGTCAGCCGCGAAAAAAGCCCCTTCGACATCGCCTGGTTCGACGAGCACACCTTCGACCCCGGCAAGCTGAGGCGCGTCGACCGCGGTATCTTCACCTACGACAACGTCCGCCTCAGCCGGCCCCGGGCCCACATCGACTCGGCGGAGAGCATCAGCCCGACCGCCGACTTCACCGCGATCACCGTCGGCGCCCAGCATCCCGAGACCGGCAAGGTGCTGCTGCTCAAGCTGTACTACGCCCGCTGGGAGATCCCCGAGCAGCTCGACATCCTGAACGAACTGCACCAGTACTACGGCTGCCAGGTGATCACCGGCCAGGCCAGCCAGCTGGAGACGGCGATCGAGCAGTTCAACAAACGCTTCGGCAGCCTGCCGCTGGAGCTGCTGGCGATCAGCCAGGCGGTGGGCGCCAAGGACCGCCGCATCCGCAACCTGACCGTGCCGGTCAAGGCGGCCAACGTGCTGTTCAATCCCGCCGACGCGGACCAGCGCAACCTGCGCACCGAGATGAAGCTGTACCCCGGCGGCAAGGACGACGCGCTCGACAGCCTACAGCAGCTGCTGGAAGGCTTCCTGGAGCGCCCCGGCGCGGGCGGCCCGGAGGACTACCACGTAGTCAAGACCACGGCGGCCGAGGATCCGGCGGTGAGGAGCTTCTGATGGCGCTCAGCGATGCACAGAA
This sequence comes from uncultured Planctomycetales bacterium, assembly GCA_964609245.1. Taxonomy (GTDB): domain Bacteria; phylum 4484-113; class 4484-113; order 4484-113; family JAFGCY01; genus JAFGCY01. Next base: position 1,765 of record CAZSSB010000089.1, on the reverse strand, counting down.
GGCTTGCGCCCAGGAGCTGGCCGCCGGGCTGGAAGGCATGGTGCTCGACCGCCAGAACCACCGGCTGAACTTCCGCCTGGCCGAGGAGGGCGAGCGCGCCCTGACGGGACGGCAGCGCCGCCTGATCGCCCGGCACCTGGTGCAGCAACACTGCGAGAGCAACGTGCTGCACGTCCTCGACTCACCGGAGGTGCGCGCATGGTAGCCGAGCGGCGCAGCGTGCTGGCCCGCCTGGATCCCCGCAACTGGCCGCGCCTCGGCGCCGCCAGCGGCAACGGCATCCCCAGGCCGCCGGTCGGCCAGGCCGCCGGCATCGACCGGGAGACTCAATACTTCCTCAAGGGCTACATGGGCACGATCACTAACCCCGACGTGTTCATGGCCACCATCAGCCCGACCAACACCGCATACTACCAGCGCGGCTTCGGCCTCTACGAGGAGATGCGGGACAAGGACTGCGTGGTGCTGGGCGTCACGGAGCAGCGCAAGAACGCGGTCCTCAGCGCGCCGCCGAGCCTGCTGCCGGTCAGCAAGAGCGACGAGGCCCTGCGCGTCGCCGCCTTCTGCGAGGCGGCGCTGAAGCAGATCGCCGGGCTGGAGGACAGCCGGGCCGAGCTGTGGATGGCCACGTACTACGGCATGAGCGTGCTGGAGCTCGACTGGCAGCTGCGCGACCTCGACTGGCAGGTCGGCGACCGCGAGGAGCATCTCAGCGATGCCTTCATTCCGGCGCGGCTCTGGAGCCGCCGGCGCGGCCGCTTCACCTTCGACGAGGACTACCAGCTGCGGCTGCTGACGCCCGCGCAGCGCATCGCCGGCGAGCCCGTCCCCGACCGCAAGTTCATCCACTACGCCCCGCGCCGCCGATACGAGAACCCCTGGGGCGTGCCGCTGGCCCGCCCGCTGTGGTTCCTGAGCCACATGAAGAAGCACGCCGGCAAGTGGCGGATGGTCTCGATCGAGAAGTTCGGCGCGCCCTTCGGCGTGATCTACTACCCCAAGACGGCCAGCACGGAGGAGCAGGAGCAGTACGACGCCGTGCTCAGGTCGTTGCAGCAGGGCAGCGGCATCCGCCTCGTGGACGAGGCGAAGTTCGAGATGGCGAACATCGGCCACTCCATCACGGGCGCCAGCCCCCACGAGAGCTGGTCCGACTACTGCGACAAACAGATCACCATCGCCGTGCTGGGCGAGACGCTGACCACCGACATCGGCGACGTCGGCAGCAAGGCCGCGGCCCAGACTCACTTCGACGTGCGCGCCAGCATCGTGCAGAGCGACGCCGAGGCGCTGTGCAAGCCGATGCAGCAGCTGCTCGACTGGATGGTCGAGGTCAACTTCGGCCCCGCACTGGTCAAGCTCGCGCCCAGGTACACCATCGACACGCGCCAGAAGGACGTCGCCGGCTACCTGGCCAACGTCGCCGCCGCCCAGAAGGTGGGCGTAGCGGTCAGCGAGAGCCAGACCCGGGAGGAGACCAGCTTCCGTGCACCCGAGGACGACGACGACGAGCTGAGGCCCGCCCGCAACCCCTCGCCGCTGGAACTGATGAGCGCCCCGGGGCGCGATCGCGAGGAAGGCAACGAGGGCGAGAACGACAACGACGAGCAGGCGGCAGCGCTGGATCTGCGCTTCATTGAGCCGACCCAGGCCACCCTGGCGGCCCTGTCGCTGGCCGGCGCCCCGCTGAGATACAAACGCCCGGGCGGCTTCACCGCCGCCGAGAATCGGCGCGCCCGCGCCGCCCATGCCTCGCTGGGCAGGC
>CAZSSB010000088.1:2269-5322 GCA_964609245.1 uncultured Planctomycetales bacterium | reverse complement strand
TCAACCCGCCGACCTTTGAATCGCCGGACTGAAGTCCGGCCTACCGTTCAGGTGCCGGACCGCGCGCCGGCCCGTCCCCGGTGGCGCAAGCGTCCCGCTTGTGATCCGTAGCGGCGGCGGCTCTGCCGCCGGATTGAATCTGGTGGGGCGGGCCTCGGTGCCCGCCGTTTCCGGTAGCGGCGGGTCCCCGACCCGCCGACCGCTCAGAAGCAATGACCAGGGGTCGGAGACCCCTGGCCAACTGCGGGAGCAGCCCCCCCTGCTACAATCCATATCCAGGTTAGGGATTTCACGGTGCGCCGCAGGCTGCCCGGTCGGGACTCCGGCGCGCCGGATGCTGTGGACAGCTTGAAAGCGCTGGGGGTGATGCTGAGATGCACTATCCGTGGTGGTACGTTCCGGGTCTGACCGCGCCGATGCTGATCGCGGTGATCGCCGTGATTCACATGTTCGTGTCGCACTACGCGGTCGGCGGCGGCCTGTTTCTGGCGGTCGAGACCAGCCATGCCTATCGCACGGGCAACCAGGCCTATCTGGACTACCTGCGCCGGCACGCCTGGTTCTTCATCCTGATCACGGTGGTCTTCGGCGCGATCACGGGCGTGGGGATCTGGTGGATCATCGGCCTCGCCAGTCCGCTGGCGACCCAGATGCTGATCCACATCTTCGTGTTCGGCTGGGCCATCGAGTACGTGTTCTTCGTGATCGAGATCGCGGCGGCGTTCATCTTCTACTACTTCTGGGGCCGGCTCGATCCGAAAACCCACGTCGCGATCGGCTGGATCTACGCGGGCGCCGCCTGGATCAGCCTGGTGCTGATCACGGGCATCACGGCGTTCATGCTCCATCCCGGCGGCTGGGTGGAAAACCAGAATTTCTGGGTCGGCTTCCTCAACCCGCAGTTCCTGCCCCAGACGCTGGCGCGCACCGGCGGGGCGCTGCTGCTGGCCTCGCTCTACGTCTACCTGCACGCCAGCTTCAAGTGCCGCGATCCGGAGCTGCGCGACAAGATCGGACGCCGCAGCGCGCGGCCGGCGCTGCTGGGGGCGGTGCTGGTGACCGTCGGCGGGCTGGGCTGGCTCGTATTCCTGCCGCCCTCGGCCCGTGCCGCGCTGGAGACCGCCGCGCCGCTGAGCATCCTGATGGCGGTCGTTTTCGCCCTGACGGTCGCCGTGTTCGTGATGCTCTACCTGGGACCCTACCGCAACCCCGGCTGGCTCTCCCCCGGCTTCGGCATCCTGCTGCTGGCCTGCGGCTTCGCGGTGATCGCCGCCGGTGAATTCGTCCGCGAGGCGGTGCGCAAGCCCTACGTCAGCTACAATGTGGTGCTCTCAAACCAGATGCTGGCCGCGGATGTCGGCCGCGTCCGCGAGCGCGGCTACCTGGAGAGCGGCGTCTGGACCCGCGCCTGGGTACGCGCCAACTACCAGCGCGAACTGATCCGCGGCGACACCGTCGATGAGGGTTTCATGCCAACGCTGCCGCATGACGCGCAGGTGGATCTCGGCCGCGTGCTGTTCATGCACCACTGCAATGACTGCCACGCCGCGGAAGTGGGCATGTCGGCGGTCTCACACCTGCAGCGCGGCTGGACGGAGGACTACGTGCGCGAGGTGGTGCGCAATCCCGAGAAGGTCCACTTCTTCATGCCGCCCTGGCAGGGCACGGAGGAGGAGGCCGAGTTGCTGACCAGGTATCTGATGACGATCACGCCGGACTATCCGGCCGGCATGCACTTCGGCACGGAAGGGGGGAGCTAGCGATGGGTCCTGAGCAACTACTCGCACCGACGACGACGGTCGGGGCGCCCGCCCCGTACTGGCTGCTGGTGGCGCTGAAGGTACTGGGCTTCACGCTGCACATCAGCGTCATGCACCTGTGGTTCGCCGGCATCGTGCTGGCGCTGGGCTGGCGCGCGGCCAGGAGCGACTTCGCGCGGACGATGGGCGGGCGGCTGATGAACCAGATGCCGCTGATCATCTCGCTGGGCGTCAACCTCGGCATCGTGCCGCTGCTGTTCCTGCAGGTCAGCTACTACAAGGTGTTCTATCCGGCGACGATCCTGATGGCCTGGCCGTGGCTGAGCATTGTCGCGCTGCTGATGGTCGCCTACTACGGCGTTTACTACTATGTCACCGGCCTGCGCGCCGGACGCCTGACGCGGCTGCACCACGGTGCGGGCTGGGTGGCTGCGCTGCTGTTCATCGCGATCGGCTTTTTGTTCTCCAGCGGGATGAGCCTGATGGAGCGCGTCGACGTGTGGCCCGAGAGCTGGCAGAAGTGGAGCGTGGCCGGGGCGTCGCTGGGGCTGGCGATGCACGTTGAGCCCGGCACGGTGGCGCGCTGGGCGATGATGCTCGGCCTGGCGGTCACCACGGTGGCGGTCTGGACCGTGCTGGACAGCGCGCTGTTCGCGGGCCGGGAGTCCGCTGACTACCGGCGCTGGGCCGCGGGCATCGGCGCACCGCTCTATCTGGTGGGGTTGATCGCCTACGTGATCGCCGGCTCGCTCTATGTGTTCGGCACCTGGCTGGGCCCGCTGAAGCAGGAGATGTTCAGCGGCCCGCACCTGATCCTGACGGTGCTGACGGCGGTCGGTCCGGGCCTGGCGCTGCTGCTGGTGCTCATGGCGCGGCGCGGCGCGACGCCGCTGCTGGCGATCCTGGCGGGGGTGGCCCAGCTCGGCGCGCTGGCGCTGCACGCGATCAGCCGCCAGGTGGTGCAGAACCTCAAGCTGGCGGACTACATGCTGGCCTCGGCCGATCCGCCGAACTATCAGTGGGACGTGCTGATCCTGTTCCTGCTGCTGTTCGTCGGCGGCATCGTGCTGGTTGTCTGGATGATCGGCAAGGCCGCCGCGGCCTACAAAAGCGAGATCACGCCGTCCCGGTAGCGGCGGGTTTCAACCCGCCGACCTATGAGTGATTGGCAGCGGCGGGTTTCAACCCGCCGATATTCGAATCGCGGGGCTGAAGCCCCGCCTACCCGGTAGGCGCGGATCTTATCCGTGCATTCATGTGGGCCGCGCATAAGATGCGCGGCTACCTCCTTGT
>CAZSSB010000088.1:0-2169 GCA_964609245.1 uncultured Planctomycetales bacterium | reverse complement strand
CTGTGCGCCCCTACCGGTATTCCATTCCTCTGTGTCCTCTGTTGTTTGAAACCCGGTGTAGGGGAGCCCCGCCCCGGCGGGGCTCCTGCATTTCAACGTGGGCGGCACAAGTGCCGCTCCTACGCCAACAGCAGGGCGGCGCCGACGATCACCAGCAGCGCGGCGATCCAGCGCGCCCGCAGCGGCTCGCGGAACCACCACGCGCCGATGCCGACCGCCAGCAGCACACTGAGCTGGGTCACCGGCTCCACCACGCTGGGGTTGAAGTAGTCCAGCGCGATCAGCATCAGCACGTAGGCGTACATGCCGGCGAAGGGGCCGACGATCGCGATCCACAGCCGCTCGCGCGCCAGTGAGAACAGCCGCCCGGCGTGGCCGCGCCAGCTGAGGATCGCAACGCCCGCGATGACGCAGGGCGCGTTGTCGACGAAGGCGTAGAGCACGGGCGGGGCCAGCTCGGCGGCGCGGCTGTCGAAGACGCGCCCCAGCGCCAGGCCGAAGGCGTAGACGATCATCCCCCAGGCGCCGGGCTGGCGGAAGACCGTCAGCGGGCTGAGCACCTGCATAAGGCTGCGCCCCGGCGCGATGTTGAGCAGCACCACGCCCGCCATCACCGCCAGGATGCCGAGGAGCGGGCGCAGGCCGAAGACGGCGTCGCCGAAGATGATGTCCAACGCGTAGAGCCAGATGAACATGGTGGCGTAGAGCGGGGCCAGCAGGCTGACCTCGCCGACGCTCAGGCCCCAGACGTAGACGTTGAAGGCGATGGCGTAGACCACGCCGCTGGCCAGCGCGTAGCCGATCCAGGCGCCGACGTCGCCGGGGTAGGCCGGGTTGCCGATCCACTGCCAGGCGACCACCGGCAGCAGCAGCAGTTCGCCGATGCCGAAGTAGACGGTGGTGGCGGCGATTGAGTCGCGTCCGCGGCCCAGCGCCTTGACCAGCGGGCGCTCGAGGCCGAGGCCGACGGTGCGGCCCAGCAGCGCCAGATAGCCGATTGTGATTCCGCTGATCATCGCCCGCTCGGCTGGTCAGCCAGCATCATAGCAACCGCGGGCGCATACGCTATGATTTGACCCAGGCAGCGAGATATCCCAACGGTAGGAGTTTCCTGATGACGCGTTGCGTGCCGGAGCCGTACAAGATCAAGATGGTCGAGCCCCTGGCCTTCACCACCCGCGAGCACCGCCAGCAGTGCCTGGAGGACGCCGGCTACAACACCTTCCTGCTGGACAGCAAGGATGTCTTCATCGACCTGCTGACCGACAGCGGCACCAGCGCGATGAGCGACGTGCAGTGGGCCGGGCTGATGCGCGGCGACGAGGCCTACGCCGGCAGCCGCAACTTCTACAATCTCTGCGACTCGATCAAGGACGTGATGGGCTACGACTACGTGGTCCCCACCCACCAGGGGCGCGGCGCCGAGCACCTGTTCTTCCAGAACTTCCTTAAGGAAGGCGACCTCGTGCCGATGAACATGTACTTCACCACCACGCGCCAGCACGCCGAGCTGGCGGGCGGCATCTTCCGCGACGTGATCGTCGACGAGGCCCATGACCCGGCCAGCACCTTCGAGTGGAAGGGCAACGTGGACATGGCCAAGCTCAGGGCGCTGGTCGACGAGCACGGCACAGACAAGGTGCGGATGGTCTCGATGGCGCCCGACGTCAATATGGCGGGCGGCCAGCCCTACAGCCTGGCCAACGCGCGCGAGGTCTGGGACTACTGCCGGCAGCACGGCATCAAGCTCTACCTCGACAGCACGCGGATCGCCGAGAACGCCTACTTCATCAAGGAGCGCGAGGCGGAGTACAAGGACTGGTCGATCAAGGACATCGTCCGCGAGCTGTGCGCCTTGAGCCACGGCACCTGGAACAGCTCCAAGAAGGACGGCCTGGTCAACATCGGCGGCTTCCTGGCCTTCCACAAGGGCGAGGAGGAGCTGTTCAACAAGTGCCGCAACATGGTGGTGGTCTACGAGGGCCTGCACACCTACGGCGGGATGGCGGGCCGCGACATGCAGGCGCTGGCGATCGGCCTCAGAGAGGTCTGCAACAACGACTACCTGTCCTCGCGCGTCAGCCAGCTCCGCCTGCTGCACGGCATGCTGGATGAGGCCGGCGTGCCGCTGGTGCACCCCTGCGGCGGCCACGGCGTGTTCGTCGACGC
>CAZSSB010000087.1:2213-5335 GCA_964609245.1 uncultured Planctomycetales bacterium | reverse complement strand
ATGTCATAGCTGGCGGCCTCGTCCTTGCGCTCGCGGCCCTTGCGCTTGCTGGACCAGGCCAGCCAGGAGCGCCCGCGCCGGTCGCGGAACGGGAACGGGTGCTTGTCGTTGTCCTTGCCTTTGGTCAGCGCGATGCGCTCGCCGCTCTTTAGATCCAGCGCCTCGATGCGCCGGCGGCCGTCACGATTGCGCTCGTGGTGCAGCGTCAGGGTCGTATCGTCCACGTAGAACGGATGCTTGAACTGATCCTCGCCGCTGGTCAGCTGCCGCACTTCGCCGCTCTCAAGCTCCAGCTCGTAAAGGTTCGTCACCGGCGGCTCCGCCATCGCGATGCCCTCGTAGGCGTGAAACGCCAGCCGTCCGCCGTCGGTGCTGAAGGCCGGGTGGCAGTGGTTCTGGCTGTCGCCGAAGGTCAGCTGGCGGCGCTCCATGGTGGCAAGGTCCAGCAGCCACAGGTGGTAGATGTCCGCGCTGCCCTCGTCGCTGAAGTAGGCCAGCAGCTGCCCGCTCGGATCGTAGCTGGGGTGCTTGTAGTTCCAGCGCGCGTCGGCCAGCAGCGTCCGGGGCTCGGTCTCGCCCGTCAGCGCGGTCTCCCACAGCTCCCAGCGGTCGGCGCTGGTGTGCTGGTGGCGAAACGCCAGCTTCGGTTCGGCCGGGTGCCAGGCGGGCTGCGTGTTGTTGCCGCCGTCGGGTGAGACCCGCCGTGCCAGCCGCCCCTCCATGTCGGTGACGAACACGGCCAGCGAGCCGTAGGCCCCACCGTAGTAGGCCAGCAGGCGCCCGCCGGGTGAGACCGCCGGATGCTCGTGATCGGCCAGGCCGGCGGTGAGCCGCCGCGCCTTGCCCAGCTTCATCGACCTGAACCGCTTGCGCTTCATGGCGTGATTGTAGCGCAACCTGGCGGAGCGGAGCCGGATCGCCGGCCTTGCGCTGATTTGCGGACGCCCGTGGTAGCATTATCACCTGCGGAGGCAAGCAATGACGTATTTCGTCCCAATGGTCATCGAGCAGAGCAACTTCGGCGAGCGGGCCTATGACATCTACAGCCGGCTGCTGAAGGACCGCATCATCTTCATCGGCAACGAGATTATCGAGATCGTCGCCAACTCGGTGATCGCCCAGCTGCTGTTCCTGGAAAAGGAGGACAGCACCAAGGACATCGACATCTACATCAACAGCCCCGGCGGCAGCGTCGTCGACGGGCTGGCGATCTACGACACCATGCAGCTGATCCGCCCGCAGGTCAGCACGATCTGCGTCGGGCTGGCGGCCTCGATGGGGGCGGTGCTGCTGGCCGGCGGCGCGCCGAGCAAGCGCTACGCGCTGCCCAACGCCAAGATCATGATCCACCAGCCGTGGGGTGGCTTCCGCGGCGCCGCCAGCGACGTCGAGATCCACGCCCGGGAGATCCAGGCGACCAAGAAACGGCTCAACGAGATTCTGGCCAAGCACAGCGGGCAGACGGTCAAGCAGGTGGAGAAGGACACCGACCGCGACCGCTTCATGGACCCGCCCGAAGCCCTCAAGTACGGCCTGATCGACCAGATCATCGAGCCCGAGGAGAAGCCGCGCGGCGGCAAGGATCAGGAGAAGGACTAAGGTCCGCTTGCGCCGCTGCCGGCCGTCGGCCAGCCGCACGTAGTGTTGATGCGGGCTGCCGCGCCTGTTGCCGGTGCCCGGTGTCTATGTTAAGATCAGGTTAAGGCGGTACGCGGGCGCCGTGGGAGGCCGAAGCACGCCGAGTGTTGTGGTGGGATTCGAGGATGGAAGTGAAGCGCTGCAATGAGTGTGGGAGAGAGCTGCCGGCTGATTACGAGCCCGATATCTGCAGCCTGTGTGCGATCGGACTGACTCCCGCCCAGGGCGCGCCGGCCAGCGAGGACCCGCCCGAGGGACGGCGGCGGGTGATCCCCGAAGGCCGCCTGCTCAGCGGCGTCGACTGCCCCACCTGCCACGCCCAGCTCAGCCTCGCCGATGTCAAGCACCTCAGCTGCGCGATCTGCGGGGAGCGCTTCACCGCCGAGAAGATGGCGCTGTTGCTCCGGCAGGCCGAGGCCAAGCTGGCCCGCATCGCCGGTGTGACCTTCAAGGATACCGGCCTGGGCCGCCAGGACTGGCCCGAAGACGCCCCGATCTGGTAGCCCCCGCCGACGACACTGCACACCACTCACCTGCTCTGATCCAGCTGACAGCTAGGCCGCGCGCGGTCGCGGTGCCGGCAGCAGCCGCTGGCAGCACCAGATCAGGAAATAGATCACCGCGCTGACGCAGACGCCGAAAACCGCCGGCTCGAACTGCTCGACCAGCGCCTGGACGGACGCAATCGGCAGGTAGGCGTATACCAGCGTGACGGCCGTGGAAATCAGCATCGTCCAGAAGATGTTGGCGCTCTGGGCCGCGCTCCGCTCGGTGGACAGCGCGCCGATCGTGATCGGCAGAATGATCGCCGGCGCCCAGATCTGGTAGGTGAACAGCAGCAGCCCGATGATGTTGGGGAACAGCACCGCGATCACGGTCGAAGTCACCCCCAGCACCACCGTCAGAATCCGCGCCAGCCGCAGGATGTAGGCGTCGGAGCGGTCATGCCACCTGAGCTGGTGCTCGAAGAGGTCTTTGGTAAAGATGGTCGTCGCCGAATTGAGGGCGCTGTCGGCGCTGCTCATCACCGCCGAGAGCAGCGCGGCGATCATCAAGCCGGCGAAGACCGGATTGTTGAGGTACATGACAACCTGGGCCAGTGCCTGCTGGCTCTCCACCTCGCCGAAGGTCAGCCGCCCGTACAGCGCGATGATCAGGATGAACAGCGGAAACGTGAAGGCCAGCGCGAACCCGACACCGGCGATGCCCTTCTTCGTGTGACTGACGTCCTTGCCGATGCAGTAGCGCGTCGCATAAGCCGGGCCGAAGGTCTCACCGAGCAGGAACGCCAGGAAGGTGGTCACCACGAACAGCCAGCCCTTGCCGCCATCCCACATGAAGAACGTCTCGGGCAGCGTGAGCGAGAGTGTGCTCCAGTTCTCTATCAGCGTCGGCATCGCCAGCCCGCAGGTCACGATGAACCCGATGAACAGGATCACGAACTGATAGACGTCGGTGTGAATCACCGCCAGCAGCCCGCCGGC
>CAZSSB010000087.1:0-2113 GCA_964609245.1 uncultured Planctomycetales bacterium | reverse complement strand
GCTATTCCTGCTCCGCGGCTTCCGCCTGCTCGATCGCCGGAGGTACCTCCGTGGCGCCGTTGGACATGCGGGATCTGATAAACGTGTCCAGATCCGGGCTGACGCGCTTTTCGACATACTTGCTGCTCATGATCCTGAGCAGTGCCGAGTAGTTGACCTTGAACTGAATGGTGCCGCCGACCTGCAGGCCCGCGGTCTGTTCCCCGACGTTGACGACCGTAACGTCGCTGCTGGCCCCGCTGATGCGGTAGGCGGGATTGATGGGCAGCAGGCCGTGGACGTCGGTGTCGAGTTGGCCGACGGCTACCAGCGCCCGGTAGCCCCGCTGGCCCGGCGCCCCCTCCTCCTCGTCGTCGTCAAACGCCTCGAAGGGCCGGATGGCGGTCGAGGTCTCGGCGAGCGGCGTCAGGCTTTTCTCCTTGATCTCGACAATCTCCGCCGCAAGCGTGATCGCGTCATCGCTGAGACCCGGCAGCGTGCCGCCGTTGATCAGATCGGTGCCCAGAAACACAGCCTCGCCGATGCGGAAGTGGTTGATGTCCTTGGGCACCTGCCCATCCAGCAGCAGGGGCAGCATGATCGTCGAGCCGGCCGAGACCATCGGGAGCGAGCGCTCGAACTTCAGCTCCAGCAACTCGCGGTAGAGCGCCAGCTGCATCATCTGGTCTACGTGGGGGACGGTGCCGGACATGCAGCCAAGGTTGGCGCCGATACCCAGGACCTCGATGTTGCTTAGGCGGAAGATGCTGTCGTAGAACTCGATCAGGGAGCCCGGCAGAATCCCCTCGCGCAGGTCGCCCAGTTCGATCATGATGATGATGCGGTGGATCTTGCCCTGCCGGTGGGCCTCCGCGTTGAGCGCGCGGATGGTCTCGATCTCGCTGTTGAGGCTGACATCCGTCGCCGCCACGATCCGCTCGATCGCCGACGCGTGCGGCAGCCGCAGATACCACGCCTCGAAGTCGGGGATGATCCGCTCGATCGCGCTCAGGTTTTCCAGTCGGGAATCGCCGACCGAACGCACCCCCATCGCCTGCAGCGCCTTGAGACTGTCGCCGTGACCGCAGAGGACCTTGGTTACCAGTGTCCAGCTCGCTCCGTGCCGGTCCATCCAGCCGTTGATCTCCTCGATGTTGTGCTGCAAACCGTGCAGATTGATCGTGATGCGGTTCATCGCCTGAGCCTCATTTCGGCGTAGCTGTGCGCAAAGCCGAGACGCTCGTAGAGCCGGCGGGCCGGGTTGTCGTGATCGACGTGCAGCTTGACGCTACCGTCGCACTCGGCGAGGCTGCGTTCGATCAGCCGCTGGCCGATGCCCCGGCCGCGCAGTTCGGGATTCACCGACACGAACACCAGCAGATGCTCCGGAACATAGCCCCCCATGCCCGTGGTCAGCATCAGCAGCGCTCCGGCCAGTGTCTGATCGATGTCGGCGAGCATCAGAAACCCCCCGGCGTATTCGTCGAGGCTGAACGCGTAGTCCAGTGCCCGTTCGATGTCCTCGGGCCGGTCCTCGTAGGGCTTCATCGTCTCGTGGAAGAAGCGCACCACCTCCGGCCGCGGCGCCCAGGGGGGCAGCAGCGCCGGCGAGGTGACCTTCACGAAGTTGAGCGAGGTGTCTTCTGGTATTCCATTCGTCATGCAAAAGCCATTCTTCGTCGTTGTGGATTTCGCCGCGTTACAGCTTGACGGCGGCCAGATTCTAGCAGACGGAAATGCTGCCGGCCGGCTCATCCGCGGCAGCCCTGTGCCAGACTGGGCTGAGCGCGGTTCGCCACCGGGAGAGCTGATGAAATCTTGCTATTTCACGCGCTCGCTGCGGCCGATCTCAATCATGCGGTCCAGGGCGCGGCGTGCGCGGCTGATCACGTCCTCGTCCAGCTCGATGATCTGGCCCTCGCTGGGCTGCTTCATCGCACTCAGCACGCCGCGCAGTTCGTTCTTCTTCATGTAAGGACAGAGCACGCAGCTGCCGACGAAGTCGCGGTCGGGAAAGGCGACCTTCAGCTTGTCCGTCATCCCGCACTCGGTGACGAGCATGAACTGCCTGATCTCGTCGTGGGCGGCGATGTAGCGCTCCATCCCGCTGGTGGAGCCGGCCATGTCGGCCAGG
>CAZSSB010000086.1:0-5430 GCA_964609245.1 uncultured Planctomycetales bacterium | reverse complement strand
TCGACGGCCAGCCGCATGCCAGCATCGAGCACAGCTTCAGCTTCCGCGAACTGCCGGCCGACTAGCACGACCGCCCCGGCTGTGCGTCCTGATCGTGCGGGCCGGCGCCTGAAGCTACCCGACCTGATGCACTACTTCGAGGCGCCTCTGGCTATCCGGCGGCCTGGAGTGCCGGTTCAAGAATCGCTGCCAGATCCTCCTCGGCGGTTCCGATCGGCCTAAGGCCGAACTTGTCAACCAGAATGCTGAGTACCGGCGGCGTCACGAAAGCCGGCAGGCTGGGACCGATGCGGATCCCAGTGATGCCGAGGTGCAGCAGCGTCAACAGGATCGCCACCGCCTTCTGCTCGTACCAGCTCAGCACCAGGCTGAGCGGCAGGTCATTCACATCGCATTCAAAGGCGCCGGCCAGCGCCTGGGCTATCTTGACTGCGCTGTACGCATCGTTGCACTGCCCGATGTCGAGCAGGCGCGGCAGCCCGCCGATCATACCGAAATCGAGCTTGTTGAAGCGGAACTTGCCGCAGGCCAGCGTGAGGATTACGCAGTCGTCCGGCACCGCCTCCGCCAGTTCGGTGTAATAATTCCGTCCGCTCTTGGCGCCGTCGCAGCCGCCGATCAGGAAGAAGTGGCGGATCTTGCCGGCCTTGACCGCGTCGATCACCTGGTCGGCGACACCGAGTACCGCCTCGTGGCCGAATCCAACCATGATCTTCTGCTCCGGTCCGTCAGCGTCAAAGCCCGGCGCCGCCAGCGCTGCCTCGATCACCGGGCTGAAGTCGCGATCGGGAATATGGGTCACATCGGGCCAGGCCACCAGTCCGCTGGTGAAGATCCGCGCCTTGTAGCCCTCCCGAGGTTGCTGAATGCAGTTGGTGGTCATCAGGATCGCGCCGGGGAACTCGTCGAACTCCCTGGCCTGGTCTTGCCATGCACCGCCGTAGTTTCCGACCAGGTGGCCGTACTTGTTCAGTTCGGGATAGCCGTGGGCGGGCAGCATTTCACCGTGCGTGTAGACGTTGATGCCGCTGCCCGCGGTCTGTTTCAGCAGCTCCTCAAGATCCTTCAGATCGTGACCGCTGACTACGATCGCCTTGCCCTTGACCGGCGTGACGCGCACCGGGGTCGGCACCGGATCGCCGTAAGCGCCGGTATTGGCTCGGTCGAGCAATTCCATCACTCGCAGGTTCAGTTCGCCCGCGGCCAGACAGCGGCCCAGCACTTCTTCCTGCTCGAACGGCCCTTCCGCGAGATAGCACAGCGCCTCGATGAAGTCGCCGTAGACCTGATCGTCTTCAATGCCGAGGACTTGTGCGTGGTCGGCATAGGCTGCGGCGCCCTTGAGGCCGTACATGTACAGCTCCATCAGCCCGGCGACGTCCATGCCGAACTGCTCCTGTCGGCTCGTGATTGACACAGCTGCTCCCTGGGCGACCAACCCGTCCAGGTCGGGTGCTGGCTCCCAGAAGGCCGGGCTGCCAGCGGGAAGGGCATCCGCCGCGGTCGAATCACATGCCGCACGGGCCTTGTCGCGGATGGCGGCGGCTCGGCGCAGTATGCGCTCCAGGCGCTGCGGGTCGAAGTCGACGTTCGTGACAGTTGCGAACAGCGCCTCAATGACAAACACGTCGGTCTCATGATCGCGCCAGCCCTGCTTGCGCGCGCGATGCGCGCACTGCGCGATGCCCTTCGTCGCGTGGACCAGCAGGTCCTGCAGCGCAGCGGTCTCGGGATCCTTGCCGCAAACGCCTTTGACCGTGCAGCCCTGGCCCCGGGCGGTTTGCTCACACTGGTAACAGAACATCTGCTCACTCCTTCTCTAGATGTTACTTGGACTTCGCCGGCGACCGGCCCGCGAAGCGTCGGGGTTCTCCATCTGGTCTGCGGCTTTACCCTCCAGCCTCGCCGTAGCGCTGCTGGTACATCTGCCGGAGCCGCTCCGCTTCCTCGGGGCTGAGGCCCTGCATCCAGGTGTGCTCGGGCTGGGCCAAATGCTCCTCGACCAGGCCGCGGTACTTTTCCCCCAGCGCCGCGCTCTGGCTCTCGGCGGCCTCGATGATCGCCGGCAGGAACTCGGTGTAGTAGTGCTTGCTGACCTCGTACATCCCATGCCAGTGGGTGTAGTCCGGGCCCATCATCGAGGCGCCGTGTCGGGCGCGGCGGCCCTCGTGGTGCCACAGCTCCCAGAACACCCACTGCACCTCGTGCTCGAAGGGAGCATCTGGATTGAGCACTCCATCGGCCGTGAGCATGTCCATCCACTGCTGCGCCGGCCTGGCGAACTTCTCGTTGTAGAGTTCGACCAGGCTGTCGAACTGGACGTAGAAGTTGTCCACATAGGTATCGTTGTGGCAGTTGAGGCAGCCGGCTTTCATGGAATCGCGCCGCTGCTCCCAGGTGACGACACTGGCCACTGTGCGCGGGACGGTCTTCGTAACCAGCTCGAAGTCCTCAACCACCTTCTCGTTGGTTTCGACTGTGTCGCCGATGGCGGGCAGTTCCTTGCCATCGGGATAGTCCTCCTTGTAGCCGTCGTCGTAAACAACCATGTTCAGCTTGGTGCTGATCACCGGCCGCAGCGTCCAGCTGATCCGCTCGCCGACGTCGTGGCTGTTGGTGATCACCTCGCCCTGGGGCGTCATGTAGGAGCTGATGTGGCAGGTGGCGCAGGTCGGCGCGGCGCTGTAGTCGCGGCCCAGCACCCAGTCCCCTTCCTTGTCCAGCGCCATGTCGTCGCGGCTAGCGTAGAAGGCGATGCCGTGCTTGCTTTCGTTATAGACCTCGATCTGCGGGTGGTCGGGGCCCATGTGGCATTTGCCGCAGTTCTCCGGGCTGCGGCTGAGCTTGGCCTCGAAGGTGTGGCGGCTGTGGCAGGCGTGACAGCTGCCCTTGGAGCCGTCGGGGTTGAGCCGGCCCATCCCGCTGTTGGGCCAGGTATCGGGGTCGATCACCGGGCGGTTTTCCTTGCCCGTGCGCAGCACTTCGCCTTGCTCGTCGCGCTCGAACCTGATGATCGTGCCGTGGCACTGCCAGCAGCCGTTGACCGCGTCGGCGATGTTGTCGGGCAGGCCTGCCGCCTTCTCGGCCAGCACGTTGTCGAGGCTGGCCAGGATCTCGCCGGCCTTGGCGTGGTGGCTGCCCTTGAACTGGTCGTACTCCAGCGTATGGCAGCGCGCGCAGTCCAGCGGGGTCACCAGCGCGCTGATCCACGCACCCTCGTGCTGCCAGCCGTCGATGTCCTCGGGCTCAGCGAGGTGGCAGTCGACGCAGCCGACGCCATAGCGGGCGTGGGCGGACTCCTCCCACTGCATCACCAGCGCCGGTGAGTCCTTGGCGTGGCAGTCCACGCAGCCGCGGTTGGTCGCGGTCACCACCGGGTCCAGCTTTTCCTCGACGCGGTGCTGCTTCGACTCCTGGAAGGCGACGATCAGCAGAGCCGCCAGAAACAGCAGCCCCAGGAAGCCCACGGTGAATTGCTTCGCACTCAGTGACATGTCAGCACCTCATTCAAGCTCTAGGTCATGCTCTCCCAGACCGTCAGAACCAGGAATCCGATGAACGCAAGCACCCCGATGATCAGCGGCAGCTCGCGTCCCCATTTCCGTTTGATCAGCCAGCCGTCGATGAACGGCCAGCCGAAGAAGGCCAGGCCAGCCACCAGGGTGGCGACCACGCTGACCTTCAGCGATACGATCTTCAGCAGCCGGTAGTTGAAGTAGAAGTACCACTCCGGCTTGATGTGCTCGGGCGTATGGGTGGGGTCGGCGGCTGGGCCCAGCCCGGCCGGCCAGATCAGCGCCATGATCGTCAGCAGGTACATCAGCACGAAGCCGACGATCAGCTCGGTGGTGGCGTGGTCCGGCCAGAACCTGAAGAAGCGCTTCTCTTCAGGCACCGGCTGGCCCTCATCCTCGAGCTCGGTCACGCCGTGCAGCCGGATCAGCAGGATGTGCAGGCCGATCAGCACCAGCGCCACCGTCGGCAGCAGACCGATGTGCAGTACATAGAAACGCGTCAGGGTGTTGGAGCCGACCTCCAGGCCGCCGCGCAGGAAGGTCGCCGCCGTCGGGCCGATCAGCGGCATCGCCTCGGCGATGTTTGCCGCCACCGTCGCCCCCCAGTAGCTAAGCTGCTCGTAAACCAGCGAATAGCCGGTGAAGCCGAACAGCATGGTGACTACCAGCAGGCAGGCGCCGATCATCCAGTTGAGCTGGCGCGGATGGCGGTAGGCGCCGGTGAAGTAGACCCGCAGCATGTGCAGGATTGCGGCCACGATCATGAAGTGGCTGCCCCAGTGGTGCAGAGAGCGGATGAACCAGCCGAAGCGCACGCCGGTGGTGATCGTGCCCACACTGGCGTAGGCCTCCTCCGGCGTGGGCACGTAGTAGAAGGTCAGGGCGATGCCGGTCACGACCTGAATCACGAACAGGTACATCACGGTGCCGCCCAGGGCGAACCACCAGCGCTTCAGGTGGTGGGGGATCGGCTCAGCGCCTGCGATGCGCAGCAATTCCCAGTCGAAGGGAAACATTTCGGACAGGCGCGCGCGCCAGCCGCCGGTGGAGCTAGAGGGTGCGATGCTCATGCCCGCTCCTGGTGCGGCACGTCGCGCACTTCAAGGTAGACGGTCTGGCTGGCCTCGTCGATCACCAGCTTCACCTCTTCCATGTGCTGGTTGCCCTGGGCGGGAGGGCCCGCCAGCGGGTTACCGTCCGCGTCAAAGACACCGCCGTGGCAGGGGCAGAAGAACTCGCGGCTGCCCTGCTCGTACTCCCAGTGCACGCGGCACCCAAGGTGCGGACAGCGCGAGCTGAAGGCCTTGAGGTTGTCCTCCGTGCGGCGGATCAGCACCTCGTTGCCTTCAAGGTCGTGCACTTCGCGCGCCCCGCCGACCGGGTAGTCGCTGAGGCTTCCCGCGAACAGCAGGCGTGTCCTGGGTTTGGTGCGGGCCGGCAACAGGAAGGCCAGGTACTGCCAGGCCAGCGTGCCGTAGCCAACCGCCAGCCCACCCCAGAACGCCGCGATCCCCAGCCACGACCGGCGTGTCAGCGGAGATTCGCTTGCAGCCCCCGGTTCGCCGACGGCCGTCTCATCATCAGCCATCCCTCTCCTCACCTGAAACAAATCGTCAGCGCGGTCTACACCCGAACAATAACACAAATGGCACGTGGGCACAGGTTGCGGCCACCGGATTGGCGGCGTTCCGTACTCAAACCCGCCCGTGCTCCCCGCCGGGCCGGGCCGCACGATCCGTGCAATGTATTCGAGTAATCAACACCCGATAACTAGTATACTAGTTATCCGCAGTATCGTCAAATGCCTGCGGACGGGCAAGCTCGCTCCGCAGTCGCCGCTGGCCACACCAACCGGCGAGTCCGCGGGGTACTACAGGTCTATGTTGATCGCGGATGATCGAGCGGACAAGGCGGC
>CAZSSB010000085.1:0-5735 GCA_964609245.1 uncultured Planctomycetales bacterium | reverse complement strand
GCCACCTCGGGCAACAGATTGAATCCCAGTTATGGGGGGTATAGCGATCCATGGCAGATCGAACGCCACTGAGTGAACGGATCGAGCAGGTCGCAGGCCAGACGCCGGCGGAGATCGCCGGACAGGTGCGGGATCAGCTGGACCTGCTGGAAGCCAGCAACGTCGCGCCGGGCCTCCAGGTCGGCGAGCGGGCGCCGGCCTTCACGCTCCCCAACCGCATGGGTGTCGGCATCGACCTCCACCGCGAACTGCAGACCGGTCCGGTGGTGCTCAGCTTCCTGCGCGGCTCCTGGTGCCCGATCTGCACGCTGGAACTGGAAGCGCTGCAGGAGATCCACGCGGAGGTCCGCGAGCTGGGCGCCGAGATCATCGCCGTCAGCCCCCAGACCGTCGAGCGCAACGTCGAGTTCGGCGCCGCGCACAAGGTGGAGTTCTACCTGCTCAGCGACGTTGACCAGCGTGTCATCTCGGACTATCAGCTGCACTTCACGTTTCCCGAGCGGCTGCGCGACATCTACGTCGAGCATTTCCAGATTAACGTCAGCCAGCAGAATGCCGACGGATCGTGGGCGCTGCCCGTACCTGCCACTTACATCATCAGCCAAGACGGCACCATCTACTCGCGGCTGGTGGAGATGAACTACCTCAGGCGGATGGAGCCCGCCGACATCCTGACCGTGCTGCGCTACATGCGCTAGGCGCGCGGGCGCTGCTACAATCGGCTGGTGAATCCCAGTGCCGACCAGCCGCAACCACGCGCGCGCGCGCGTCCCCGCCTCGATCTGACACGCGGCAGCATCGCCGGCCATCTGCTGCGGCTGGCGATTCCCAGCGCCCTGACCAATCTGATGAGCTATTCGACGACGCTGGTCGACATGATCTGGCTGGGCCGCGTCAGTCCCACCGCGATCGCCGCCGTCGCCCTCTACAACTACTTCTGGTTTCTATTCGCGTTGTTGAACATGGTGATCGGCAACGGCAGTGTAGCCCTGATCTCGCGGACCTATGGAGCCGGGCAGCTGGAGCATTGCCGCCGCGTCTTCGGCCAGACCTTCATGTTCAAGCTGATCGTCGCCGTCGTCGTCGCGGCCATCGGCTTGTTCGGCCAGCACTGGGCCTACAGGATCTTCGGCGCCGAGGAGAAGGTGGTCGGGCCCGCAGCAGTCTACGGCACGATTCTGTTTGCCGCCACTCCGCTGCTGTTCTCCACCTTTACGCTGAAGACCGGCTTTCGCGCGATCGGGGATATGCGCAACCTGTTCTACATCAGCCTCGCCACCATGATGATCAATCTGGTGCTCGATCCGTTCCTGATCTTCCCGCGTGTACACATCGGACCGCTGCCCTGGCTGGGCCTCGACTCTCCCCTGATCCTGCCCGGTGTTGGTCTGGGCATCGCCGGGGCGGCCTGGGGCACCGTGACCGCGTTCGGAATCGTCTTCACCGTCGCGCTGCTGTACTTCTTTAACGGCTGGACGTTCCTCAGGATTCGGCCGCGCCACTTCCTCAATCTGAGTTGGGATACGGCGCGGCGCATCATTCGAATCGGATTGCCGCCGGCCACCGCGAACTTCATCGAGCATGTCGCCAACCTGCTGGTCGGCGCCGCCATCATCACCTACGGCACCAGCGTGTTTGCCGGCCAGGGCGTCAGCCAGATCCTCAAACGGTTGCTGCGCGTGACGGTGATGGGCATCAACATCTCCGTGATCACGCTGGTCGGGCAGAATCTGGGCGCGCGGAACGCGCGCCGCGCCGAGCTGAGCGCACTGTGCGGCTACGGCGTGGTGGCGGCCCTGATGCTGCTGATTGGCGGTCTGTTCTTCGCCGCCGCGCCCTGGATCGCCCGGCTGTTCGTTCCGGGCACGGATGCCGAGTCGCTGGCCACCGCGGACTGGGTGGTACGGATCCTGCGGATCAACGCCTTCGTGATGCTGCCGTTTGGGCTGTACCGCATCGGCCGCTCCGCATTCCAGGGCAGCGGCGATACCCGACCGGCGCTGTATGCCACACTGCTCGCGGTGCTTGTTGTCCAGCTGCCGCTGACACTGGGCGGTGTCTACCTGCTGCGACTCGAGGACCCGCGGTTCATCTGGTGGACGGAAGCCGGAGCCTACGCAGCGGGCGCAGTGCTGCTCTATTTCGTGTTCCGTTTGGGCCACTGGAAGCGCCACCGCGTCTAGCGGACATGCCGCACTAGTCGAACAGCTTCCCACCCATTTTGGCGGCGATCTCGGCGGCGTTCTCACGCGGTACTTCGGTGTACCTCTCGAACTCCATGGTGTAGGTTGCGCGCCCCTGGGTCTTGTTGCGCAGGTCGGTGCTATAGCCGAACATCGTCGCCAGCGGGACTTCGGCGCTAATCTTCTGGAAACCTGTCTCGCCGGGCTCGATCTCATTGACCTGCCCGCGTCGTCCCGTCAGGTCGCCGTGCACCGCACCGGTGTACTCCTCGGGACAGACCACCTCGATCCGCATCGTCGGCTCCAGCAGGCGCGGCTTGCAGCGGGTCAGCGCGTCGCGGACGGCGATGCTGGCCGCCGCCCGAAAGGCGATCTCGCTGGAATCCACGTCGTGGCTCGAACCACCGGTCAGCGTGACCTGCACGCCGAGCACCGGGAAGCCGGCGATCACTCCGGCCCGCACCGCCTCCTGCACGCCGGCCTCCACCGCTTTGATGAAGTGCTTGGGTACGTCACCGGCGACGGTCTCGTCGATGAACTCGACGGCCTTGCCGGCGCGGGCGTCCGGCGGCAGCGGCCTGACGTCCACTATCACGTGGCCATACTGCCCGCGCCCGCCCGTCTGCTTGATGAATCTGCCCTGCACCCCGTTGGCGGCTGCGGTGATCGTCTCGCGATAGGCAACCTGAGGCTTGCCGACCTTGGCCGCCACCTTGTGCTCGCGCAGCAGGCGGTCGACGATGATCTCGAGGTGCAGCTCGCCCATCCCCGAGATGATCACCTGGCCGGTCTCCTCGTTATACGTGTGGTGGAAGGTCGGATCTTCATCCGCCAGTTTGGCCAGCGACTCCGTCATCTTGTCGCTGTCGGCGGTGGTTTTGGGCTCAATCGCCACGTCCAGCACCGTCTCCGGTACATGGATCGACTCGAACAGGATCGGGTGCTTCTTGTCCGTGAGCGAGTCTCCGGTCGTGGTGCGTTTCATGCCGACCAGCGCCACGATGTCGCCGGCCTGGCAGCTCTCCAGGTCCTCGCGCTGGTTGGCGTGCATCCTGAGGATGCGCTGCACGCGCTCCGCCTGGTCGAGACGGACGTTGTAGAGCTGCTCGCCCTTCTTCAGCGTGCCGCTGTACACCCGCGTGAACGTAATGCGCCCGACGTGGGCGTCACCGGCGATCTTGAACGCCAGCGCCGAGAGCGGCTGCCCCGTATCACTGGCGCGCTCCTCCTGCTTGTCCGTGCGCGGGTTCACGCCCTTGACCGGCGGCACGTCGAGCGGAGACGGCAGATAGCGGTTGACGGCGAACAGCAGGTTCTGCACACCCTTGTTCTTGAAGGCGCTGCCGCAGAACACCGGCACCAGCCCGGCGTCGATCACGGCGCGCCGCAGGGCGGACTTCAGCTGCTCCTCGGTGATCGCGGCATCGTCCTCCATGTACTGCTCCATCAGCTCGTCGTCGGTCTCGACGATCGCCTCGATCAGCTGACGGCGATGCAGCTCGAAATCGGCCTGGTACTCCTCCGGTATCTCCTCCTCGCGGTAGGTGGCACCCAGCGTGTCCTCGTCGTAGAAATAGGCCTTGCCCTCCAACAGGTTGATCACGCCCTTGAAGTCGGCCTCGGCACCGATCGGCAGCTGGGCCGGCACCGCGCGCGCCATCAGTTTGGCCCGCATCTGGGCGACAACGTGCTGGAAGTCGGCACCGATGCGGTCCATCTTGTTGACAAAGGCGATGCGCGGCACGCGGTAGCGGTTCGCCTGCCGCCACACCGTCTCGCTCTGCGGCTGCACCGCCCCCACGCCGCACAACACGAAGACCAGTCCGTCGAGCACCCGCAGGCTGCGTTCGACCTCCATCGTGAAGTCGACGTGGCCGGGGGTGTCGATGATATTGATCGTGTAGCCGTCCCACAGGCAGGAGGTGGCCGCCGAAGTGATCGTGATGCCCCGCTCCTTCTCCTGGGCCATCCAGTCCATCGTCGCCGAGCCCTCATGGACCTCGCCGATCTTGTGCTGGCGACCCGTGTAGAACAGGATACGCTCGGTCAGCGTGGTCTTGCCGGCGTCAATATGGGCGGCGATGCCAATGTTCCGCGTTTTGGTCAGGTCTGGCATCGCTCACTTCCTGGACTGCTTGACTGCTCCGCCGGACGCGAACCTACCAGCGGAACGACGCGAATGCCTTGTTGGCCTCAGCCATCCGGTGCGTATCGTCGCGCTTCTTGATCGCCGACCCCGCGCCGTTGGCGGCGTCAGTCAGTTCGGCGGCCAGCTTGCTGGCGAAGTCCTTGCCACCCCGCTCGCGGGCCGCGGTGATGATCCAGCGCATCGCCAGCGCATAGCGCTCCTCGGGACGCACCTCGACCGGCACCTGATAGGTGGCGCCACCCACGCGGCGGCTCTTGACCTTCAGCCCCGGCACCACGTTCTGGATACCCTTCTCGAAGATCTTGATCGGCTCGGACTTGGTGCGCTCCTCGATCAGGGCCAGCGCACGGTAGAACAGCTTCTGGGCCGTCGATTTCTTGCCCTTGCGCATGATGCAGTTGATGAACTTGCTGACCAGCGTGGAGTTAAACACCGGATCGGGCTCCGGAGTTCGCTTGACTACTCTTCTTGGATCTCGTGGCATCTCTCAGTTGCTCCTGGCCCGGCTACTTGGGCCGCTTGGTTCCATATTTGCTGCGCGCCTGCCGCCGGTCCGCGGTGCCGGCGGAGTCCAGCGTGCCCCGGATAATGTGATAGCGCACGCCCGGCAGGTCCTTGACGCGCCCGCCGCGAATCATCACCACGCTGTGCTCGGCCAGGTTGTGGCCGATGCCGGGGATGTAGGCCGTCACCTCGAAGCCGCTGGTCAGCTTCACGCGCGCCACCTTGCGCAGCGCCGAGTTCGGCTTCTTGGGCGTCACCGTCCACACCCGCGTGCAGACGCCCCGCCGCTGGGGGCAGCTCTTGAGCGCCGGGCTCTTCGACTTGCGCTTGACCACCTTGCGGCCCTTGCGCACCAACTGGTTGATCGTCGGCATTCGCACCTTCTCCGCGATAATTCGCGCGCCACCGGGCTCAGCGCCCGCCGGCGGAACGATAAAGATACCACAGCACCGCGCCGGGCGCAATATGGCAGGGGCTGATTCAGTACTGATACCCGTACAATGCGGCTGATCGCTTCCCATGCATCGTGGCCGGTCAGCCGGTTGACCCAAGACGCCAGAGGAGCGAGTTGGTTCGGATCAGAGGTTCGGCAGGGCGGCCCACGTACTGGCGCCGGTCAGCACCCACCCCTGCGGCTGGCCCGACGACGGGCTGGCGTGGTAAACCCGGGTACCGTTCGTGTAATGACCGAACTGCGGCGCCTCCACTGCAAGCCTGAGGTGCGGATCATGCGGCAGCCCCACGCGGAGGAAGCACCCCGGAGTCCCGCCGTCGACAGATTCTATGGTGAAGCTCTGCAGCTCGACATCCTCCGTCCCGCCCGTGATCAGAACATCAACCGCTGCCACGTCTTCATGCACGGTGAAGAACGCGTCACCACTGGAATCCGCGTTGAACTG
>CAZSSB010000084.1:2883-5829 GCA_964609245.1 uncultured Planctomycetales bacterium | reverse complement strand
CACCACACAGCAGCCATGCGTCCGCTGCGCGTATGCAGGCGCCGGCCGCTGTCTGCGATCAGGCCAGCGTTGCGAAGGTCGGAGACACGCCGAACCACCTGCAGGTATTCCAGCCCCGTGGCAGCAGCGATTTGCTGACTGCTCAAGGGCGCGCCCTTGATGGCCGCCAAGACGATCGCCGCGTGCTTGCCCGACATGCCCTCAGCCGCCGTTGCTGCGGCGTGCGAGGTGTCGATATCGTCGGCGCGGGCGTGGGTGCGTGCGAAAGTGCTCATGCCACGCCCTCCCGCACGAGCACCCGTTTGTGCTCGGCGCACCAGACCGGCTCGCCAGGGCGGCCGCAGCCGGGGCATGTGATGGCGCCCGCGTAGTGCCGGTGCTCGTCGGCGGCGTACCTCGCCATCTGTGTCCGCTGGCGCTCGGCTTGGTCGACAGCTTGAGCCGCAACCTGAGCCGCAACCTGTGCAGGCGAGGCGATGGCGACATACCGCTGCGGCGTCCTACGCTTCGCCGCGGTCGGCCTAGCCGGCGACAGGCCAAGCCTCTGGGCGCGCGTCAGCACAGCGCTCGGGCCGGCCTCGCGCTTGATCTGCTGCGGCGAGGGCTCCGGGCGCCGGGGCTTGCCCGGTCGCTTATTGGCGACGCCTAGGCGCTGCGCCCGCACCCGCACCTTCGTCGGGTCGCGCCAACCCAATTCGGCCGCGATCTGCGGCGCGGTCATGCGGCCATAATTCTGCAAGATAAATTCGTCAGTTAGAGCATTCGCATGCTGCGCCATGTTATAACTCCGTCGTGAGGCCAAGCAGTTCGGGGAGGTCCGGCCGGATTGCCAATGGAGGCAGGCCGGTTGCAGCCGCGACAGCACGCACGCGATCGATGGGGACATACCCCCGCCGTCGCCACTTGGAGATCTGCTGCGGGCGTAGCCCCAGCGCCGCTGCGAGGCGGGACGGACGAGGGCGATCTGGACGGCTGGCCGCGGCAATGGCCAGCTCGAGCCCCTCTCGCGGAGTGTGTGGTGCTGCTGTGCTCATACACGTACTGTACCCCGAGGGGCACAACCCTGCAAGCGCTAGCGCGATGGCACCCGCAACAAAGGTCGGCTACAACAGTGCCATGCAGAAGAAGATAGGGGCTTACATCAAAGTAGCGCGCGAAAAGCGTGGCTTGTCTCAAAGCGAACTGGCCCGCAGACTTGGCGTGCGATCTCAGACTGTTAATCAGTGGGAGCACGATAAAAAACAGCCGAGCCGCGATAACGTCGTGTTGCTAGCGAGGATTACCAACTCGACTTTGGACTGGCTGCTCTACGGCAAAGGGTTGCAAGAACAGACACAGAACGCTAGCCTTGCCTCCATTGTTACAAGGGAGCGGCACGTGGCACTGGTGAGTATCGACCGAGCGGCGCGGCTCGAAGAGCCAGACCAGCCTGACCAAGTAATACTAGCGAATTTTCAATGCGGCCCGCGGGCGCTCGCGTTTGCGCTGCCGAATGATAGCAATGCGCCTGACCACCCAGAGGGTGCGCATTGGATCATCGATCCGGACGAGACCCCGCGGCCGGGCGACATGGTGCTCGCACTTTATGGCGCCAACGCAGAGGCGGCGCCCGTCTATGGCGAGTACCGGATGGAGAGCACGGCCACGGGGGTGGTCGTTGTTGTCGCACCCCTCAATTCCCGCTGGCCGAGCGCGCGATCCGATATCGGACGACTGCAAGTCATTGGCGTTATGACAGAATCCACACGCCCTCGCCGCCGCTGACAGTTTTTCGTACCCTAACGGCACACTTTCTCTTGCGCACGCCTGCATCTTGAGGTTACAGTTCGTGTGTCGCCGGGCACGACCCCGCTCCTGGCGACGCAGCCGGGCGGCCCCGATCCCACTCCCCGTTCAACAGCCGCCCGGCCCTCCCCTCCCGACCAGGATGGAGCGCAAACATGGCCAAACGGCTAGCATCACGCCACTACGACGTACACGGCGAGCGCATCTCGCAAATCGCCATCGACGACACACCCCTTGCCCTTGCTTCCGAGCATGAAATCATTGCTGGACTGTCGGCTGAACTGCAGACGGCCTACGCTGCCGAGGACAGCCTTGAGGTCCAGCCCAAATACTCGCCCCGCATGCACGCGGAGCGCGAGGCATGGCGGCGCGACATGACTATGGCCCTCGACATGCTGGGGCCGGACATGCTCGGCCCTTCCGACATTCACATTCAAAGCCGTGTCGACGAGCGCATGACCTTTTTGGGCTCCGGCCGCGGCTGGCCCGGCATTCCCCATCAGGCCACGCGCTGGCGCCGGGCCGCCGAAGTGCTGACGGAATGTCTGTCGCCTGAGCTGGCCGATCATGTCGGCTCTTTGGTCGAAGCGGCCATTGATCACAAGTGCCGCATCGCTGGCGAGTAGCTGCCGCAGCGGCGCGCCCAACCACATATCATCAGCAGGAGGACTGACCAGTGGTCAACATCAACGACGCTTTCCCCAGCGCCTACTTGAAAGCCAGCGATCTAAATGGGCGGCGCGTATCCGTCACCATGTCCCACGCCGACTACGAAGAGGTGGGCCGCAACAAGGAGCGACGGCTTGTGCTCTACTTTGATCGCTCGGAGAAGGGCATGGTCCTCAACAAGACCAACGCCACGACGATCTCGAAGCTTTACGGCACCGATACAGAGCAATGGAGTGGACACAAGATCACTTTGTACGCAACCGACGTCGAGTTTGGCGGTGAGATGGTGGCTGCCATTCGCGTGGCCACGACAGCGCCCGGCGCGCCACAGCATAAGTTCGCGCGCAACGGTCCGGGCGCATCGCGCAACGGCAACAATGGCCATGCTGCTGCTACGGCGCTGCAGGACGACAGCCAGCTGGACGAGGCACCGCTACACAATAGCGTGGACACCGAGGCTGCCCAGGACGGGTTTGGCGACGACCACATCCC
>CAZSSB010000084.1:0-2783 GCA_964609245.1 uncultured Planctomycetales bacterium | reverse complement strand
ACACCAGATCGGCGCCAACGGTATCGCGTGCGCCGCAGCGGCAGGCTGCTACTCCATTCGGCCTGCCGCCACCCACTATCGATCATGAGCACACACTATGCAGACCCTCGCCCTGACATACGAAGGCAACGGCCAGTTCCGCGTCGCCAATCGCGCGGCTCTGGAGCATGCCGTCAGCTTCATGCGGCAGGGCGAGGTCTATCAATTCCAGCGCATTAAGCCCCGCTCACGGCAGCAACACCGGTGGTTCTTCGCCTTGGTGCAGGCTGCCTACGACAACCAGACTGCTGGCCCCGTGTTTGGAGATTCCGAGAGGCTTCGCAAGTGGTTGCTCTGCAAGGCCAATTGGTGCCGGACACGGACGTTCCCACCGCAAGCCATGACGCGCGAGGTGGCTGCGTGGCTGCGCGAAGAGAGCGCAGACATGGATTTCACCGTCGATCGCCACACAGGCGAGATACACGCGCATGTGGCGAAGTCGATAGCGTATAGGGCGTGCCCGCATGAACAAATGTGCATTATCGCAGACAAGGTCGTCGATATCATTTGTGCGCAGATTGTCCCAGGAACCTCCCCCGCCGACTGGGAGCCGTACCGGTCGGAAGATGAGCGCGGCGAGCAAGTCGGAATGGGTCGTGTGGCGCAGGCTGACGGGGACGCCCTACAAGCAAATAGCTAAGGAGCTGGGCTGTTCTGTCGTCACCTGTCGTGTGCTGTTTTACAAGCGGCGCCGGCTGACGCGCTCACTGCTGGCGAGCGACAGCACGTTCGAGTGGCCGGAGGAATAGAGATGCAATCCGCTCACGATGTCCATTGGCGCGAGGCCGAGATTGTGCGCCGTATTGCACCGGCGCGTGGCATCCCGGTGGCAGCAGCCGCCGCCGGGATCAGCCAGCGGTTGGCAGAGGCGGTGGCTGGCGCGACTAGGCCCATGTCGGAGGCGGAGGAGCACGCTGCGGCTGCGATGTACCAGCGTATCGGCCTGCTGCGGACGGCATTGCAGATGAGGCGATCGCTTGAGGAAGTGGCAGCGGCAGCAGAGCGGCGCGGTGTGCTGTTTGGTGAAGGGGCTGACAGCCAGCGTGTGTGGACGGCCCGTCACGAGCGGATGGTCATTGAGCGCTACCGGATAGACGGTGCTGCTGCGCTGGCTACTGCGACAGGTCGCACTGTCGATGCCATCAAGCACCGCGCGAAAACTCTGGGCGCGCAGCGAGTGACGCGCGTTGAGTGGTCTGAGGCTGACGATGCCAAACTGCGGGATATGTGGCCCACACATTCTGCCTCCCAGATCGCAGCCAAGATAGGCCGCACAAAGAATAGCATCATAGGCCGGGTTACACGCTTGGGTTTGAGCGGCCCCAGCGTTTCAGATGTTCCAGGCATTCCAGCGCCAGAACAGGCTGCAGGGATTGACGAGGATGCGGCCGGCGGAACGGCCGAAACGACGAGGAGCACAGATCATGTATGACGACACACTGATGTACGTTGAGGCACGGGTGCAGGGGACGGATCATCTGCTGCGGGCATTGCATGACGCGCACCCTGATCGCCACGTGCCACCGGGGTGCGGCTGGCAGCTAAGTCCCATTCTGCTGCGGCAGGCCGAGGAGGCACGGGCGCGAGCCGAGGCGGCGAAGCAGCGGCAGGCAGAGGCGCGCGCAGTCGAGCGTGTGCCACCGCCGCCCAAGCATGCCGCGTCCGGCGCGGACACTCGTCTCGTGGTCTGCTCCGAGGAGGCAGATGGCATCTTGAGGCGGCTGGCCGTGATGCGTGCGACAGGGGGTGTTGACCCCGACATTGCAGCCCGACTGACAGATGAGCAGGCAGGCAGGCCGCCGCACCGCCGCTGCATCAGCTCCGGCCGACATGCGTGGCTGGCGGCGCTGCGCCAGTTCGAGGATGAGACGGGCGTCTCGCGCAAGCTGCTGCTTGGCTGCAGCAAGCGCCGCGGCGTCTCCATGGCGCGGCATGCGCTGTTCTGGGCAGCCCACAACTACGGCTACTCGCAGAGCCACATCGGCCGCCTGGCATGCCGCGACCATTCCACCATCGTCGGCTCGCTGGTGTGGTCCACCCGCATGCTGGCCACGCGGCCCGGGCTGGCGCTACTGGCCCTGGATATGCTGTCGGCCGCGCGGTCTGCACGGTTGGTCTCATGAGGATGGAGGCGAGGATGGACGAGGCATACGAAGTGACAGGCACGATCAAGTGGTTCGACCCCGCGCGCGGCCTAGGCTTCATCACGCAGGACAACGGCGCCGATGACGTCTTGCTGCATGTCACTGCGCTGCGGCAGGGCGGCTATGAAACGGCCCACGAGGGCGCGCGGATCGCATGCTTGGCGCAGCCACATCCTGGCAAGGGGCTGCGGGCGGTGGAGGTGCTGGATCTCGACCAGACACCGCCGGAGCGCTCCGGACCACATCGGCGCACGTACTTTGACGTGGCACCCGAGACGGATTGGGAGCCGGGCACCGTGGCGTGGTTCAACCGTGTGCGGGGCTTTGGTTTCATCGTGCTAGATTCCGGCGGCCGCGACCTGTTCGTGCACATGGAGCACGTGAGGGGCAGTGGCATGCTGAAGCTGCGGGCGCGGCAGCGCGTGTTGGTACGGTGGGGCAACGGTCCAAAGGGCGCGCAGGCAGTGGCTATGCGGCCAGAGGTGCGCCGCGATGCGTGACCTGCGACACACGCTGCTGGATGCTCTTGAGGCTGGGCTGGCCCGGCGGGCGGCGCGTGGGCTCGATGGCATAGCGCGTGCCGCAGGGCGGCCGATCGAA
>CAZSSB010000083.1:0-6485 GCA_964609245.1 uncultured Planctomycetales bacterium | reverse complement strand
TGGGGCAGGCTGTGGCGGACTTCGACCGGGACGGAGACCTGGACCTGATCGTCGGCCACCACAGAATCAGATGCACGGGAGAGGGGGCCGATGAGGTCGGGGAGATAGGTCAGATCAGGATGTATGAGAATTGCACGGGTGCCGGCCTCAACTGGCTGCAGCTCTATCTCAAAGGCGGCGACAGCACCAATCGCATGGCGATCGGCGCCCGCGTCGAGGTCACGGCTGGCGGTATCACCCAGACGCAGTACGTCGATGGCGGGCACGGCAAGTATGTGATGCAGCGCAACGCGGTGCTGCACTTCGGGCTGGCTGAGAGCGATGAGGCACAGGTCAGCATCACCTGGCCTGACGCAGCCAGGACGACTCAGAGTTTTGCACTGCCGGCGAATTGCCGCTATCTGGTGATCCAGGGTCAGACACCGGAGTCTCTTGCGCTCCAGCTGGAGTGATGGCGGCAGACCGGGCGGTGAGATATGGCGCACTGTGATGCGGCGTGGCGGCTGCCGGGAGGTTGATGGTGGAGGTGGGGGGAATCGAACCCCCGTCCGCGATGGGTTCCACGGCGGCGTCTACGCTCATAGCCGGTGGGTTTGTCTTTCAGCCCCGCGCCGCAACCAGCGGCAACCGGCAGCGGGGCCGGCAGCCCTATGTCTTACAGCACCCCCGGGCCTGAGTGCTGCCAGCCCGATTCGTTGACGCTACGCCGCCGCCTCGGAGCCGGGCGGCGGTTTCACGGCCGAAGCTTAAGCCGCGGCTAGTTCGTAGTTGTTGCCAACTAACGGTTGGATCAGTTGTTAACGCGGTTAACCCAGCCGCGAAGCGCAACCGACGCTTCTGCCACCACGTCGAAACCAGTGCACCCCCATGTCAACGTACAGGCCCGCCCGCGCGGGCTCATAAGTATACCCGCATTACTGCTGCGCCCGCTCCCACTCGATGCTCAGGCGCAGCGCCTCTGCGGGGTCGGTGATCTCCAGGTAGCCCAGCTCACTACGGATACGGCTGGAGTCCACACTGAGATCCTGCGCGCAGTTGAAGTCCGGGCGCTGATCCTCCGGCAGCTCGCTGTCCAGCACGACGCGGATCCGGCCGCCCCAGCCGGCGGCGCGCGCGATGCGGCCCAGCCAGTCCAGCTGGCCAGTGCTGTCCTGCTCGGCGACGTTGTAGATCCGCCCCGCGGCCTCCTCCAGCATGGCGGCCAGCACGATGCCGTGGGCGACGTCCACCACGTAGCCGCGGCAGTCCCGCCAGCCCGCCAGGCTTTCACTGAGCGTGATCTCGGCGGCGCATGACTGCATCTGCTGGACGTACTGACGCAGCCGGCGCTGGTAGTCGCCCGGGCCGTAGACCATCGGCAGGCGCACCACGGCGCCCTCCAGACCGGGATGATCGAGCACCAGCCGCTCGGCGGGGATCTTGTCGTAGTCGTCGAGAATGCGTTGCGGATCGACCTCGGCTCGCGGCTCCTCTCCGCGATAGGGATAGAGCGCCCTGCGCAGCGGCGAGTCCTCCGTCAGCGGCGTGGGTTCGATGGCGGGCTCGCCCGTCTCCCTGCCGATCAGCACGCCGTAGGCGCGGTAGACGTCGCAGCTGGAGACCAGCACGTAGCGCCGCGCCTGTCCGGCGAACAGATCAAGCAGGGGACCGGCGTCAGCCTCCGCCAGGCAGCACATGTCGATGACAACTTCAGGCCGGGCTGCGCGCAGCCGCTCGATCAGCTCGCGGCCGAGGGCGCGCCGGTCGCCGTGGATCACGCCTGCGCCCGGCGGCAGCAGCGGCCGTCCCTTCTCACCGTCGGCCGGTGTATTGCCCCGATGAAAGACGGTGACATCGCAGCCCCGGACCACCAGCTGCTTGACCACCTGCGGCCCGATGAACCGCGTCCCGCCAATCACTAGTACGCGCATGAAACCCGCTCCCTGCGCGTATCAGGATAGCGCGTGGGGAGCCGAGGCGGGCTGCTTCCCTACTCCTCCGCCGGGACCACGTTGATCGGATACTCGCGCCAGACGAGATGTTCGTGGGGGTGCGCAAAGCCGGCCGTGATGTTCATCAGCACTTCAAGTCCCCCCCATTCCGGGCTGTCCGCCGTCTGGATGCGCAGGGTGTCCTTGTGATCCCTCACGTAATGTGGGTGGAACTCCACAGCGTGCTCGTAGACCGGTGCGTAATCCGAGGGATTGTCACCCAGATAGACGGTCAGCCCAATCGACGTATCGCCGGAATACTGCCATTGTGGCAAGGCATATTCCCTGGAGATGCCATTGAGGAGTTCCGGCTTCAGGGCTGTGGACAGACGCAATGTGACCTCGAATGGCTGCCCGGAGATGATAGTGTTAGGAATGACCACGTCCTCAACGTACGGGATGTACACCGGCTCGATGCGTTCCTGATGGGTAACATAGTCATACGGCCAGACCCGCTCCGGTTCAAGTTCGTCTTCGCCTTCATCCGTGGCGCTGCCACCGGAGTCCAATCCGGAATCCGGCTCACTGGCTTCCTCATCAATACCGGCGCCCAAAGGCTCGTCGCCCTGCTCCTCGATTGCAGCTCCTCCGCCACAACCCGTTACCAGCAGAAGAACTGCTAGCGCCATCAGCCCTACAATGATCCGTGTGTTCATCTTGCTCTCCCGTATCATTCACAGCCAGCCTGGCATTCCACTACCTGATTGTACCGAGGATCATGCTGCGGCGGGGATACCGGCTGGCGGCGATTTCGCGGACACCGGTCGCTGGGGCCGCCTATTCCTCGGCCGGGACTACGTTGATCGGATACTCGCGCCAGACTAGGTGTTCGTGGGGGTAGAACTGGCCCTGAGTCGTATTCATCATCACCTCGAGACCACCCCACTCCGGGCTGTCCGCAGTGTTTACCTGGAGAGCATCCATCTCAGGGCGGACAAGATTCTGGTGGATCTGCACGCTGTGTTCAAAGACTGGATCGAAGTCGGTTGGGTTGTCCCATAGATGAATCGCCAGACCGATGGAGTTGTCCCCCGAAAACTGCGATCTTGGCAACACGTATTCGCTGGAGATGCCGTTCAGCAGCTCGGGCTTCAACGCGGCGGAGAGCTTCAGCGTGACCTCGAATGGCTGGCCCGCAATGATGGTGTCGGGGATGATCACGTCCTCAACGTACGGGATGTACACCGGCTCGATGCGATCCAGATTCGTGACGGGTTGTGGCTCCTCAGGCTCCAGTTCGTCACTGCCTTCATCCGTGGCGCTGCCCGCAGAATCGTCACCGGTATCCAGTTCCTGGGTGTCGTCCTGCAGGCCCGGGCCCACGGGCTTGTCGGCCTGGTCCTCAATGACGGCACCGCCCCCGCACGCGGTCAGCAGCAGGACTACCGCAAACATACCCAGCCATGTGGTAATGCGCAACTTCATTTTATTCTCCCGTATCACCTACAGCCAGGCCTGGTTTGCCACTGTCTGATTGTACCGAGGATCATGCTGCGTCGGGGATACCGGCTGGCGGCGATTTCGCGGACACCGGTTGGAGTCCTGCCCCGATGAAAGACGGTGACATCCCAGCCGCGCACGATGAGCTGCTTGACCACCTGCGGTCCGATGAACCGCGTCCCGCCGATGATGAGTACGCGCATATGCCCCACTCCCGCTGCAATCAGGATAGCGCCTGGGCTGGAAGCTGACTGCTGCTACCCCGCCGGGGCGTCGGCGATGCGCTGGTCGTCGTCCTTGCGGGCCTTGGGCGGCGGCGAGGCGGCGGCGATGCGCTCGTCTTCCTCGGCGGCGGGCAGCTCGTCCTCGGCCTCATCCTCGGGCGTCTCGAACACCGACTTGGGCACCAGGTCGCCGACCTGCCACTCCTCGGGCACCGGCCGGCTCATCAGCCGCTCGAACTCCTTTCTGTCCAGGTGCTCGTGCTCGATCAGAATCTGCGCGATGTAGTCCATCCGGCGGCGCTGGCGCTTCAGCACGTCCTTGGCCTTGTCGAAGCACTCCGTGATGATCCGCTTGGTCTCCTGGTCGATCCTGAACGCGATCTCGTCGCTGTAGTTGCGGTCCTCCATCATCGAGCGGCCGAGGAACGGGTTCTCGTGCTGGTTGCCGAACTGGATCGGTCCCAGCTCGTCGCTCATCCCGTACTTGGTGATCAGCGCCCGCACCATCTCCGTGCTGCGCTCGAGATCGTTCTGCGCGCCGGTGTAGGTCTCGCCGAAGACCAGCTGCTCGGCGGCGCGGCCGCCCAGCGACATCGAGATCCGCGCCAGGATCTGCTGCTTGCTGATCAGGAAGCGGTCTTCCTCCGGGAACATCATGGTGTAGCCCAGGGCCTGGCCGCGCGGCAGGATGCTGATCTTGTGGACCGGATCGGTGTCCAGCAGCTCGTGGTTGACGATCGCGTGGCCCAGCTCGTGGTAGGCCAGGATCTTCTTCTCCTTGTCGTTGATGATGCGGCTCTTGCGCTCCGGGCCGGCCACCACGCGGTCGACGGCCTCGTACATGTGCTCGGCGTCGATCGCGCTGTCACCCTCGCGGGCCGCCAGCAGCGCCGCCTCGTTGACCACGTTCTTCAAGTCCGCGCCGCTGAAGCCCGGCGTGCGCTGGCTCAGCTCGCCGAGATCGACGCCCGCGGCCATCGGCTTGTTTCTGGTGTAAATCTGCAGGATGCCCTCGCGGCCGCCCAGATCCGGCGCGTCGACCACGATCCGGCGGTCGAAACGGCCGGGCCGCAGCAGCGCCGGGTCCAGCACGTCGGGCCGGTTGGTGGCCGAGAGCACGATGATGCCGCTGTTGGGCTCGAAGCCGTCCATCTCGACCAGCATCTGGTTTAGCGTCTGCTCGCGCTCGTCGTGGGTGCCGCCGATGCCCGTGCCGCGGTGGCGGCCGACGGCGTCCAGCTCGTCGATGAACACCAGGCACGGCGCGCGGCGCTTGGCCTGGTCGAACAGGTCGCGCACGCGGCTGGCGCCGACGCCGACGAACATCTCGACGAAGTCCGAGCCGCTGATGTAGAAGAACGGCACGTTGGCCTCGCCGGCGACGGCCTTGGCCAGGTGCGTCTTGCCGCAGCCCGGCGGGCCGACCAGCAGCACGCCCTTGGGAATCTCGGCCCCCAGCGCCTCGTACTTCTTGGGATCGCGCAGGAAGTCGACGACTTCCTTCAGCTCCTCGACCGCCTCATCAACGCCCGCGACATCCTCAAAGGTGATGCGGCGCTTGCCGTCACCCGCCAGGCGCGCGCGGCTCTTGCCAAAGTTCATCGCCTGGCTGTTGCCGCTGGCCTGCATCTGGCGGTTCATCAGCCAGAACAGGAACACGATCGGGATCGCGAACAGCACAAACAGCAGCAGCGCGCTGGGGCTGAAGATCGAGTCCCAGAACGACGGCGGCGGGGTGTCGAACCTGACGCCGTTGGTCTGGAGCAAAGCGATCAGCTCGTCCGCGTACTCCTTGTTGTAGTTCGAGACGAAGTTGACGGTGCCCTTGGCCTCAGCCACCTCCGAGCCCTCGACGAACTTGCCCCGGGCCTCGCTGGCCGCCTCCGACAAAGTGACCTCGGCGACCTGACCCTGCTCGATATAGCTGATCAGCTCGCTGGAGGTGATCTTCTCCACCGTGCCCTTCATGAAGTAGTTGAGGATCATCAGCGCGCCGAGAAACACGATGACGATGAAAAAGATCTGTGAAATCCGGCTTGTTTGCATGTTATTGCCAGTTGAGATTGCTGTCCGCCCGCCCCAACTGGGCCGGGCGGCGTTTCACGCCTAATACTAACACAACCGGCGATCCACCGCCCGGTCCTGGGCACCTGAACCGCGCCGTCGCGGCACCGTCCTGAATGCGTTAGGATTAGAGACGTTAAGACCGCACTGAAGGTTCTACCCT
Source organism: uncultured Planctomycetales bacterium (assembly GCA_964609245.1). Taxonomy (GTDB): domain Bacteria; phylum 4484-113; class 4484-113; order 4484-113; family JAFGCY01; genus JAFGCY01. Next base: position 624 of record CAZSSB010000083.1, on the reverse strand, counting down.
CAGCGGGAGGAAATATGTTGAAGCATGCAGGGCTGATCGGACTGATCGCGGCCGCCGCGCTGCTCGCCGCCAGCTGCACGGCGGCGCTGGCCGGCCTGCTGATCTACGAGCTGCTCGACGACCAGGCGCCCACGCGCACCTGGACGGGCACCGTCAGCGACACCGAAAGCCAGCCGGTCGGCGGCGTGCTGGTCCAGGTCCGGGCCGAGGTGGCGGGCAAGGACGACTTCATGAACTTCAGCGACACCACCAACCTCGACGGCGAGTACACGATCAAGTTCCGCTGGAACCGCGACGTGCTCTACTCGATCCGGGTGGTCCACGAGGGATCGGTCTACGCCGAGGAGAGCGTGGGCGAGATCGAGCTGGCGGACCGGCAGCTGGACTTCACAATCGACCTGAGCAATCCGATCGAGTGAGCGCCCCGGGCCGTCTGGGGTATAATCCGGGCAAGACACGCGGCGGTGCGAAGCCGATGGGAAGCGACCAGGCGCGGCGGCGTGCAGGAGGGAATATGCTCAGCCACTTCAGAAGGATCAGCCTTGCCTTGTGCCTGCCGGTGCTGGTCTGCGGCTGCGAGGCCGTGGCGACCGCGCTGCTGATCAACGAACTGCTGGACGAGGG
>CAZSSB010000082.1:0-6798 GCA_964609245.1 uncultured Planctomycetales bacterium | reverse complement strand
CCAACTGCTCCTTGATCACCCGTAAGACGTCTGCCGCGCTGCTTACCTGCATCCCCTAAGTTCCACCTGGAAACGCCGCCCTGGCGCTACGCCCCGCCGCAGCCAATAGCGAGAATCTTAGCAGTGGACCGGCGCATAGGCAATAGCAGCGGCCAAATCTCATCCGGTCTTATCCAGACCGCAGCCGTTCTACTGCAGCGGCGTGATGCTGCCGGTCTGGTCGATTCTGTACCGGGTGCCGTCCTCGAGCTCCGCGATGATCTGGTAGTGCCCGGCCTCCTCGGTGGGGCCGGTGAAGACCACGCCCTCCACCACGGCCTGGTTCTGGGCGAAGCGGGTGTCGAAGGTGCGGCCCAGCACCTCGTCGTCGGCCAGGGTGGGCAGGGGCGCATAGGTGCCGTGGGCGTTGTAGTACTGCTGCTCGCGGCCGTGCAGGTACTGCAGCTGCTGCTTGGCGAACTCGGCCTTGGACTCGATCTCGGTCGGCCTCAGCGTCGGCAGCGTGATGAAGATCAGCACCACGACCACCGCCAGGATGATCAGCAGCTCCAGCAGCGTCAGCCCGCCGCGGCCAAGAGCCCGCCCGTCCCGGCTGTCCGCTGCGCCGTGCATCGCCAACAGCATACCTGACGCGCGATGCCGCGGTGAAGTTCTGCGGGTCTGCGGGCGGCGCCGCGCCAAGTTACAATCTTGGTTAAGAGCGGGGCGCAACCGCGTGCCGCGCGGATTGTTGAGCTAGAATAATCATCGCTGCGAGAATCCAGACGGGAGGCAGGATATGCGCAAGACGATTGCGATAGCCTTGACGCTGGCGCTGATTCCGCTGCTGGCGTATCCATGTGACCCCTGCTGCCGGCCGAAGTGCGAGCCTTGCTGCCGGCAGGACACCTGCACGCCGGCCTGCGATGTGCCCTGCGACATGGGTTGCGACGCGGGCTGCATGATGCCCTGCGCCTGCATGGAGTGGGACACCTACTGCGGCTGCGAAATGCTGACGGGCCTCTGCATCAGCCTGACCACCGATCCCTGCGACGGCACGGCCGGGCCGCTCAAGCTGCTGCTGCGCGACGGGGACTACGACGAGATCGTCACGATCGAGCTCGCCGGCCCGCTTGAGGGCTACTACAGCATGCTCTACGAGTTCGCCGAGCCGGTCCGCGCCGACACGCTGATCGAGGCCGTGCTGATCAACGACACCGACGATCCGGCGACGCTCAGCTGGATGCGGGTCGATGGCATGTTCGAGTGCTGGGGCGGCTGGACCTACATGGACCACGCCTGTCCGGGCGCGGTGATCGGCCCCGGCGGCTGCGGGCGGATGGTGCTGTTCTAGGCGTTGTACCTGACAGCCACTGATTGGCTGTGCACCAAGTTGTGTGAGGAAAGGCCGGAGTGCGGTTGGCACGCTCCGGCCGTCTGCTTCCGTGGTTGTCCGCGGCCTACTCGCCGTCGGTTTCCTTCAGCATCACCTTGACCTCCAGGCGGCGCTCCTCACCCTCGTCGTGGATGGTGACGTCCACCTCGACCGGCGTGCCGGGATGCTGCTCGGCCAGCCACTCGGTGATGGTGGCCTCGATCTCCTCCTCGCTCGCGCCCGGCGGGAAGCTGAAGTGGTGATCGTCGACCATGAGCGTCAGCCCGCCGGCGGGATCGAAGTTCTCGGGGTCCAGGAACCAGGTTGCCGGCTGGACCGTCGGCGCGGGCAGCCCCGGCACGTCGGCCAGCGCCGCCTTGAGGCTCTCCAGCCAGTCCTCGTCTGAGTTGAGCACGCCGAGGAACACCTGCACGTGCTCGTTCTCGATCTTGACCGAGATCGCCACCTTGACCGGCTCCGCGGCGCCGTCCTCGTCACGCTGCTCGCCCCAGGCGCGCACCGCGTCCTGCAGTGCGTTGAGCACCGGGTGATCGCCCGGCCCGTGGGGGGGCTGCTCGGCGATCGTGCCGAGGTCGTAGACCAGCATGAAGCCCTCCGTCTTGGCCCAGGACTGCTCGTGGGGCACGACGATCGCGATTACGGCGAACGCCAGCACCAGCACGGCGGCCAGCGCCGCCTGGGCGTACCACTTCTTTCCGGCAAACGTCCTTGCCAGCAGTGACATCGAATGCTCCTTCGTCTCGGTGGCGGCACGATAGGTGCCGGCCAGCATGGCCTGCCGCGCGGGCGCTGGGGCTTGCGGCCCCAGGGCGGCGAGGGCGCGGTTCTCCTCGATCAGGCGCCCAAGCGCCGGATCGGCCCGCACCGCCGCCTGCTCGGCGGCCGTCAGCTGGCTGAGCGCGGTGATCCGTTCCGCCACGATCCGTTCAGTTAGTTTCATGACATTCACCTCCCCGTGACGATGCGGTCGTGGTCACGATGGGAGCAGCGTCGAGCAGTCGCCGCAGGGCCCGGCGCGCGCGATAGAGCCGCTGGCGCACCACCTGGGGCCTGATACCCAGCACCTGCCCCGTCTCCTTGAGGCTCAGCCCGTCGATATAGAACAGGCTGATCAGTTCACGCTGGGGCGCGGGCAGCCGGGTCAAGGTCTCCGCGATGTGCGCGGCCAGGGGATCCTCGGACGCGGGCTGCGGCTCCGGCTCGCTGAGGACCGGCGGGCGCGACCGCTCGCGACGGTACCGGTCCAGAAACCGCCTGCGTACGATGGACAGCAACCAGGACTTGAAGCGGCCTTCATCGCGCAGCTGTGAAAGCCGCGTGAAGGCGCGGACCAGGGACTCCTGCAGCAAGTCCTCGGCGTCCTCACGGCCCCGGCGCAGGCGCAGGCAATAGCGCCAGGCCGCCTGATAGACCTCGCTCGTCAGCAAGGTCTCAAACCGCTGCTGGTTCTTCACGGCTGCCATCCTACCCAGTGTGACGGGTGTTCGGGCCGGATTGTCACCTCCGCGCAGAAAAAAACCCCGAGAGATGGGGGATTCCCTCGGGGACTACCGGCTGAAATATAGGAGGTAAGCGACTTAGTCAACTGCACCTGGTGGGAGGGTGACCGGACTGCCCAACCTGGCAGTCGTTCGCCCCAGGGACAGCCTCTTGGGCTCTGCCCCCGTCTCGGGAAGCGGCTCGGCTGTGCTGCCGGACCCTCCCACCTGGTTTTCAACGACGCCCTAGCGTCTTGCAAACTGGTGTCGATGAATAGATACATCCCGGCGGGGCGATGTTACACCCGTCTCCCGGAATTCGGCATTTTGTGGAGATTTAACTATTGAGAACGGCGGGCGGTGGCGGCGGCGGGCCTCGTGCTTGGTGGGCTCAAGGATAGATCAGCAGCCGTCCGGCCAGCTGGAGCGCCAGGTGGTCCTGGCCGCCGGCTCGCAGGCAGGCCATTGAGAACACCAGATCGCCCAGTTCCTCATAGTACCGGCAGCGGCCCGTCTCGTCGAACAGCGCCAGCCAGGAATCGATCCGGCTGGCGACCGCCACGTCGGGCAACCCGTCGCCGGTGAAATCGCCGCAGCAGCAGATGCCGCTGACCTGGGCCAGGCTGCTGCTGACGTCCGCGGGAAACTGGAACTCGACGAGCTGTGCCGTGCCGGGATTGAGGAAGCCCAGTCCCGGGCTGATCACCTCGTCGCGGCCGTCGCCGGTGATGTCGACGCAGAACTCAGGCGAGCCCAGCCGCTGCCAGCCGGTCAACTCGGCTCGCGGCTGATCGACGCCGTACACTTCCAGCTTCAGCGGGTTGTCGTAGGTGGTGATGAACTCGGCGCGGCCGTCGCCGTCGACGTCGCCCAGCGTCGCGCGGCCGTGCCACCGCTCGTCGGGCAGGCGCCAGACCTCCTCGCCGCCGGGCCCGAAGGCGACCTTGCCGCGCGGGCTGTAGCGCTCGTAGACATCGCGGCCGGTGGCGACGATCTCGTCGTGGCCGTCGCCGGTCATGTCGCCGGTCAGCAGGCCCCAGGCGGTCTCGCCCCCCAGCGCCGGCAGCGACGCGACGATCCTGCCGTCCAGGTCGTAGACCGGCAGCACCTTGGTCTGGCGACGCCGGCCGCCGTCGCTCTGGCTGGCTTGGGCCGCGTCGGCGAGCGACGGATCGACGACGATCTCGGCGATCCCGTCGCGGTCCAGATCCCAGGCGGCGCCGCCGAGCATGAACTGCATCCCGCTGATTCCCGCCGGCCGCCGGGTGCCGTCGACGTCGTAGAGCTGCGATTTGCCCCGCACGTGGATCACCAGCACTTCGTCGTCCCCGTCGGCGTCGAAATCGGCGGTGAACAGCCCGCCCAGCATGCCGGCGGTCAGCGGCACCCCCAGTGAGCCGCTGCTGAGCTCGCGCCAGGCCAGCGGCTGGCCGACGTGAACCGCCGCCGGCGGCAGATGCTCCCGCAGCATGGTCTGGGTGCCGCGCGCGATCAGGCTGAGCAGCAGCCACCCGCCGCCGATCAGCGCGAGCACCCCCAGCAGCAGCAGCCAGCTCCACCAGGGAAGCGGGCGGCGCGCCGGGCCGGGCGGCTCATAGCGCACCGGTGCCAGGTAGTCCTGATCTGCCATCGTGTCCCCCGAGCGGCAGTCTCCTGCACCCACAGTCTACCGCAGCGGGCAGGCAGCTGCAGCTAGCCGCGGGCGGCGGCCTCGCTGGACTGCCCGGTGGCGCTGGCGGGGCGGGCGCCGCGGAACTTGGCTCTCAGCCGCGCGTCGTAGCGGGCCAGGTGGGCCAGCACGCGCGCCACGACCTTGAACAGGTTGGCGGGCACGTAGTCCTCGAGTTCCAGCTTGTAGAGCGCCCGGGCCAGCTCGGGTTGCTGGTAGACGGGCAGGCCCAGTTCCTCGGCGTAGCGGATGATCCGCTGGGCCAGGTAGTCCGTGCCCTTGGCCACCACCTTGGGCGCCGGCCAGTCCAGTTCGTAGGCAATCGCTACCGCGTAGTGCGTGGGGTTGGTGATCACGGCGTCGGCGGTTTCGAGCTGCTCGAACATCCGGCTCATCGCGATCCGGCGGCCCATTTCCCGAATGCGGCTCTTGATCAGCGGGTCGCCCTCCTGGTTCTTGTACTCCTCCTTGACCTCCTGCTTGGTCATCCTGATCCGCTTCTCGTGCTCGTAGCGCTGATAGATGTAATCGAGGATCGCCAGGACGAGCAGCAGGGCGGTGCAGAACACCGCGATCTTCATCCCGACGGACTGGGCGAGGTCGATGGCGGTCAGGGGCCCCATCGCGATGGTGCTCAGCAGGGCCGGGTACATCTTGTGGATGATTGCGATGGCGACCGCCGCCACCAGCATGATCTTGAGCAGGTTCTTGACCAGCTCCACCATGCCGCGCATCGAGAAGATGCGCTGGAAGCCGCGGATCGGGTTCATCCGGCCGAGGTCCGGGACCAGCGGCTGGCCGCTGAAGACCAGCCCCACCTGGATCACGTTGACCACCAGCACCGCCAGGGTTGTCACCAGCAGGTAGGGCGCCAGGATCGCCATGACGGCCACCGTGTTCTGCTGGATGAAGGCCGGCAGGTAGCTCTGCGAGATCTCGATCTCGTCGGCGTGGCCGGCGGTGCGGGCGAAGTATTCCGTGAAACGCCCGCCGGTATAGCCGTCGAGCATGAACAGCAGCATGAAGCCGGCGAACAGCATCACCGCGCTGACCAGTTCCACGGAGTGCGCCACCTGGCCGCGCTGCCGCGCGCGCTGACGCTGGCGTGGGGATGCCGGTTCGGTCTTGGCGCCCTGGTCCATCTGCTCCGCCCTTCCTCGTCGATCATTCTAGCTCAGCGCCGGGCGCTGGGCGCGGGCCTCCGCCGCCTTTCACCGGGATTTGAGGAAATCTCGCCGAAATCGCTCAAGTGCACCTGCGAGAAGCCGATAAACGAGTCGTGGGGGTACGCGCCGCGGAGGCGGGGCGTCCCGGGTGGATGACGAAGTAAGCTGGGTCCAAGGCCGGCTCAAGTGGGGAGTCGGGAAGGACGATATGGTAACTGGGTGCCCAGGTGTTGGGGCCGGGTACCCGCGATGTGGGTTAAAGTGGGTGGCTGGGTTAGCTTGGAAACTGGGTAGGTGACGAAGATGAAGATTCCCGACATAAAGGGGCTGTTCTCGATTGCCCGCAGCGTGCTCGATCCGAAGGCGGGAAAGCCGGCGGATCAGGCCGTGGACACCGCCAGCAAGGCGGACAAGGTCGAGCTGTCCAGCCAGTCGCAGACGGTGCAGAAACTGGCCGCGGAGCGGCCCGACGAGCGGCAGCGCGCCGCGGAAGTCCAGCGGCTGAAGGAGGCGTACGCGCGCGGCGAACTGGAAGTCGACACGCAGCGGATCGCCGAGGAAATGGTGGCGGACGGACTATTCGATGACGTCATTGAAGGCAGCTAGCCTGAGGCGGCTGAGCGAGCTGATTGAGGGCGAACTGGCCCTGCTCAGACACGAGCTGGGGCCGGTGCTCAAGCTCAAGCAGCGGGCGCTGGTGGCCAACCAGGTGACCCAGCTGCAGGACCTGGCCGGTCGCGAGCTGAGGCTCGGCGGGCGGCTGGCGGCGCTGGAGGCCGAGCGGATCGCGGCCACCGCCGAGGTGGCCCGGGCGCACGGGCTCGAAGGCGGTGCGGAGGAGCTGACGCTGGGCGAATTGCTGGCGGCGCTGCCGGAGTCCCCCGAGCGTGACGAACTGGCCCAGCTGGCCCCGCGGCTCAGCGAGGCGCTGCTGGCGCTGGCCTGGGTAAACGGCGACAACGGCCATCTGACGCAGAATCTGCTGGACTACACCCAGCTGGTGGTGCGGCTGGTGACCCAGGGGGACGCGCAGCCGCACTACGGCAGCGACGGCCGCGTGGCGGGCGCCGCCGCCTCGCGCGCGATGCTCGACGACCGCATCTGACCCGC
>CAZSSB010000081.1:2305-6898 GCA_964609245.1 uncultured Planctomycetales bacterium | reverse complement strand
GACATCATGGTCGGGGAGGTGGACCGGTGATCCTGGCGCTGCAGCAGGCGTACTCCTACCAGGAGGCCCAGACCATCTGGGAGGCGCTCCGGGTCTGGCTCAACACGGAGCCGGTGCCGGGCTGGCGCTTTCACCCCTGGGCGGCCAACGCCATCATGCTGGTCACCGCGCTGATCTTCATCTTCCTTTTGGAGCTGCTGCTGACCATCGGTATCCAGGTCTGGGAGCGCCGCGTGCTGGGCCGGATGCAGAGCCGCCGCGGGCCGAGTATGCTGGGCGATATCAGCCCGGCCGCAGTGCGCCGCGTGGTGCTGCCGATCGTGATCCTGCTGGCCATCCCGGCCGTGCTGTACGGCATCGAGTACTGGACGCCACTGGCCTGGCCCGGCGGCGTCCTGGGCTACATCACCGCCGGCTGCACCTTCCTGGCTTTCGCCATCTACCTGGTCTACTGCTTCGGCTACTACTGGCGGCAGGGCCTGGCCGACACGCTGAAGATCTTCGTCAAGGAGGACGTGGTCCCGCTCAACGCGGACCGCTTCCTGTTTACGCTGGCGCCGGTGCTGGTCTACCTGCCGGCGCTGCTGAGCTGGATCGTAATCCCCTTCGGCGTGGCGATCATCAACGGCCACCACGTCTACTACGTAGTGCAGGACTTGAACGTCGGCCTGCTGCTGATCATCGCGGACTTCGCGCTGTTCCTGGTGGCGATCATCATGAGCGGCTATGCCAGCAACAACAAGTACGCGCTGGCGGGGGCGATGCGCGAGGCGGCGATGCTGCTGACCTACGAGGTGCCGATGCTGATGAGCCTGCTGTGCGTGGCGCTGTTCGCCGGCAGCCTGAACCTCGTGGAGATCGTCCAGCGCCAGACGATGACCTGGGCGCTTTTGCCCCTGCTGCCCGCCTTCATCATCTATCTGGTGGTCAGTCTCGCCGAGACCAACCGCCCGCCCTTCGATCTGCCCGAGGCGCAGAACGAGCTGTTGGGCGGCTATCTGGTGGAGTACTCCGGGCTGCGCTTCTCACTGTTCTACATCGCGGAGTACGCCAACGTGTTCCTGGTCAGCGCGATCATGACGGTCTGCTTCCTCGGCGGCTGGAAGGGGCCGATGTTCCTCGGGCCCGACGGGCTGTGGCTGACCAGCCTGTTCTGGTTCCTCATCAAGACCTACGCGCTGGTCTACTTCTTCATCTGGGCGCGGGCCACCATGCCGCGGATCCGCATCGACCAGATCATGTTCTTCAGCTGGAAGTTCCTGCTGCCCGCCAGCGTGGTGGCGCTGGGCATCACCGCGATGGGGGTGGTCAACCGCCATCCGTGGTTCAACGCCAACCGCATCTGGGACAGGCTGCACAATGAGTACCAGCTGGTGACCACGCGCGAGGCGCTGAGCATGCTGACCGCATCCGAGCGCGCCTTCTTCTGGGGCTACGCGGCGCTGACAGTGCTGTTCGTGGCGCTGCTGCTGTGGCTGGCCTGGCGCGTGCTGCTGACCCGCCGCCGCCACCCCCAGCCCCGCCGGGAGGTGACCTGGACGTGATCGGCCAGTGGTCAGTGCTCAGTGGTCAGGGATCAGCCGTAGGGGCGTCCCGCCTGGGGCGGGACTGTGCGCCCGCCTCCGTAGGGGCCGGTCTAAGACCGGCCCTGGCTGAGAATCAGCCAGATGTGGCGCGGGCCGTGCGGATCGGTTCCGCGGTGCGTCAGGGCGGGTCTGAGACCCGCCCCTACGAATGTCGCGAACATCGCGACAGCCGCGTAGGGGCGAGGCTTGCCTCGCCCACCGCTGAGACGGGCGGCACAAGTGCCACCCCCACACAAGATACGAGGGAGGAGGCGCACTCGTGACCCATCTCGCACCATGGCAGCGGACGCTCTACTTCCTCGGCGAGGTGGTGATGGTCGCCGGCCTGCTCTGGGGGCTGTGGCGGATCATCGTCGTCCGCGGCTGTCCGGTCAGCCCCTTCAACGACATCACCCTGATCGTGCTGGGACTGACAATCAGCACCATCCCGCTGCACCCCTTCGGCGCGCGAGCCTACATGCAGCCGGCGCTCAGGCGTGCACCGGGCGCGGCGACGCTATGGTACCTGCTGGCGCTGATCGGCCTGGGCTACGCGCTCTACCTGCGTTTCAGCTCACCGGCACCCAGCGGCCTGTGGTGGTTCGCGGCGCTGATTCCGGCGGTGCTCTATTTCTGGTGGGCGATCCCCAGCAAACTCGGCGACCGGCCGCTTCCGCCGGCCAAAGCGCCGACCCCGCCGGAGAAGGCGCCGGAGATCGCGGACGAAATGGATAATGACGGCCCTGACGAAACCGCGAACGAGGAGGAAGACGCGCGGTAATGGCTGAGCGGCAGACATACGGCGGATTGGAGCTGACGCGGCACATCGCTACGGTCAGGCTCTACTTCGGGCGCAGCGCCGCCCATTGGTGGCGCTTCTACGGCCTGATCGCCGTGCTGTGGTTCCTGCTGGTGGTGACCTACACCCGCTACCTGGAGCTGTTCGACGACATCGAGAGCCGGTCCGCCGCCTATCAGGAATTCGTGATGGTGTTCTCCGGCTCGGGGCTGCTGATTCTGGTGCCCGCCGTGGCGGCCTTCATCTGGTGGGCCGCCGGCGCGCTCACGCGCTACTCCAGGTGGCAGCTCAGGCAGCCCGTGCTCTGGAGGTGGTTCTGGGTGGTCGTGCTGGTCTTCTACGGCTACGTGGAGCTGGATCCGCTGGACGCCATCCATCCGGTGATGAGCTTCAAGGGGCTGGGCGAAGCGCCGGACGTCGTGGCGATGTTCGAGACTGGCTACAGGCTCACCGACGGCATCCCGCTGATGAAGTTCCAGTGGGGCTACTTCCTGCTGTGGTCGCTGTTCATCTTCCTGCTCGTCGCCCTGCACTGGCAGTACGTGCTGGACGGCGTGCGCGAGATCTGGTTCTACACGCGGCGCTTCCATCGCTACGGCGCCTCCGTGCTGACCGGCTTTCGCCAGACGTGGCTGGCCAGCCGGCGCCCGCCGGTGACGCTGGACTACCCGCGCGAGCGCAGCGAGCCGGTGTCCGCCTTCCGCGGTGTACCCCGGCTGAACGTGAGCAGGCTCACCGCGGAGCAGGCCGGGGCGATCGTGGCCGCCGACGCCAGCGGGGCGATCGTCGCCGCGCCGGGGCAGGAGGGCGTGCTGTTCATCGACCTCGGGCGCTACGACTACTCGCCGGAGCTGGCGGAGCTGACCGCTGCCGACGGCACGCCGCTGCTGAGTTTCAGCGACAGCTGGTCGCCGCCATCCACCGCGCGTGAGGAACTGGTGGTGCCGCTGGCGCCGGGAGGTGAGGCCTGATGGTCACTCCCGCCCAGGTATTCTTCAGCTACCTGCTGCTCGTGGGGCTGATCGTCGGCATCGCGGCGCTGGTCATGATGACGCTGGCGCGCTTCTGGCCGCGCCGCCCGCTGCTGGGCCTGATCGCCCTGCTCGGCTTCGGTGCGTTCCTCTGGGGCACGCTGGCGCTGACCGAGCCCGGCTTCCGGCTGTTTGTGTTCTACTTCTGGTTATTCACCGCGGCGGTGGTCGGCGGCGCGATCGGCTGCGTGACGGTGCGCAACGTGTTTCACAGCGCGCTGCTGCTGATCCTGTCACTGGTGGGTGTCGCGGGCTACTTCATCCTGGTCAACGCCGAGTTCCTGGCGATGGTGCAGGTGATCATCTACATCGGCGGGATCATGGTGCTGTTCCTGTTCGGCATCATGGTCAGCCAGAACATCATCGGCACCCAGCTGAAGCAGAACACCCCGCACTCGCCGTGGGCGGCCGCGGCGGCGGGCGTGCTGTTCATCGTGATGTTCTTCGTCGGGCTGTTCATGACGCTGACGCCCAGCGTGAACGCGGTCAGGGATCCGCTGGGCAGCAACACCGCCAGCGTCGGCTGGTCGCTGATGGCGACCTACGTGCTGCCCTTTGAGGTGGCCAGTGTCCTGCTGCTGATGGCGATGCTGGGCGCGATTATTCTGGTGCGCAAGGATTGAGATGGAGCGTAAGAGCTAAGCAATGCTGGCAATGATGCTGCAGATGGGAACGGAGCAGGCGGCCCAGCCCGGCCCGCTCAGCGCGCTGGCCCAGGCCTGGGGGATCCTCTTCCAGCACTGGTTCGCCTACGGTGGCGACGCGCCGATGCGCTTCTTCACCAGCGTCGACTACCACCAGTACTTCATTATCAGCAGCTTCATCTTCTGCCTGGGTTTCTACGGCGTGGCGGCGCGGCGCAACGCGATCAGCATGCTGCTGGCGCTGGAGCTGATGCTCAACGCCGTCAACATCAACATGAGCGCCTTCAACCAGTACTGGGGGCTGGCCCAGACGCGGGCGGCGTTCACCAGCGAGGAGAGCGTGCTGACCAACCTCGGCCAGTGCTTCAGCGTGTTCGCGATCATCGTCGCGGCCGCCGAAGCGGCGGTCGGGCTGGCGATCATCATCGCCTTCTACCGCATGCGCAAGAGCATCATGCTCGACGACGCCAACCTGATGAAGTGGTAACGACATGTAGGGGCGAAGCCATGCTTCGCCCAAGGTGTAGGGGCGACGCATGCGTCGCCCGTAACCG
>CAZSSB010000081.1:0-2205 GCA_964609245.1 uncultured Planctomycetales bacterium | reverse complement strand
ATGAACGGAACGGCTGACAACCTGAACGGAGCGCTGCTGGTGTTGATTCCGGCGCTGCCGCTGCTGGCGGCCCTGCTGGGCTACGTACTGGCCGCGCGCAACGGCCGCCGGGCGGCGCTGGCGGCCTGGCTCGGCGGCGTGGCGCTCACGCTCAGCGCGGCGCTTTCGTTGTGGCTGCTGCTTGCCGTCCAGCGCAGCGGCGATGCGGTCAGCTGGTCGCGGCCGTGGCTCAGCCTCCCGGATGGCCTCGCGATTCCGTTGTCCTTCTACGGCGCCGAGGCGCAGCTGCTGTTCGCGTTGACTACCGCGCTGATCGGACTGGTCGTGCTGATCTTCGCCGTGCGCGAGCGCCGCGGCGATCCGCGGTCCGGGGTGTTCTTCGCGACGCTGACGCTGTTCGCGGCGGCGATGCTGCTGTTCCTGACCGCCGACACGCTGGTGCTGATCTACATCGCCTGGGAGCTGATGGGGCTGTGCAGCTACCTGCTGATCGCTCACCCCGGCACCGGCGAGGCGTGGCGGGCGGCGCGGCAGGCGTTCTGGACGACGCGCGCCACGGACTTCGGCCTGCTGTTCGCGGTGCTGCTGATGCTGACGCTGTTCCGCTGGACGACGCTCAGCGAGATCGATCTCAACGCCATGCTGGCCGCGATCGCTCAGGCGGGCGGCGACCCGCAGGCGGCGGTGCCGTGGCTGAGCGCGATTGTGCTGCTGGTGCTGCTCGCCGTGATCGGCAAGGCGGCGCAGCTGCCGCTTTGCTTCTGGCTGGCGGACGCGATGGTGGCGCCGGCGCCGGTCAGCGCGCTGCTGCACGCGGCGACGATGGTGGCGGCCGGGCCCTACTTGCTGACGCGGCTGCATCAGTTTTTGCTGGCCTCGGACCTGGCGCTGCTGGTCGCGACGCTGCTGGGCGGGCTGACGCTGCTCAGTGGCGCGATCATGGCGCTGGCCAGCGCCGAGCCCAAGCGCATCCTGGCTTACTCAACGGTCAGCCACCTCGGCCTGGTGATCGTGGCGGTCGCGGTGATCGCCGAGGAGGCGGGTTTCTATCACCTGCTGGCCCACGCCTGGTTCAAGGCGGCGCTGTTCCTCGGCGTCGGCTATCTGGTAGCGGTCTTCGTCGCCGAGCACGCGGGCGGCGGCAAGGATGCCGTGGAGCACCACGCGCCGCGGCTGCCCGACCTGGCCGGATGCGCCCGGCGGCACCCGCTGCTGCTGTGGGGCATCCTGGTGCCGGCCGGGCTGTCCCTGGCCGGGCTGTTCCCGCTGGCCGGCGCGCTGGGCAAGGAGCAGGTGCTCTTCGCGCTGCTGACGCGCTTTCGCGCCGATGCGGCGCCGGGCATGACCTTCGAGCAGATCAGGCCGCTGGCCGCCGCGGGCTGGACGGTCGGGGCCGGCATGCTGATCCTGGCGCTGCCGCTGACCGCCGCCTACATCACGCGCCTCATTGGCGTGCTGGGCTGGGGGCGCAGCGGCGGCGGCGAGATACCGGGTGACGAGCGCGGCCGCATCACGGCGCCCACGGGCTGGGAGCTGCCGCTGACGTTGACGGCGGCGCTGGCCCTGATCGGCAGCGCTGGCTGGGCGGTGGTGTACTTCACGTGGTTTCGCACCCCGGCCGGCTTTGCGCCCGAACAGCTGCCCTGGAAGTGGAGCAGCCTGGACCAGCCGATCGGCATTCTCGCGCTGGTGCTCTCACTGCTGCTGGTACTCGTGGGTGCAGCCCTGACCTGGCACCTGCGCGTCGGGCGGGCCGAGTTGGGCGACCGGCTGCTGCGCGAGGGGGGCATGGCCCCGCTGATCAGGTTCTTCGCGGGCGGTATGTACCTGCGGGAGCTGTTCACGTTGGTGGTCGGCCGGTTCGGAGAGCTGCTGGCGGTGCTGGCGGGGCGCGCGGACATCGGCCTGGTCGACTGGCTGGCGCTGCGCTGCGGAACCGTGGGCCGGCATTTGGCGGTGCTGTCGCGCTGGCTTGATGACCACGTCGTCGACGGCGCGCGCTGGTGGGCCTGTGAGCTGTGGTGGCTGCTCAAGCGCCTGCACAGCCGCAGCATGCAGACCGGCCAGATTCAGCACTACATGTTCATCGTCCTGATCGGTACGGCGCTGCTGTGCCTGGTGATCCTGCGTCCGCTGGGGCAGATCCTGGCGAACATCCTGGGGAGAATCTAGATGGAGCAACTCGGCTACACCCTGGCGGACAAA
>CAZSSB010000080.1:0-7178 GCA_964609245.1 uncultured Planctomycetales bacterium | reverse complement strand
CCACAGCCGGGCAGGCTCAGCAGCAGCAGAATGAACGCGATGAAGCAGAGACGCAGGAGCAGCGTACGATCAGACATGCCATCCTCCCGGGCAGCGCCCTTGAGCGCAGCTTCTGCCCAGATTGTAACAGCTGTCGGGTTCCGGCGGGCCCGGCTGTCGACACTCCGGCAGCATGGCCGCGCATTGCTCCCGGTAGCGAGGGCGTCTCGCCCGCGATCCAGTTGCGGGCCCTCCCTTCCCTGGATGCCCCCAGCATTCCCTCAATTCGGGTATAATGTAATGAGACACAGTCTCAGCTAAGAGCATTACTGACTGGCGGCCGGGCGGGGCCGGCGATGGTGCTGAGAGAAACGGAGGATCGAGCGAATGGCTACTGACTATCGGAATACTCAAACCGAGGGCAGTCGGGCGCGCTGGTCGCTGATTCCGGCGGCGGTGACCGCCGCGGTTGGCGCCGTACTCATCGGCGGCCTGGTCTGGGGTGCGGGGCGCGGCGAAGACCTCAAGTCGCCGGCGGAGCTGGGGCGGCCCGCCACCACCGGCTGGGCGCAGGACGCCGCGGAGGTCCGGCAAACCCGCGAGCAGACGATCGAGGGCACCATGAGTGACGCCCGCTAGCGGCGCACTGCACGAGGGCAGCCGAGCAACGGGCGTCGGGGCGTGTGCTCCGGCGGCCACCAGGCATCGGCCGGGCCCCTTCCGTCGCTCTAAGTTAATGCGACTGGTTCTCATGTATTACATTCGGGCCGGGCATGCGGCCACCAGCGCGGAAACCGACAGGAGGAACGAGCCCGATGCTTACTGACTACGAACACAAGATCGAGGCGCGGCGCCAGCTGCGCAGAAACCTCATGCCGGCGGCGATCACCGCGGCGCTGGGCGTGCTGCTGGTGGGCGCTCTGACGCTCACGGCGGCCCGCGCTCAGGATGCCTCGCCGATCGCTACGGTCGAGCCGGCCGCCATGTCGGCGCCGGACTTCGAGTTGACGGACACCGAGGGAAGCACCCACAGGCTCAGCGACTACCTGGCCGATGGCAAGACCGTCGTGCTGGAGTGGTTCAACCCCGGCTGCCCCTACGTGCGCAAGTACCACGACGGCGAGCAGGCCAACCCCTCGCTGCGTGAGGCCCACGCCTTCGCCAGCGAGCATGACGTGGTCTGGCTGGCGATCAACTCCAATGCGCCGGGCAAGCAGGGCAGCGGGCTGGAGATCAACAGCCAGGCGCGTGCGAGCTTCGGCATGGATTACCCCGTGCTGCTCGACGAGAGCGGCACGGTGGGCAGGGCCTACGGCGCCACCAGCACGCCGCAGCTGTTCATCATCAGCCCCGACGGGCAGATCCGCTACAACGGCGGGGCGGACGACACGGTTCTCGCCGGTGAACAGGCCAGTATGAACTACGTCATCAATGCGCTGGAGCAGCAGCTGGCGGGCGAGCCGGTCTCGCCGGCGGCCACGCCGCATCCGGGCTGCTCCGTCAAGTACGCCAACTAACTCCTTCTGCCAGAGGAGCGCGTTGCTAAGGCGGGCCTCCGGGCCCGCCTCTTTGCATCGCGGCGCGGCCGCGGTGCTAGAATGCGGCGCTACGCAGTATCGGGGGAGCCTGAGCACATGACCTTCGCCGCCGCGATCTTCGATATGGACGGGCTGCTGATCGACTCCGAGCCGTTCTGGCAGGAGGCCGAGGGGGCGGTCTTCGGCGCGCTGGGCGTGCCGCTGACGCGCGAGATGTGCTATCAGACCGTCGGGATGCGCATCCAGGAGGCGGTGGCCTACTGGCGGGCCCGCTATCCCTGGGACGGCGCGAGCGACGACGAGGTGGCGGCCGACGTGGTGCGGCGGGTGACGGCGCTGGTCCGCGAGCGGGGCGCGCCCCAGCCGGGAGTGCGGCAGACCATCGAGCTGCTGGCGGGGCGCGGCGTGCCGCTGGCGGTGGCCACCAGTTCGCCCAGAGCACTGGCCGAGACGGTGCTTGAGCGGCTGCGGCTCCGGCATCACTTCGGCGCGGTGCTGAGCGCCGAGGACCAGGCCCAGGGCAAGCCGCACCCCGGGGTCTATCTGGCGGCGGCGAACGCGCTGGGAGTGGAGCCGGCGCGCTGCCTGGCCTTCGAAGACTCCGGGGCGGGCGTGCTCAGCGCCAGGGCCGCCGGGATGTACGTGGTGGCCGTGCCGTTTCACGCCTGGCGCGACGACGAGCGCATCCAGCGGGCGGACCTCGTGCTCAGTTCGCTGGAGCAGTTCAGCGCCGAGCTGCTGGACGGCCTGGCCGGCGCTCGCGGCTGAGCCTGCCGGCCGGTCGGAACGGTATGATCGAGGTACATGAGGCGGCGGGTTACCATCATCGGCGGCGGGCTGGCGGGCAGCGAGGCGGCGCTGCAGCTGGCGGCCCGCCAGGTCGCCGTTGAGCTGTGGGAGCAGCGCCCGGCGGTGCAGACGCCCGCCCATCAGAGCGGCGAGCTGGCCGAGTTGGTCTGCTCCAACAGCCTCAAGTCCACCGATCCTGAGCGCGCCGCCGGCCTGTTGAAGGAAGAGCTGCGGGTGCTCGGCTCCCGTTTGGTGGCGATGGCCATGGAGCATCAGGTGCCCGGCGGGGCGGCGCTGTGCGTCGACCGCGAGCGCTTCAGCGCGGCGGTGACCACCGCCGTCGAGGCCGAGCCGTTGATCACGCTGCGCCGCGAGGCCTGCGAAGACCTGCCGGCACTGCTGAGCGCCGCCGAGGGGCCCATAATCATCGCGACGGGTCCGCTGACGGGCGGGGCGCTCTGGGAGCAGCTCGGAGCGCTGGTGGGCAGCGGCGGCAGCTACTTCTACGACGCCACGGCGCCGATCGTGGCGGCTGACGGTGTGGACATGGGCGTGGTCTTCGCCCAGTCGCGCTACGACAAGGGGGAGGGCAGCGACTACCTCAACTGCCCGCTGGACGCGCAGCAGTACGGGGCATTCCGCTCCGCGCTGGTCGAGGCGGAGCAGCACCCGCTGGCGGCGGGGGACGACTACCGCCTGTTCGAGGGCTGCCTGCCGATCGAGGAGCTGGCGCGCCGCGGCCCGGACACCATGCGCTTCGGCCCGCTCAAGCCCCGCGGCCTGACCGATCCGCGCAGCGGCGAAAGCCCTCACGCCGCCGTCCAGCTGCGCTGGGAGGACGCGCTCAGGAGCAGCCTGAGCCTGGTCGGCTTCCAGACGCGGCTGCGCTACGGTGAGCAGGACCGCGTCTTCCGGCTGATTCCGGGCCTCGGCGGCGTCCGCTTCACCCGCCACGGCCGGATGCACCGCAACAGCTACCTCGACGCCCCGCGGGTGCTCAGGCCGACGCTGCAGCTTATGGCCACCCCGCAGGTCCTGGTCGCCGGGCAGCTGACCGGCCTCGAGGGCTATGTGGCGGCGATCGCCACCGGCCTGTGGGCCGGGCTGAACGCGGCACGCCTGCTGACTGACCAGCCGCCGCTGACGGCGCCGGAGGGCAGCTGCCTGGGGGCGATGCTGGCCTACATGACCAGCCCGGCTCACCTGGATTACGCCCCGACCAGCTTCCAGTTCGGGATGCTGACCTGGCTGCCGCAGCGGATTCGCCGCCGCGAGAAGCAGGCGCTGATCCGCCGGCGGGCCGAGGCGGCCTGGGCCGAGATGCTTCACATTCTCAGCTGAGCAGGTAGAATAGCCCCAACACATTGTGAGGAGATAGCCATGCGATACTTCGTTTCCGCGGTGATGGCGTTGATCGGCGCGCTGTTGATGTTCAGCTGTAAGCACGGCAGCGGCGACTATACGCCCCCGGCGGAATAGCCCGCGGCCTGAGCCGGCACCGCCACGGCGGGCCGGCGCTCGGATATAGTCAGAGCACCCGTAACAAAACATTTCGGAGGTCGGCCCCCATGCGGATCCTGTACGCTGCGATACTGGCCCTGATGAGCGCGATGCTGATGATCGGCTGCAAGTCGCCCTGTCCATACTGCGACTAGCCGGAACCTATCGGCCGGAGTAGTGCAGGCGGTCCTTGACCGTCTCGAAGTGGGCCGGCCGTACGCTGATGACCTTCTCCTGCGTCTTGAGGACGTGGCCCGGCTTGCCGCCCTTGACGCGCCGCAGATGCTTGAGCTGCAGGTAGCTGACCTCGACCTCGGCATCCTTGCGCCCCTTGCTGTGCCAGGCGGCGATCAGCGCCGCTTCCTCCAGCGTCCGCTGCGGCACGTCCTGGCCGCCGCTGAGCACGATCACGTGGCTGCCGCCGAAGTCCCGGGCGTGCAGCCACAGGTGGCGGCTGGAGCCGAAGGCCCTGAGCAGGCCGTCGTTGCTGCGGTCGGTGACTCCGCAGACGATGTGCAGTCCGTCGCTGGAGACGAAGCGCAGGTACTTGATGCCGTCGCGCTCCAGCCGCCGCGCGGCTGAGGCCAGCGGATCGGCGGCCTTGCGCTTCTTCGCGCCGCTCGGTGCGCCGCGCTCGATCCTCGTTAGTTCGGCCTGGGCGGCGGCAATCTTCTGCTCGAGGGTGTCCACCCCGCGCCGCAGCCGCTGGGCGTAGTGCACCAGCTCCTGGGCGTTGTCATAGGCGCTGCGGTCCAGAGCGATCTGCTCGGCCCAGTCCGGATGCTGCTGCTGCCAGCCGGCGAGATGCTGCGCGGCGCCCTCGCCGGTGTCGAGCTGCTCGGCCTCGCGCAGCAGCTCCAGCGCCAGCTGCTCCACCTCGTCGGCGCGTTCGGCCAGCGCCCGCTGCCCAAGCAGCTGGTCCAGGCGGGCTGATACGCGCTGCCGCTCATGATCCGCGGGCCGGCTGCGGGTACCGCGCTTCCGCCGCGCCGCTGACCAGCGCTCAAGGACCAGCTGATTGGCGTCGCCGTGATCCTCAAGGTCGAACAGCTGCGCCGTCAGCTCGCCGCGCTGCAGCTGGGCGATGAAGCTCAGCAGGGACTCCAGGTCGTATTGGACGGGTACCAGCGGCTCAACGGCCGGCCAGAGCTTGACGTCGCAGCAGGCCACGCGCTGGCTGAAGAACTCCGCCAGGTCCGTGGTCGCGCCCAGTTCGCCGGCCAGCTCGTCGATGCCGCTGTCGGCGGCCACGAATTTGCCCAGCGGCGGCGGGTCGGGCAGCGGCTTGCCGGTGATGATCCGCCGTACGCGGTTCTGGCTCTGGCGGACGCGCTTGAAGATGCTGACCACCATGCCGCGCTCGCTGAGCAGGAAGGCGTTGCTGGCGCGGCCGACCAGCTCGTGGCGCAGCACCTTGAGCGTCTCGCGGCCGTAGGTGTCGCGCTGGCGGAAGGTCAGCAGCACGCTGCGGTCGAAGCCCGCCTGGGCGATGCTGGCCAGCCGGTAGCCCGCCAGATGGAACGTCAGCGCCTTGGCGAAGCTGCTCTCGGGCGCCCCGCCCCCCGGCAGCGCCTGCTCACCCGCGACCAGCGCCAGCGCGGGGTATTCCTCCAGCACGCTGAGCAGCAGCAGACGCGGACCGCCCTCGCCGGCGAGCTCCAGCAGCAGGCTGCGGTCGTCGTGCTGGCGGACAGCGCGCAGCCGCGCCCCGATCAGCGCCGGGCCCTGCTCGCTGAGCCACGCCTTGAGCAGCAGCACGTTCATCCGCTCACATCTTACCCGCAGTGAAGGATGGGCGGGAGCCGCTGTATAATCGCCGCCGTGAACATGGAGCGTCGCGGCTACATCGGGCTGGGCAGCAATCTGGGCGACCGGCTGCAGAACCTGCAGCGCGGCGTCGACCTGATGATCGCGACGCCGGATCTTGAGGTGCGGCGCGTCAGCCCGGTCTACGCGGCGCCGCCCTGGGGCTACCGGAGCGAGCACGAGTATCTCAACGCCGTCGCCGAGGTCAGCTGGCCGGGGCCGCCGCTGGAGCTGGTCAACCAGACCTACCGCATCGAGGCGGCCTGCGGTCGCCACGAGCACGGCCCGGAGCGTGAAGGGGGTTACCACGACCGCACCCTGGACCTCGACCTGCTGTGGCTCGACGGGATCGAGAGCAGCGACGAGCGGCTGGTCCTGCCGCATCCCCGGGCCCATGAGCGGGCCTTCGTGCTGAGGCCCTGGCACGATCTGGCGCCGCGGCTGGTGCTCAGGGGCCGGACGCTGACGGGCTGGCTGGCCCAGCTGCCCGCCGAGGAGGCAGAAGCGGTCAGACTGGTCGAGGGTGCCAGACTGCGGCTGCACGAGGAATAGGGCGGACAGCTGTACGCCCCCACCAACCAGGAGGCAGGGATGACGATCAAGCTGGAGCGAACGAGTGAAGACGGCCGGCCGCGGGTCGATGCCAAGCTGTGCACTGTCTGCGGCCTGTGCGCAGCCGTCTGTCCGAGCGGCACGCTGAGGATGGGCGACGACGGCGTCCTGGTCGACCCGGACACCGACTTCGGCTGCATCGCCTGCGGGCAGTGCATGGCGATCTGCCCCAGCGGGGCGGTGACCGTCAGCGGGCGCGGTCTCAGCGTCGACGATCGGTTGCCGCTGCCGGCGGCCAGCGAGATGGCCAGCGCCGAGCAACTGGGCGCCCTGCTCATCAGGCGCCGCAGCCGCCGCCACTTCGATGACCGCGAGGTGCCACGGGCGGTGCTTGAGCGCGTGATCGAACTGGCCTCCACCGCGCCGATCGGGGTGCCGCCCTCCGAGGTGCGGCTGACGGTCTTTCACGGCCGGGACAAGGTGCGCGAGTTCGCCGCCGACGTGGTGGGCATCACGCGGCGGGGTATGCCGACGCTGCGCTTCATGGCCGGTCCGCTGATGCGGCCGCTGATCGGCAAGGCCGCCTCCGAGATGTTCAGGACGTTTGTGATTCCACTGGCCGAGACCATCACCGCCGAGGCGGACCGCGGCCGCGACGTGCTGCTCTACGACGCCCCGGCGGCGATCCTGTTCTCCCAGCCCGCCTACGGCGAAGCCGACGCCGACATCGTGGCGACCTACGCCATGCTGGCCGCCGAATCGCTGGGGCTGGGCACCTGCATGATCGGCTCGGCCTCCCCGTTCCTGGTGCGCGACAAAGCGCTCCTGGCCAAGTATGGCCTGCCGGCCAAACCGAAACTGGGTCTGGTGCTGGTCATGGGCTACGCCAGGTACCCCAAATTCCACTACGGTGTGCGCCGCAGCCTGGCCGGCGTGAACTGGGTCTAGCCGTCAGCCGTCAGTGGGGTGGCCGTCCCTGGCCGCCGATCCGGCATTGGCGGGCGCGGGGGCCCG
>CAZSSB010000079.1:0-7331 GCA_964609245.1 uncultured Planctomycetales bacterium | reverse complement strand
TACCGCCAGCTGGCCTGCGACGACCTGGCGATGCACGTGCTGGCCGGGATCAAGAGCGACAGCGAGAAGTTCGCGGGCGCCGTGGAGACCTACGGGATCGAGGCGATGATGCCCGACGGCAAGGCGCTGCAGAGCGGCACCAGCCACTTCCTGGGCCAGAACTTCGCCAGGGCCTACGACATCGTGTTCCTCGACGAGGACAACACCGAGCAGCACGTCTGGACCACCAGCTGGGGCGTCAGCCACCGCGTGATGGGCGGAATGCTGATGGCCCACGGCGATGACAAGGGCCTGATCCTGCCGCCGCTGGTGGCGCCGACCCACGTGGTGATCGTGCCGATCGTCAAGGACGAGGACCGCGCGGAGGTGCTGGAGAAATGCCAGGGACTGGCGGCCCGCCTGCGCGAGCTGGAGTACGGCGGCGCGCGACTCAGCGTCAAGGTCGACGAGCGCGAGGGTCTCAGGCCGGGCTACAAGTTCGCCGACTGGGAGCTGCGGGGCGTGCCCCTGCGCATCGAGGTGGGGCCGCGCGACATCGGTGAGGGGGTCTGCGTGGTCGCCGACCGGCTCAGCGGAACCAAGGACAAATTGAGTGTGGACTATGCAACCTTTGCGCTGGATGGCGAGTCTGTCCGCACTAGGTTGCAGGACCTCCAGGCGGCGCTCTATACGCGCAGCCGCGACGAGATGATGGGAAGAATCACTGAGGTGGATTCCTACGAGGAATTCAAGGGCGTGATCGCCGACGGCCGGGGCTTCGTGCTGGCCGCCTGGGACGGCACCGCGGAAACCGAGGAGCGCGTCAAGGACGAGACCAGCGCGACGACGCGAGTGCTGCTGCCCGAGCCGCCCGAACATAATGTAAAATGTCTGTTTTCAGGTGGACCGGCGAAGTACCGGGCGTACTTTGCCGCGTCGTACTAGCTGGTTGGGAGGATGACCGATGAGCGTTAAATGGACACGGTGGCTGGTGGGGGTTAGCGTGCTGGCAGTGCTCGCCGCGTCGGCCGCGTTCGCGCAGGACGACCTGGAGTACCAGCCGGAACTGGCCGTGGCGGGAGCCACGCAGCTGGTGCGTCCCTCGGTGGTGGCCGTGGAGACACGCTTCGACGAGCCGCGGCTGGAGGACGGCTACGAGTACTGGCAGTACATGCGTGGCGCGCGGCCGCTCTACGGACTGTGGGGGACCGGCTTCATCTACAAGGACCCGCAGTACGTGATCACCACCAGCTTCCTGATGAGCCACGCCGAGCACATTCGGGTGATCCTCGACGACGGCCGCTCGTTTGCGGCCGAACTGGTTGGCGAGGACGACGACTTCGACGTCGCCGTGCTGAAGGTCGATTGGGGTCCGGACCTCGAACCGATCAGCCCGCCGTTCGGCGACAGCGACCGCCTCAAGCTGGGTCAGCCGATCGCGATCGTCGGCAAGGCGCTCAACAGCGTCGATACGTTCGCGACGGCCGGCATCATCAGCGCGATCCGCAAGAAGATCCCCCATACGGACGAGCCGACTGACAAGTTCCTGCAGTTCGACGCCAGTTACGAGCTGTCCTTTACCGGCGCGCCGCTGGTCGACATCGGCGGCAAGGTGATCGGAATGGTGCGGCGCGCGGTGGCGACCCAGATCAACCTGGGCGTGCCGATCAACGAGATCAGTTCGATCGCCGACAAGCTGATCGCCGGTGAAGTGACGGAGACCTGGTTCGGCGTCGAGGCCCAGCGCCTGGTGATGGGCATCATCGACTGGGGCGGCGCCCCGCGTAACTTCGACTGGGACGGCGACGGCGAGGCCGAGGAAGTGGACTACGGCTACTGGGTCTCCTGGGTCGAGCCCGGCAGCCCGGCGGATATCGCGGGGCTTGAGGCCGGGGACACGATCGTTCAACTCGACGACCGGTTCATCAAGTTCGACTACGACTATGACAGCTACGTCCGGGAGTTCAGCGTCGGCCAGTTGGTCTTCGTGCACTTCATCCGCAAGAACGAGGCCACGGGCGAGTTCTACCGCAGCCAGACGCAGGTGCAGATCCTGGAGCGGGTCGAGGAAGAGGAAGAAGTCGACACTGTGGAGATCAGTCCGGGGTTCTTTGGCGTGGTCGAGCGTGAGGAGTAGGATCGCCGGACTGACACCGTCAAGACGATGACAGTATTGCGGACAACAGTCGCTCTGATGCTGGTGCTGGGCCTGACAGTCCCGGCGTCGGCGCAGTCCGCGCCAACCATGAGCACCTCGGAGATCGTCGACCAAGTCGAGCGGGGCGTGATCCGCGTGATGGGGGTCTCGATCGCCAGCCCGGTGGCGGCGGCCTGGGCCGGCGGCGGCAGCGGCTTCGTCTTCGAGGTCGACTACGAGACGGGCCAGGCCTACGCGATCACCAACCATCACGTCAGCGGCAGCAGCTCGGTCTCGCAGGTGCGGTTCTGGGACGGCTCGACCTACCGCGCCGAACTGATCGCGACGGAGCCGGGGATCGACGTGGCGCTGCTGCGCATCATGGGTATTCCCGATGAGCGGGATCTGCCGATGAGCGAGCGCTCGATCGTGCCGGTGGTGCTGGGTGACAGCGACCAGGTGCAGATCGGCGAGATGGGGATCGCGATGGGCAACCCCGGCACGATGGAGGGGGTCAACACCAACCGCTCCGACCCCTGGGACGACTTCCTGCTCAAGCAGACGGTGACCACCAACGTGGTAGCCGGCCGCGATACGCCGCTGGATTTCATGGTGGGCATCTGGCGCCAGAACCAGAGCGACCTGGGCTTCCAGTACGGCACCAATCTGGATTACACGTTTCGGATCAGCGTCCCGGTCAATCCCGGCAACTCCGGCGGGCCGCTGTTCAACTCGCGGGGCGAGGTGATCGGCATCAACTTCTACGGCGGCGCCAGTCCGATCGCGCAGAACCACAACTGGGCCGTGCCGATCAACCTGGCCAAGGACTTCGTGTTTCAGATCCTGGACACCGGCACCTTCGAGAAGCCGTGGCTGGGGCTGGACATCATCATGCCGTCGTACATCCGCGGCCCCGAGCAGTACGTGGAGTTCGCGGACAAGTATCGCGGCGACGAGATCAAGGTCTTCGGCGTGCGGCGGGACAGCCCCGCTGAGCGCGCCGGATTCCTGGAGGGTGACGTGATCCTGGAGGTGGACAGGCGTGAGTTTGCCTCGCCGGAGGACGTCAGGCTGTACGTGTTCGACAAGGAAATCGGAGCACCGATGGAATTCGTGGTGCGGCGCGGGCGACAGGAGCTGCGGATCTACGCGGAAGTGGGGCCCAAGCGCAAGTATGACGCGGAGTTCTCGGTGTAAGGTGTATTGGCGAGGGAGGACCGCATGAAAAGGTTAGCGATTGCTGTGCTGGTGAGCCTGCTGATCGGCGGCGCGGCTATGGCACAGGGCAATTTTCCGGCAATGATGGTCGTTGATCTGGTGGGCGACAGCGTGGTCTCCATCGACGTCAACCGCGTGGTCTACGGCGCCACCCGGCTGGGGGCCTTCGGTGACGTGGGTTCCTACTCGCGACTGGCGACGGAGTACCTGACCGGCTTCGTCTACACCGAGAACGGCTACATCATCACCGATGCCGAGAACATCGAGGAGGCCACCATCCTGACCGTCTGGCTGGGCGAGGAGGAGGAACTGGAGGCCGAGGTGATCGGCGTCGACGAGGACTACGGCATCGGCGTGATCAAGGTCGAGCGCGAGGAGCCGCTGGAGGCGGTCAAGTTCGTCTCCGGGCGCTACGATCCGCTGCTCGACACCTATCCCTACGACCAGGGCGATCCGGTGGTGGCGATCGGCTACTCCGGCGGCCTCGGCGGCACGACCACCGGCGGTGTGATCAGCGCGATCCGCAACATGCGCAACCGCAACCGCATTCTGATTCCGAACGTGATTCAGAGCGACGTCGCGATCAACGCCGGCAACCAGGGCTGTCCGCTGTTCAACGAGCTGGGCCAGGTGATCGGGATGCACGACCGCGCGGGCAGCGGGATGCAGAACACCACGTTTTTCACCCCCGGCTGGCTGGTGCAGCGCGTGGCCGACGAGCTGATCGAACTGCACGAGACCGAGACCGAGGGCGAGGTCTGGCACCCCTGGCTGGGCATCAAGCCGTTCAGCGGCTCGATCAGCCCGTTGACCGGCGGCTACCGCGAGGTCGGTGACGACCTCAAGATGTACATGGACATTCCGGACCAGTACTGGGATACCGGCGTGCTGCTGGACTCCGTGTGGCTGGAATCGCCGGCGCGCGAGTTCGGCCTGCTGGACCGCGACATGCTGCTGGACGTCACGGTGGTGCACGTCGTGCAGGAGGGCCAGAACGAGCCCGGGCGCCCCTACGAGGGCTACGACATCGAGGAAGAGGTCGTCAAGTTCCCCTACCGCCTGCTCAAGAGCATCGAGGAGCTGGAGATCATGACGACGACGGCGGAGCGGGGCGACGTCTTCATCTTCGGCGTGCTGCGCAACTACAACTACTTCAAGGTTGAGGTGGAAATCGGGCAGCACCCCGGCTCGTTCGCCTTCGTCAGCGGCGCGGGCCTGAGCTACGAGTTCAGCTTCGAGTACTTCTAGGCCGGCGCAGCCGGGGCCCCGACGCCAAATGGCGGCCCTGATCGGGCGGGGCTATAATGTAGACGCTTAACAGGCAGCCGCGGCACCCGTCGCGGCTTCCTGCTATCGGGGGCTTGCCCGCCCTGCAAGTATCTCCCCCCGGCCCTAGTCGGCCGCCGGCGTCCGGACCCGATTGGGGAATCCCAGGCTGACGATCAGGGCGATCACGATCAGCACCGCACTGATGCCGAGCGCGCGGCTGAAGGCGTAGATGAAGGCGTCGTAGGGCACCGCCTCCGCCAGCTGCTGCGTGCGCGCCGCCAGCATCAGCTCGCGCCCGCCGTAGGCGGCCAGCATCAGCCCGAAGCCGAGCGCGCCGACGCTGGTCCCCACCAGGAAGCCGATGTTGCGCGTCAGGGTGCTCATGCCCGAGGCGATGCTGCGCTGGGCCGTGCTGACCGAGCCCATCATCGCCGAGAAGTTCGGTCCGCTGAACAGGCCGGTGCCGGCGCCCATCACCGCCGAGCCGAGGCCGAAGGCCCACAGCAGATCGACGGTGGTCGCCCAGGCCATCAGCGTCAGCCCGCACAGCGCCACCACCAGCCCGCTGATGACGGGCACGCGGAAGCCGATGCGGTCCGCCAGATGTCCCGCGGCCGGTCCGGCGAAGACGGTGGCCAGCGGACTGAGCGAGAACAACAGGCCGCGCATGCCGGTCGAGAGCCTGAGGTAGTCCTCGAGGTAGAACGGCATGAACAGGATCAGCACGGCGATGGCGAGGTAGAGCAGGATCGAGCCGATCACACCGCGCCAGAAGGCGGGATAGCGAAACAGCGCGTAGTCGAACAGCCGGTGGCGCCGCGTCTCGGCGAAGGCGAACAGCGCGATGCCGGCGGCGGTCAGAGCGCCGGTCAGCGGCAGATACTCGATCCACAGGCCCTTGGAGAACGCCTCGCTGATCATGACCAGGCCCAGCATCAGCGCGAACCAGCCGGCGATGCTGGCGACAGGGATCACCGGCGCGCCGTCACGCTCGTCCACCGGCAGCAGGCAGGCCGCGGCCACGGCGCCCGCCGCCGCCACCAGCACCTGGACCCAGAAGACCCAGCGCCAGTCCAGCAGGTCGCAGATCACGACGCCCAGCGGCGGCCCGCTGATCAGCGCCACCGCCACCACGCTGCCGATGATGCCGAAGGCCAGACTGCGCCGCTCGGTGGGAATGAACCTGGTCACCAGCGCCGGCCCCATCCCGAACATCAGCGCGGCGCCCGCCGCCTGTACGCCGCGGCCGACCACCAGCCAGGCGATGCTGCCGTGGGGCGCCAACGCGCAGCCCGCGGCGGCGAGAGTGAAGATCATCAGCCCGGCCGTGAACTGGCGCGCTTCACCCAGCCAGCGCCCGAACTTGCCGACGATCGGCAGCAGCGCGGCGCTGCCCAGCAGGTAGATCAGCACCACCCACTTGACGGTCTGGACGTCGATCACGTAGTCGGCGGCGATCGAGGGCAGGGCGACGTTGATGATGCTGCCCGACAGCGGCCCGAGGAAACTGCCGATCAGCACCACGGCGAACAGCAGCCACGGACTGCGGCCGGCCCGGGCGGCGGGTGAGCACGGCGGAGGCTGTGCGGGCGCGTCGGGCTTCATTCAGAAGCCGAAGTCCTCACGGCTGAACAGCGACATGAACGGGATGCTCTCGGCCTCGAAGGCCTCGTTGCTGCCCTCGCTGCGATTGAGCACCGCCACCACGCCGGTGATGTTGAGGCCCTCCTGGCGCAGCTGCTTGATCATGATGATCGCCTGGCCGCCGGTGGTGACCACGTCCTCGACCACCAGGATGTTGTCGGTCTTCTCAAAGACGCCCTCGATCTGGGCGGCAGTGCCATGCTCCTTGGCCTTCTTGCGGATGAACATGCTGGGGATGTCGGTCTCCAGCGAGAGCGCCGTGCACATCGGGATGCCCCCCAGCTCGATGCCCGCCAGCCGGTCCGTGCCGGCCGGGATCAGCCGCGCCATGTGGTGCGCCACGCTGCGCATGATGGAGGGGATGCCCTCGAAGCGGTACTTGTCGAAGTACCAGTTGCTCTTTTTGCCGCTGCGCAGGGTGAATTCGCCGCGCAGCAGGGCAATCTCCTTCATCTTGTCGATCAACTCGGCGCGGTCGTGGTACTGCATGGCTCTATTCTATACGCTGCGGGTGCGGTGCATCTAATGCGCGGCCCCGGTAGCCCCGCCAGCGGCGGGGCTTAAGCCCCCTGATTAGCCGCGCGGGGCAACGCAGCCGCGGGGTTGAAACCCCGCCTACCGTGCGTGTGTGGCCGCCCCGCCCGGGTGTGGTCCTAGCCTTCGACCGTAGCGGCGACGGCTCTGTCGCCGATTCAATCCGGCGGTCCCGCCGGGGCGGGACGGCCGCCGCTACGTGCGTCCGGTAGCCGCGCATCTTGTGCGCGGCGCGTCGAATGCGCGGATGAGATCCGCGCCTACCGAATCCCTGACCACCGACCACCGATTCCAGAGTCCTGCCCACTGACCAC
The DNA here is from genome assembly GCA_964609245.1 of uncultured Planctomycetales bacterium. GTDB lineage: Bacteria > 4484-113 > 4484-113 > 4484-113 > JAFGCY01 > JAFGCY01. Next base: position 236 of record CAZSSB010000079.1, on the reverse strand, counting down.
TGCTTTCGTGTTACACTCCCGGTACGTGGTCCGAAGTGCAGTCATCATCTGCGTAATGCTGCTCGTGTCAGGCTGTAGTGGTCGCGGCAGTGCGCCGAGTATGCACCAGGGTGATGCACATGCCGCACCCGGCCCGGACGAGCTGCGGGCGGCACTGGAGGCCGAGTTCGAGCGACTGGGAATCGACCCGGCGAAGGCGGTCGCGGCGGCGCCCACGGGTCAGGCCAACGCGGTGT
>CAZSSB010000078.1:0-7399 GCA_964609245.1 uncultured Planctomycetales bacterium | reverse complement strand
TCCCCGACCCCTGGACATTCGAATCGGTCGGCGGGTTGAAACCCGCCGCTACCCCGCACTCGAAGGTCAGGGGGCTGAAGCCCCCTGCTACCAGGGGTGGGCGAAGCATGGCTTCGCCCCTACGGCGCGTCCTTGGCGCAGCGGAAGCCCGAGGTGCTGAGCGAGACGTTGGCCGGCTCGGCGTAGCGGTTGGCGCAGCGCACGATGTTGCGGCCGTTGGAGTAGGCGCCGCCGCGCATCACCTTGTCCTCGCCCCGGGCGTCGGGGTTGAAGGGGTAGGGGTGGTGCGCGCTCGCCGTCCACTGCCAGATCAGGCCGACCGTCCCCATCACGCCGTAGGGCGAGGCGCACTGCTCGGCGTGCATGATGTCATAGAGGTCCTCGCCGCGCGGCAGAATCTCCGACGACCAGTCCTCGCCCCAGGGATAGGTGCGGCCATCCTCGCCGCGCGCCGCCTTCTCCCACTCGGCCTCGCTCGGCAGGCGCTTGCCCGCCCAGTCGGCGTAGGCCTGGGCGTCGTTCCAGCTCACGCCGCGCACGGGCAGATCCGCCGAGCCGCTGGAGAAGTACTTGTCCCAGTTGCCCTCGGCCTTGTAGCCGGCGCTGAGCACGAAGGCGTAGAACTGGCGGTTGGTGACCGGGTACTTGTCGATGTAGTAGGCGTTGAGGTAGACCTGGCCCTGGGGCAGTTCGTCGGCGTCGCCCGCCGAGGCGCTGCCGCCCGTGCCCATCAGGAAGTAGCCTTCGGGGATCAGCACCATCTCGCCCAGGTCGGCCGGCGGCACGTAGGCACCCGCCGTGGTGACGCCCGTCGGCGGCAGGGAGGGCGGGGCGCCGAAGTCCACCGGCTGCTCCGTGGGGCCTGAATCGCGCAGCGGACGCTCGATGCCACTGTCGCCGGCTGCGCCCGTGATCGGTTTGAGCGGCACGGTGTAGAACTGCTCGGGCTGAGGCAGCGTGCCGGGCTCCACCTGGCGCACGCCGGGATCCTGCGCGGGCGGCTGGGCATAGCTCGCCAGCGGATCCGGCTCCGGTTGCGGCGGCTCCGCCGGCTCGGGCTCGACGATGGGCTCCACCTCCGGTTCCGGCACAGTCTCGAAGACCGGGCTCTCCGGCAGCGTCTCGGGCACTACCAGTGGAACCGCGCTCTCGTCGGCGGGCGGTACGATCTCGGGACGTGGCAGCTCCGGCTCGGCGGCGGGTGCCGGCTCCGGCTGGGCCGGGAGCGGCTGCTGCGGGCCCAGCGCGATCTCGGTCTCCCAGGCCAGCCATTCATATGAGTAGACCAGGGCCGGGATCGGCGTCGCCGGCGGGGCGGGCGGTGTCTGCTCACCATCGGCGGATTCGGCCGCGGCTTCCTCCTCCTCCGGAGGGTCGCCGATGATGTCCGGCTCCTCGTCCTGGCCGTCGCTGCCGATCCGGCGCCAGCGACTGTCACCGCGCCGCGGATTGGGCGGCGGCGCCTCCTCCGTCTCCTCTTCCTCCGCGGTGGGCCGCTCGGGCTGGGGGGCCGGTTGCTCGGGCGCGGGCCGGGTGGCCGGCGGCTCCTCGGCGTCGGGCCGCTGCTCACCTTCCGCCGCCTGATCCTCGGCGGTGGCCGAGGATGCCAGCTGCTCCGGCAGCGGCACCAGCGGGATCGCCGTCGGCGGTATCTGGTCCGGCGGCAGATTCAGAAGATCGACCGCGGCGCTCAAGCCGCCGACGTAGACCACCACGTGGGGCCGCGCCAACTCGACGGTCAGTTTCAGCGGCACGTTGACCCGCAGCCGCGTCGTGGTGCCCAGCCCCGCGTCGGGATCGTAGAGGCCGACCAGTTCGTGGAACATCACATTGCAGGGGATCAGCCACGACGTACCGGTCACGGCATAGCTGGGGTCGCCACCGGTCAGCCGCCGGTCCGCCGGCCCGCTGACGCTGACCGTCGGATCGAGGACGGCGGTGATCTCGGCCAGCCCGCTGAGGATTCGCTGGCGGTCGCTGCTGGCGGCATCGTTCATTGCCGCCTCCAGCCCTTCGAAGCGCGCCAGCCGCGGATAAGCCCGCGAGTACATGAACTCGTAGTCGGCGCGATTCTCGTCGTAGTACTGCAGCCGCGGCTGGCCGTCGAGTTCGAGCCCGGGCGGCAGCGCGACGCTGACGAAGCCGTTGATCAGCGCGGTGCGGGGCATCGGCCCACCGCCCGGACTGAGGCCGGCGTCGATGTCGATCTGCAGGTAGGAGCGGCGCCCGACGGTAAAGCTGCCCGCGGTCTGCACGCTGACGCTGGTCTCGACCCGCTGGCCGGCGAAGTCGCGCGCCAGGCTGTGGCTGTCAAGTATCGGCAGTCCGCCGATGTCCTGCGCCAGCGCGATGCCCGGCGCCAGCAGGATCAGTGGCAGAATCAGCGTGGCCCAAGTAGTCCTTGCCTGCATTCGAGCTCCTCTTCCCTACCCGCTGCCAGCTGGACGGCTGGCGCCGGGCCGCGTTCACCGCCATTATATCCCCCCCCGATCGCGATGCCGGCCAGACCCTGGCCGCTACTCCGGGTCGAACTTGAGCGTCATCGTGTCGATCAGCCCGCCGCCGGTGTCGACCGTGCCCACGGCGGGCCGGTCGAGTCCGTCGATCGCCCGCGAAACGCCGGGGGCGTCGAGCACGTTCTCGATGGCGGCCTGCGAGTCGCCCGCGAACTCGTCGCGCGTCATCGCCTCGTTGTTCCAGCTGCCGCCCACGCTGGTGTCGATGCCGCAGATCAGCAGGTTCTCGTCGCCATCCAGCTCGCAGGCCAGCCCGACCGGATAGGTCGTATCGGAGGTCAGCCGCCAGGAGAACAGCGTCGTCAGGTTGACGTCGAGGATCAGCACCATTATCTGGTCGGCGGCCGGGCCGCGACTGGCGACCGCCAGCAGGTGCCCACTGCTCGCCGGATAAGCGTTGTAGAACCTGGCGCCGCCCGTCACCGCCCAGATGTCGTCGGACAGCAGCACGCCCGTGGACTCGAAGACCAGCAGCACGGGTGTCTCTACCGCTGGCGGAAGCGGCTGCGTCGCGCCCGAAACCAGCACGCTGTTGTTGTCGGGATCGATCGAGACGCCCAGCGCCACATCGTCGGCAGTGGCGCCGTTCCAGTAGTTGGTCCAGAGCTGGTTGAAGGTTGTGCCGAACTTCGCGACGAACACGTCGACGCCGCTGGCGCCGAAAGCGTCCACGGTGTTGCCGACTACGACCAGGTCCCCGGCACCGTCAATCGTGATGTCGGTCGGCTGCTGGTCGCGCGGCACAGTGTAGCGCGAGGCGCCGTCGAAGGTGCCGCCCAGGGTGTAGCGCAGCAGCAGCAGATCCGTGTCGGCGGCGGCGGCGATGGTGGCGGCGATGTAGACGTTGGTGTCGTCGCAGACCAGCGCCTGGCCGGTGACCGCTTCCCCCCCGGCGGGTTCCCAGATGCGGGCGTACTCCAGCTGTCCCGTGTTGCGGTACTTGAGCAGCAGCAAGACGTTCGTCCCGGCGCTGTTCTGCGTGTAGCCCGTGATGTAGACGTCGTTCTTGGCGTCGAGCGCGATGTCGGAGCCGACGTCGTTGCGCGAGAAGACCGGCACATCCGTGTTGTTCCAGTAGCGCCCCCACTGCAGCTGTCCGCCCGGCGTGTAGCGCATCAGCAAGACGTCATCGGGCTCCGCGCTGTAGCTCTCGCTGAAGCCGCAGACAAACACGTTGCCGTCGACATCAGCCGCGATTCCGGTCGCGACGTCGTCGGCGACGTTGCCCCAGGTGTGGTGCCAGATGGAACCCAGGCTGGGATCGACGATGAGCCACCCCTGGTTGCTGTCGGTGTCGCCGACCCGTACGGTGACCGGGTAGTCGCCGGGTGCCAGGCCCGGAATGACGAACACGATCTGCGTGTCGCTGTAGGTGACGTAGTCGTTGACGCCCGTCAGCTGTGTACCGCCCACCACCACGCGGTGGGTGGCGTCGAAGGCGTCGCCGAAGTTGGCGCCGCTCAGCGTGATGAACCCGCGCGGCGAGCCAAACAATGGGGCGATTTCCGTCAGATAGGGGTCGCTGTTGGTGAACACCTGCGGCGACAGGGCGCTGACGCCGTCAACGTTGACGTCGAGCTGTCCCGTGGTGGCGCCCAGCGGGACGACGGCGGTGATGTGGGCCGGCTCCTGGTGGTACCAGTTGGCGATCGTGCCCTCGTGCTGGGCCGGCACGAAACCGATGCCGCCCTGCCACTCCACGCCGTTGAAGTAGACGTGGTCGGTCTGCGTATCGTAGACGCCGAAGCGCTCGCCGTCGATGCCGACGTTGAAACCGACGCCCGCCGCAGTCGGAGCGATGGCGGTGACCACGTGAGTGGCGATCGCGACGCTGGTCTCGGTTGACAGATAGCTCTCACTGCCGCCGGCGTCCACCGCCGCCACCCGGAAGTACCACGTCTCGCCGATCGCAACGGGGAACTCCAGATCGACCCTGACGAACTCCGGAGAGCCGCTCGGCACGGCGATCAGCGGCGAGCCATCGACCTCCGCCCACAGCGACGAGTCACCGCGGGCGCTGTCCGGAATCGGCTGGTCGTCGCGATAAACGTGGTAGCCGGCCACCAGCGGGTCCGGCTCGAACGGCCAGAACAGATTGACGCCCGAAGGCGCCCCCGACGCGTCGCGCAGCACGTCGACGCCGACCGTGTCCGGAGCGGGCGAGTCGCCCCCGTCGCCGACCGGCGCGCTGCCGCCGCAGCCGGCGAGGATCGTAAGCGCAATCGCCGCGCCCAGCGTCAGCAGCGCCTGGGTCCCCCTGGTTCTCATCGCTACACCTCTTGGCTCAGGCTCTATCGGTCGCGATCAACCGGTCCGGCCCCGGCCGCTGGCGGCCATCCAGGTGGCCGGACCGCTAGGATTATACCCACTGCACTGCGCCAGCGGCGAACGCCGAGTCTGTCCCGGACGTCAGGTCGCTGTGGTTGCCGACCGCCGTGAAACACAGTATACTTTGATTGTTGAGTCTTCAGAGAGGCAAACTGCTGGTGAGGGACAGCAGCGTGACCCTGCCACTCAGCCCTACCCACCTAGAGCGGAGGCATTCGCTTAATGCATAAAGTCATCATTCTCCAGGCCCGCCTGTCCAGCTCGCGCCTGCCGAAGAAAGTGCTAGCTGACCTGAGCGGGAAGAGCGTTGTCGCGCACGTGATCGACCGGCTGCGGGCCGCGAAGCTGGCCGACGAAGTCTGCGTGGCAATCCCGACCGACGCCGTCGAGGACGAGTTGGCGGCGGCGCTGGCGGACAGCGGCGTGACCATCGTGCGCGGCAGTCAGCACGACGTGCTGGGGCGCTTCATCCAGGCCGCCTACCAGACGCGCGCCGACGTGATCGTGCGCACCACCGCCGACAACGCGCTGGTCAGCTTCGAGGAGATCGACCGCCAGCTGGCGGCGCTCGAAGCCGACCCCGAGCTGGAATACCTGATCACCGCGGGCTATCCGATGGGGATCACGCCCGAGACGTTTACGCTGAAGGCCCTGGAGAAGCTGGACTACCTGGCCCGCCATGCCCACATGCGCGAGCACGTCACGCTCTATATCCGCGAGAATCCCGGGCCGTTCAACGCGAAGACGCTGAAGGCGCCGCCCGAGCTGAGCGAGCCCGACCTGCGCCTGACCATCGACACCGCCGAGGACCTGGAGCTGCTCAGGGAGGTCTACCGGCGGCTCTACGAGCCGGGGCGACCGATCGAACTCAGTGACGTGCTGGAGCTGGTGAGGGCCGAACCGGCGCTGGAGCGGCTCTGCCGCCAGCCCGTCATCCTGCCGGCCAGCGCCTGAGCGCCACCGCCGCGCGGACAAGCCTGCGCTAGCCACGGCGCGCGTCCGGTACTAGAGTACTGAGCGATGAGCGACGCGCTTCAGCCCGAGCCGAACCCGACAGCCAAGCCGCGGCTGGTCTATCTGGACAACGCGGCCACCAGCTATCCCAAGCCGCCGGCGGTTACCCGCGCTGTGCGCGAGTGCCTCGGCCACTCGCTGACGGTGGCGCGCAGCACGCACCTGGCGCCGTTTCGCGGCGACGAGGTACTCCGGCGCTGCCGCGTCAAGCTGGCGCGCTTCTTCGGCACCGCGGCGCCGGAAGAGATGATCTACACCTACAGCGCCACCGACGGGCTCAACATGGTGCTCAGCGGGCTGGCCAGGCCCGGCGGCCACGTTGTCACCACGCCGCTGGAGCACCACAGCGTGATGCGGCCGCTTAACCACCTGCGGGAGCGAATCGGCCTCAGCTGGACGGAGCTGCCGGCGGACGGCGACGGCGTGGTGGATCCGGACTCCGTCCGCGCCGCCGTCACGCCCGAGACCTGCATGGTGGTGATCAACTGGGTCAGCAACGTCACCGGCACCATGCAGCCCGCGGCCGCCATCGGCGAAGTCGTGCGCGGGCTGGGGCTGCCCTACGTGATCGACGCGGCGCAGGCCACTGGCACCCATCCGGTGGACGTGCAGGAACTCAAGTGCGACGCGATGGCCCAGCCGGGGCACAAGGCGCTGATGAGCCTGCCGGGCATGGGCGTGCTGTTCTTAAGCCGCGAGCTGGACCTGCCGCCCTGGCGGATCGGCGGTACGGGCTACCGCAGCGACCTGGTGACTCAGCCCGTCGAGCGGCCGATGCGCTACGAGAGCGGGACGGTCAACGTGCCGGGCATCGTCGGCCTCGACGCCGCGCTGGACTGGTTCGAGGAAACGGGCGTCGCGACCATTCAGAGCCACTGCGCAGCCCTGATGGAGCGGCTCTACGCTGGGCTCAGCGAGATCGAGCGCGTGCAGGTGATCGGCCCGCCGCCCGGCCTCGAGCGCGGCTTCGTGCTGAGCTTCACGCTGGACGACAGGCAGGGCAGCGCGGTCGATCCGCTGACCGTCAGCCAGGTACTGGCCGAGCAGTATGGAATATCCACACGCGCCGGCCTGCACTGCGCGCCGACGGCGCACCGCCACTTCGGCACGCTGCAGCGCGGCGGCACGGTGCGCTTCAGCGTCAGCTGCTTCACCAGCGAGGCCGAGGTGGACTACGCGCTGAATGCCGTGCGCGAGGTGGCGGCCGAACTGGGCTAGGGGCGGGATCGCCCCTACTGGAATACATCCTCGCCGGCGGTCAGCACCAGAATCAGGCCGTCGCGGATGCCGTTGGGATTGCCGTAGGCGACCACGTTCTCGCCCCGGGCATTGGGGCCCATGCTGTACGGGCTGCCCTCGCGCTTGCTCAGGTCGTCGCTGACCTCGCTGCGCGTCATCTGCCAGACCGTGTTTTCCGTCTGCTCCGACTCCGGGTCGTCGGAATCGGCGCGCAGCATCCAGGTGAGCTGCTGCTCCGTAGCCAGAATGTCCTTGCCCTTGGTGCGCGGGCCGCCATAGGCCCCGAGGATGTACATGTCGAT
>CAZSSB010000077.1:0-7708 GCA_964609245.1 uncultured Planctomycetales bacterium | reverse complement strand
CCTTCGCCGGGTCGATCCCCAGCCGCTGAAACTCCGCCTGAAGCGCCGCCTCGAGCTCGTCCAGCGACGGCGGGGAATCCACGCCGATGCCCACATCCACGGCCGCCGGTTGTTTGCTCCCGCCGCATCCCGCCAGCACCAGGCAGATCACTGCGGCGGCCAGGATCGCGCGCAAAACGCCGCGCGTGTCCCCCAGTTGTCTGTCACTTCGTTTCAACCGGACCCCTCCTCCTTCGCCAAGTTAGCATTTGTACCGGCATAGCCATATTGTAACCGCGTGTGTATGGCCGCGCCGCAGTGTACGCGGCGACGTTCAGGGCTCAATACCGAGGCATCTGCGCTGGTCAACCGGCTATCGGGACAGCTATGCCCGGCAGGCTGCCCTACCGGCCGGGGCGCGGCGTATCCGCGGAGCCGGCGGGTTCAGTTGTTGTTGGCGTTGTCGACCACCGCGAAGCTGGTGACCGCCGCGCTGACGGTCTGTATGATCTGGCCGAACTCGAACTGGAAGCCCTTGGGCGGTACGTAGACGATGTCGCCGGGCAGCAGCGAGATGTCGGTGCACAGCGGCAGGCCCTTGGCGATCTCCTTGAAGTTGACCTGGATCACCTCGGCCTGGGGCAGCTGGTCCAGCCGGTTGCGCCCCTGGCGGATGATCGCGATCCAGGGCATGTTGGCACTCGGCGTCTCGCCACCCGCGAGCGCGATGTAGTCCAGCGGGGTGGAGTCCTCGACAAACGCGAAGGCGCCCGCCAGGTTGACCTCGCCCAGCACGAAGATGCGCTGTTCGCGCGGCACGATGCTGATCACGTCGCGGTTCATCAGCTCGAAGCACTCGATCGCGGCCAGGTTGTCGAGCGCCGGGAACAGGTTGAAGATCAGCCGCTCGAGGTTGCCGCAGTCGTCGCGGCGCGTCACCACCGTGTTGACCAGGTCGCCCGCGTAGTCGACGGTGCCCGCCAGGCGCAGCACGTCGCCCAGCGTCTCCTCGGTCAGCAGCTCGTAGCGGCCGGGCACCTCCGTCCCCTGCACCTCGACGAACCGCTCCGCCGTCGGGACGTAGATCACATCCTGCTTGCGCAGCTCGACGTTGTAGCGCGACAGCTCGCCCTCCAGCGTGATCGCCAGGGGGTCGATGACCCAGACCTGCGAGTCGGGGTCCTCGATTCGCTCCTCAACCCAGCCGCGCCAGTTGGTGTGGCCGGCCAGGCTGGCGCTGTCGCGGGCCACCGCACCGGGGCTCGGCGCCGCGATCACGCTGGCGCCGTCGGCCAGCGCGGGCAGCGCCGGCGGCAGCGCAGCCGTCAGCGAATAGAAGTCCAGGTCGCCGCGGATGACGTGCACCCGCCGGTAGCGCCCGGGCTCAGCCAGCTTCAGCCGCTGCCAGAGGTCGCTGAGCCGCGTGCCGTTGTCCAGCTTGTACATCTGGCCGGGAAAGTCGGGACCGAACAGGAAGACCTCGAACTGCCCGCGCCGCAGCACCTGCAGCGCGACATAGGGCTTATGGTAGTAGACGCGGTACTCGTCGGTCAGCAGCTCGGCGGCCTCGCGCGGCGTCAGCCCGGCGACGGCGACGGCCTCGACCAGTGGCATCCTGACCTCGCCGGCGGAGTCGACCTGCAGGTAGTAGTCCTGCTGGCGCTGGCCGTCGAAGAACTGCGCCAGCAGATAGTCGCCCTCGGCCAGCCGGTGCGACGCGGTGTCCACCAGCGGCTCGACCGGAGCACCGTTCTGCGCCGCCGCCGACAACGCCGCTAGCAGTACAAGCGCCGCCGCAAGCAGCGCTACGGTGCCTGAAAATCTCACCCCGTGATACCCCATGTTCCGCCTTCCTCGGTCCCCGCTAGTATAGCATCGCCGCAGCTTCATTGCGCCGCGCCGGCGGGCTGGCTCAGGCCCTCGTAGCACTCCACGGTCTGCGCCAGCATCGCCTCGAATTCCGGTGGTCTCCGCTCCGGAAGCACCGGCGCCGTCAGCTGGCGGTCGATCGCCGCGGCCAGCGCCGCCGGGTCGGCGGGCTCGACGACGATCCGGTCCAGCACCTCGGCGACGCCCCCCACCCGCGTGGCGACGACGGGCACGCCGGCCTGCATCGCCTCCAGCAGCGCGTAGGGCAGCCCCTCCTTGACCGAGGGCAGCACGTAGACGTCCGCCGCCCGCAGCAGCCGGGAGCCGTCCTCGATGTAGCCGGGCATCAACACGCGGTCGCCGAGCCCCAGCCGCGCCACCTGCCGCTCCAGCTGCCCGCGCAGCTGGCCGTCGCCGAGGATCACCGCCAGGCAGTCCGTCTCGGTGCGCGCCAGCGCGTCGATCAGGTGGTTCAGGCCCTTGGTGGCGAAGAACAGCGCCAGTGCCATCACCAGCCGGCGGCCGCCGAGCTGAAGACCCAGCAGCCGCTCCAGCTCGGCCCGCGCCTCGTCGCGCGGCGCGAACTCCAGGGGGCGCAGCCCGTTGCGGATCAACGTCAGCTTGCCGGGCGGGATGCCCAGCCTCAGCGCGGCGTCCCGGTCGCCGTCCGACAGCACGATGATGCGGTCGTAGTAGCGTGAGGAGAGTCTCTCGATGCCGGCGTAGACCCAGCGCCGCAGCGGGGGAATGCTCTCGCGGAAAACCCAGCCGTGGGCGGTGTAGACGATCCGATGGGCGTGGCGGCTGGCCAGCGCGCCCAGGATGCCGGCCTTGCTGCTGTTGAGGTGAATCACGTCCGGCCGCTCGGAAAAAAACAGCTCCGCCAGCTCGCGATAGCCGCGCAGATCGGCCGCGGGGCGGATCGGGCGATGCAGGTGCCGCAGCGCATGGGTCCGAACGCCGGCGTCCCGCAGCGAGCTGAGCAGACTGCCGCCGCCGTCCGGCCCGGCCGCGACCACCGCCTCGTAGCCAGGTGGCAGGTGCGTGGCCAGATCGTAGATATAGCGCGTGGCGCCCCCGCCTCCCGACATCGTAATTACGTACAGGATCCTGCGCCTGTGCTGTGCTGCGTTCATCGCCCACCATGCGGCGAGCGCTCCGCCGGGCCGCTCCGCCGCGCCGCCGGGCCATTCTAGCATGTCAGGCGCGCTCGGCCGGTGCCGGCGGAAGCGGCCCTAGTGCACCATCGGGCGCTTGCGGAAGTACTCGATGTACCAGGGAATCGCCTCCTCAAGTCCGCTCTCGACGGAGTACTCGGGGCTGAAGCCCAGGTCCTCCCTGGTGGCGGTGATGTCGGCGCGCGAGTGCATCACATCGCCGGGCCGCGGTTCGACATAGACCGGTTCGATGTCCTTGTCCAGGATGCGGCAGACGACTTCGTACAGCTCGCCGACGGTGGTCTGCCGCCCGTAGGCCACGTTGTAGACCTTGCCGGCCGCCTTGGGCGCGGTCATCGCCTTGAGCGAGGCCTGCACGCAGTCCTCGACGTAGGTGAAGTCCCGGCTCTGGGTCCCATCGCCCTCGATCTGGCCCGGATGATCCGCCAGCAGCGCGCGCACGAAGGACGGCATTACTGCAGCGTAGGGGCTGGAGGGGTCCTGGCGCGGGCCGAAGACGTTGAAGTAGCGCAGCGAGACCGTCTCCAGGCCGAAGGCCTCGTGAAAGACGCGCAGATAGTGCTCGCCGGCGAGCTTGGTCACCGCGTAGGGGGACGAGGGGCTGGGGTTGGCCAGCGTATTCTGGGGCAGTTCCGCCAGCGGGCCGTAGACGCTGGAACTGCTGGAGAACACCACCCGCTCAACGCCCATCTGCCGGGCCGCCCACAGTACGGTCAGCGTGCCGGTGACGTTGGCCTTGTTGCTGGACAGGGGATCGCGCAAGCTGCGGGGTACACTGCCCAGGGCCCCGAGGTGCCAGATGTAGCGGGCGCCGTCGAAGACCCGGCAGCAGAGGTCCTCGTCCTCAACCCCGCCGCGAATGAACGAGACCCGGTGCCGGACGTGGCGCAGATTGTCCTCATGCCCGGTGACGAGGTTGTCCAGCACCCGCACCTGATAGCCCTGCTCGACCAGTTTGGTCACCAGATGCGAACCGATGAACCCCGCGCCACCTGTAACCACGACCAGCGTCATTCGTGCGTCCTGCTCCCTGTTGGCTTACAGGCCCGACTGCGGCACTGCCGGGCAGTGCCGATGACAGCCGGGCCGCAGCTATAATACCGTGCGGACCTGGTTTTCCCCCTGTCTAGGAGGCGTATGACGGCATCAGAATTCCTTGATCGGTTCACCGGCGGCGGGCTCAAGCTCGGCATCGTCGGCCAGGGCTACGTCGGCCTTCCCTTGGCCGAGGCGTTCGCCGATGCCGGCCTGACCGTGCTCGGCTTCGACGTTGACGAGGCCAAGGTCGCCAGCATCAACCGCGGCGAATCCTACATCGGCGACGTGGACAGCGCCGCACTGAGGCGGATCGTCGAGGCCGGGCTGCTGGAGGCCACGAGCGACTTCACGCGGCTCGCGGAGTGCGGCGCGATCAGCATCTGCGTGCCGACCCCGCTGTCCAAGAGCAAGGAACCCGACGTCAGCTTCATCGAGCGGGCCGTGCAGCTGATCAAGTCGAGCCTGCAGCCGGGCCAGCTGATCGTGCTGGAAAGCACCAGTTATCCGGGCACTACCGAGGAGCTGGTACTGACCACGCTGGAGGAAACCGGCCTGAAGGTCGGCCGCGACTTCTTCCTGGCGTTCAGCCCCGAGCGCGTTGATCCCGGCAACCGGAAGTACGGGGTCCGCAACACGCCCAAGATCATCGGCGGGGTGACACCCGAGTGCACGCAGCGGGCCGTCGAGCTTTACAGCGCGGCGCTGGAGCACGTCCATCCGGTCAGCAGCACAACCGCCGCCGAGATGGTCAAGCTGCTGGAAAACACCTTCCGCGCCGTCAACATCGGCTTCGTCAACGAGCTGGCCCAGATGTGCCGGCGGCTGAACGTCGACGTCTGGGAGGTGATCGAGGCCGCCAGCACCAAGCCCTTCGGCTACATGCGGTTCTACCCCGGTCCGGGGCTGGGCGGCCACTGCATCCCGATCGACCCGATCTACCTCAGCTGGCAGATGAGCCGCCTCAACTACAAGGCGCAGTTCATCGACCTGGCCGACACCATCAACGCCTCGATGCCGCAGTACGTCGTCACGGAAGTGATGGACCAGCTCAACGCGGACGGGCTGCCGCTCAAGGGCCAGCGGATTCTGCTGCTGGGCATCGCCTACAAGGAGAACATCGCCGACACCCGGGAGTCGCCGGCCCTGGACGTGGCCAACCTGCTGCTGGCCAAGGGCGCCACGGTGGTCTACCACGACCCCTACGTGCCCGAGTGCGAACTCAACGGGCATGCGCATGCCAGCCAGCCGCTGACCGCCGAGCTGCTGGACGGGGTGGCTCTGGCGCTGATCGTCACGGCCCACGAGAGCATCGACTACGAGCTGGTGGTGGAGCACGCGCCGCGCGTCTTCGACACCAAGAACGTCACCGGCGTCCGCGGACTGGCCGGCAATCCCAAGGTGCGGCGGCTCTAACACCTGCTCCGCCTTGCGGGGCGCGCGGTAGACTTGGGGCAGACTCGAGCGGGAGGCGTGGCCATGGACGAGCATTCGTCACCGGGGCGTTCCATCATACTGACGCTCTCAATATCGCTGCTCGCAGCCCTGGCCACCGCTTGCCCCGGCGGCGAAGAGCCGTCCGGATCGAGCCAGACGGCAACTGCGACCGCCCAGCAGCCGGCGGATGCAGCTGGCGACGAAGCAGAGACGCCGGCGCGCGGCGGGCCGGGAGTGGCAGCACCCAGCGGGCGGGGAGCCGCTGGCGCGCCCAGCACACCAGCCGATGGGCAACCGGCTGCTGAGCCAGCCGCAGCAGCCGCGGCAGGCTCTGGCCAGCAATGGTGGGCGGAGGGCTGCGACCCGCACCGCCAGGGCTACACGACGCAGCGCGGACCGGACGCGCCGCGGCTGGCCTGGACCTGCGATACCGGCCTGACGCTCTGCCGGCGGCTGGCCCTCAGCCCGACCGGCGACCTCCTGGTGGCGGCGACCGCGGCACCGGACCTCAGCGAGCAACTGCCGCCGGAGCAGGTCTGCATCGTCGAGCACGTCAAGCCCGCACGTGCTGGCGCGCTGATCGCCATCGGCACGGATGGGACGGAACGCTGGCGGCTGCCCGCCAGTGGCAACCTGAGCTTCACCGTAGCGCTGGCACCGACGCCGCGAATCTTCCTGACCAGCGGCAGCTGCCGGCTGCACAGCGTGACCTCGCGCGGGGGCGTGACCTACGACCTCGCCGAGCTGGCCGGCCGGCTCCGCGGCGTCGAACCCGCGGGCGAGGTCAGCTGGGAGCTGGACGTCGAAGGCTTCGTGGTCAGCGAGCCGCTCAGCACCGGCGATGGGCGCGTGGTGCTGACGGCGCTCAACTCGGAGTTCGGCGAGCGCGACGAGTACGGCGTGCAGGCGCGGCTGTGGTGCGTGCACAGCGACGGCCGCAGCGCCTGGACGCGGCTGCTGCCCGACGTCAAGGCGCGGCGCGACGAGCTCAACAGCGTGATCGCCACGATGGGCACCGGTCTGACCAGCGCCTGCCAGCCCGTGCTAACGCGCCAGGGCTGGCTGGCCTTCGGCTGGAACGACGAGCAATACTACCGCTTCTCGCTGGAGGGCAGCCGCGACTGGGAGTACGCATTCCTTTCGCGGCCGGACTGCGCCCCGGCGGTCAGCCCCAACGGCAACATCATCGTGCTGGCCAACGACCGCCCGCACCTGGACGAGCGGCAGCTGGAGTTGATCAACCGCGAGGCGATGAACAGCTACGGCATCCTGCACACCCTCAAGGAGTCCGGCACCCAGCGCTGGGACTGGCAGGTGGGCAGCGACGTCCATACCGCGGCGGCGATCGACATGGACGGCGGCATCCTCTTCGGCGCGACACTCTACGAGGACAGGCGCGGCCTGGAGCGGTCCTTCGGGCGCGTCTACGCCTTCCAGGCCGACAAGAAGCCCCGCTGGCAGTATGACCTGCGTAGTGCCTTCGACGACCATCCGCTGGCGCCCGACCCGCTGATCGACGCCGCGGGCGTGCTCTACATCGCCGACGGCGGCAAGCACCTGTACGCGCTGAATCCCGACGGCACGCTGAAGTGGGAGTACGAGACCGCCGGCGGCTTCGCCACCAACCCGGTGATCGACCCCGACGGAATGCTCTACATCGGCGGCCGCGACGGCAGGCTGTATGCGCTCGCAGACGAGGGCGACGCGTGAGCATTGACAGACAGCTGCTCGCCGAGGCGGCGCAGCGCGTGCTGGCGGACGATCCGTCCGCACCGGTGCGGGTGCGGTTGCTGCGCGACGTGCTGGGCCGCGGGCCGGATGATCCGGAGCTGATCGACGCCCGCCGGGAGCTGGCACAGAGCCGCTGGGTGGGGGTGCTTGAGAGCGAGCAGCGCGCCGACGGCGGCTGGGGACCCTTCCATTCGCGCAGCGTGAAGCTGAAGCAGCGCACCATCAGCACGGAGTTCGGCGTGGAGCGCGCGCTGGCGCTGGGCCTGACCGGCGCTGATCCGCTGCTGGCGCGGGCGCGGGAAAACATCGCGGGGCTGCTCGGTGATCCGTCGGCCTTTCCGGACCTGCCGGAGAAGAACGATCGCTGGCCGACCGGACTGCCGATGATCCTGGCGGGCACGCTGGCGCTGATCGAGCCGCGGCATCCGGCGATCGCGCCCGTGCGCGAGCTGTGGATCGAACTGGCAAAGCGCATCTTC
>CAZSSB010000076.1:0-9233 GCA_964609245.1 uncultured Planctomycetales bacterium | reverse complement strand
ACATCCTGGGCAGCACGCTGGGCTACAGCCTTGACAAGCCCCATGGCGAAGGCTGGGCGGCGCGCGCGGGCATCTTCCACCGCGCCGGCGAGGACACTGCGCTGGGGGCCTACTGGCGCAGCCGCACGCACCTGGATATCACCGACGGCGTGCTGACGATTGCTCCGGGGTTCACCCAGCAGGGAGCCCTGGCGCCGATCCCCGGCACCAGCATCGAGGGCTTCCAGTTTCCCGAGCAGTACGGCATCGGCGTGTCGCACCAGCTGGACTGCGAGTGGACGGCGCTGGCCGAGTACCGCCGGCTGCTCTGGAGCGGAAACGACGAGACAATCAGCTTCGTGCCGCCCCAGGGCGAGCCGCTGGGCCTGGCGATGGACTGGCTCGACCAGGATGTCTACGTGCTGGGCGCCGAGTACCGGCCACGCGGCACGGACGAGACCGTCTGGCGGCTGGGCATGAACTACGCAAAGTCACCGGTGCCCGACGAGACGCTCAGTCCGCTCTATCCCGCGATCAGTGAATGGCACTACACCGCCGGCTGGGAGCAGGAACTGAGTGAGGGCTTCAGCCTGGTCACGGGCGCGGTCTATACGCCCGAGGTGACGCGCCTGAGCAGCGCGGACAACACGTTCAACCAGCTGCTCGGCGCGGGCCAGCCCTATTCCCTGAGCCATGGCAGCTGGCAGCTGGGCGTCGGCCTCAGCTGGACCTTCGGCGGCGACTGCGACGAGGAGTGCGAGGAGGAAGCACCGCGCTGCGGCTGCGACGGCTGCATCGTGGTGCCCGACGGCGCGGACGGCTGCCGCACCTACAGCGCATTGTGCCCGTAGCGGCGGCCGCCGTGCCGCCGGATTCTGACGGCGTAAAAGGCTGTGCACGGCATCCCGGGCAGGGGAGGCATTCATGCCGCCCGTCCCCGGTAGCGGCGGGTCTCCGACCCGCCGACCTTTCATATGTCCAGGGGTCAGGGACCCCTGGCTACCATCCTCAGTGGCGCGGGCGGCTTGCCTGCGATGCTCTGGGAGCGCCGGCATGCGGGGTGGGACGGGTCTGTGTGCCCGTCCGCACCGGACTGGGGAACACAGAGGACACAGAGATCACAGAGGAAACCGCCGGTAGGGGCGAGGCTTGCCTCGCCCACACAAGGTAGGCGCGGATCTCATCCGCGCATTACGAAATACGGACCCGTTGCTTGTGACCAGGGCTGGGCCCGCCCAGCCTACCTTCAAATGTGGTCGAGGCAAGCCTCGACCCTACGAATCGGAATCCGGCGGCACGGCGGCCGCCGCTACGGTAGGGGCGAAGCCTCTTCGCGTCTGCTGATCCGCTGCGACCAGGATTCGCGGCTACCGGGGTTCAGCGCGGACTCCGGACTTCCCCTGTCCCCTTGAACCTTGAACCTGGAACCTAAGCCCTGTCCCCTGTCCCCTATCCCCTCAGTTCACCTGGCCCTTGGTCACCTTCATGAAGATGTCCTCGAGGCTGTTGACGCTGTCGTGGACGCTGAGCACGTTGACGCCGCTGTTGACGAGGTGCTTCATCAGCTGCGGGCGCTCGGCCTCGCCGCCGTCGAAGTGGAACTCCACCTCGTCGTCGTCCTTGGCGAACACCTCCAGCACCAGCGGCATGCTCTCAAGGGCCTTGATCGCGCCCGCCGTCTCGCCCTTGGGCACCCGCACCACCAGCAGCTGGCCGTGGCTGACCGCTTTCAGGATCTCGTCCACGTCGCCCGAGACCACCATCCGGCCGGCCTCGATGATGCCCACCTTGTTGCAGAAGTCGGAAAGCTCGGTCAGGATGTGGCTGGAGATGAAAATGGTCTTGCCCATGTTCTTGAGCTCCTTGAGGAGCTCGCGCATCTCGATGCGGGCCCGGGGGTCCAGCCCGCTGGCCGGCTCGTCGAGGATCAGCACCTTGGGGTTGTGAATCAGGGTCCGGGCCAGGCACAGCCGCTGCTTCATGCCCTTGGAAAGCTCGGCGACGAAGGCGTCCTTCTTGACCACCAGGTCCGTCAGGTTCAGCACGTCGTCGATGATGCCCGTGCGCCGCGTGCGCGGGATCTTGTAGGCCGCGGCGAAGAAGTCCAGGTATTCCCAGACCTTGAGGTCGTTGTAGACCCCGAAGTAGTCCGGCATGTACCCCAGCAGCTGGCGCACCTTGTCGCTCTCGGTCACCACGTCGTAGCCGCCGACGCTGGCGGTGCCGCCGGTCGGCAGCAGCAGGGTGGCCAGCATCTTGATCGTGGTGGTCTTGCCCGCGCCGTTGGGGCCGATGAAGCCGTAGATGTCGCCTTCCTCGACCCGGAAGCTGATGCCGTCGACGGCCTTGACCCGCTTGAAATGCTTGACGAGGTTGTTTACTTCGATCATGTTCGTCCCCTTAACCCCGGCGGTCCCGCGCTGATTATACCGTGGCTCAGGGCGGGCGGCGCTCGGTCCATACTGCGAAGGACTGCCGGGCCGCGCCCTGGGTTCACCGCGCCCGCCATGGTGTAACGTAGTAGCAGAATCCGGGATACCGCGAGGTGCAGCAGATGGACAGCACGCAGACGCCCCAACTCAATGACTACGTGGTGGCGATCTACACGCCGGGCCCCAAGTGGCAGGCCGGACAGAGCGCGATGGAGCAGGGCGCCCGGGAGCACATCGACTACCAGCACCTGCTGTATGACCAGGGCCGGCTGGCGCTGGGCGGGCCGTGGCTGGACCGCGAGGGCGGGATGGCGCTCTTCAGCGTCGGCGGCGTCGACGAGGCGCGGGCGCTCACTGACGCCGACCCGCTGGTTCAGCGCGGCGTCTATGCCGTGGCGCTCTATCCCTGGCGCGAATCACTGGGCGCCGTGATCCTGCGCGGCGACGAGTTCGACGAGGAGGAGTAGCGATGAGTCGCGGAATTCGCTGGATGCTGGCAGCGGTGATCGCCGCTTGGTTCGCGCTGGCCGGGACCGCCGCCCGCGCGCAGTACTGGGCTGACATCGAGCCGGGCATCGAGCTTGTGCCGGTGGCGGACGATCAGCGGCTGGCGCTCAGCGGTAACGATCCGCTGGTGGTGGCCGCCGAGGCGGCCTGCGGGCTTACCCTCGACGGCCTGTTCCGGGCCGACGCCGGCGCGCGCCGGTTCTTCGAGCTGGGCTGGGTGGAGTCCGAGGACGGCTACGGCACCGTGCTGGCCGAGTTCGAGATCGTGCCGACGGGCGAGCAGGCGGAGCTTGATATCGAGCCCGCAGGCTACCAGTTCGAGGGCGGCGAGATCCTGATCGGCTTCGGCCCCGATCCCGCGGACGAGTGGGGTCCTTACAGCGTGGTCAGCTTCTTCGCGGGCGCCGAGGGCCGGGTCGAGGAACTGGCGCGCCATGAATGCGGCGCCCAGTACTGCTACGGCATCTACGCCCTGGACATGACCGCCGACGGGGTGCTGGAACTGGTGGTGCCCTGGATGACGGGCTTTGGCTCCAACGGGGGGGTGGAGCTGTTCGCCGTGGTGCCGACCGGCGGCTTCAGCGCCTGGGGCGACGACCTTGAGAGCGGCAGCTTCTGGAGCAGCCACGGCTACACCGAGCTCATGGACTACGACGGCGACGGCGACTGGGAGCTGACCGCCTACTTCCCGCTGCTGTTCAGCGCGGCGGGCTATTCGTTCACCGAGTTGATGACGTTCGATCCGGAGCGCTACGAGTGGATCGACGCCGAGCACATCGCCCCCGAGCTGTACCAGCAGCAGTACGACTTCTACGACCAGCTGCTGGCGGTGCTGGAGGACTTCGCCCAGGACCCGGCGCCCTACCGCACCACGGACGACGAGGGCTGGGGCGCCTTCGTCTGCGAGATGGACGGCGAGCAGTACTACCTCGACGCCTTCACCATGGATGAGGAGGGCACGATCGACGAGCACTGGCTGGGCGTGATCCGCGACTACATCGCCGGCTGGCACGGCGAGCCCGTGGGCGCGGATGCCGGCGGCGCCGATCCCGGCTAGCCGACCGGCACCACCTTGCGATCCTTGATCCGGTACCCATGGTCGGCGATGCGGCTGACCTGCTCCAGGTAGTGGGAAACCACGATGATGGTGCAGCGGTCGCGCAGCGCGACCAGCAAATCCTCGACCTGGCCGGCAGCCTCGCTGTCCAGCGAGGAGGTCGGCTCGTCCAGCATCAGCACTTCGGGCCTGAGCACCAGCGCGCGGGCGATGCACAGCCGCTGCTGCTGGCCGCCGGACAGCTCGAGCGCGCTGCGGTCCAGCCGGTCCTTGACCTCGTCCCAGAGGAACGCGTCGCGCAGCGCCGCCTCGCAGCGCTCCAGCTTCCGGGCCCGCGAGTGCCGGCCGGCCAGCGCCAGCGGCAGCATCACGTTGCGCGCGATGCTGATCGGCAGCGGGTTGGGCTTCTGAAACACCAGCCCGACCCGGCGCCTGAGGTCGGGCAGGTAGTAGCGGCCCGCGTAGACGTCCAGCGGGCCGTCCGCGAAGTTGATCTGAACCCGTCCGGTCACCCGCGCGCCGGGGATTTCGTCGCTGAGCCGGTTGATCGCGGTAAGGAAGGTGGATTTGCCCTGGCCGGACGGGCCCGTGATCGCGGTGATCCGCTGGGCGGCGAAGCGGGCCGAGACCTGGTCCAGCACGACGTGGTCGCCGTAGGCGAAGGTCAGGTTCTCGACGCTGATCTTGACCTCAGTGCTCATTTGCCCGTCCGCATCTCAGACCCGGCGGAAGGCCAGCCCGGCCAGCCGCCCCTTGATGATCCACGCCAGCAGGAACAGCCAGCTGCAGATCGCCAGCAGCACGATCGCCGCGCCGTAGCCCTGCATCAGCTCGTGCTGGTCTGCGTACTGCGATGAAGTGTAGTAGATGAAGAACGGCACCGCCTCGTACCGGCCGAGCAGCGAGCCCGGCAGCCCCACCGAGGCCACCACGCCGGTCAGCATGATCACGGCGGTGTCCTCGGCGCAGCGACCGATCGCCAGGATGCAGCCGCTGAGGATGCCGGACAGCGAGCGGGGCAGCAACACCTTGAAGATGTTCTGCAGCCGCGAGGCACCCAGCGCCAGCGCCGTCAGCCGCGTCTCCTGGTCGACGCCCTCGATCGCCACCTCCGTGGTGCGGATGATGTAGGGCAGCACCAGGCAGGCCAGCGCGACGCCCGAGATCAGCAGCGACGGGTAGACCCGGGCCGACAGGTGCTTGTGCATCAGGATCACCAGCGTCAGGCCGAACAACCCGACGACGATCGACGGGATCGAGGCCAGCACGTCGGTCAGCAGCGACAGCACCCGGCGCAGGCCCGCTGGCGCGTAGACGGCGAAGTAGACGCCCGCGGCGATCCCGACGGGCAGCGCGATCCCGACCGCCAGCAGCACCAGTGCCGTCGTGCCGACGATCGCCGGCAGGATGCCGTCGAACACCTGGGCCCGGCCGCTGAGCGCGGCCAGCGGTTCCGCTTCGCCGAAGATCAACTCCGGCGTCAGCGCGCCCGCGCCCTTGAGCAGCAGGAAGCCCAGCACCGCCGCGACCGCGCCGATCAGCAGCAGCGCCGCCGCCCAGCAGCAGGCCATCAGCACGCGCTGCGCCAGCCGGCTGCTCACCGCACCGCCCCCTTGTCGCGCGCCAGGCCCCGCACGGCGACGGCCAGCACGGCCGTGATCAGGTAGAGCACCAGGCCGCAGGCGAAGATCGACTTGAACTCCAGGCTCTCATAGTCGGCGGCCTTGATCAGCGCGATGTGGCTGGTCAGCGTCCGCGCCGGATCGAGCAGCGAGTCGGGAACGCGGGCGGCGTTGCCCGCGATCATCAGCGCGATCATGGTGTCGCCGAAGGCGCGGCCCATCCCCATGATCGTCCCGCTCAGCACCCCGCGCCACGCCTGAGGCAGGATCACGTATACCAGCGCCTGCACCCGGGTGCCGCCCAGCGCGTCGACCGCCCGCCGGTAGGACTCCGGCACGCCGGCGAAGGCCTCCGTGAAGAACAGGATCATCGTCGGCGAAATCAGCACCGCGAGCAGCAGGGCCGCGGACAGCACGCACATCCCGGAGCCATGGCCGAACAGCTCGCGCACGAGGGGCACCAGCAGAAAGACGCCCACGAATCCGTAGACCACCGTCGGGATGCCGGTCATGAAGCGCACGAAGCCGCGGATGAAGGTGCTGACTGCGTTCTGGCCCAGCACCGTCACCAGCGCCGAGACGCCCAGACACAACGGCAGCGCGATCAGCAGCCCCAGCGGCGCGATCAGCAGGGTGCCCGCCAGCATCGGCGCGATGCCGTACTGCCCCTGGTCCGGCTGCCAGCCCCCGCCGAGCAGCTGAAGGATCAGGCCGCCCCTGAGCAGCGGGAGGCCCATCACCAGCAGGAATAGGAGGATCGCGACGGTGACCAGCGAACTGGCCAGCGCGCTGGCGGCCAGGCCCCCCTCCGCCAGCCGTTCACCCGCGGGTCTCATTCGCTGACCGGAATGAACCCCGCGGCGGTGATGATCTCCTGGCCTTCCGCTGTGTAGAGATAGGCGATGAACTCGGCGACGACGCCCTGGGGCTCACCCTTCGTCAGCGAGTACAGGCCGCGGGCGACCGGATATACGCCGCTCTTGACGTTCTCCAGCGTCGGCGCCACCCCGTCCAGCGCCACGGGCCCGACCGTCTCATCGATGTGGCCGACGGAGACATAGCCGATGCTGTAGGGGTCCTGGGCCACCGCGCTCTTCATCGCCCCGTTCGAAACCACCACGTTGGCGCCGCCCGTGATCGCGCCCTTGCCCAGCGCCTTGTCGACGAAGACCTTGCGCGTCCCGCTCTCCTCGTCGCGGGTGTAGACGTCGATCGCGTGCGCCGGGCCGCCGACAGCCTGCCAGTCCGTGATCTCGCCGGCGAAGATCCTGACCAGCTGCTCCGCGCTCAGGTCGCCGACGGGATTGTCCGGATGCACCACTACCGCCACGCCGTCGACGGCCCAGCGGTGCAGCACCAGTCCGTACGTTTCGATTTCCTCATCCGTCGGCGTGCGACCGCTGTTGCCGATCTCGACCAGGCCCTCGCCGACCTGCTTGATGCCGACGCCCGACCCGCCGCCGGCGACCGAGATCTTCACCGCGGGATGCGTCGCGGCGAAGCGCTTCTGGACCTCCGTCATCACCGGAATGTGCGCCGTGCCGCCCGCGATGTTGATCGCCCCGGCCGCCGGGGCGGCCTGCGCATCACCGGCTTCCTCGCCGACGGTGCCACCGCCGGCGCTTGCCACCGGGCGCTCCTCACCGGTGCCGCCGTCAGCGTCGACGCACCCCGCCGCCGCCACGAGCGACAGTGCCATTACGATCCACAGCCCGACGGCCATACTTCTGGATTTCATTCC
Source organism: uncultured Planctomycetales bacterium (assembly GCA_964609245.1). Classification (GTDB taxonomy): domain Bacteria; phylum 4484-113; class 4484-113; order 4484-113; family JAFGCY01; genus JAFGCY01. The sequence continues at coordinate 1,895 of CAZSSB010000076.1, read as the reverse complement.
CCGTACCTTCCTTGATTGGATTGCCCGCGGCCTTGGGAGCCCCAGGTCCCAGCCTGATCCCGCTTATCGATCTCGACAACCGTATTGTTCCCGCGGATGTACGATATCCGACTGCACAGGCTACGGTCCAGGACCACCTGATATGCTAACATGACGTCTACCGGGAGTCAACCTAAACACAGACCGGCTTCACTGCCTGGCACACAACGAAACGCGCTCAAGCCAGTTACGGACTGCGATCAGTCGATCCTCCCATATGCATCCATACCAGGGGAGAAGCGAAGCGACGCCTGTATTAAGCCACGGCGGCACTGCGGGAATCTGGATGTATCGATGCAGACTATATATCAGTGCACCTGGTATAGGAATAGACGATATGTCTGCGCTGTGACGCGGGAGCAATTGCAGCGGCGGCCCGAACCGGCCGCAGACCGTCAGCCCACCCGAAGCAGCTTGAGCAGCAGTTTGCGGGCTTCCTTGGGGTCGGCGCCGCCGCGGGTCTGCTTCATCACCGCGCCGACCAGCACCTGCACGGCGTTGGTCTTGCCGCTCTTGACGTCGGCCACCACCTGCGGGTTGTCGCTGATCACCGCGCTGCAGATCTTCTCCAGGTCGACGCCGCCGTTCTGCTGCTCGAAGCCCTGCTCCTCCACCACCACGTCGACGGCCTTGTTGGTGCGGTAGACCTGCTCGAACACCGCCCGCGCCTGGGGCAGGGTCAGCTCGCCGGCCCGGAGCAGCTTGAGCACCTTGCTCAGCGCGCCGGGCTGGATCTTCAGCGGCGCCTCGCGCAGCAGCCGCAGCAGCTCGCCGGTCACCCACTTGGCGACCTCAGCGGGCGCGTGCCCGTCCTTGCAGCACAGCCGGTAGAAGCGGTGCACGGTGCGGTCGTCGGCGATGGTGGCGGCCATCTCGTGGCTGATCTTGTCCTCTTCCACCATCATCTGCCTCAGCTCGAAGTTGCTGGCCCGCACGTCCTCGCCCGCCTCGTCCAGCAGGCCCTTGGTCAGCACCAGCGGCGGCAGGTCGGGGTCGTCGAAGTAGCGATAGTCGTCGGCGGTCTCCTTGATCCGCATCGGCACGGTGATCCCGCGCGCCTCGTCGTAGCGCAGCGTCGCCTGCTGGACCTCGCGGCCGGCCGTGTAGAGCTCCACCTGGCGCCGCACCTCCGCCTCGATCGCGCGGCGCAGGGTGGCGAAGCTGTTGAGGTTCTTGATCTCGGTCTTGGTTCTGAGCTCACTCTCGCCCCGCGGCCTCACGCTGATGTTGGGCTCGCAGCGGAAGTTGCCGCTCTCCATCGCCGCGGCGCTGACCCCCAGGCGCTGCAGCAGCCCGCGGAGCTCCTCAAGGTAGCTGACGCACTGGGCGGCCTCGCGGAAGTCCGGCAGGCTGACGATCTCGATCAGCGGCACCCCCGAGCGGTTGTAGTCCAGGATCGCGGTGCCGTCGTCCTGGTGGAACAGCTTGGCGGTGTCCTCCTCGAGGTGGATGCGCACCAGCCCGGCCTCCTGCTTGCGGGTACCGTGCCAGTAGGGCAGCGCGCCCCCCTCGGCCAGCGGCAGGTCGTACTGGCTGATCTGGTAGCCCTTGGGCAGGTCGGGATAGAAGTAGTTCTTGCGCGCGAAGACGCTGCGCTCGTTGATTCGGCTGCCCAGCTTGAGCGCCAGCGTCAGCCCCCGCACCACGGCGCCGCGGTTGGGCCGCGGCAGGGTGCCGGGATGCCCGAGGCAGACCGGGCAGACGTACTGGTTGGCGTCGGCCAGCTCGCTGGTCACCACCGCCGGGCAGCTGCAGTACATCTTGGTGTCAGTACTGATCTGGGCGTGGACCTCCAGCCCGATCACCGTCTCCCAGGTGCTCGCGACGTCGATGGCCATACCATCATTGTAGCGGAA
>CAZSSB010000075.1:7659-9452 GCA_964609245.1 uncultured Planctomycetales bacterium | reverse complement strand
GCGCTCACCTGCCGCGGTGGATAGAGCTTCAGCACCCGCTCCAGCTCCGCCGCCAACTCGGACCTCAGCTGTGGCTCAATCTGCGCCTGAGCTTGTTGCAAGTCGCCATTTCCACTGACGGATACGGCTGAAACCTGACTCCTGCTGCCACAGCCAGCAGTCATGACTAGCAGAACTGCCACCAGAATGATCGCTGCTTTCCTCATCTCGGCCCCCGGTATGAAACCCGCTACGTGATGAGTATACCGCCACCGGGCGAATGCCGCGATGCATCTATGCCCCGCGCCGCGACGGTCGCGGGTCAGGAAGCTTCAGGCCCGGCCGGGCCCGCTAGTCGTATCAATAGGCAGGGTAGCTGTCCTGCTCGTCGTCCTCGTCATTGAGCAGATCCATGTCCTGCAGGATGACCTGGGCCTTGATCTGGTCAGTGAGCTGCTCCTCAAAGATCAGGCGCGCGCCCAGTGCCGGATCGATGCCGCTGCCGCAGCCGGCCGCCAGCGTGACCAGCAGCGCCGCCGCGAGGGTGGTGAGGGGAATCGTCAGGTGCCTTAGTGTCAGCATCGTCGTGTCCTCCTGGCTCGATACAGCATGGTAGTAAGACGGGCTGCACCGCGGACGCGTTTGGGCGTGGAGCCTGCTATGTTAATGGGGAGCGTATGCAGACTACGATCGGGGCGGCAACATGAGCGACTTCCAGGAGCAGTACCGCCGGTGGGCCGAAGAGGTCTATCAGCCCGCCGTGGCCAAACGGCCGGAGCGCAGGCCGCGGTTCACCTCGACCAGCGGGTACACCATCGAGCCGCTGGCGATGCCTGCTGGCGCGGAGCGCGACCCGGCCGCAGACATCGGCTTTCCGGGGCAGTATCCCTACACGCGCGGGGTTCAGCCCACCATGTACCGCGGGCGGCTGTGGACGATGCGGCAGTACGCCGGCTTCTCGACGGCCCGGGCCACGAACGAGCGCTACAAGTTCCTGCTTGAGTCCGGCCAGACCGGCCTCAGCGTCGCCTTCGACCTGCCGACCCAGATGGGCTATGACTCGACGGACTCGATGGCGGCGGGCGAGGTTGGCAAGGTCGGCGTCGCGATCGACACGGTGGGCGACATGGCCGCGCTGTTCAGCGGCATCCCGCTGGACCAGGTCACCACCTCGATGACGATCAACTCACCGGCGACGGTGCTGCTGCTGATGTATCAGCTGGTGGCCGAGGGGCAGGGCGCCGCGCCGGACGTGCTGGGCGGCACCATCCAGAACGACATCCTCAAGGAGTACATGGCGCGCGGGACCTACATCTTCGCACCGAAGCCCAGCATGATGCTGACGGTGGACAGCTTCCGCTATGCCAGCCGGGTCCTGCCGCGCTTCAACGTGATCAGCATCAGCGGCTATCACATCCGCGAGGCGGGCTGCACGGCGGTGCAGGAGGTGGCCTTCACCCTCGCCGACGGCATCGCCTACGTGGAGGCGGCGCTGAGCGCCGGGCTGGACGTGGACGCCTTCGGCGGGCGGCTGAGCTTCTTCTTCAACGCGCACAACAACCTGCTGGAGGAGGTGGCCAAGTTCCGCGCCGCGCGGCGGCTGTGGGCGCGCATCATGCGCGAGCGCTTCGGGGCGAAGGACCCCCGCAGCTGGATGCTGCGCTTTCACACCCAGACGGCGGGCAGCATGCTGACGGCGCAGCAGCCCTACAACAACGTGGTGCGGGTAGCGCTGCAGGCGCTCAGCGCGGTGCTGGGCGGCACCCAGAGCCTGCACACCAACAGCTTCGACGAGGCGCTGGCCCTGCCCAGTG
>CAZSSB010000075.1:0-7559 GCA_964609245.1 uncultured Planctomycetales bacterium | reverse complement strand
GGCACCCAGAGCCTGCACACCAACAGCTTCGACGAGGCGCTGGCCCTGCCCAGTGAGCAGAGCGTCGAGATCGCGCTCAGGACCCAGCAGATCATCGCCGAGGAGAGCGGCGCAGCGGACACCATCGATCCGCTGGGGGGCAGCTGGTTCATCGAGGACCTGACGGACAAGATCGAGGCCGGCGCCCGCGACTACATCGAGCGGATCGATGAGATGGGCGGGATGGCGGCGGCGATCGAGCGCGGCTATCCCCAGGCCGAGATCCAGCAGGGCGCCTACGAGTGGCAAAGGAGCGTGGAGACCGGCGACCGCGCCATCGTGGGGCTCAACAAGTACGTGGACGAGCACGAAGTCCAGCCCGAGCTTGCGCGCGACGCGGCGGCCGAGGAGGAGCAGACAGCGCGGCTGGAGGAGTACCGCGATCGGCGGGCCAGGGACGATCCCCGCGAGCAGTGGCGCGTCGAGTGCGAGAAGCTGACCCAACTGGCGGACGGCGAGGCAGCGAACGGCTACTGCGAGCAGATGCTCGCGGCACTGAGGGCCGGCGCCACCGAGGGCGAGATTATCGCCGCGCTGGTAGCGGTGTGGGGGCGGTACCGGCCGGGGATGTAGCTGTGCAGGCGGGCCGCCCGCACTACGCTCCTGAACCGTATGACAGGCGGCTCGCCTGTCACCCGCCCGGCACGAGGCCAGACTGCCTGTTACAATGCCTCCGGCGGCGAAGCTCGGTACTCAGCGGCAGGGCTTCCCCCTCGCAAGCGAGAACCGTATGGCCGGATTCGTAGACAGCTAGTCAGCGCGTTATCCCCCGTCGAAACGGTGCGGCGCCAGTCGTGCCGGCTTCGTGCTGACCAGAGGACTACGACATGGCCAAGGTTTCTTCGCGGCGCAGAGCCAGCGCGCCGCCTCGCGTCGAACTGGCGCATTCCCAGAATTTCATCACCGACCCGGCGCTGGTGAGGCGGCTGCTCGGCCACGTCGAGCCAGGCGGCGTCGACACCATCATCGAGATCGGCCCGGGCCGCGGCGCAATCACCGCCGAGCTGGCGCGGCTGGGGCCGCGCATTCTGGCCGTCGAGGCGGATCCGCAGCTCGCCCTGGCGCTGGTCCGACGCTTCGCTTCCTGCATGCGCACGGCGATCGTGTGTGGCGACTTCCTGGAGTTCCCCCTGCCGGCGCGGCCGTTCGTCGCGGTCGGGAATATCCCGTTCAATCGCACCGCGGAGATTGTCCGCAAGCTGACGGAGGAACCGTCGGGACTGACAGCGGCGTATCTCATCATGCAGTGCGAGGCGGCGCTGAAGTTCAGCGGCCGGCCGCCCGGCCCCTTCAGCCTGCTGTCCCATCTGCTGCAATTGGAGTTCACTGTGGAGACGTTGTGCAACATCCCACGCCACTGTTTCTCGCCGCGCCCCGGAGTCGATGCCGCGTTTGCGCTGTTTCGCAAGCGCAAGGTCCCTGTCCTCGCCGGCGGGCAGGCGCGGCAATTCCGGGACCTGCTGAGCTACCTGCATCCCCGCGGACCGCTGCTGAGCGACGCGCTGAGGAAGGTGCTGACCCGCGCGCAGCTGAAGCGCCTGCGGCGGGGTCTGGGTCTCAACGACGGGCGGCGACTGAGCGAGGTGAGTCTTGCCGAGTGGCTGGCCGTCTTCCGTGCCTTCAGTGAGCACGCCTCGCCGGCTGCGCGCGCGACGGTCCGGGGCGCACACGCCATGCTGGCCAGCGAGCAGGCGAGCCTGAGCAAGCGCCACCGCACGTCGAGGCGCTAGAGAGACGTTTCAGCATGCTGGAAGCCGCGACAGAGGATACCTGCCCCTTGCGCTATCGCGCCCGGCGGGTACAATCTGTCGATTACGACACCGCGGGCGAACAGGGGAACGTGCCCGCCTGAGGCGGATCGATGCACCGTAGGCCAACCGTGCTGCTGCTGGCGGGACTGCTGACCGCGCTGCTGACCGCCTGCGCGGGCGGTAACCACTACGATCCCGACCTGGCTACCGGCCGCATCAGCGGCAGGCTGACCATCGTCGGCCCGGTTGCCAAGAGCGTCGAGCTCGAGGTCGGCGTGACGCCGCACGGCGCGGATCAGCCGCTGAAGACCTACCTTGTGGGCAAGCTGGCGGACGAGGCCGGCGCCGGACTGGATCTGCGCGACCTTTACTTCGAGTTTGACGAGCTGCCGCTGGGCGCTTACGACGTGATCCTGTTCACCGTGTGGAAGAGCACCGGCGAGCCGTGGATCTACTACCGCAGCCCCAAGATCCGCCTGACGGTGGACCATCCCGTTGATGAGGAGCTGATCGAGAACGTCAGCATGACCGGTCCGCCGCCCTGGGGCACCATCAGCGGGACGGTGCTGCTCAGCGGCGCCAACCCGGACCTGACGGAGCTGCTGCTCTACGTCCAGAACGAGGACGGCCACGGCTTCCGCTACAACTTCAATGTCTGGGACGCCGCCTTCGGGGTGCTTTATTTCTCGGTCGGCGGTCTGTCGATCGGCACCTATCGTGTGGGGATAACCGAGCCGGAGTACTTCGTGCCGATCGGGTCCAGTGACGGGACGGTTACCATTACGGCGGCACAGCTGGATTCCTCCGGCCTGCTGGTACCCGGGCAGTACTACAACATCCCGCCCGAGGGCGAGGGCCTGTACGTCAGCGGGGTGGTGATCTTCGACGCCGCGCTGCCGCCCGACGCCCAGGTGGCGCTGGTGGCGGTCGCCAAGGGCAAGGGCAGCATCGGCACCAGCCCGGTCTACCACATCATGGCCGACCAGCTGAGCGAGGCCTTCGAGGCGCACTATATGCTGGGCTGGCTGCCGCCCGCGGAGTACGAACTGCGGGTCTACGACCTGGACTTCGACTCAGGCAACCACACCGTGCTGGGCCAGCTGCAGAAGCCCCTGCTGGTCGACAGCGATCATCCGATCACGACCGGCATCGTGGTCCGGGCTGAGACCGGACTGATTCCGGTGGAATAGCCCCGGTTAACCCGGGCGAGGCTACGCCGGGCGGGCGGCAAACGCTAGTGCCTGATCCAGCTGAAGCGCGTCGGCGGCCAGAAGATGAACAGCGCGCGGCCCTCGAAATAGCTGCGCGGCACCGGGCCCCAGACCCGGCTGTCCTGGGAGTGGTTGCGGTTGTCCCCCATCATGAAGTACTGATCATCGGGGACAGTGAAGGGGCCGAAGGTCAGTCGCGGCTGCTCCTTGATGTAGACCTCGTCCAGCGGCTCATCATCGATGTACACCACGCCGTCCCGGACCCGGACCGTCTCGCCGGGTAGCCCGATCACGCGCTTGATGTAGTCGATGCGCCGGTTGTTCGGATACTGGAAGATCATGATGTCGCCGCGCCGCGGATCGCGCCTTAGCACCTTGTAGCTGAGTTTGTCCGCGATCAGCAGGTCGTTCTTCAGCAGCGTGTCCTCCATGCTGCCGCTGGGGATATAGAACGTCGCCACCGCGTAGGTGCGCAGCAACAGCGCAAGCACCAGCGCCCAGAACAGCGTGGGAATCCACTCGAAGACCAGGCCCGCGACGAAGGAGGCCGGCACGAACTCCAGCTTGTGGCGGAAGCCTTCGCCGGACAGCCAGCCTACGCCCGGCCGGGATGGCGGGTAGACGACCAGATTGACTTCCTTGTCCCGGACCGGATAGGTTGCCTCGCGCACCTGCTCATCCGGCTGAAAGCTGCCCAGGCGGTGGATGCGCAGGGCGATCTCGGGACCCGGCGACTCCGCGAACCGAATGCAGATCTTGGTGGCGGACTTGCCGTCGGCGGGAATCTTGCCCCGCTCGCTGAGTACTTCGACTTTGGCTCCGCGTCCTGGCAGCATGGTTGGCTTCGTGGCTCCCGCTCTAAGAGTCGCTGCCCTTGGCCTTGGGAGTCTCGCGCTTCTCCCGCAGGCGGGTCGCCTTGCCGACGCGGTCGCGCAGGTAGTACAGCTTGGCGCGGCGGACCTTGGAACGGCGCACCACCTCGACGCCGGCCAGCTTGCGGCTGTGCACGAAGTAGGTTTTCTCCACCCCGACGCCGCTGGCGATCTTGCGCACAGTGATCTTCTGGCGCAGGCCCTTGCCCTTGATCGCGATGACCGTGCCCTCGAAGGTCTGGACGCGCTCGACCTTGGTGTCGCGGCGTTCCTTACCCTTGGCGGCGATACGGTGGATCTTCTTGAGGCCGGCGATGCGGTCGGACCCCCCTTCGTAGATGTTGATCAGCAGCCGCACCAGGTCACCGGGCCTGAGGTCCGGCACTTCGCCTTCAGCCTTGAGCAGGCCGTTTTCATAACTTCTGATTAGTTTCTGCATGTCCTAAGTCCCGCTTCGGGGGCCCCGGGCCCCGTGGAGGTCTACCCCGCGGCGGGCCACGGTGCCGGCCGGATCCTGCCTCGTCGGACCGGCTCGCTGACCCGCTTAGTGGAAGCTGAGTATTGTATCACGGTGCAGGCCGGAATCCGTCTAGTCGGGTGGGCTGAGGTCGTATTCGATGTGCCTCAGCAGCCGCGCCCGGCTGGGGGGCCAGACCACCAGGGCCGCGCGGCCCAGCAGTCTGTGTTGCGGCACGAATCCCCAGCTGCGGCTGTCGGCGGAGTGGCTGCGGTTGTCGCCCATCACGAAGTACTGTCCGGCCGGCACCACGGCCGGTTCGAAGTCGCTCCAGTCCGGGCGCCCGAGGTAGCGCTCGCTGAGCGGCTCGTCGTTGATGTAGACGTCGCCGTCAACCAGGCTGATCTGGTCGCCCGGCAGGCCGATCACGCGCTTGACCAGCACCTTGCCCGACTGGTCCGGATGGGTGAAGACCACTATGTCACCGCGCCGCGGACTGTGATCCAGCACGCGGTAGCTGAACTTCTCGGCGATGAAGACGTCGCCCAGGTGCAGGGTGTCCAGCATGCTGCCGGAGGGGACGTAGTAGCTGGCGAAGGCGAAGGAGCGCAGCACCAGCGCGATGGCCAGGGCCAGGGCCAGGGTGGGCGCCCACTCGCAGACCAGGCCCTGCAGCCAGCTGGTGGGGCGGAAGCGGATGCGCCGGCGGATGCCGGGGCCGGTCAGCAGCGTCTCGCCGGGCCGCCGCGGGGCGTAGACCGTCACTTGCCCCTCGCCGGACCGGAGCGGGACGTGGATCCGCCGACGGATGACGTGGGCGTCGAAGCTGCCCGCGCCGCGCAGCCGGAGTTCAACTATTCCATCGGTGGCCGGCTCGTGCCGCAGGCGCACCGTCGCGTAGCTGCTGCCGTCGGCGGGAATCGAATGCGAACTGACCAGCACCTCAACCGTGTCCCTTCCCATGCGGAGCCAGACTGCCGGGCCCGGCACCGTGTTCGATCCGGGTCGTGCGGTCCGGCCGGGTTCTAGTCCGCCGCCGGGTCATCGTCCGCGAGCAGGTCCGGCCGCCGCCGCCGCGTCAGCTTGCGGGCCTGCTCCCGCCGCCAGGCCTCGATCCTGGCGTGGTGCCCGGACAGCAGCACTTCCGGCACCTTCAGCCCCCGGAAATCCTCCGGCCGCGTGTAGTGGGGATAGTCCAGCTGGCCGGTGGCGAAGCTCTCGGCGACGACGCTGCCCTCGTTGCCCACCACGCCCGAAATCTGGCGGGCCACCGCGTCGATGACCGTCATCGCCGCCAGTTCGCCGCCGCTGAGCACGTAGTCGCCCACGCTCAGCTCGCGGTCGACCAGTTCGTCGATCACGCGTTGGTCGACGCCCTCGTAGCGGCCGCAGAGCAGAATGAAGTCATCGCCGTCGGCCAGCTCGCAGGCTACCCGGTGCTCGAAGCGCTCGCCGGCCGGCGACAGGTAAATCAGGGGCAGGCCGCCGTACTGCTGGCGCAGTTCCTCGACGGCGCGGAAGATCGGCTCGCAGAGCATCACCATCCCCGGCCCCCCGCCGTAGGGCATGTCGTCGGTGGTGCGGTGGACATCCTCGGTCCAGTCGCGCAGGTCGCGGACGTTGGCGCCCAGCAGCCCGCTCTCCACCGCCCGTCTGACCACCCCGTACTGAAACACGGTACTGACGAACTCCGGAAACACGGTCAGGACGTGGAAGATCATCGCACTGCCTCGGTGTCGTCCAGGGGGTAGGTGGTGATCAGCCAGCGCTCCTCCAGGCTGACCTCCGGCACGTGCTGGCGAATGAACGGGATCAGGCGCGGGGGCTTAGTGTCGATCTCCAGCAGCACGTGGGCGCCGCTGTCGCTGACCTCGGTGACCCGCCCCAGCACGGTGCCGTCGGGGCGCCGGACCTCCATGCCCAGCAGCTCGAAGTAGTAGACCTCGCCTTCCTCGCGCGGCAGCTCCCCGATCCGCGCCGGATAGGTCAGCTCCCAGCCCGCGAGGAACTTCAGTGGCTCGGGGGCACTGTGGCCTTCGAACCGGATCAGGAAGTTGTCCTTCCGCAGCTGAACGTCCACGGTTGTCACAGGGAGGCACTCGCTGGTTCGGGGCTCGACGAGGACGTAGATGGGCCGCTGCGCCAGCAGCTCGGGGTTATCGGTGGTGTACGCGCACTTCAGCTGTCCGTGGACACCGAAGGTGCCCAGCACAAGCCCTGCCCGGACGAGGATCGCGTGGCTACGAGATGAGTTCAATATTCACGCGCTTGTTACGCTTGCCCGCCGCGGCTTTGATGATTTGACGCAAGGCGTTGATGATCCGCCCCTCGCGCCCGATGACCTTGCCGACATCATCCGGTGCCACCTTGATCTCCAGCACTATCGCGCGTTCGCCCTGCACCTCGTTCACGGAGACCTCGTCAGGATTGTCGACGATGTGCTTGATGATCTGCATCAGCAGCTCGGTCATAGCCTACTCCTACCTTTGCCAGAGTCCGAACCAGCGTGGGTGTCTACTGATCGATGCTGGTGTTGCCCTTCAGCAGCCGCCTGACAGTCTCCGTTGGCTGGGCGCCCACACCAAGCCAGTACTTGACGCGCTCCTCGTCGAAACGCACGTCGCAGGGATCGGTGAGCGGATCGTAGAAGCCGACCTGCTCAATATACTTACCGGCGCGCGGGCTCCGCGCCTCTTTCACCACTATTCGGTAGCTCGGCTGCTTTTTCTTGCCGATGCGCATTAATCTGATCTTGACTGCCATGACGGTCTCTGCCGGTCTTCCTGCCTTTCACCTGGTTTGAAATATTACCTAAGCACCAAACTGGTGGGTCGGTTATTATACGCCATTTCGTTTGCGAATGCTAGAGCGCTTGCCCCGCACGCATGCGGCCGCGGGATCGAATGCTGTAGCGCCCAGTATCGCCAGCTCTGTACTCAAGACGGCTGTTCTCCCCTGGTCCGCCGCACTTCCCGAACGGCGGTATACTCCTTCTGTAATGAGCGTCTCACCGGAGACTAATGATGAGGAACGCGGCGATCATGCTGGGGGCATTCCTGCTGGCTATGACGGCGGGCTGCGGCGTCAGGAGTCAGGTTTCAGCCGTATCCGTCAGCGGAAATGGCGACGTGCAGCAAGTGCAGGCACAAGTCGAGCCGAGGCTCAAAGCCGAGCTGGCGGCGGAGCTGGAGCGGGTGCTGAAGCTCTATCCACCGCGGCAGGTGAGCGC
>CAZSSB010000074.1:0-9645 GCA_964609245.1 uncultured Planctomycetales bacterium | reverse complement strand
CGCCCCTGCGAATCACAAGCGAGACGCTTGCGCTACCGGCCGCGCAGCTCCGCTTCGCTGATGCGGCGCGCGCCGACGAAGCGGCGCTTGTAGTAGCCCTCGCTCATGTTGCTGATCGTCACCTTGCCCTGGGCGCTCGAGGCGTGGATGAAGTCGCCGTCGCCGAGGTAGATCCCGACGTGGCTGGCCCCGGCCTTGTAGGTCGTGAAGAACACCAGGTCGCCGGGGCTTAAGTCCTCCTTGTCCACGCTGACCCCCAGGCCCGCCATCTGCGTCGAGGCGCGGCGCGGCAGGCCGCGGGCATCGGCCCCTTCCTCCAGCAGCAGCTTGTAGATCAGCCCGCTGCAGTCCACGCCCGAGTCGCTCTCCCCGCCCCAGACATAGGGGGTGCCCTGCATCTGTCTGGCGCGCGCGATCAGCCGCTGCCCCAGCGCGCTCTGCGGCACGACAAGCCCGCGGCCGACGGGCGCCAGGTACTGCGAGTACATCCAGCCCTGCTGGCCCTGGTACTCGATGAAGCTCCACTTGCGGTCGCGCCCCTTGACCTGCACTTCGGTGCCCAGCGGCAGCGCCGTGAGTATGTCGGCATCGACGTTGGGGCTGGCGCGGAAGTTGACCTCGTCGCCGCTGACGGTGTAGGGCCGGCTGGCGCTCCTTTCCGTCGATGCCACGTAGTCCTGGTGCACCCAGCCCTTGATCCCGGAGGCGCTGGAGGCCGCCAGCACCCAGCTGCCCCGGCGCTCGAACTCGAAGAACACCTCGCCGCGGGAAAGCTCCGTCTTGATCCGGCCGCTGAGGCTGGGCGCCTCCCTGAGCCGCACCTGGTCGCCGGTGATCTCGACGCGCGGCAGCTGATCGACGTACTCGCCGTAGACGTAGCCCTTGAGCTTTCTGGCGGGGATCGAGACGTGGTACCACGGATCGTCGTAGCCGATCACGTAGAGCTTGTCGCCGGTGTCGACGCGGCCGATCACCTCGGCCTTCAGCGACTTGCCGTCCCGCACGTTGACGTTATCGCCCCGGATCAGCGCCAGGTCGTGGCCGCCGACCGGGTTGTAGAACGCGCTCTCCAGCATCCCCGGCGTGGTGATGCGGGCCGTCGGCACGAACGGCTGGTAGAGCGGATACTCCAGCTCCTCGGGCGTCGGCTCTGTGGCCGGCGGCCGCCAGTCCCGGTCGATCTCAACCGCGCTAGTCTCGCCGCCCGGGAGCGCGGACGTCCCGTCCGCCGTCGCGTTTTCCCCGGTGTCCGGTACGAAGTCCTCGGTCACCACGATCGGCTGTGTGCCGCTGTCCGGCTCCTCGCCGAAGCTGAAGACGCTCAGGCGGTCGGCCTGCGGGTCGGCGCAGACCTCATCCGCCTTCGGCCCGCCCGGCAGCTCGAAGGCCGGCGGCTGGGCGGCCCGCTCCACGTCGCTGAGGCTGGTGCCTGCGGGCTGGTCCGGGTCGACCACCGCCACCGGATCGCCCGGTGCCACGGCAGTGTCCTCGACGACCAGGTCGCCACCCGCCTGCTGCTCAACGGCGGCGCCCGGCGGCGCAGGCTCCACGGCCAGCTCGGTCGGCTCGATCGGCTTGAGCAGCTCGACGGCGCCCTCGTCCGCGCTGCCGGTCTCCGGGACGGGCACCCGCTCGTCGCCGAGGTAGTCGGTCCAGCACCAGCCGCGCTGTTCATGGACCGGGGCGCTGACGTAGCTCCAGTTGCCGTCGCGCTCGACGACGAAAACCTTGTCGTTCAGGTCGAAGACCAGGATGATCTCGCCGTTGGGGCTCTCGCGCAGGTTGACCTCGGTGGCGGTGATGTAGTAGGGGCCGTCGGCGGCCCGGGCCGGCTGCGCGGCGAGCATCAGCCCCGCCAGCAGCGCGCCCAGCGCGATCCTCAACCCGTGCTTCATCTCCAAGATGGTCAATCCTCCGATCGCCCATCCGCCCCGCGGCGGACGCGGCTTGACTTGCCACGCCGCCTTCCACCTCGGCTGTCCCCGCCGCTCCCGCGGCAAGCAATGAGCATAGCACCAAAGGGATGCCGCGGGCAACAGCCAGCGGGCTTATATTCGGCTGGCGAAGTACCGGGGTTAAACGTCAGCGGTTGACGGCGTCCTCGGCGGTGACGACCGCGTTGATGTACAGCTCGCTGGTCTCGGCGAGGTCCAGTTCTTCGCCCTGGGTGCGCAGGCTGCCGTCAGCGTTCAGGATTCTGGAGATCACCGGGCGGCTGATCGCGTGTTCGTTGACCCTCAGCACCACGGCGACCTCGTTGCTGGACAGGCGCACGAAGCTGCCGACCGGATAGCGGCCGACGCGCCGGATGAACTCGTGGGCGACCTCGGGATCGAAGTGGGTGCCGCAGTCCTGGAGGATGATCTCAATCGCCTTGGCGAAGTCCATTTTCTTCTTGTAGCTGCGCGTGGTGGTCAGGGCGTCGTAGACGTCACAGATGCTGCTGAGCCGGACGAAGCGGTCCAGCTCGCGGCCCTGGAGGCCGTCGGGGTAGCCCTGGCCGTCGAGCCGCTCGTGGTGCCAGCGGGCGACGCTGACCGGGACCGGGCCGGCCCCGGCCTCAAGCAGCATCTCGGCGCTCCAGAGCGGGTGCTGGCGCATCACCTCCCACTCCTCGTCGGTCAGCTTGCCCGGCTTGTTGATGATCTCCAGGCCGACCTTCGCCTTGCCGAGGTCGTGCAGCATCGCGCCGTAGACCAGCTCCTCCAACTCCTCCTGGCTGGCGGCCCACTCGCTGGCGACCAGCATGAACAGCATGCCGACGTTGACCGAGTGATGGTAGGTATAGCGGTCGTGGTGGTCGAGGTCGAGCAGCTTGACCGCCAGCTTGGTGCGGCTGGCGAAGAGCGCCACCAGCTGGCGGCTGAGATCGCGGGTCTTCTCGTGATCGACCGCCTGGCCCAGGGCGATGCCCTGGAACAGCTCCTCGACCTGGCTGGTGGCGTGCTCCATCACCTTGGCGGACAGCATGGTGTCGACGTTGTGTACCTCGTAGACCTCGTGCACGGCCGCCAGGATGCCGTCCAGGGCCGCCGCCTGGTCCGCCTGAGCCCCGCCGACCAGCGCGCTGTCGTTGGCGATCTCGATTTCGGTGATGCCGCGGCGCTTGAAGGACTCGATCATGCCGGCGCTGAGCGTGACGCCCGCGGCGACCAGCAGCGCACGGTCGGCGTAGATGTCGCGGTCGACCAGCGAACCGGCGGTCAGCTCGCTGACTGACAGCTTGACCCGCTCCCTAACCTGGCCTGCCATGTTCTGACTCCCCGTGGCTTGCACACGGATTATACCCCGGCTCCTCCGCGCTTGGCGTATTCCGGACGACCGCCGTCAGCACTCCTGCAGCGCCCGCGTGAGGCCGGGGTAGACGTCCTCCAGCACCCGGGCGCCGTGCACCTCGGAGGGTCCGTCGGCCAGCAGCCCCGCGCAGACCGCCAGCATTGAGAGGCGCAGGCTGCCCGCGCACTGCACCTCGGTGCCGCTGAGCGGCGTCGGTCCGCGGACGGTCAGCCCGTCCTCCTCCTGCTCCACGTCGGCGCCGAACTGGCGCAGCAGCTGAGCCGTCAGCTGCAGCAGGTCCGGCGTGCCGCCGCGCAGCGAGGGGCCGCACTTGAGGTGCGAGGCGCCCTGGGCCTGGGTGGCCAGCAGCGCCACCAGCGGGAACTCGTCTCTGAGAAACGGCGTCAGGTTGGGCGCTACGCTCAGCGCGCTCAGCCGCGGCGTATGGCGCACGCGGAAGTTGCCGACCGGCTCGGCGCCGTACTGCCAGCTGCGCTCGCGCTCGAGGTGGCAGCCCAGCCGGGTCAGCGTCTTGATCAGCCCCATCCGGTTGGGATTGGTGCCCAGCTGCACGACGGTCAGCTCGCTCTCGGGGACCAGGGTGGCCAGCACGATGAACGGCGCTGCGGCCGTGGCGTCGGCCGGCACCTGGATGCGCCGCGGGTGGATGTTCTGCTGGCCCTTGATCGACAACAGCCCGTTCTGGCGGCGGACGCTGGCCCCGGCGGTCTTGAGCAGCCGCTCGAGGTGGTCGTAGCCGTTGACCATCCCGCGCAGCCTGCTGATCCCCGCCGCCTGCAGCGCGGCCAGCAGCAGGGTGTCCTTCAGTTGATAGGCGGCGGGCGCCAGCTCGCAGTCCAGCGGCTCCAGCCGCGCACCGCTGATCCTGAGCGGCAGCCGGCCCGCCGCGTCCACCTCCTCGACCTCGCTGCCCAGCTCGCGCAGCGCGGCGATCAGGGCGGTGAAGTCCCGGGCCTTTAGCTCGCTGTCGCCGGTCAGCAGCGCGCTGACCTGCTGGCCGGCCAGCAGCCCGGCTACAAGTCGCAGCGTGGCGGCCGACATCCCGCAGTCCAGCTCGCCGACGGGCGGCCGCAGCCGTCGCTCGCGGCGCGTGATCACCAGCCAGCCCTCGTCGTCGGTGGCGAAGGAGACGCCCAGCTGGGCCAGCACGCGGCGCGTCGCCACCGTCTCGGCGCTCTCCAGCGCCCCCAGCATGTGGACCGGCCCCAGCGCCAGCGCGCCCAGCATCAGTGCGCGGTGGGTAATCCGGCGGTCGCCGGGCGGATGCAGCTCCCCGCTGAGGGGGCGCCTGAGCGGCTCGATCCGCAGGCTGCCCGCGCTCTCCGGTGGGATTGTCGACGCCGCGTGATCCATACCCAGGGAGAGAGTATTATAGGCAGTGAAACCCGGCGGCGGCCGCCGATGCTCCAATGGCCGTCCGCCGGTGCGGGGTCGCAATGTGGAAATGGCTGGCAGTCGCGAGCGTGCTGTGGGGCGTTTTCAGCCTGCTGACCGTGCTCGCGCCCAGAAGCCTGGCCCTGACCGCCGCGCTGGACTTCCAGGCGCTCGGCGAGGCCTGGCGCTCCGAGGGCCCGCCGCCAAGCATGCATGATTTCGAGACGCACCAGCCGCCGCCGTTTACCATCCCGGAGTCGCGCACCGAGCTGGCCGTCGAGGGCGACGGCAACCGCTATCTCGTCTGGAGCCTGCCCGCGGGCGGACCGGCCGCCATGCTGGGCCTGCCGCTGGCGCCCGCCGCCGACCTCGGCGATGAGCTGGCGCTGCGCGTCCGGTCCAGGGGGCTTGAGCAGCTCTTCGTCGGCGTCCGCGAGCGCGACGGTTCGATCTACACCGCGCCGGTGGAGGTCAATGCTGACTGGCGCGAGCAAAAGCTGTCGCTTAGGCGGCTGAAGCTCTCGCCGCGCACGCCGGACGAGAACGGCGAGCTCGATCCGGATCAGATCAACGGGATCATCATCGCCGCCGTCCAGCCCGCCGGGCCTGAGCGGCCGGGACGTGGCCCGCGCAGGCCCCAACCACCGCCGGAACGGCCGGCCGTCGTCGAGCTGGACGACATCGGTATCGCCGCCGCGCCCTAGCGCCACCTAGTACGGCGGCTCTTCCATTCCGTGCTTTGCCCAATCCTCCTTGGCCGGTCCCAGGATGCCGGGCACGGTGAGTCCCGCCTGGCGCATCAGCACCGTCAGCTGGCCGCGATGGTGGGTCTCGTGGGCGATCAGGATGGCCAGTGTCTGGCCGCGCTTCCACTGCATGCCGTACATGTCGTCCTCGACCATGAGCGTCTCGTCGTCCCAGTTCGCCTCGACCTCATTGAGCAGCGCCTCCACGCCGCGCTGATAGGCAGCCGCGATCTCGGCTGCGCTCGCGGGCGGCATCGCGTGGATATCGAAGCCCTCGATGCTCAGGCCGGTGCGGGGCATCATCTCCGGAATGGTCATCGCGATGTGCCAGGCCACCCCGCCCAGCAGCCGGTGGCCCTCGGCCACGGGCTGGCTCAGGCTCTCGTCGGTCAGCGCGTTCAGGATCTTCAGTGTGCTCTCGCTGTCGCGCCTGTACGCCTCTAGGAAATCCTCAACCTTGCGGAACATCAGCGCCTCCGGTGTCACAGTAAGTAGCTATACATCAGTATAGCATGTTCGAGCTGCAGCTGTCCAGCCCGTCGCTATCGGCAGCAGGGGGCTTCAGCCCCCTGGTCCCGGGCCGCGGGGCTAAAGCCCCGCCTACCATCCCGGTAGCGGCGGGTTTCAACCCGCCGATCTCTCAATCGCGGGGATGAATCCCCGCCTACCATCCCGGTAGCCCCGCCTGCGGCGGGGCTTCAGCCCCTGACGTCGAAGTTGTCACGCCGTCCGAGCACAGTTGACCTCCAGTATCAGGAACACACCGCGTTTCGGCTGCAATGGCTTGAGTCATCAGGTATGTTTCTCTGGACGCGCAGTGGATGCAATGGGAGCAAAGGTCACGAATCACCCGGGGGATTCACGATGGTCAAAGTACACTTAACTGCCGGCCTGGGCGCAGTCCTGTGCCTGCTGCTGCTGGCCTGCTCGCCGCCCGCCGTGGGGCCATCGGCCGCCGCGACGGGTGGGCCCGTCGGCGTCGGCCTGCCGGCCCTCGCGACGCTCGATGCGCTGCGCGCGCCGAGCCTGATCGCCGACTGCGGCATACCTGTCACTTCGCCGATAGCCGAGCGCAATACGCAGGTGATGCTCGGGCTGCGCAACTTCATCCCCGGCGCGGATACCACCTACGCGATCTACCAGGTGGACGCCACGGGCGCGGAGCTGATGAGCCTCACCGCTACGGGCCTGGGCGACCTCTGGGTGCTCGCCGCCGATTTCGGCCGGAACTGCTGGGCGCTGCCGGCCTGGCTCGGCGACGGCCCGGTCGAGATCGACCTGGCGCAGCTCGCCGACGGTATCTCGCCGGAGGAGCACTTCTACTGCGCCGTTGTGCTCGGCAATGACCACAATCCCGGCGGCGACTTCCTGTCTTCGCTGTCGCTCAGCTACGACCTCGATCTGCCCGATCCGGTCACTTACTACGTGGCGCCCCCCGCAGCGGGCGGCAGTGATGGCAACCCCGGCACACAGGCCGAGCCCTGGGCCACGCTGCAGCACGCCGCCGACACGGTCGGCCCGGGCGATACGGTGCTCGCCGCCGCCGGTGATTACGTGGGGTTCATGCTTGAGACCAGCGGCGTGCCCAGCCACCCGGTCACCTTCGACGGCCAGGGCGTGGCGCGCATCGTGGAGGACAATCCCACCACGCCGGATGGCATCAACGTCGAAGACTGGGGTGAGGGCGCGATCCACCACGTCGTGATCCGCGGCTTCATCGTCACCGGCGCGTCGCGGGCCGGCATCCGCTTCAGCGGCTCAGTCGACGAGCACGCACACCACATCACGATCGAGGATAACCAGTGCGACCAAAACGGGCGCTGGGGCATCTTCTGCGGCTTCAACGACGACATCCTGGTCCAGGACAACGAGTGCAGCCGCAGCGGCGACGAGCACGGCATCTACCTGAGCAACAGCTGCCGCCGCTACGTGCTGCGCTCCAACACCTGCTGGGGCAACAACGGCTGCGGCATCCACAACAACGGCGACCTGGCGGCGGGCGGCGACGGCATCATGCACGAGGGGCTGATCGAGTACAACGTCTGCTACGGCAACGGGGCGGGCGGCGGCTCGGCGCTGAACTTCGACACCGTCCACGACTCGATCATCCGCGGCAACCTCGCCTACGGCAACCACTCCAGCGGCATCAGCCTGTACTCCTCGAGCGGGCTGGGCTCGAAGCGCAACGTGGTGGTCAACAACACGGTCATCCAGCCCGACGACGGCCGCTGGTGCCTGAACATCAACTCGGCAAGCACGCACAGCCGCGTCGCCAACAACTGCCTGTACAGCCTGCACAGCTTCCGCGGGGTGGTCACGATCAGCGGCGACAGCCTGGAAGGCTTCGAGAGCGACTACAACACCGTAATGGACCGCTTCGAGATCGACGAGGGCGGGGTGATTTCACTGGCGGAGTGGCAGGGGACCACGGGCCAGGATATGAACAGCTTCATCGCGACGCCGCCTGAGCTGTTCGAAAGCCCGATGACGCAGGACTTCCACCTGTGCGCGGGCAGCCCGGCGATTGACGCCGGCATCGACTTCGGCATCGAGTTCTCGCCGATGCCGCCCTACGACCTCGACGGCGACGACCGCCCGCTGGGCCTGGCCTACGACATCGGCGCGGATGAGCGGGAGTGAGCGAAGGTAGCGGCGGGTTTCAACCCGCCGACCTTTTGGTCGCCGGCCTTCAGTCCGGCGATTCGAATGTCAGGGGGCTGAAGCCCCCTGCTACCTACGGAAGGATTGGCCGTAGACCGTCCCTACGTGGTCTCAGCCGGCTCGCTGCTGACCAGCCGCTCGCGCAGGTGCGCGATCAGTTCCTCCGTCCACACTTGGTGCTGCATGTCACGCTGCTCCATCAGGGCCGCCACCAGCACGGTGAGGGCTGTGCCGAATGCCATGCCGACTATCGCCCATGCGAAGTAGGCCAATCCGGCGGAGTCCAGAGCAACGAACGAAACTAGTATCGACACCAGCGCAAGCGGCCCGATCACGCAAGGCCAGCACTCACCCAGCAGGGATGGGCGATGAGAGCTCCCCAGATAGTGGCCTAGATTCGCCGCTGCCTCCCATATCCTGCGGCGCAGCTCATCCTTCATGTCGCCGGGCGCGTAGCGGGGATTCTGCCACAGAGGAGGTAGGCCGAGCAGACAGGACGGAGGTGAGAGCACGTCGACTCGCCCGTTAGCGATCCTGACTGCGATGTCGGAATCGGCGAGCGAGTTGCTGATTTGAGTGGCGTAGCGGCGCTTGGCCCTTACGAAGACCATTGCTTCGAGGAAGAGCACGAAGCTGAACACCGTGACGCCTATGCCAGCGGCGACCAGCAGTGGGAAGGCACTCCACGCAGCACGTTGCGGGTTGATTTGGTCGAAGAGGAACAGCGTGAAGAACAACGCTGCCACCGCCAGGACGAATGCGACGAAGACGGCAGAGCGCTGCTGCCGCGCCGCCAGTTGGCGCTCCATGTCACTGAGCAGCAGGTTCAACCGGACCGTCGATTGCGGCAGCAGATCCTCTGGTCGCGCCACAGCCAGGTTGGCGGACAAGTACTCATCAAGAACCTCGATCCCGTTCGCTCTGACCAGGTAGTACATGGGCCAGGCGAACAGCACTAGGGCGGCGATCAGCCACGAGGATGCCTCACGCCTTGAGTAGGCATCACCGAAGAACGCCAAGCCCACGATGGCCGCGATGACGGCAACGCCGAGGATCAGCAGTAGAATGCAGCCAGGATGCATCCGATACCTTGTCCGGGTAGTATCCGGTTCCGTGGCCCGCGAGGGCAGATAGACGAAACGGTCAATGTCCTGCGCAACGAACATCAACTCGGCGAGCTGTTGTGCCGGCTGGAGCCTTGACCGCGGCGGTCGCCGGGTCTTGCCAGTTTCCCGCTCCATCTCCTCCCTGATCTTGCCCATGACCAGACGTTGCGCAAGGCTGGAGTGCCGCAGGTGCGCGCGCATGAGGCTGCCGCGGCGGAGTGGTTTGGAGGCCAGCCAGGCAATGGACCACCACGCGATCAGGCACGCAATCAAGACTGCGAAGCCGAACGTCGCAGCATCATAGGCACCTGAGTACCAGGCCAGTGACGTCCCGAGCGCAAACAGAACTGCGGTAACGAGCGCTGCCAGGAGTCCCGCCTTGCGCTTCAGCCGCACTCGTTCTGTTCGCAGCGCGGGCAGCGCCGCCAGATACGGTGCCGGATCGAACTGCTCTGCATCCC
>CAZSSB010000073.1:0-10004 GCA_964609245.1 uncultured Planctomycetales bacterium | reverse complement strand
TCGCGCAGCTGCCCGTCGCGCTGACCAGCGGCACGCGCTTGTCGTTAAGCATCAGTTCGCCGACCTCGCTGCCGCGGCCGATGATCAGGCTGGAGAGCGCCGGATCGAAGCCGTTGCGCTTGAAGACGCGCGCGGCGATGGCAGTGCAGGCGATCGCGGTCAGCGGGGTGCTGGAACTGGGCTTCCAGAGCACCGCGTCGCCGCAGACCCAGGCGATCGCGGCGTTCCAGGCCCAGACGGCGACCGGGAAGTTGAAGGCGCTGATCACCCCGATCACGCCCAGCGGGTGCCACTGCTCGTACATCCGGTGGCCGGGCCGCTCGGAGTGCATGCTGAGGCCGTAGAGCTGGCGGCTGAGGCCGACGGCGAAGTCGCAGATGTCGATCATCTCCTGCACCTCGCCCTCGCCCTCGGCGCGGATCTTGCCCATCTCGAGGCTGACCAGCGCGCCGAGCGCCTGCTTGTAGCGGCGGAGTTCCTCGCCCAGCTGGCGGACCACCTCGCCGCGCCGCGGGGCGGGCACCGTGCGCCACTCAAGGAACGCACTGTGGGCGCGGCCGATCACCTGCTCGTACTCCGCGGCGCTGCACTGCTTGACCGTGGCCAGCGCCTCACCGTCGATCGGGGACACGCTGACAAGCTCCTTGCCGCTGCCCAGCCACTCGCCGCAGAACGCGCCGAGGTTCTCCTTCTTCAGCCCCAGGCTCTCGAACAGCACCGCCTGGTCGATCTCCTGCTTGAAGCCCATCACGGCTTCCTCCAGCTTGCTCAGCATTTCCGCGACTTCCATCGTGCATTCCTCCCCAGGTATTCTCGTGCTGCTAGTCTCCGTCCTGAAGCTCTGCCAGGATTACTGAGATTGTCGTTGTGAGCTGCGCCACATCAGTCTGGATGATATCCCACAGAGTCTCGCCTGCCAGGCTGTTGTACTCGTGCACTACCCGGTTGCGCAAGCCGATGATGCGGCGCCATGGCACGTCCGGATAGCGCGCGTGGTACTCATCGGGCAGGCGTCTGGCGGCGGCACCGAGAACGACGAAGTTGTGCATCACCGCGTCGCGTATCAGCCAGTCCTCGCTGAATCGCTGAAAGCTGACGTCACTGGTTGCACTCAGGATCTTCCGCGCTGCTTCGAGCATATCCTCCAGATAGACCCTATAGTCCTTCTGCATAGACAATCTCCGCGTCGATATAGGGCTTCAATCTCGGCTTGACGGCTTCCAGTTGAACTAGGTCTATCTCACGGCCGAAGTGATCTTCGAGGAAGAACAGCAGGCCGAAGTAGTCATCGGCGGTGTGTCGCTCGAGCTCGACCAGAAAGTCCAGGTCGCTGTCGGGCCGATTCTCATCGCGCGCGACGCTGCCGAACAGGCCGATCTTCTTCACGCCGAAGCCGCGCAGCACATCGGCGTGCTTCTCAAGCTCGGCCAGCACCTGCTGCGCGGTCAGCTCCATGGCTATTCTCCGCAAGGACGTGCAGCCCACCCGGGCGGGACACGCCTATATTCTAACCAACACCTGCTACTCCTCCGCCAGGAACGGGTAGCGGTAGTCCCGGGGCGGATTGAACGTCTCCTTGACCGTCCGCGGGCTGACCCAGCGCAGCAGATTGATCAGGCTGCCCGCCTTGTCGTTGGTCCCGCTGGCGCGGCTGCCGCCGAACGGCTGCTGGCCGACGACGGCGCCAGTCGGTTTGTCGTTGATGTAGTAGTTGCCCGCGGCGTGGCTGAGCACCTCGTGCGCCGCCAGCACCGCCTGGCGGTCCGTTGCGAAGATCGCAC
This sequence comes from uncultured Planctomycetales bacterium, assembly GCA_964609245.1. Lineage (GTDB taxonomy): Bacteria > 4484-113 > 4484-113 > 4484-113 > JAFGCY01 > JAFGCY01. Next base: position 8,223 of record CAZSSB010000073.1, on the reverse strand, counting down.
CTGTCAGCGCGTAGGGACTGGTCTGGTTAGCGATCTTCAGCGTCTTCTCGTAATCCTTGTCGCTGTAGACGTAGATGCTCAGCACCGGGCCGAAGATCTCCTCCTCCATGGTGCGGAAGTGCGGGTCCCTGGCCACGATCACCGTCGGCTCGATGAAATAGCCCAGCTGGTCGTCGTAGCCGCCGCCGAACTCGACGCGCGCATCCTTGTGGCGCTTGGCGTACCTGATGTAGCCGGTGATGTCGCTGAAGGCGCCGGCGTCGATCACGGCGTTCATGAAGCAGCTGAAATCGTCGACGGGCCCGACCTTGATCGAGTCCAGCTCCATGTACAGCAATTCCCTGAGCTTCGGCCACATCGACCGCGGGATGTAAGCCCGGCTGGCGGCCGAGCACTTCTGGCCCTGATACTCGAAGGCGCCGCGCACCAGCGCCGCCACCACCGCGTCCAGGTCGGCGCTCTGATGGACGAACACGAAGTCCTTGCCGCCGGTCTCGCCGACGATTCGGGGGTAGCTGTGATAGCCGGCGATGCCCGCGCCGATCGTCTTCCACATCCCCTGGAACACCGCCGTCGAGCCGGTGAAGTGCACGCCGGCCAGCTGCGGGCTGGCCATCACCGGGTTGCCGATGCTGCCGCCGGGGCCGGGCACCATGTTGATCACCCCGTCGGGCAGCCCGGCCTCCTTCAGGATCTGCATGATGTAGTGCGCATTGAGCACCGCGCTGGAGGCCGGCTTCCAGACCACGGTGTTGCCCATCATCGCCGGCGCCGTCGGCAGGTTGCCGGCGATGGACGTGAAGTTGAAGGGTGTCACCGCGAAGACGAAGCCTTCCAGCGGGCGCTGCTCCACCCAGTTCCAGATGCCCGTCGGCTGCTTGGGCGGCTGCTGCTGATAGACCTGCTGCGCGTACCAGGGGTTGAAGCGCCAGAAGTCGATCAGCTCGCAGGCGCTGTCGATCTCCGCCTGGAAGGCGCTTTTGCTCTGGTTGAGCATCGTGGCGGCGTTCAGCGTGTCGCGGTACGGCCCGGCCAGCAGCTCGGCGGCCTTGAGGAAGATCGCCATCCGGTGCTCCCAGGGCATCGCCGCCCACGCGGGCCAGGCTTTGGACGCGGCGGCGATCGCCCGCCCCACGGCCTTCTCGTCGCCCTTGTGATAGCGGCCCAGCACGTGCTGGTGGTCGTGGGGGCAGACCATCTGCGCCAGCTTGCCGGTGCGCACCCGCTTGCCGCCGATGATCAGCGGCACCTCCACCTTGCGGCGGCTCATCCTCTTCAGTTCGGCCTGAAGCGACGCGCGCTCCGGGCTGCCCGGCGCGTACGACCTGATCGGCTCATTGACCGGCGTCGGCACCTGCGGAATGGTGTTGGCCATCGATCCGTCCTTCCTCTGTAGGTGCTCTCCGCGGGCAGTGGCAGCTGCGCAGTGGCGCGATCCGGAATAGTCACGGGCCCGCCCCAGCGGAGGCAGGCATCATTCTAGCAAAGGGGCATGGCGTAGGGGAGCCGTATGCGGTGCCTGGCCCTCCGAGGCCGGACTCAGTGTAGGGGAGCCCCGCCGTGGCAGGGCTCCCACATTTCAAGGTGGGCAGCGTATATTCCGCCCCTACTACTCGCGCGTGGCGCTGGTGCTAGCCGCCGCTGAACTCGTCACCTTCAGCCGCCGCTGCGTCCTCCATGGCTTCCTCGTCCATCTCGTCCGCCATCTCGTCCGCGGCGGGCATCTCATCCTCGGCCGTCGCCGGGGCCATCTCGTCGCCGGCCAGCGGATCATAGGTATAAACCCACTGGAACGCGCCGCCCTCGCCGATCTCCAGCACCACCAGCTTCTTGGTGGCGTTGTGCTTCTCGTCGATGGTGATGGTGCCCGCGGCGCCCCGGAAGCCGCTGACCTGGGCCAGCGCCTCGGTGACCGCCTCACGGTTCACGCTGCCGGCGCGCTCGATGGCGTCCGCCACCACCTTGACCGCGTCATAGGTCAGGATGCTCATCGCGTCGGGTACGTTGCCGCCGTGGTGCTCGCGGTAGGTCTGGATGTAGCCCTGCACCGCCGGGTCCATGTCGTCGGAGGCGTAGTGGTTGGTGAAGAAGCTGCCGACGATGCTGGGGCCCGCCACGCGGTACAGCTCCGGGCTGTCGAAGCCGTCGCCGCCCAGCAGCGGCTGGATCAGGCCGACCTCCCGGGCCTGGTTGGCGATCATGCCCACCGAGTTGTAGTAGCCCGGCACGATCAGCACGTCGAAGCTGTGGGCCTTGAACTTGTTGAGCTTGGCGCGGAAGTCGGCTTCCTGGCTCTTCAGGTAGGCGTCCTCGGCCACGATCTCCAGCCCCTTGCCGGGTGCGACCGCCTTGATGGTGTCGTAGATCCCCACCGAGTAGTCGTTCTCGGCGTCGTAGAAGATCACCGCCTGCTCGGCCTGGATCGGCCCGTTGACCGCGAAGTCGACGATGCCCTCGCCCTGGAAGTCGTCGGTGAAGCAGGTGCGGAACACGTAGCGCCGCACGTTGCCGTCGTCGTCGAGCGTCACGGTGGGATTGGTGCTGGCCGGCGTCACCATCGGCACGCCCGCTTCGTCGGCGACCTTGGCCATCGCGATGCTCTGGCTGGAGCCGACCGCGCCGATCAGCACGTCAACCTTGTCCTGGTTGATCAGCTTGCTGGCGATGTTGGCTGATGGGCCGGGCATGCTCTGGTTGTCGTCAAAGACCGCCTCGACGGGGTAGCCCAGGATGCCGCCGGCGTCGTTGATCTCCTCGAGGGCGATTTCGGCGCCCTTCTTGGCGGATTTGCCGAAGGTCGCGGCGTCACCCGTGTCCTCCAGGTTAAAGCCCAGCTTGACCGGACGGTCGATCGCGGCCGGCACTCCGCTGGTGCCACCGTCGTCCGCCGGGGTCTGGGTCTGTTGTCCCTGGGTGCCGCCTTCCTCGTCGACCGGGTTGCAGGCCATCGTGCCCCAGGTCATCAGGATTGCCAGCAGCACCAGATGAAGTACTCTACGCATGCCCATTCCTCCTCCTCGCTATCCAGGCGTTCGCCGTTTCGGCGGTACAGAGATAGGTTAGAATTGTAACGCACCCCGCGGCAGCCGGGGACAGCCGCGGGCACGGTGCCGTGCCGAAGTGGCGGAATGGCAGACGCAGCAGACTCAAAATCTGCCGAGGGCAACCTCGTGGGGGTTCGAATCCCCCCTTCGGCACCATCACGGGATTACCATCGTCGGCGGGGCTGGGGTCCGTTGCGCAGCGGCCGGGGATTGCCGTGGGTAATGCGGTAACATAAGGGCAAAGGCGTATAGGCGGAGAGTGCTATGCAGGGCCACGGACAGGAGGAGGAGCGACCCGAGTCGGGGCCGGGCGCCGAAGCGGCCGCGGCGATGACGGGGCTGGTGGCGCAGCTGCCGGTGCCGGTCTGGCTGTTCGATGCCGAACTGCGCATAGCGTACTCCAATCAGACCAGCATCGAGTTCAGTTCGCCGCACAGTGCCTGCGGGAGTATCGAGGATTTCTCCGCTGACGTGCAGCGAGTGTTGACGCCGCTGCTCAGGGAATGCTTGACAAGCGGCCAGTCCCAGAAGTTCGAGGGCTGGGTGACCTCCGCCACCCGCGGCAAATCCTACTGGAACATGAGTTGTGTCCCTCTGCCCGGGCCGCGGGTGGCGTGTGTGATTGTCGACCGCACGGCGCAGCGCAGCGCCCAGGTAGCGATGGCCCGCAGCGAGGAGCGCTATCGCGAACTGGTCGAATCGATGGCCGAGGGAATCTGCGTGACCGACCGCGACGGCACGATCGAGTTCGTCAATCCGGCGATGGCGCGGATGGTGGGCGCCTCTGGCGGGGAAATGGCAGGACGCAGCATCGAGGAGTTCTTGCGCAGCGAGCAGCACGAGATCCCGGTGACGGGCACTGCCGAAGGGCAGCAGTCCCATTTATACGAGATGCAGGTGCCGGGCGGCGACGACACGACGCGCACGCTGCTGGTGTCGGTGCGGTCGCGGCTCGACAGCCACGGACAGCCGATCGGCTCCTCCGTGCTGTGCCAGGACATCACCGTGCTGAAGCGCGCCGAAAGCGAGCTCAAGCGCGAACGGGACTTCACTTCGGCGGTGATCGACGCCACCAGCGCCCTGGCCGTAGTACTGGACCGTCAGGGCCGCGTCGTGCGTTTCAATCGCGGCTGCGAGGAGTTGACCGGCTATCGGGCTGACGAGGTGATCGGCCACACCGTCTGGGAGTTCCTGCTGGTGCCCGAGGAGGTCGAGTCGGTCAGGGGAGTGTTCGCCGACCTGCGCGAGGGGCGCTTTCCCAGCCACTACACCAACATCTGGGTGGCCAAGGACGGCGTGCGGCGGATGATCTCGTGGTCCAACTCCGTGATCGTCGGGGCCGACAGCGAGGTGGAGTACGTCATCGCGATCGGCGTGGACGTCACGGACCGGACCCAGACCGAGGAGCAGCTGCTCGACAGTGAGCGGCGCTATCGAACGCTGGTCGACACCATGCAGGAGGGTGTACTGATCCGCGATCAGGACTTCACCGTGGTCTACATCAACGACAGCCTCTGCCGGATGGTGGGCTATACGCGCGAGGAACTGATGGGCAGGTTCGCCCTCGACCACGTCGAGGAGAGCAGCCTCGGTGACCTGATGGATGAAATCGCCCGCCGCAAGTACGGGGGCGCCGAGCCATATGAACTGACGCTGATCGCCAAGGACGGCCGGGAGGTGATCGTCAGCGTCTCGCCGGCGCCGGTGCTCGACGACGGAGGCAACGAGATCTACAACTTCGCGGTTTTCACGGACATCACCGAGCGCAAGCGGGCCGAGGTTGCGCTGCGCGAGAGCGAGGAGCAGTTCCGCACCGTGGTGAACGCCAGCAAGGACGCGATGATCACGATCGATGAACAGGGGTTAGTCACGCTGTTCAACCCCTCGGCCGAGAAGATGTTCGGCCTAAGCGCTGCCGAGATGCTTGGCCAGCCCCTCGACGGCCTGATGACCGACGAGCTGCGCGGGCTGCACCGGCAGTACGTCGCGGAGTTTTTCGCGACGGGCCAGCCCAGCCGCGCCATCGATCAGACGGTGGAACTGACGGCGGTGCGGGCCGATGGCGAGCAGTTCCCCATCGAGTTGTCGCTGTCCGTGGGTCAGCGCAGCGACGGCCGCTTCGTGCTGGCCGTGATCCGTGACGACAGCGAGCGCAGGCGGCTGCTCGATGAGCTGAGCAACAGCCGCGATCACTAGTGGCCGGGGTGGCCGCCCGCGGGCCGAGCGTGTGATATAACCGCTCAAGAGACCGCCGGGCGGTCTGTGCCGGCGGATGGGAGGAGACTATGCGCAGGAGCATCCCAGGACTGATGTCCCTGACCCTGTGCGCCGTGTTGGCGCTAGCCAGCGGCTGCGAGACCCCAGGCCAGGCCGATCCGGTCGATACATCGAGCCCGACGATCAATGCGGTGAACGGCCTCACCGACGGCGCGACCGTCGCCGGCACGGTCGATATCACGGCGGAGGCCACCGACAACCTCGGCGTTACGGGCTTCACTCTGACCATCGACGGCGCGGAGGTGGCCAGTGAGACCTCCGGCAGCCTGGCCTACAGCTGGGACACCACGGCGGAGGCCGACGGTGAGTACACGCTGGTATTCAAGGCGCGCGACGCGCTGGGCAACAGCGACACCGAGACCTACACCCTGACGGTGAACAACACCACCCCGATCGACGATGAGGACCCGGTGGTGGACAGCGTCACCGGCGTCACTGACCTGCAGACCGTCAGCGGCACGGTGGACATCACGGCAACGGCGACGGACAACGTGGAAGTGACCGGCTTCACGCTTGCGATCGGCGGCGCCGAGGTGGCCAGCGACACCGACGGCGCCCTGGAGTACAGCTGGGACACCACCGCGGAGTTCGACGACGACTACGTGCTGCTGTTCACCGCCAGCGATGCGGCGGCCAACACCGGCACCGCGACCCTGACCGTGACGGTCGATAACTCCGCCCCGACCGGCGCAACCGTTTCGGGCGTCGTCTACGCCCCGAACGGCACCGACCCGGTCAGCGGCGCACTGGTCTACGCCGTGGACCCGGGCGGCGGCAGCGCGGTCAGCGCCACCGGCGATCCGCCGGCGGAGGATTACCTGGCCTTCGACTACTCGGAGGCGGACGGCAGCTTCGCGCTCACGGAGGTGCCGGTCGGCACCCAGACGTTCAAGGTGCTCAAAGGCGCCTTCACGCTGGAATTCGAATACGAAGTGGTGGAGGGCGACAACGAGCTGCCGGACGAGACCACGACGCTGCCATCGACCACCGCCGACGGGGGTACGGTGGATCAGCTGGTGGTGGTCACCGGTGACTTCGACCGCATCGAGAACGTGCTGGCCAAGATCGGCCTCGGCGAGGTGGACGGCACCGGGGAATTGGTGCCGGGCACGGAGGAGTTCACGCTGGTCGACGGCAACGAGACCCTCGATGACGGTGACTACGCCAACTTCCTGGACTTCATGGATGACCCGGCCAACTACGCGGACGCCCGCACTATCTTCCTCAACTGCGGCAACGCTCACGAGGCGGACTTCTTCGCCGACCCGGATATGGCCAATGATCTCAAGGCCTGGGTCGAGGGCGGCGGCCGGCTCTACGCCAGCGACCGGTCCTACGACTTCGTCGAGCAGCTGTTCCCGGCGGCGGTCGACTTCTACGGCGGCGCCGACGGGCTGTCGGACACGGCGGAGGAAGTCGACGCGGCGGAGCTGGGCAACGCGATGCTCGCGGTTGACGCGGAGATCCTCGACGCGGCGCTGCTGGCCTGGCTGCAGGCGCTGGAGGTCACCAACGAGGACGACACGATCACGATCGAGGGCTGGCTGGACTCCTGGGCGGCGATCGAGGACCTGGCGGCGGAGACGCTGGCCTGGGTGGAGGCGCCGGTGATGGTGGAGTCGGCGGCCAGCACCCGGACGGTGGCGGTGACCTTCGCCACCGGCGACGGCACGGTGTTCTTCACCAGCTGCCACACCGAGGAGACGCCCACCGTGGAGCTGACGCCCCAGGATCGCCTGCTGCAGTACTTCGTGTTCGAGGTGCTGTGAACCGAGCTAGCGCGTAACAGGCAGAGCATCGGGGCGGGCCTCGGTGTCCGCCCCTTTGCATCGCTTCTTCCCATGCAGCGCAGCCGCTGCGATAAGCGCAGATGATGCGGTGTATCCAATGTAACTGATAGTATTTCACGATACACAAGCGCGGGAGGAACCATGATGCGTTACTCAGTTCCACTCATGTTGCTGGCGATCTGCCTCACGCTCGCGGTGCCGGCGGCGGCGGAGCAGTCCGCGGTACAGCCGCGACAGCTGGAGTTCACCTACAGCGTGCGGGTCAGTGATCTGCCTGCCGATGCGGCCAGTGCCTACGTCTGGATTCCGGTGCCGCTCAGCGACGAGCATCAGCAGCTTCAGGGCTACAAAACCGCGGGCGGACTCGACTACGCCGATGTCAGCGAGCCCGTCTACGGCAACCGCTTCCTGCGCCTTGACCTGTCGAAGCTGGACCGGGGCGCCGCGGAGCTGGCGGTCACCTTCGAGGTGCTGCGCTACCCGCAGCTGGCCGCGGCCGGCGCGACATGGGCGCTGGATGAGGCCGGCCGGGCGCGCTGGACGCAGCCCAACGCCATGGTGCCGCTCGGCGGTCCGCCCGCCGATGAAGCGGTCGCGGTCGTCGCGGGCGAGCAGGATGCCTACGCGCGCGGGCGGCTGCTCTATGACAACATCGTCGGTACGGTGGCGTACGACAAGAGCGGCGAGGGCTGGGGCCGCGGCGACGCGCTCTACGCCTGCGACGTGCGGGCTGGCAACTGCACGGACTTCCACTCGCTGTTCATCGGCCAGGCGCGTAGCCTGGACATCCCGGCGCGCTTTACCATGGGCTTCCCGGTGCCGGCCGGCGAGACTGCCGGCGAGATCGGCGGCTATCACTGCTGGGCGGAGTTCTGGGCCGAGGGCCACGGCTGGGTGCCGCTCGACGCCAGCGAGGCGCGCAAGCACCCGGAGCTGAAGGAGGAGCTGTTCGGCAGCCTGCCGGCGGACCGCATCGCGTTCACCCGCGGCCGCGACTACCAGCTGCCGGGCGCGTCCGCGGAGCCGCTCAACTTCCTGATCTACCCCCACGTCGAAGTCGACGGCCAGCCGCATGCCAGCATCGAGCACAGCTTCAGCTTCCGCGAACTGCC
>CAZSSB010000072.1:0-10268 GCA_964609245.1 uncultured Planctomycetales bacterium | reverse complement strand
CGCTACGGCGCGGACAACGTGGTGGCGGCCGGGCGCAAGACCCAGCCGTCGCCGGCCCTGCGCGACTCGGGGCCCTTCGTGTGGTGCGACGTCACCGACCGCCCGAAGCTGGACGAGACGATCCGTGAATTCAAGATCGATACAATTGTCAACATGGCGGCGATCCTGTCGGCGACCGGCGAGCAGCATCCCCAGCGCTGCTGGGACGTCAACGTCACCGGGCTTATCAACACGCTGGAGGCGGCTCGCGAGCACGAGCTCACGCAGGTGCTCTGCCCGTCCAGCATCGCGGTGTTCGGGCCCGGCACCCCCGACGACGCGCCCCAGGACACTGTGCTGAAGCCGACGACGATGTACGGCGTGACCAAGGTCACGGGCGAGCTGCTCTGCGACTACTACGTGCGGCGCTTCGGCGTCGACGCGCGCGGGCTGCGCTACCCCGGGATCATCAGCGCCGAGACGCTGCCGGGCGGCGGCACCACGGACTACGCCGTCGAGATCTACTACAAGGCGATCGAGGACGGCCGCTACACCTGCTTCGTCGAGGAGCGCACCAGCCTGCCGATGATGTACATGCCCGACTGCATCAAGGCCACCATGGATCTGATGGAAGCGCCGTTCGACAAGCTCAAGCACCACGGCGACTTCAACGTCGGCGCGATGAGCATGACGGCGGGCGAGCTGGCGGCCGAGATCAAGAAGCACCTGCCGGAGTTCGAGATCAGCTACGAGCCGGACTTCCGCCAGCAGATCGCCGACAGCTGGCCCAGCAGCGTGATCGACGACGCCGCCCGCGAGGAATGGGGCTGGCGGCCGGACTTCGATCTGGCGGCGATGACCAGGGACATGCTGGAGAAGCTCCGCGCACGCCACAGCGCCGGTACGCTCTACGGGGAGGCGGCGGGCTAGCACGGCGGCGGGCCGGCACGGCGTCCGGCGCCCCGGTGGGCACGGCGCCTATTCATCAGCCTATTCGCATATGCGGCAATATTGTGTATAATTTGACCGGCGGGCGCCAGGCCGCCCGTCATTCTCACTAATGCCCTGAAGGACTGAGCGCGGATCATGACGCAGCAGGTAGCAGCGGAAAACAAAGTGGCGGAGCGGGCGCCGATGCCGGCCGAATTCGACTGGAGCCGGGCGCGCGAATTGCTGGGCTGGCCGGCGGATCAGTTCAACATTGGCTGGTACTGCACGGACCGGATCTGTCAGCAGGGCCTCGGCGACAAGCTGGCGCTGATCTGGGAGAGCGCCGATGGCCAGACGGTGAAACGATTCACGTTCGACGACCTGCGGACGCTGGCCAACTCCTACGCCAACTTCTTCACCGAGGAGCTGAAGCTGAAGCCCGGCGACCGCTGCGCGCTGTTCATGGAGCGCACGCCGGAGCTGTACATCGCGCTGGTCGGGGGGCTGAAGGCCGGCATCGTGATGCTGCCGATGTTCAGCGCCTTCCAGGAGGGGGCGCTGGAGGCGCGGATCGGCCCGTCCGGGGCGGCCGCGGTGCTGACGCAGCGCAAGCTGTGCTTTCGGGTGCGCAAGATCCGCGACGCCTGCCCGGAGCTGAAGCACGTCGTGATCGCCGAGCCAGGGGACCTGGAGCTGCAGGAGGGAGAGGTGCGATTCGATCTGGCGGTGGCGCAGCCGCTGGAGGAGTACGAGCCGTTCGAAGCTGACGAGGAGTCGCCGTCCGTGCTGCACTACACCAGCGGCACCACGGGCCTGCCCAAGGGGGCGCTGCACGCCCACGGCAGCCTGCCCCAGCAGGCCCTGACCACCAGCTGGGTGCTGGACGCGACGCGCGACGACATCTACTGGTGCACGGCGGATCCCGGCTGGGTCACCGGCGTCAGCTACGGCATCATCGGACCCTGGAGCCTGGGTGTCACGCAGCTGGTGCTGGAGTGCGGGTTCCTCGTCGATCGCTGGTACAAGGCCCTGCAGGACTACAAGGTCACCGTCTGGTACAGCGCGCCGACGGCGATCCGGCTGCTGATGAAAGAAGGCACGGACAAGGTCAGGCACTACGACCTGAGCAGCCTCCGGCACCTGGCCAGCGTCGGCGAGCCGCTCAACCCCGAGGCGGTCGTCTGGAGCGAGGAGGCCTACGGCCTGCCGTTCCATGACACCTGGTGGCAGACCGAGACCGGCGCGATCCAGATCGCCAACGTGCCGGGGATGGAGATCCGCCCGGGCAGCATGGGTAAGCCGATGCCGGGCACGGTGGCGGCGGTGCTGGACGACCAGTTCGAGCCGATCACCGAGCCCGAGGTGTCCGGGCAGCTGGCGCTGAAACCGCCCTGGCCCAGCATGTTCCGCGCCTACTACCAGGAGCCGACCAAATACGAGAGCAAGTTCAGGAACGGCTGGTATCTGACCGGCGATCGCAGCCGCATCGACGCCGACGGCTACTACTGGTTCATGGGGCGCGACGACGACGTGATCAACACCGGCGGCCACCTGGTGGGGCCGTTCGAGATCGAGAGCGCGCTGCTGGAGCACGAGGCGGTGGCCGAGAGCGCGGCGGTCGGCAAGCCCGACGACGAGATGATGGAGGTCGTCAAGGCCTTCGTGGCGCTTAAGCCGGGCTACGAGCCCAGCCGGCGGCTGGAGATCGGGATCATGAGCTACATCCGCAAGCGGCTCAGTCCGCTGGCGATGCCCCAGGAGATCGAGTTCGTCGACAAGCTGCCCAAGACGCGCTCGGGCAAGATCATGCGCCGCCTGCTGCGCGCCCAGGAGTGGGGCGAGGAGATCGGCGACACCAGTACGCTGGAGGATGACTGACGGCGGCGGTCCGCGCGGGCGCCGGGCCGGGGTGTCGCGCGATGCGCGGGTAGGTGCTAGATTGGTGCGGCGGCGGCACAGCCGTCCGGGGGCGCGGGGAAGGCGACCACCGACTGTGAGGGATAGCACAACAAGTTAGGAGAGAAAACATGGCCGACGATATGCGCGAGAAGATCATCGAGTTCATCCGCGACGAGTACGTGGAGGATGAGTCGATGGAGATCACCGACGACACACCCCTGATCAGCGGAGGGCTGGTGGATTCGTTCTCGATGGTGAGCCTGAAGATGTACCTGGAGGAGGAGTACGGCATCCAGATGAGCGACGACGAGGCCACCACCGAGGCCTTCGACACGGTCAAGGCGATCCTGGAGCTGCTCAGGCGCAAGCTGGGCGCCTGACCGACTCCCGTACTCAGACAGAAAAACTCAGATTTGCGGCGCGGGTCAGCCCGGGCCTGACGGAGGAGAAGCTATGGCATATACCGATGCATTCAAGGGGCAGCTGGCGGCGACCTTAAGCGAGGTCGCGGACGCCGGGCTGTACAAGGATGAACGGTTCATCTGCAACGAGCAGGGCGTCGAGATCGACGTCGAGTACCCGCGGGGCAGCGAGAAGATGCGCGTGCTCAACTTCTGCGCCAACAACTACCTGGGCCTGTCGAGCCATCCCCAGGTGATCGAGGCGGCGCGGAAGGGCCTGGACGAGCGCGGCTACGGCATGAGCAGCGTGCGGTTCATCTGCGGCACCCAGGACGTGCACAACGAACTGGAGAAGAAGATGGCGGCCTTCCTCGGCAAGGAAGACTGCATCCTGTTCGCCAGCTGCTTCGACGCCAACGCGGCGATCTTCGAGGTGCTGTTCACCGACGAGGACGTGCTGATCAACGACCGGCTGATCCACGCCTCGCTGATCGACGGCATCCGGCTCTGCAACGCGCAGCGCGACAGCTACAAGAACGCCGACATGGGCCACCTGGAGCGCAAGCTCAAGATGTGGAAGGACAAGGCGCGCCACATGTGCATCGTCACCGACGGCGTGTTCAGCATGGACGGCATCCTGGCGCCGATGGACAAGATCTGCGCGCTGGCCGAGGAGTACGGCGCGCTGGTGCTGGTCGACGACAGCCACGCCAGCGGCTTCATCGGCAAGACCGGCCGCGGCGTGCACGAGCACTTCGGCGTGATGGACAAGGTCGATGTGATCACCACCACGATGGGCAAGGCGCTGGGCGGCGCCTCGGGCGGCCTGGTCGCCGGTCCGCGCGAGATTACCGAGATGCTGCGCAACCGCGGGCGCCCCTACCTGTTCAGCAACTCCGTCCCGCCGCCGATCATTTACGGCGCGATGGCGGTGGTCGACATGCTCAGCCAGACCACTGAGCTTCGTGACAAGCTGGAGTGGAACGCCAAGTACTTCCGCGAGAAGATGGAAGCCGCCGGCTTCAACCTGGTGCCGGGCGAGACGCCGATCATTCCGGTGATGCTCGGCGACGCCAAGCTGGCCAACGACATGGCGCGCGAGCTGCTCAACGAGGGCATCTACGTAATCGGCTTCAGCCATCCGGTGGTGCCGATGGGCAAGGCGCGCATCCGTGTCCAGCTCAGCGCGGGCCACGACAAGGAGCACATCGACAAGGCGGTCGCGGGCTTCATCAAGGTCGGCGAGAAGCTGGGCGTGATCGGCAAGGGCGCCAAAGCGGGCTCGTAGGCAGACTGCGGTAGGGGCGAAGCCACGCTTCGCCCGCATGGTGGGGGCGAAGCCATGCTTCGCCCGTATCGTCCGCTGCGGTGACCAGGGCGCGGGCTGTCAGCCCTCGCCACGCCGAACCCCGGCGTGGGCGGCTGCTTCGCGCGCTGTAAACTGGGCGCCGGCGATGGATGCACCGATGGATGCAGACGGCCCGGTCGGTCTGCGCGTGCGCGCGGCGGTCCCCGCCGATCTGGACGCGCTGGTGGCCCTGCAGCTGGGCGCCGTCAGGCAGCTGACCGCCGATCCGCCGGCGGGCTTTGGCGGCAATCCGGCCGCGACGCCCGACGCCCGCCAGCTGCACGGCGAGTTCACCACGGCGATCGCGGCCGCCGATCAGGTGCTGCTGGTCGCGGAGCTGGACGGGCGGGTCGCGGGCTCGGCGCTGGGCACGGTTGAGGAGTACGGCGACGAGCTGCTGGAGGCGCCCTACCTCACGGTGCAATACGTGGCGACCGAGCCGGCCGCCCGCGGCCGGGGCGTGGCGCGGGCGCTGCTGGCGGCGCTGGAGGGCGCGGCGCGGGAACGCGGCCTGAGCGTCCTGGAACTCAGAGTCTGGTCCAACAACCGCGCGGCGATCGAGCTGTACATTAGCCAGGGCTTCGAGGCCGTCGAGCAGCGGATGGCCAGGCGCCTTCGCTGAGGGCCGGTGCGGGTCTCCGGCGGACGGTGCGCCGGGTTCGGGCGTGCCGCAGCACCTGCGCTATGGTTAAGTCGCCGTTATATGCCGCCAGTGCACCCCAAACTGAGGAAGATATCAACATGCCCGCTCTGTTCGATCCCCTGCAGCTGCGTTCCGTTACGCTCCGCAACCGCATCGGTATGTCGCCGATGTGCACCTACAGCGCGACTGACGGCCGGCCCGGTGCCTGGCACCTGGCTCACTACGGTGCGCGGGCGGTGGGCGGCTGCGGCCTGATCATCGCGGAGGCCACGGCGATCGACGCCCGCGGCCGGATCAGTCCCGGCGACACCGGGCTCTACCGCGACGACCAGGTGGCGCCCTGGCGCCAGGTGACGGACTTCGTGCGCGGCCAGGGCGCGGTGCCGGCGGTGCAGCTGGCCCATGCCGGGCGCAAGGCCGGTACGCACACGCCGTTTACGGGCCGCGGGCCGCTGGGCGGCGAGGGGGGCTGGAAGCCGGTGGCGCCCTGCGCGCTGCCCTGGGACGAGGGCTGGCCGGTCCCCGCCGAGCTGACGGCGGCGCAGCTCGATCAGCTGGCGCTGGCCTGGGGGGCGGCGGCGCGGCGGGCGCGGGCGGCCCGCTTCGAGGCGCTGGAGATCCACATGGCCCACGGCTATCTGCTGCACCAGTTTCTCTCGCCGCTGACCAACGTGCGGACCGATGAGTACGGCGGCGGGCTGGAGCAGCGGATGCGCTTTCCGCTGGAGGTCACTCGCCAGGTACGGCTGGAGTGGCCCGACGAGCTGCCGCTGCTGGTCCGCATCTCGGCGACGGACTGGGCCGCGGGGGGCTGGAGCATCGAGGACTCGGTCGAGCTGTGCCGGCGGCTGAGCGACGTCGGCGTGGATCTGATCGATTGCTCCAGCGGGGGCGCGGTGCCCCAGGCGCGGCAGACCGGCGTGGCCACGGCTGCGGTGCCGGGCTACCAGGTGGAGTTCGCCGAGCGCATCCGCCGCGAGACCGGGCTGCCGGTCGCGGCGGTGGGGCTGATCAGCGAGCCGCGCCGGGCCGCGGCAATCGTCGCGGAGGACCGGGCCGACCTTGTTCTGCTGGGACGCGCGCTGCTGCGCGATCCCTACTGGCCGCTGCACGCTTCCCGCGCCCTCGATCAGCCGCTGGACTGGCCGGTTCCTTACCGGCGCGCCGCTCCCGACGCCTGAGAAGCGCTCCATCGAGTAAGATGCATATGTATGGAACGCAGCACACGGCAACGTGAGGCGATCCGCCGCGTGTTCGACATCGGCCAGCCGCCGCTGACCGCCCAGGAGATTTTGTCGCTGGCCCGCGGCGAGGTCCCGAATCTGGGGATCGCCACTGTTTATCGCGCGATCAAGGCCCTGCTGGCCGACGGTACGCTGGTTGACGTCGAGCTGCCGGGCGAAGTGACGCGCTACGAACTGGCGAACAAGGAGCACCATCACTACTTCCGCTGCCGCAAGTGCGGCCGGGTCTACGACATCAACAACTGCCGGGTGGACTTCGACGCGATGACGCCGCACGGGTTCAGGCTGGAGAGCCACGACCTGGTGCTCTACGGGCGCTGTGCCAGCTGCATCGGTGCCGGTCGGGGGTAATGGTCGAGCAGGTCAGACAGCTGAGGGTCCTGCTGGAGCGCGCGCTGCGCTTCCGGTATGTCCGGATCGTCGTCAGCGCCGTCCAGGCCTACGGCGAGCATCGCTGCGCGTTCGTCGCCACCGGGCTGACCTTCTACGCCGTGCTGTCGCTGATTCCGCTGCTGGTCGTCGGGCTCTGGGCGGTCACCGCGATCGCGGTCGCCGTCGGCCAGCTGCCGCTGCTCAACCAGTGGGAGGCCAGCCTCAACCAGTATCTGCTGCCCGCGACGACCGACATGGTGATGGCGCACGTCCACCGGCTGTCCGATCCGGCGCGCCTGCTCAGCATCCTCGGCGCATGGTGGGCGGTGCTGGTTTTCATCTGGTCGGGGGTGCGGTTCTTCGAGCTGCTGCAGGTGGCGCTGAGCACGGCCTGGGGGGGCAGCGGGGTGCGGCCCTTCTGGCGCCGCCAGCTGGTGACGGTCGCGGCGTTCCTGGCGGCGGGGGTGCTGGGCGGGGCCACCGTGGTACTGACCACGGCGCTGACCGCCTTCGACCGGTTGGGACAGACCATGCTCGGCTACTCGCCGCACCTGCTGCTGGAGCTCGCGGCCGGGCTGCTGCCCTTCGGCTTCTCCATCCTGCTGTTCGCCCTGCTCTACAAGTACATGCCGACCGTTCAGGTCTCGTGGCGGCTGGCCTTCGGCACGGCGGTGCCGGTCGCGATCACCTGGGAGGTCACCAAGTACCTGTTCACGCTGCTGGTGGTCGAGCGCGGGCTCTACGCCAGCATCTACGGACCGCTGTCCAGCTTCGTGCTGCTGTTGCTGTGGGTCTACGCCACCGCGGTGATCGTGATCTTCGGCGCCGAGGTGGGGGCGGCCTGGCAGGCCGAGTACCATCGGGCCCCGCAGCGGGGCGATGCGCGGGCGATCGCCCCGCCGGCGGTCAAGGTCGACGCCCGCCCGGGCTAGGATTGTAGGGGCGGCACTTGTGCCGCCCGTCCCCGGTAACGCCAGCGCCCCTGCCCATGATTCGTAGGGGCGATCCCGCCGTTGGCGGGACGTCGCCCGCAGCGCAGGGCAACCACAGAGCTCACAGAGACCACAGGGAGGACATCAGCGCGCGGCCAGTGGGGCGGGGACAGCACGTCTCCGGTAGCAGGGGGCTTCAGCCCCCTGACACTCGAATCGCCGGACTGAAGTCCTGCCCGTACAGCCGGTAGGCGGGGTTTCAACCCCGCGCATCAATGGTGGGCCAGGCTGAGGTCGGCGGGTTGAAACCCGCCGCTACCACGCCATTGAGATCGGGGGTACCGGGGATGCCGGCCCTTGCCAGCACCGCTGAAACAACGGGCCTGCCGACGGGGTAGTATCGCGTGATCACCAGCTGCCGTTGGAGAAGAGAATGCAGAACATGCTGAATGTCGTGATGCGCAGGGCTGGTACCGACAAGGTGGGCAAGCCCCGGCCCCCAAGGGTGGCAATGGTGCTGACCGACGGTACCGAGATCGAGGTACTCGTGGAGGCGGCGGGGCCGACTGCTGCGATGGGCAAGAGCACTGACGGAAGGGAGATGATCATTCCATACTCTTCGATCAGGTACATTCTGCCGTAGTCGCCCGCGACGGACTGGCATCAATCTGAGGCACAAGCAGCCAGCACCTTTCAATTGGAGGCTGGCATAGGCTAATCTGCTGCTATGGGACGAGTACTCCTGTACTCCATTCTGCTGTTCGTCGGACTCGGCTTTTCCCAGGTGCTGCCCTCGTTGCTGGGACCGGCCCACGATGCGCTGGCCGCAGCAGTGCGGGTGCTGACCATGGCCGGCCTGGCGTTCATCATGATTCATGTGGGATTCGAGTTCCACATTGACAAGAACCGGCTGGGCAGCTATGGCTGGGACTACGTGGTTGCCTTCACAGCCGCCTTCTTCCCCTGGGTTCTCGTCACCTGCTACTTCGTGTTCGCCATGCTGCCACCCGAAACCTGGGGTGGCTTCGGGGCCTGGAAGGAGACGTTGCTGGCCGGTCGATTCGCCGCCCCGACGTCTGCAGGCGTGCTGTTCAGCATGCTGGCCGCGGCCGGGTTGGGAGCCACGTGGTTGTTCCGCAAGGCGCGAATCCTCGCGATCTTCGATGATCTGGACACCGTGCTGCTGATGATTCCGCTCAAGCTGCTGATGGTGGGTCTCGCCTGGCAGCTGGGGTTCATCGTGATAGTCATGGCTGCCCTGCTGACGGTTGCCTATGTGCTTCTGCACCGTGTGCGAATGCTGGTCAGCTGGGGGTGGGTTCTGCTCTATGCCGGCGCGATTGCCGGAGTGAGCGAGTTCCTGTACAGCGGCAGCAAGCTGGTTGACCCATCGGTGCCGATCCACATTGAGGTGCTGCTGCCGGCTTTCGTGTTGGGCTGCATCGCGCGCCCGGCCACGGGTTCAGGCACTGCGGACCAAAAGGCGGCTGAGAATGAGCTGCACCGGATCCTGGCGCGTCCGTCCGAGCAGCGCGCCGCAACTGTCATCTCAGCGTTGTTCATGATCCTGGTTGGCCTCAGCATGCCCTCAATCCTCAGCGGGCGAGACGCTCAGCATCCCGCTCCGGTTCCGGCAGAGCTCCATGCTGCCGCGCCGGCCGCGGCAGTGGATGATCCTGCGCTGCACGGCGGGGATCCCGATCAGCGATACGCAACAACGATTACCGCCAGCCAGCCACCGATGGGATGGGGCATGATCGCCTGGCACGTGCTGGTGATCACCCTGCTCAGCAATCTCGGCAAGATGTTTCCGGCGCTCTGCTATCGCCGGGAGGCTCACTGGCGAACACGGCTGGCCGTCGCCATCGGTATGTGGCCTCGCGGGGAGGTCGGGGCAGGCGTCCTGGTGCTCAGCATGAGCTACGGCATCGGCGGGCCGGTTGTCACTGTGGCGATGCTCTCGCTGGCTCTCAATCTGGCCCTCACAGGCGTGTTTATCCTGCTTGTGAGAAAGCTGATTGCAGGCGTGGATGAACCGCAGCCTGCGGCACGCGGACCACTGGGCGCGATCACCACGGGCTGTTGATGCACTCCTCAACAGCGATCAGAAAGGCGGTTGTGAGGTCGAAAACCAGGCTGATCCCCGGCAGCCAGCCAAGGACCCGCCGGTCATCCGGCCGGCCGGTCAGCCAGCCGCGCGGGTCCTGCCCCTACAGCCGGTATGCGGGGTTTCAAGCCCGCGCGTCGACGGTGGGCCAGGCTAAGGTCGGCGGGTTGAAACCCGCCGCTACCACGCCATTGAGATCGGGGGGTGCCGGGGCTGCCGGCAAGATGCCAGCGCTCCCAGCCGCGACGCACCGCACCCCGAACTCCGCCCCTCCCCCCCTGATTCCTGTCCCCTGTCCCCTTCCCCCCAGTGTTAATCAATGCTAAACGGCGGTAATTGCCTTGCGGTCCATGGATCGCGATGGTACTATACATACGTTATGTTCTGAGGTTCAGGGGGCAAGCGTATCACCC
>CAZSSB010000071.1:9219-10388 GCA_964609245.1 uncultured Planctomycetales bacterium | reverse complement strand
AAGCAGCGCCCGGAGTTCGAGGGGCTGTCGCGGGCGCGGGTGCAGGCGCTGATCGAGCAGGGCGGCGTGCTCTGTGACGGCCGGGATCTGCCGCGCAGCCAGAAAAACCTGCGGCCCGGCATGCACATCGACGTCAACCTGACCCTGCTGCGCGCCCTGCTGCGGCCCCCCGCGCCGGAGGACCTTGAGCCGCTCAGCATCCCGCTGAGCATCCCCCACGTCGATCAGCACCTGGCCGTCGTCGAAAAGCCCGCGGGCCTCAGCGTGCATCCGTCGCCGACCGAGGAGGGACCGACGCTGACGGCGGCGCTGCTTCATCACCTCGGCACTCTCTCCGACCAGGGCGGCGCGGACCGGCCGGGGATCGTGCACCGCCTCGACAAGGAGACCAGCGGCCTGCTGGTGGTCGCGCGCGACAACCAGACGCACGCCGCCCTAAGCCGCCAGTTCGCCGAGCGCGTCGTCGAGAAGGAATACGCGGCGCTGTGCATCGATCCGCCGGAGCCGGAGTGCGGCAGCATCGACGCCCCGATCGAGCGCCACCCCCGGCACCGCCAGAAGATGTGGGCGGGTGGCGGCGGGCGCAGCGCCCTGACGGAGTACCGGCTGGCTGAGCACTGGGGGCCGCTGGCGCTGATCGACGTCGCGATCCACACCGGCCGCACCCACCAGATCCGCGTGCACCTCACGACGGTCGGCGCGGCGATCGTAAACGACGACAAATACGGCGGGGGGCGCAACGGCGCGCTGCGCAAGTACCTCAGAGACGGCTCCGACCGCAGCGCGCGCCGCACGTGGAAGCAGGCCTGGCCGGAGCAGGAGCAGCGGGCCGCCCTCCTGGCACTCCTTGAGGGCTACGAGGGCATCTTCCTCCACGCCCGGCGCCTGAGCTTCATCCATCCGCATACGGGCGAGCGGATGGAGTTTCTGTCCGCGCCGCCCGCCGCGTGGGACGAGCTGCGGGCGCTGTGCCAATCGAGTGAGTAGTCCCGCCTGCCGCCATCGCGCACGGCGGCTGAGGCCAGAGCTGGTGCGTGCTAGGGTATAATTGCCGGCCCGCTGGGGAATTGTGTAATGGTAGCACAGCGGCCTTTGGAGCCGTTAGTCCTGGTTCGAATCCAGGTTCCCCAGCTTCTCCCAGCTGTCAGCCGTCAGCCGCCAGCAGTCAG
>CAZSSB010000071.1:0-9119 GCA_964609245.1 uncultured Planctomycetales bacterium | reverse complement strand
GAATCCAGGTTCCCCAGCTTCTCCCAGCTGTCAGCCGTCAGCCGCCAGCAGTCAGGGCAATGCCGGCGCAGGGGCGGCGTATACGCCGCCCACAGCCAAGGTGGGAGCCGTATACGGCTCCCCCACGGCCGGTAGGCGCGAAGCCTCTTCGCGCCGGACAAATGCCGCGCATAGGATGCGCGGCTACCGAAGGCGGGCGAAGCATGGCTTCGCCCCTACATGAACGTCGCGTGCAGCAGGCGGCTGTCCGCGCCCGTGCCGGGCCTGTCGGTGAAGAGCAAGTGCGGCGCGCCGCCTTCATCCACCACCAGTACCAGGTCCTCCATGTCGACGCCGGGGTTCTCCCAGGCATACTCGGTCTGCCACTCGGCGCCGTCGCTATACGTGTACCAGACCCGCTTGTAGAGGTCGTCGTAGTGCCTCTCCGTATAGACGACGTGCGGCAGGTCGTCGGGCCCCAGCGCCATCACGACGTCCCAGGCGCCGTAGCCGACGATCTCGTCGCTCCAGGCGGAGCCGATGGCGTGCGCGCTCATGTAGTGCACCGCGTTGTAGGGGTCATCTTCCTGCGGCCCGATGAAGCAGACCCGGGGCTCGGAGTCCGCAGTCAGCGCCAGCGATACGTCCCGACGGTGGTAGTGCTGCTCGACGCTCAGGGATTCCCAGGTCCAGACGGCGGGCTCCCCGGAGGGCTTTTCCCAACTGCCGACGATCACGGGATAGAAATCGTCAACCCGGGGTCCGGCGTACGCGCCGTGCAGCAGCGATTCCCCCCGCGCCACGGCATCGCAGTAGCGGCCGGTCTGATCCTCCGCATTCACTTCGACGCGCTGCCAGCCACCGATGTCCAGGTACCAGTGCGTACAGTGCTGCTGCTGCAGCGGGAACTCGCCGTAGGCGTCCGTGCCCAGGACGTGGGGCCGGTCGTCGCCGTCCACCGCCATCGCGGGCCGGCCGGGGGACCAGTCCTCGGACAGTGTCTCCACGGTGAATTCCGTACCCTTCCAGGCGCCGGCGTAGAACTTGTCGCGGCCGTAGGCGAACAGCACCCAGTCCACCGCCTCGAACGGCGCGATCGCGGTCTCGATATTCTCGTCTCCAGCAAGCGTGTCACGGTCCTCGGTGCTCCAGCTGGCGCCGTCCAGCTGGCCGTGCCGCAGCACGTTGAGCTCCGCGCCGGCGCCGTAGCTGACCTGGATCACGCCTGCGCCATCCACGTAGGCGTCCGGGCTGTGACCGGTGGAATCGAGCTCCTCGACGGCGAAGCGCGACACCCAGACCTCGACTGCGTCCGTGCCCTCCGCGCCGTCCTCGTCGACGACCTTGCCGACCACGGTGTGCATGCCGTGGGCAGTAAACTCGTGGCTGGCTTGCGGCAGGTTCGGCTCCGGCGTCTCAAAGGAACCGTCGTTTTCGAAGTCCCACTCGTAGTGGTCGATGCTGAGCTCGGGATCGATGCTGTCGCTCATGTCGAAGCTGAAGGTCGCCGGGCTGAGGCCGTACTCGCTGTCCACGTCGATGTCGGCCGCGGGCTCGATGTTGGGGCCGAAGCGGACCCAGTCCAGGGCGGCCGGCGCGTCCTCGATGACGCAGACGATGACCAGCACGTAGTCCTCCGTGGGATGATCGTAGGGCGCAAAGGACTTTAGCGCGATGCCGCCCTGCAGCGTCCCGCGGTGCCACTCCCAGGCGTTCTCGGCGTAGTCGGCCAGCCCGACATAACAGCCCGCTTCGCTGGGCGGCGCGCTCCACTGCGCCCACAGCTCCGGCTCTGCGCCCGGTTCCGTGATGAACACCGGGATGATGGCATGGGCCATGTTGGCGGGCTGCGGCCCCTGAGCCTCCCACTCTGCCTCGAAGACGCAGGAGTAAAGCGACTGCGTCACGTGCTGATGCGGCAGGACGTCGAGGTAGAAGGTGCCGTAGGTCAGCATCTCACCCAGTTCCCAGTCAGCTGACGCGGCCCTGAGCAGTTCAACGGCCTGTGCCGGTGAGGGCAGCTGATCCGCACCGTCCGGCTCGGTCACCTGCTGGGTGCATTCGCTGGGTGCACTCGCCGAGCACGAGAGCAATGAAGCGGCGATGCCGACGGCAAGCAGGCTTCGCAGCGTCGATAACCATGGACGGCTCATCAATCCCTCCCGGGCGGTCCGGCGTGTTCCTGGGAGATTATAACTGGCCCGCACTGCCGCCACCAGCCGCCGGCTCACAGCCCCAGCTCCGCGGCGGCACTGCGAATGCTGGCCAGCGCACAGTCGAAGATGTCGCTTTCGAAGGGCTGCGTGCCGAGACGCAGGGGCAGCGAGGCGGCGTTGCCGCTGATGAAGCCCAGCTGGCGACGGATCAGCATCCAGGGCAGCTGCGCGTCGAACTCGGCGGGCAGCGCGCGGACCGCGGAGTATCCGGACAGCAGCGCATCCCACAGCTGCCCGAAGCGCTCCGGCGCCCGGCGACCGATGCTGAGGCGGATCACCGCCAGCTCGAACGACCGCCAGATATAGCAGGCATCGCCGAAATCGTAAAACGTGATCCCGCCGTCCGCGGCGAGCCGCACGTTGGACAGCACCAGATCGGCGTGGCACAGGCCGTAGGCCGGACGCTCGCGCGGCCAGGCCGCAACGTGCACCCGCAGGCGCTCGCCGATCGCCTCGAGGTAGGCGTAGTCCGCCGCGGGCAGGAAGTCCCGGGCGTAGGGCAGCCTCTCGTCGAGCAGCCGATCAGTGTCCGCCGCCGGCAGCGCATAGTCACCCTTGAGTGCGTCCAGTGCCTCGTGCAGCCCCGCGATGGCCCGTCCGAGCGCTTCGCAGACCTGCTCGCCAAGCTCTGACACCTGTGTCGACGGCGCCTCCTCGAACAGCATTATCGGCCGCGGGCCTTCCACGGCCTGCACTTCACAGGCGTAGCCGCCCGCAGTCCGCGGGATCGCGCGGACCACCGGTGCGCCGCCGGCAGCGAGATCGGTGACCAGTTGACCCTCGGCCTCGGCGTGCGCAAGCGTATCCGGCGGCCGGTAGATTTTGAGATAGAAGCGCACCCCTTTCGTGGTGACGCGGTAGATGTCCGCATCGCCACGCGTCAGGAAGCGGCAGGCCTCCACGGGCGGAATGCTGTAGCCGCTGACCACGCGACTGAGCAGTGCCAGTTCATCCAGCACCGAGGACTGCACCGGAAACCCGGTGCGATCACCGCCCGCGTTCTCTCCCGCTGACTCCAATCCATATCGCATTGAAAACTCCTCCACAACCAGTTGCCGGCCAGCCACAGCCAACCGGCATGAACTTCGGGGTGGACCGCCTGCCCGCCAGCGACAATCGAGCGGAGGTGGTTGAGGCGGCCGTCACATCGCCAGGATCAGCTTCGCGGCACCAGCCATCGCCCCTCACATGCCATTGGGCAAGGGGTCAGCGGTACGCACGCTGCAAGCCGTCCCGATCCTCGACCGGTCGCCTAGCGCGGCTTCCTGTTTCCCATCTGCCGCACCTCCCATTGCTGCGAAACCGATGCGGCGTTCGCGTGATGGGCAGGCAGTATGCCACTCGGACCGAAATCAGTCAAAGCGATCGGGCAGGCGCCTCAGCCTGATGTCCGGCCTGTCCGCCCCAATCGCCGATTCTATCCGGAGGCAGAGACACACCCACCATGCAATGTGGGAGCCCCGCCCCGGCGGGGCTCCCCTACATCGCAAGCGAGACGCTCGCGCCACCAGTGAATCACGCCCCGCACGGGGGCAAGCGGCTATCAACCGCCGGGGGTGGCGTAGAACACCTCCAGCGTCAGCGGCTCGCCGGCGACGGTGAAGCTCTGCATGTACGGCTCGAAGTTCCAGCAGCCGGACGGCTTGGCCTGCCACTCGCCACTGGGCAGCTCCATGCCGTAGTGACCCATCGAGTCAGTCATGCATGAGTAGGTGAACCCCTCCGCGTAGAGCCAGATCTCGACGTCGGGCACCGGATTGGTCGTGTCAGCCGCATAGACGTATCCGTCGACCAGCCAGGCGGGCAGTTCTTCACCGTAGAAGGGCGGGACGTAAACATCCGCCCCGCTTACTTCGACAATACGCGAGGTGGGATCGAACTGCCAGGGGGCCAGCATCGGCCAGATGGAATAGGTATCGTCGAAGACCTCGTCCAGCTGCCAGTGGCCGCCGGCGTCGGTCACCGCCTGGAAGTGGTAGTAGAGGCCCTGCAGCGTCAGCGGGACGCCCGGTACGCCGGTCACGCCGTCCAGCTCGTAGACGTAGCCGTCCATCACGTAGGAGGGTTCCGCGGTACCGAGGAAATCGTCGACCGTCACGTCGGCGTCCTCGACCTGGATCGCCTGGTCCAGAGGGTCGAAGGTGTAGCCCTGCCTGTTGGGCCAGACGGTGAAGTAGCCGGGCGGCACGCCCCAGACCTGCCAATAGCCGCCGGCGTCCGTGGTCGCCTCAAAGAAATCGCCACCGCCCGGACCGAAGGAGTACACCTGCACCTTGACCCCCTCCACCGGGGTGGTGCCGTCCTCGCGGTAGATGTAGCCGTCGACGCAGAAGGTCGGCAGCAGGGTGGCCAGGAATGGATCCAGCGTCGTATCGGCCCCCAGCTGGAACTCGCGGAAGGGCGGCTCGAAGCTGTAGCGCATCTCCGACGGCGTGATGGTGCACAGGCCGGCGTGGATGTCGCTGAA
The DNA here is from genome assembly GCA_964609245.1 of uncultured Planctomycetales bacterium. Taxonomy (GTDB): domain Bacteria; phylum 4484-113; class 4484-113; order 4484-113; family JAFGCY01; genus JAFGCY01. The sequence continues at coordinate 4,457 of CAZSSB010000071.1, read as the reverse complement.
CTGATAGTAGCCGTCGTCATCAGTGGCGTCCCAGAACCAGCCCGTGTCGCAGGACAGCTGGACGCTGACGCGCGCCAGCGGGGTAACCCCGTCCTCGCGAAAGACGTAGCCCTCGATGTCGAACTGCCCCACCTCCGTACCGAGGAACGGCTCGACCCGCACGTCGGCGCCCGCCATCGTCACATGGCGCTCGGTGGGCTTGAAAACCCAGCCGGGCCAATACGCGACTACGGTATAATCACCGTCCGGCGCGTCGGTCACCGACCAGTAGCCGGCGGCATCGGTGCTGTCGTAGTAGTAGAGCTCCAATACGTCGTGGGTCACGGTGACCTGGATGTCCTCCACCGGCGTCACGCCGTCCGCGAGATAGACGTAGCCATCCAGCGTGTGGCCGGGCAGCTCAGTACCGGTGAAGTCATCGACCAGCAGGTCGGCGCCGCTGACGCTGAACAGCCTGTCCGGCGGCGAGAATGACCAGCCGACCTTGGAGGGCACCACCTTGAAGTCACCGTCGGGCAGCTCCGCCGACCAGGTGCCGTCGAAGTCCGTCCAGGCTGAGAATCCGCCGCCGGAACCGTCCTGGGGGCTGATCGCCATCTCGACTCCTTGCAGCGGCTCGGCGCCCGGATCGGCCACCACCAGACCGCTGACGGTGTGGGTGGGCAGCAGGGTGCCGAGGAAGTCCTCAACGACCACGTCCAGCCGATCCGCCGTCACCTCGCGGCTGGCGGGATTGAAGACGCAGCCGATCAGGCTGGGCGTCACGGTGTAGTCGCCGGGCAGCGCGCCCGAGACCAGCCAGCGGCCGCTGAGGTTGGTGTGCACGACGTAGGCGCCGGGCCCGTCGACCGCAATCTCGACGCCGATCATCGGCGTGCTCTGATCGTCGAGGAAGACGTTGCCGCTCAGGATGCAGACGTCGCCGACCACCAGCCGGCTGAGCCGCCAGTCGTCCTGGCCGGTCAGCACGGGCAGCACCAGCATGCCGTGGGTCTCCGGATCGATGTGGGGCGTCAGGTCCGTCTCCAGCACCTCACCCAGCGGCTGATACCAGACCCAGCGGTCACTCGCCCAGTCCGGCAGGGCCACCCACAGATCGGCGGGGGCTCCGGCCTCGTCCCAGAGGAAGCTGATCGTGTGGGCGCGGTCGTAGCCCGTCATGCCGAAGGAGTAGCAGGCGTAAGCCAGCGCGCCGGGTGACAGGGAACCGGCCGTCCAGTCCGGACTGAAAGCGCAGCAGTCGCCGTCCTCCACGGCGCCCTGCAGCGGATACCCGGCCCCGTCCTCAAAGCCCGCGCCGGAGCGCAGCAGTTCCGCCGGCACGTAGGCCGCCCCCCGCAACGCCGAGGGCGGCGGCAGCTCGACGGCGCCCGGCGACTCGGTCAGCTGCATCGTCGGCTGATCCGGCGGGCATGCGGCGCTCCGGCCGCCTCCGCAGGATGTGAGCACCGCCAGCATCAGCGCGGCGAGCAGCAGTGAGTGAAAAACGGCACGGGCGGCCAGCCCGCGCCCAGTCCCATCGCATCCCATAATCCTACTCCGATTACAAGTGGCGCCGGTTGTGCCAGCAATCGAATCCCTACACGTTCATTGTACCGGGATTTGGGCAAGCCGAGGAAACCGGTGAAGGGCATTCTGATGGGTACCGGTTCCGCGGATCCGGCAGACCAGACTGCAGTCTGGCTGTCGCCGTTCCGACGGCTGCGGCCCCTCGCAACCGGTGCCTCACGCCCCCCACGGGGGCTGCTCCGTTATCAACCGCCGGGGCTGGCGTAGAACACGTCGAGCGTCAGCGGCGCGCCGTCGACCGTGATGTTCTGCAGCAGCGGCGTGAAGTCCCAGCAGCTGGCATCCGGCCAGACGGTCCAGTCGTCGCTGGGCAGCGGGAGCTGATAGTGCCCGCTGGCGTCCGAGTAGCACCTGTACTTGGTGGTCCCGTTGTCGCACCAGACTTCGATGTCCGGCACCGGCGTGGTCGAGTCCGCCTCATAGATGTAGCCGTCGACGGTCCAGGCCGCGAGCTCCTCGCCATAGAACGGCGGCACGTAGACGTCACCGCCGCTGACTTCGGCCGCCCGCGTGGGTGGGTCGAAAACCCAGGGCGCCAGCATCGGCGTGACCGTATAGGAGTCCTCGAACACCTCGTCAAGCTGCCAGTGGCCGGTGGCGTCGGTAGCAGTCTCAAAGTGCCAGGATTCGCTCTCCACCGTGATCAGCACGTTCGGCACCGGATTCGAGCCGACCGTCTCGTAGACGTAGCCGTCCATCGCGTAGGCCGGCAGGGAGCTGCTGATGAAGTCATCGACCGTCAGGTCACTGTCCACCACCTCGATCGCCCGGTCCCGGGGCTCGAAGGTGTGGCCCTGCTTCTGCGGCCAGACGGTATAGAAGTTGGGCGGCACACCCGGGGTCAGCCAGTGTCCGCCGGCGTCGGTGTAGGTCTCGAACGTGGTGCCGGCCGGGATGTAGGCATAGACAGTCACCAGCACGCCTTCCACCGGCGTGGTTCCGTCACTGCGGTAGATATAGCCGTCGACGTTGTAGGTCGGCAGCTCGGTCCCGAGGAATGGATCCAGCGTGGTGTCGGCAACCAGCTGGAACTCCCGGTAGTCCGGCTCGAAGCTGTAGCGGCCGTCCGCCGGCGTGACGGTGCACTGGCCGGCATAGATGTCGGGGAACACATAGTGGCCCAGCGAACTGGTCTGCGCCTTGAACCAGCCCGTATCGCAGGAGAGCTGGAGGGTGACGCCCGCCAGCGGCGTGATGCCGTCGTCGAGATAGACGTAGCCGTCGATGGTGAACTGCCCCAGCTCCGTGCCGAGGAACGGATCCACCCGCACGTCGGCGTCGGCGACCGTGGGATGGTGCTCAGCGGGCTCAAACACCCAGCCCAGCAGCAGCGGGACAACGGTGTAGTCGCCGTTGGGGGCCTCTTTCACGTACCAGTAGCCATCGCGGTCCGTCCGCGCATAGAAGTACAGATCCAACTCGTCATGCGTGACGTTGATCTGGACGTCCTCCAGCGGCGTGATGCCGTCCGCCTCAAAGACGTAGCCGTCGAGCTCGAAGCCGGCCAGCTTCTCGGCAAAGAACTCGTCGACCATCACGTCGGCGCCCTGCACACTGAAATCGCATGATTCAGGTGAAAACGTCCAGCCGGCCTTGTCGGGCACCACGACGTAGTCGCCGTCCGGCAACTCCATCGACCATTCGCCCTCGAAGCCCGTCCACTCGGAGGTGCTGCCGCCGGGGCCGGCCTGGGGGCTGACCGCCATCTCCACACCGCGCAGCGGCTCGGCGCCCGGATTGACCAGCACATAGCCGCTGACCGTATGCGTGGGCAGCGGGGTGCCCAGGAAGTCCTCGACCGCGATCTCCAGACCATCCACGGTGACCGGGCGGCTGGCGGGCGTGATCTCCCAGCCGACCAGGCCGGCGGAGACGCTGTAGTCGCCGGGCGGCACTCCGCAGATCGACCAGCCGCCTTCGAAGTCGACCAGTGTCGAGAAGGTGGCCGGGCCGTCGACGCTGACCTCGGCGTCAGACAGCGGGGTCACGCCGTCGGCCTGCCAGACGTGTCCGCTGAGCGTCGCCAGATCGCCGATCTGGATACGGCTCAGCCGCCAGTCGTCCTGGCCGGTCAGCACGGGCAGCACCAGCATGCCGTGGGTCTCCGGATCGATGTGGGGCGTCAGGTCCGTCTCCAGCACCTCGCCCGCCGGCTGATGCCAGACCCAGCGGTCGCGGGCGAAGTCGGCGAGGCCGATCCACAGATCGCCGGCGGCCCCCGCCAGCTGCCAGTCGAAGGTGATGGTCTGCGCCCGATCGTACCCCTCCATCCCGAAGGCGTAGCAGGCGTAGGCCAGTCCGTCCGGCGGATGGCTGGCGGCGGTCCAGCTCGGGCTGAACGTGCAGCAGTCGCCATCGACCGTGGCGCTCTGCAGCGGATACCCGACGGCATCCACGTACTCCGCCCCGCAGCAGATCAGTTCGGCTGGCTCGTAGCTGGCGCCCTTCAGCGCCGACGGCGCCGGCAGGTCAAATCCGGCGGCACCGCCGGCGGGCGCCAGCGCCTGCCCCGCGGGCAGGCCGGATGCTCCGCCGCCGCCGCAGCACGCCAGCGCGCAGCAGATGAAACAGGCGGAAACAGCCAGCAGCAGCGGGCCGGAACGCTGAGGCGTCCCCCTTACAACCCCGTCACTTCCCATATGTTCACTCCGAATTCGAGTGGCGCCGGTTTCGGCCAAGCAATCAAGTCCCTACAGGCAGATTGTACAGGATGGACACCAGTTGTGGGATGCCAGTTGGACGAAGTGTCGAGGGTACCAGTTGCGAGACAGGTCAGGTTCCGGTATCCGACGTCCGGACGCCACTGGCCGTGTTGCTACACTGGGGGGGTGCGGATCGACGAGATGATGACAAAGCGGCGCCTCGCCCGGCTGACGGCGGTGGCCCGG
>CAZSSB010000070.1:0-10598 GCA_964609245.1 uncultured Planctomycetales bacterium | reverse complement strand
GTGGGCGGCGATGTAGCGCTCCATCCCGCTGGTGGAGCCGGCCATGTCGGCCAGGGCCACCACCGTCGGCATGCACTCGGTGTGGGCCAGCAGCGCCGCGCCGGGGTACTGCTCCTTGAAGGCGCCGAACTCCGCCTCGCCGAAATCCTCGTGCACCACGCAGGTGCCGTCCCAGGTGATCAGCCGCTTGGACGTCAGCGGCTGCATGTTGGCTGCCATCAGCCTGTCCGGCACGAAGATCACTTCGTCGGTGGGCATCGCCTCGATCACCGCCAGCGTGTTGGCGCTGGTGCAGCAGGCGTCGCACTCCGCCTTGACCTCGGCGCTGGTGTTGACGTAGCAGACCGCGCTGGCCTGTGGATGCTTCTTGCGCAGCGCGCGCACGTCGGCGGCGGTCATGGAGTCCGCCAGGCTGCAGCCGGCGTCCGGCGCGGGCAGCAGCACGCGCTTGGACGGGCTGAGGATCTTGGCGGTCTCGGCCATGAAGCGTACGCCGCAGAACACGATCACATCGGCATCGGTGTGGGCGGCCTCCTGGCTGAGGCCGAGGCTGTCGCCGACGTGGTCGGCGATGCCGTAGATGATGTCGGGTGTCTGGTAGCTGTGGGCCAGCACCACCGCGTTGAGCTGACGCTTGAGTGCGTTGATCTCGGCGGTCAGCGGCGCGATCAACTCGCACTCCAGCCGGCTCCAGCCGACGATGCTGAGCCGCTCGAAGAGCCGCTGCGCCTCGCGCTCGATCCGTTCCTCAGTGACGGCGGTGGTGACCGCCGCGGTCTTCGATGTCGCCATGTGTGGCTACCCCTCGCGACCCGACTGGATTCTCGCTGCTGGTCGGGCCCTTTAGTGTATATACTACACTAAATCCATAATTATTGTATCATATACACGAAATAATGCTAGTCCCGCCGGAGGATTTCGACGGCGTTTCCGTCAGGCTCCTCCGGGCAGGCTGCAAGCCGCGTCCCGGATGTGTGACCGCCGCGGATGCACCGCAGAGGCAGCCGCTGTCCCGCCCCGTGGCGAAACCCCCGCCACTAGTCGACAAAGGCAAACGGCTCCCGCGCCGGGAGCCGTTTGTCCATCCTAATTGGTGAGCGTAGCTGCTAGCCCTTGCCGGGAACCTCGATTACTTCCTCGGGCTCTTCCTCGATCGGCGGGAAGTAGCCGAAGTCATGCTCGGGTTCGGCCGGCGGGGCAATCGGCGGCGCCGCCATCGCGGGCGCGGGCGCCGGCATCTCCTCCGGATAGTCCCAGCCGACGCTCGGTACCGGCTGGCAGTTGCCGTCACAGTCCGGCAGGAGACACTCGCAGCATTCCATGTCGTAGGGCAGGTTGCCGGCGGGCCAGACGTTACCCCAGGTGTTGGGGTCCATCGCCGCCAGGATGTCGCGCTTGAGGGTCTTGTCCAGCACGATCCGCCCATACCAGTGCGGGTCGCTGATCAGCAGCGCGAAGTCCATCCGCTCGCCGTACTTGCACATCTCGTTGAGCCAGTCCACCTCGCAATCGTTGAACCGCCAGGCGAACTTCCAGCGATAGGCCTGGGCCAGCGGATCATAGGTGATGTCCTCGATGATCACCTTGCGCGGATAGTAGAGGTAGTGCTCGTTGAAGTCGTAGTCGAAGCCGTGGTAGCTGAACTCCGTGCACCACAGCTGCTCGTCGCCGGGCTTTGTGCACTGCTCGGGGCAGCTGAGGCAGTCGTAGTCCGGGCACGGCCCGCACTGCGGGGGATCCTCCAGGCAGATCGCGTTGGGATCACCGCAGCCGCGGCAGGCGGTGCAGCCGGCAGCTTCCTCGGCGCACTCGTCACAGACGCAGGCGCGCTCCATGAACTCCGGTCCGCAGACGTTGTCGGGCCGCGTGCGGTACTGGTAGAGGAAGTCGTGGCTCTCTTCCTTGATCTTGTCCTCGACCTTGGGCAGCCCGAACTCCAGGTAGAACTTGTCCTTGAAGTTGTCCAGGTAACTGGTGAAATAACGGTTCTCGTAGCGGTCGTAGATCTTGTGGCCCTTGTCGTCGACGCTGAACCAGATCCAGCTGATCGCCTCGCCGCACTGCGGGGTGACCTCGGCGTAGTAGTCGATGACCTGCTGCAGCACGTCGGGCTCGCAGATGTAGTACTCATCGATCAGCCGCTGGATATGGTCGCGAACCATGTCGCGCGTGAAGAAGAAGGCCGTCACGGTGTAGCCGTGGCAATCGCTGTGCCAGACCGTCACCGCGTGCTCGGGGTAGTACATGCGCTCCCACTCGAACTTGCGCGCGGTGTGCTTGACCACCGGAAAGCGGAAGTCCTCCAGCGTCAGCGGGCTGTAGCCCACTTCGTCGACCGGACGGTGCTGGAAGCTGTGGAACTCGGGCAGCACGTTCTCGATGTCCGCCGCCGTAGAGTCCAGTGAATCGTACTCTGGCCCCTGATAAAGCGGGATGCCGGTCACCTCGTACCTGGTGTCGACTGCCCCTTCATCCTCCGTAGCCGCCTCGTCCTGCGCGTACGCGACACCGCAGACGAGCATGCTCATCATCAACCCTGCCAAAAGATAGCGCATTCTATCGCTCCGGACGGATTTAACGCTACGCTCAGAGAGGATATTCTAGCAGTATCTAATATGGATGGCAAATGAGCTATGGGGCCTGTGGCTGGTAGCTAACGCCCATTTAAGCTTCCAGCGGGGCGGCTTTCAGCCAGTCGAGGTCGCTCTGGTAGAGGTCCTTCATGTAGGGAACGCCATAGACCGCCATCGCCAGGCGCTCCAGCCCCAGCCCCCAGGCCAGCACCGGCACCCGGCAGCCGAACGGCTCGGTGACCTCGGGCCGGAACACGCCGGCGCCGCCCATCTCGAACCACTTGCCGCCGAACAGGATCTGCACGCCGACGCTGGGCTCCGTATAGGGGAAGAAGTCGGGCTTGAACGCCACCTCGTCGAGGCCCATCCGTTGATAGAACGTCTTGAGCGTGCCCAGCAGCGAGGCGAAGCTGGCGTGCTCGTCGATGATGATGCCGTCCACCTGCATGAACTCCGGCAGGTGCTTGAAATCGACCGTCTCGCGCCTGAACACGCGGCCGATCGAGAAGATCTTCTGCGGCGGGAACGGGTTGCGCGCGATCGCCTCGATGCTGCTGGCCGTCATGTGCGTTCTCAGCACCACCTGCGCGGCGCGCTGCGGCGACCACTGATAGCGCCAGCCGCGGCTGCCCGTCTCCCAGCCGTCCTCGTGGGTGCGGCGCACCGCCTCGATCCACTCGCCCTGCTCGGGCAGGCCGTAGCTGTCCGGCTCCCTGCAGTAGAAGGTGTCCTGCATCTCGCGGGCGGGATGGTCCTGGGGCTGGAACAGGGCATCGAAGTTCCAGAACGCCAGTTCCGCCATCGGGCAGCTGGCCTCGCTGAAACCCAGTTCCAGAAACGCCTGGCGGGTGCGCTCGACGATCCGCTGCAGCGGGTGCGGCTTGCCGGGAACGGCGCGCTCCGCCTTCAGCGTCACGTCGTAGGGCCGGAACTGGACATCGCGCCAGCCGCCGTCGGCCAGCATCTCGGGCGTCAGCTCGCTGACCTCCACCAGCTCTGTGACCTCGCCGGCGGCGATGCCCGCCGCCAGCTGCTCGCCCTCGGTGGTGAGCGTCACGGCCCGGCGGCTGCGCTCGCGCACACTGGCCAGCTCCTTGCGGCCCTTGAGCATGCTCAGCGCCGCGGAGAGGTCAAGGCCGCACTCCTCGGCGATCAGGCTGCCCCCCGCCTCGAGGGCGGCTGTGAGCGCCTGCTCGACGGCGCACTCCGCCGGCTCTGCGTCACTCGCAAGCGTCAGCGCGCCTTTCTCGAAGCTTGCCCAGCCCAGGGTGGCCAGGCTTTTCCCGAATTTGCCGGCCTGCACACCGGCCGCTTTGAGCGACTCATCGCCGCTCAGGTCCTTGATGCTCGCCGTCCCGCCGCGCTGAGCCACGGCCCGGGCCACCAGCCGCTCGGGCAGCAGCGCCTCGCCGCGCGCGATGGCGCCGCCCAGCTCCCCGAGCCTCAGCTCGGTAAACGGCTGCTCACTGATGCTGACCAGATTCCGGTCAGCCAGCTCCGTCGCCGCGGCGCTGATCAGCGCCTGGTCGATCCCGGCGGCCTGCGCCAGGTTCTCGATCGTCGGGTCGTCGACGCCCGCGCCGAGCGCCTTCAGCAGCGCGAACTGATGCGGTGGCAGCCTCTCGGACATGACAGGGATTATAGCGGAGCGGTCGGCCCGGCTAGTAGTAGATCTCCCAGGGGTCGGCCGGGCTTAGGACGTCGAGCACCATCGCCACCGCCGCCTGGCGGCTGAGCGGCTCGTAGCTGCGCAGGTCCAGCTCCGGGTCGTCGACGATGAAGACCGGCAGGCCGACGGTGACGCGCCCGTACATCTCCTTGGCGTAGGCACGGCTTAAGCGGATGCAGCCGTGGCTGGCGACGCGGCCCAGCAGCCGCTCGTAGCTGCTTCCCTCCAGGCCGTGCATCCCGTAGCCGCCGTCGGCGGTCAGCCCCATCCAGTGCAGCATCCAGGCCTCGTATTTCTCGCTGTAGGCCTTGGGCGCCTTGTTGACCACGTGATAAGTGCCCGTCGGGGTGGTGTAGCCGCGGGTGCCGCTGCTGACGCTGGTCTGGCTCAGCACCTCGCCGTCGGCGTTGCACTCGTAGAGCTTCTGCTCGGCGAGGTTGATCACGATATGATCCAGCACCTCACGATGGTCGGCGACGATCGCCGCCACCAGTTCGTCGAGGTCCGTCTCGCCCCCTGCCACCAGATCGGCCACCAGTTGCTGGGCGCGGGTGCGGTAGCGGCTGGCCCCATCGAGCTCAAGCGGCTCGCTGAGCATGAGCAGCGACTCATCGCCCGCCGCCAGCGCCTCGGTGCCGGGTTCGGCGGCATCGGCGTCGGTCGTCGCGCCGCACCGCCCCGGGCTGCCCAGCGTCAGGGCGCAGGCTGCCAGAAGCAGTAGCAGTCCTCTCAGCGTGTATGTTCGCATGCTCATCCTGACCGGATATATTACCCGATCGATGCGGGGCTAAACGACGCCGGTCAGGCGCTGCGCATGAACGAGGAGTGGGCCGACAGCCAGAGGTGCAGCGAAGCCTGCTGCAGTTCGGGCAGGCCGACGTACTCCAGGCCAACGAAGACCATCCCGCCGTTTTCATCGGGGCGGATGTTGCGGATCGCGGCGCGGCCGTTGAGCTGCAGCACCGGATGCTCGACCGCCGCGCGGCCGTTGATGTCCACCCAGACTTTGAGGTGGAAGCTGGCTTCATCACCTACCTGCCAGTCGCCGGCCGGCAGCTCGCTGCCGAAGCCCCCCAGCGAGAGGTCCATCGGCTGGGGCTGATTGTGGCAGTAGTAGTTCTCGTCCTCGGGCTCGCCGATGCTCAGTTCGCCCTGTACCTGATAGCGCTGATGACGCCGCAGCGGGGTGGCGTGGCAGGTGGCGGGGACGGCGCAGTTGATCCGCGGCGGCGTATCATCGGACAGACCCGTGACCTGGGCGTCGACGACGTAGAGCACACCTTCAACGAGCGTGTAGCACTGCAGTTCCTGTCCTTTGCGCGGTGGATTGGCCTGGGCGGCGGCTTCCTCCGTCCAGACCAGCACCAGTTCGTCGCCGGCGGTTCCGATGCCCTGGCAAGTGGCCGGCACCATCCGCTCCAACCCGCCGAATCGCACCCGCAGGTGTACAGGAATCCCGGCGCTGAATACCTCAGCCGTTGTCGCTCCCATTGCGGCCCCTATGCTTGCCATGTCCTAGCCCCGTCGTTGTCAACACGCACCCCGGCACCCGTGAGTAGCGCTCGGACCCACCCGACCGGTGATGGGCCGCTCAATCCGCATATTAGTCTACCAGATACGCACCGGGGCTGTCCCGGTTGGCGGCGATCACACAGGTTCAGATTTCACGCAGCTGGGCGGCGTGGGCCGCCAACCAGACCTCGATGCTGTGATCCTGCTGCTCGGATAACTCGTAGAACCTGAGTCCCAATTCCAGGGCGTCCCTGGTCTCGCCCTGACTGCACCGCCGGATTTCGGCGCGGCCGTGCAGCTCCAGCGGCGGAATGTCCAGCTGCGGTTCGCCGCCGCGCGCTACCCAGGCCTCCAGCTGGAACTCGACCACCGCTCCTACCTCAAGTGCCAGCTCCGAGACCGTGGTGCCCAGCCCGCCCCGGGAGAGGTCCATCACGGTGGGCTCCGGCTGCCGGCAGGCCTGGGGATCGTCGGCCGCGCCAAGCCGCAGCATGCCCAGCACCCGATAGCGCGGGTAGCGGCGCAGCGGTACTGCGATGCAACTGGCGGTTGTGCGGCTGCGAATGCGCGGCAGCCGGCCCTCGGCCATATGGATGATCTGCCCCTTGGCGACGTGCAGCACGCCGGCGTTCATCGCGTAGAACTGCACCTCCTGCCCGATCGCCGGCAGGGGCCCCGCCGACGCCGCTTCCTCGGTCCACTGCACGATCAGGCTGTGGCCGGGGTTCTGCACCCCCTGGCAGATCACGGGCAGCATCCGCTCGGCATCGCCGAGGTGCGCCCGCAGGTGGATGGTCTTGCCGGGTGTGTACACCATCTGGGTGACGGCCGTCTCCGCTCGTCCGCTCACTGACATCGCCGCAGTACCTTCCGCGCTATCTGACATGGCAATTGTACCGGATGTCACTGCCGGCGATAGACATGGATCGCCGTCAGCCACAGTTTGAGGACGTCCCGCTGATAGTCAGCGAGCTGTGTGAACGCGAAGCCGAAGTGCTCCTGGTTCGCGCCGTTGGGCTGGGCGGCCCGCGAGCGCAGCAGCGCCGTGCCGCGCAGCTTCAACTCCGGCCAGCGTGCCGCCTCGACCGGGTCCTCGCTCAGCCGGGCCTCCAGGGCGAAGCGGACGCTGTCACCCAGGTGCCAGCCGCGCGACGGCATCCTGAGGCCGAAGCCGCCCTCCGAGACGTTGAGCCGGCGCATTTCGTCATCGTAGTAGAAATAGTCCGCTTCCTGGGGCTCGCCCAGCCGCACGCGCCCCCAGGCCAGATAGCGCGGGTGCTGGCGCAGCGGGTAGACCCGCGAGCTGGCCGCGCAGGTGATCCCCACCAGGGGCGGGTGTTGCTCCTCCAGCCGGCTGACCTCGCCCTCGGTGATACTCAGGAATTGAGGTGCCCGCAGGTAGAGCTGCACCGCGGCGGCCACCGGCGGCGGCCGATCCTCGCTGTCCTCCGGCCACTTAAGCGTGGCCTCCAGCGCGGCCGCGTCGAAGCGCAGGCAGCTGAGCAGCTGCAGCTGGCCGCCGCCCGCCGGTCGCAGGTAGACCGGCATGTTGCCAGCCAGCACCTCGGCGGTCTGCTGCCAGCCCGTCTCTTTTCGGTTGCCTACCTCTTCCATTGCGCTGCGCCGCCCGGGCCCACGCGCGGCCCGCGGCCTGACAATGCTAGAGCCCGCCTCGCGATGTGGCAAGCACCAGCGAAGGGAAACGCCCCGGCCGCGGGGCCGGGGCGTAGTGGGTCGCTGAGTTGGCTGCTAGTCTTCGGGCCAGGGCGTGAACTTGTCGCGGGTGAAGACCAGAGTCTCGACCGGAGTGTCGTCGAACCACATCAGTTCCGGCTCATCGAGTTCCTGATCGTTGATCCACTCGATCCAGTAGGGGAAACCGTCGTAGCAATTCCAAATCGGGCGGCCCTCCAGCGGCCAGGCATACGTATCGGGGACGATGAAGCCCAGCGGCCGGCCGTGGGAGTCAGTCCAGTCGCCCGGCTTGGTCCACAGGCCGATCGTGTATACGCCGCCGCCGTAGGGGTGCACCAGGATCTCGGGCTCGTAAGGCATCGGCGTGTAGTCGCCCTGGGAAACCGGCATGTTGAGGATGATCGTCAGCTCGGCATAATCGCCATCGATGAACTGCGTGCCGGGGACGCCATTGGTGGCGTAGGAACCCGGCGGGTTGGGCAGCGCCTCACGCAACGGGACGAAGACGGGCACGCTCATGCCGCCCGCGCTGAAGTAGATGCGCTGGTTTCCGTGGCGCGTCCCGTCGGCGTAGAACTGGTCCACGATCGCGATCACATCCATCTCGGCGACGGTCGGGAACGAGGCGCCGACGTTGAACTGCCAGTCGGAGTCGTAGCCCGCCGCGCGCGCGATGGCCTTGATGGTGATATCGACCTGCACCAGCTGGTCGCTGGCGTTGCGGGTCTCGGTGCAGCGCATCCGGCCGACGAAGTCGTTGTAATCGTAGTCGCTGCCGGCCAGCAGATCCTCCCAGGCCAGCTGCGCCATGCCCAGGACCTCGCCGCCACCGCTGTCGAAACGCTCGCCGTAGCCCGGACCGTCGCCGCTGTCGTTGCAGCCGGCCTTGACCCAGACCGTCACGATCGTCTTGCCCTCGTTGTCACCGGTGCCCCAGAAGTCGCCCTCGTAGACGCGGTCCGGATCCAGATCGAGGTCGTCCCACTTCTCGTGCTCGCCGTCCTCGAACGCCAGCACGACGTTGGAGAGCTCCTTCTCCGCCTCGACGTGCACCTCGGTGCTGCTGGTCCAGTCGACGGTGATCCACTCCGGCATGCAGCCAACGGGCTCGTCGTTGTCCGGCGGTACGACGGGTGGGTAGTTGACCGGCGGCAGCACGGTGGTGGTCTCGATTTCAAACTCCACTTCGCGGTAATCGACCATGTCAGGAACGACGAACGCGCTCGGGGTATGCCCCGATCCCCAGGCGCCGATGAACTTGGCGTCCAGCGCCGCCGAGCCGTAGGGAAGCGTGAAGGGGAAGATCGCCTCGTAAGCACCCGGCTGGGGGTGCGTCACCGACGGCTCAGTGTAAGCCAGCCCCGCCGCGCCGATGTACCATGTCCGGGAGATTGTCAGATGATCCTCATACACCTGGTAGCGCATGTAGAGGTCCACTTCGTCGCCCTCGTTGAACGGCGGCGCGGCATTGCCGGGAACGGGATCCTCACCGCGATGGGTGATCGCAACCCAGAACAGCGGGTTGTCGTCGCTGGCGCCCTTGCCGATGCTGCTGGTCCCGCTGACCGGACGCGTCTCAATCACGTCGTCCGCTTCCTGGACCTCGTAGAGCGGGTCGGTGCCCAGCGGTGCGCTGTCCAGCGCGCCCTGCACCTCGCCTTGCTGCGGGTAGTCGCCAGGCTGCAGCTGCGCACTCAGATCACCGACGATGCCGGGCGGGTCGCCGCCCGCGCCGACAAAGCTGTTGTTCACCGTATCGCCGCCACCACCGCAGCCGGCCAGCATCAGGCCGAGGATCAGCAGCCCGGTGAATACGCCCCAATTGCCCTTTAACATAGCTTCGTCTCCTCCTTCAGCGGCCCAGCAACTGTCATGCGCACTGGACCAGCGGAGAATTCTAACCACTCATTTCAGTTAGTAGTTCAAGGAATAGTTAAGTTCATCCATATTTCATTGGAATTTCCTGAAATACCTCTGCAGCTGGGTTTCGCGGCGGCGGAGAGGCTCTTGCCGCCGTCAGTTACAATGCGCCCATGACCGCTGATTTGTTCGGCGAAAGCGAGGAGCAGGACATGACGGAAGGCAAGCCCGCGTCCAGGAAGCTGGCGAAGACCGCAGGCAGCGCCGACGAGCAGCGCTTCGAGGAGGCGTTTCGCCGCCTTGAGGAAGTGGTCGATGAGATGGAGCGCGGCGAGCTGCCGCTGGAGCAGTTGCTGACTCGCTTCGAGGAGGGAATCGAGCTGGTCAAGCGCTGCCGGGCGTTTCTGAAACAGGCCCAGGCGCGCGTCGAACGGTTCGTCGAGGTCAAGGACGGACGCTGGGTGCTGAAGGACCTGGACTAGCCCGCTCGTCACTGACAGCGGCTCAAACCATGCCAAAGGAAAAGGCCCCGTGCCATCCGGGGCCTGCTTTCTTCCTCCCTCGGGGGGAGGGCAAAGCGTTGTCTGTCAGTCTGCTACCGGGATTATAACAGCGCGCCAGCCGTCCTGGGGGGAATGCGGTCCCATTTTCATGATCCGCCGATCCGCCGTCCCGATCGGCTTAGACCAACGGACACCGCTGCGTGGTAGATTGCTCATTGCGCGCGGCCTGCAAGTGATGGGAAGGCGAACTGAACAGCGGCGGGGCGGCGGGCAGTGTACTCAAGATACCTGTGGGAGCAGAGTGATGGACATGATTGAGAGCTTCGACGACTTCGACTACTGTCCCCCCCTGGTCGGCCAGCAGGCGCCGGACTTCAGCGGCACCGCGTTCTCCAAGGCCTTTGAGGGCGGTTTCGGCGAGGTCAGCCTCGGCGACTACAAGGGCAAGTGGCTGGTGCTGTTCTTTTATCCGGCGGCGTTCACCGGACCCTGCAACTCCGAGGTCAAGGCCTTCGGCCAGCGCCATCAGGAGTTCCAGGCGATCGGCGCCGAGCTGCTTGGTGTCAGCGGCGACAGCAAGTTCACGCTTGAGAAGCTGGTGGCGAGCGGCGAGGTCGGGGATCCGCCCTATCCGCTGCTGTCGGACTCCAATCACCACATCGGCGTCGACTATCGGGTCTACGTCGACGAGGCGGGTGTGAACTTCCGCGGGCTGTTCATCATCGACCCCGAGGGCACGCTGCGCTACCAGGTGGTCCACGAACCGTTCGTCGCCCGCAGCACGGA
>CAZSSB010000069.1:0-10701 GCA_964609245.1 uncultured Planctomycetales bacterium | reverse complement strand
ACCGACGAGGAGCGCATCGCCCGCAGTATCGAGGAGTCGCTGAGCCTGCTCAACCTGGCGCTGGAGCAGCGGCCCGACGAGGGCATCCAGATTCCGCTGCCCTCGGGGCTGATGACGTTCAAGGCCTCGGACTCGTTCCAATACGACCGGCGCAACAAGATCCTGATCTTCAACGGCGACGTCGAGCTGATCTTCAACGACATCGCGATCTGGGCCGACATGGTGGAAGTCGACGACGGCGCCGCCACCGCCTACGCCAAGGGCTATGTCGCGGTCCAGCAGGCCGACGACATCCTCTACTGCGACGAGGCCTACATCAACTACGACACCGAAACGCTGGAGCTGTTCTGGGTCGAGGGCAACATCAGCGGCTCGATGCGGAACGCCAGCAGCGGCCTGAGGCTCTACGAGCCGATGTACTACGAAGCGGACCGCGTCTACGGCAGCTTCGACTACCTGATCCTCTACAAGGCCAAGCTCACCACCTGCCCGCCGCTCTGCGGCAGCCACCGCGACTACGTGATCAAGTCCGACAAGGTGCACTACAAGCGCAACAAGTCGATCGTGATGCACGACGCCTACCTGTTCCTGCGCGACACCAAGGTGGCCTGGGTGCCGATGCTGGCGGTGCCGCTGCCCAAGGAGCAGCGCTACACCGAGGAAGAAAGCGACATTCAGCAGGAGTACGGCTACAGCAGCGCCGAGGGCTACTTCGCCCACTTCGGCTATACCTATTCGACGCGCTGGGTTGACGAGGTCAACCGGCCGCTGCTGGGCGCGATGATCATGAAGGTGATGACCGAGAAGGGCGCCGGCTTCGGCATCAAGCAGGACTACTTCATCCCCTCGCTGGGCGTCGGCACGCTCAAGGCCTATTACAAGGAGGACTGGCCGGACGAGATCGCCCGCGACCTGATCGGCCGCGCCGCCGGCGGCGACAGCGGCGACGAGTTCAACTACCAGTTCGGCCAGGATCTCAACTTCAGCCGCAGTCTCAGCGGTGATCTCGGTTTCCAGCGTCTCAAGGAGTTCACACCGAATGCGCTGCAGAGCGGCGGCCAGCTCAAGGATGAATGGCGCGCCGACTTCTCGCTCGACTACAGGCCAAGCCAGAACACCGCGGGCCTCACCCTCCATCTCGAAGACCTGCGCAACGGCCAGACCGGCGGCGAGGGCAGCGTCGGCTCGATCGTCAACACCTCCTCCGATCGGGCCAGCTTCACGACCAGCCGCCAGCTGAGCGATGAGCTGCGACTCACCTTCACCCACGACTACCACGAGGACAAGCGCGGCGAGACCGCCGCCAATCCCACCGACAAGTGGGGCAACGTCAACCTGCAGCTCAGATACCAGGGCGCCGCCAACACCCCGATGGCCGGCTATACCTCGTCCCTGACCTACAGCAAGCCGCGCGTCGACTTCGACGGCGAGGACTACCTGGAGCGTACGAGCACCTACAACGACTCCGTGCCAACCTTCAGCTTCTCCTTCCCGCGCGACCTGTTCGGCCAGGGCAGCTTCTTCAACACCTACCGGATCGACATCGAACGCAAGCTCACGGGCGAGCGGCCCGACCCGGTGGAGTCGATCAAGTACCTGGGCACCCTCAGCGGAAGCGAACGCACCCAGTTCAGCCGCTCCGCCAGCCTGGACTACAACCTCGGCTTCAGGCAGGCTTACTACGACAGCGGGGACGCGATCTACGTGCTGCGCCCCGGCGCCACCTTCAGATACGACAGCCACCGTCGCTGGGATTTCAGCATCCCCTGGAGCATGACCTACCGCCAGGGCGTCAAGGTGGCGCCGACGGGTGAGTCGGAACGATACTCGAACACGGTGAACTTCAACCTGAACGTCTACAACCAGCGCCGGTCCTGGCGCTGGGGACTGGGCAGCGGCTACGACTTCGTCAACCGCTACCCGCACTCCGTCAGGTCGGACTTCAACTGGACCCCGCACGAGCTGTTCAGCATGGGACACAGCGTCAGCTACATCTTCCGCAACTCCGGCGGACGCGATCCGGCGTACTGGGAATGGGGATCGAGCACGCTCAACGCCACCTGGCGCTCCCCCTATATCACGCCCGACGGCTATCCCAACTGGCTGCTGGCCACCAACCTGCGGTTCTACACCGACTACGCCACGCGCTTCCGGATGGACCAGGTGCGCGCGACCTACACCCATCGCTTCGAGAACGGCTGGTCGGGCGAGGTCACCGGCTACTACAGCCACAACGCGCAGCGCGAGACGGACTTCGACCGCGTCGCCTCGGTGGACTTCCTCAAGGACGTCATCAAGAAGATCATGGTGCGCAAGGTCAACTGCTGCACCACCTGGGAAGCCGCCTGGCGGCGCGACTCGCAGACCGGCACCAACTCGGTGACGCTGTTTCTCTACCTCAACGCGCTGCCGCAGTACCCCGGCAAGTACGTGGGCCTCGACATCTCCACCGAGGACGACCACTACTTCCTGTTCCCCTACGAGTACCTGCGCAGCGACGTGCTGACCGACGTGATTGGCCTGGACAGCCGGTATCAGAAGCTCTTCTAGACCGTGGCCGCGGCCTGGCGGCCAGGCGCCGGCGACCGCTGCGGCCTAGTCGTACCAGTCCCAGTCGTCGTCATCGTCCTCGGGCGGAGGCTCCTCGCCTTCTTCCTCACCTTCGCCCTCGGCCTCGGACTCCTCCCCTTCCCCTTCCCCTTCCGCGGATTGCTCGTCGTCCTCGACCTGATGCTGGGCCGGACGGAGCTTGCCCGTCACCGGATCCACTTCCATCGGCCCGCTGCCCAGCTCCGTCTCCTGCACCCGCAGCGCCTCGCCGACGGTCAGCGGCTCGAATTCCTGGTAGGTGACGACGTAAAGGTCGCCGTCGCGCTGATAGGCGGTCAGCTCCACGTCGCGGTCCTGGAGCATCCAGTGCCCGTACCACAGGCGCTGATCGCGGCTCTGGGTGGACTCCGGGGTCTCGCCGTAGGCCTCGCCGAACTGGGTGAACAGCTCCGGCACCCGACCGGCGTCGATCTCGGCCCGCCGCTCGATGAAATAGCAGCGCCCCTCGAAGAACCGCACGCGGTAGAACTCCGTCTCCTTGTAGACGCAGACGAACTCGTTGGTCGACGGGGTGTCGACGCGGTACATCACCGCCAGGTTCTTCTCGTCCTTCTCCAGCCGCTGGTTCGCCTCCGCGAGTTCCATCCCGAAGGCGAACTGGCCGTCGGTGATGAAGTCAACCTGCTTCTCCTTGGCCGCGGTGCAGAGCACCCCGACGGATGCGACCAGCAGGACGATTGCCGCAGTTCTGATCATCTGATCCTCGCCTCTCCTTTGCGCGATTCGCTCACACATACTAACACGCCCGCCGCCCGCGCGCAGCCGGCCTCTATCAAGCGTCGCGGCGGCCGGTTGTGTGGTCAAATGATTGGAAAAGTGGTAAGGTATGCAATCGTTCAATGCTGGGCGGAAGCGTTGCGTTCGCCCGGCGCAAAAAACTGGAGGGTCTTCGACGATGCGCAACATCATCGTAGCGGTAATCGGGGTGTTCGGATTGCTGGCGATCAGCGGAGGCGCGATGGCGCCGGCTGATCTGGTGCAGACCATCGACGCGCATTACGGATCGGTCAACGCGCTGGATGTCACCGACGACGGCGACACGCTGTTCAGCGCCGGCAAGGACGGCCGGATCAAGCTCTGGGACGTCGCGTCGCTGGAGCTGATCGAGGAGGTTCCCGCCTGCCAGGTGGCGGTCAATGACCTGGTGATCAGCCCGGACAAGACATATATGGTGACGGCCGGCGACGACGGCTTCGTCAAGGTGTGGGACGCCTACACGCTGGAACTGCTGATCGCTCTGGATGCGCACGCCGGAGGCGCCAAGACGCTGGCGATCGGCCCGGAGGGGATCTACATCTTCAGCGGCGGCGATGACGGCTGGGTCCGCTGCTGGAACGTCGAGGAAGGCTACGCGCTGGAATGGGAAGCCTACGCCCACGCCTACGGGGTCAACGACCTGATCCTCAACTACGGCGGCGACTACCTGTTCAGCGCCGGCGTGGACGGGATGGTCAAGGTCTTCGACTCGCTGCTGGGTACCCTCGAGAGCGAGATCCTCGCCTACGAGGGCGGCGAGGTGCTGTGCCTGCAGCTGAACAACCTCGAGGCCTGCCTGTACACCGGCGGCACCAACGGCGAGATTCGGGTCTGGGACGCCTCGACGGGCAGCCTGGTCCGCAAGATCCGCGCCCATGCCGGCAACGTCAACTACATCGCGTTCCTGTCCGACGACAGCCTGGCGATCAGCGGCGGCGAGGACGGCAAGCTGAAGCTCTGGAATCACGACGGCGAGAAGGCCGGCGAGATGCAGGCCCACGTGCTGGCGGTCCGCGACTTCCTGGTGATGGACGACATGCTGTTCACCGGCGGCGCGGATTACAAGGTGCGCGCCTGGGACGCCAACTTCTAGGACGCGCGACCCGATAATGATGCGGGAGAGGTGGGGTGAGACCTGGTCTCACCCCTTTTCCTTGGCCGGTTGTCTCGCCGAGGTGGCCAGGCACGCTGAGAGCTGGTATCATCTGGCGCGCGCGGCCTGATCCGCCCCGGGCGCGGTTTACAAGGCAGCGGCAAACTGGTACAATATATCCGCACTAGCGGATATGCGGAACTATTGGGGGCGGGGGGCGATTCGTGGTGCAAACTTCATCCTTCGCGAGGTCAGCTAATGCGCAAGGGTTACATTGAGATACTGGTCGATCGCTGCAAGGGCTGCGAGATGTGCATTCCGGCCTGCCCCTTCGGTCTGCTGAAATTCCCGATGAACGTGCTCAACAAGGCGGGCTACTTCGTGGCGGAGTTCGACGACGACGATGAGAAGTGCACGGCCTGCAAGCTGTGCGCCACCGCCTGTCCGGACTGCGCGATCGTGGTCTACAAGCGCGTCAAGGAGCCCGTAGCCAGTGGAGGTGCCAAGTGAGCCAAGTTGCGACAGAACACGCGGCCGCCAAGGATGACATGGCCTGGCTGCCCAAGGGCCGCCAGCTGATGAAGGGTAACCACGCCGTCTGCGCCGGTGCGATCCGCGCCGGCTGCACCGCGTACTTCGGCTATCCGATCACGCCGCAGAACGAGGCGATCGAGTACATGAGCGGCGCGCTGCTGGACGTGCCGGGCGGGATCTTCCTGCAGGGCGAGAGCGAGGTGGCCAGCATCAACATGGTGATGGGCGCCGCCGCCGCCGGCCGGCGCGTGATGACCTCCAGCTCCAGCCCCGGCATCAGCCTCAAGCAGGAGGGCATCAGCTATATCACGATGATGGAGCTGCCCTGCCTGGTGATGAACGTCTGCCGCGCCGGCCCCGGCCTGGGCAACATCGCACCGCACCAGGGCGACTACTTCCAGGCCACGCGCGGGGGCGGCCATGGCGACTACCGCACCATCACGCTGGCGCCCAACAGCGTCCACGAGATGGCGGAGCACGCCGCGCTGGGCTTCGACCTGGCCTGCAAGTGGCGCAACCCGGCGATGATCCTGACCGACGGCGTGATCGGCCAGATGATGGAGCCCGTCGATCTGGACTCGATTGAGGTGGTCGACTGGCAGAAGCCCGACTGGGCGATGGGCGTCAACCGCACCGGCAGGAAGCCCAACATCATCACCAGCATCTGGCTCGACCCGGACGACATGGCGGCCAAGCACCTGGAGCTGATCGACAAGTACGAGCGCATCAAGGACGCCGAGGTCCGCTCCGAGGAGCAGTTCTGCGAGGACGCCGAGATCCTCTGCGTGGCCTACGGCAGCGTCAGCCGCGCGGTGCTGGGCACGGTGCGCAAGCTCCGTGAGGAAGGAATGAAGGTCGGCCTGCTGCGCCCGATCACGCTCTGGCCGTACCCCTACGAGCGGGTGCGCCAGCTGGCAGAGGGCAAGCGGGCGGTGGTGGTGTTCGAGATGAGCTGGGGCCAGATGGTCGAGGACGTCGCGCTGGCGATGCGGCTGAACGACGCGCCGCTGCACTTCGTGCCGCGCCACGGCGGCCTGACCTTCAACCCCAACGACGTGGAGCAGCCGCTGCGGGCCATCGCGGCGGACCCCCAGCGCAGCGATTCGCTGTGGCGAGTCAAGTAGGAACCGGGAGACAACACATGAGTGACGCGGAAGTAATGATCAGGGACGAGGTCCCGGCCCCCAGGGACGGTTTCGAGGTCGTCTACCAGCGGCCGTGGTCGCTGACCGAGAAGCAGTTCACCTACTGCCCCGGCTGCCAGCACGGCCAGGTCCACCACCT
This sequence comes from uncultured Planctomycetales bacterium, assembly GCA_964609245.1. Classification (GTDB taxonomy): domain Bacteria; phylum 4484-113; class 4484-113; order 4484-113; family JAFGCY01; genus JAFGCY01. Next base: position 4,424 of record CAZSSB010000069.1, on the reverse strand, counting down.
GATCGCCGAGGTGGTCGATGAGCTGGGGATCAAGGAGCGGATGGTGGGCATGGCGCCGGTCGGCTGCAGCGTGTTCGCCTACGAGTTCTTCGACTTCGACTTCATCAGCTGCGCCCACGGGCGGGCGCCGGCGACGGCGACCGGCGTCAAGCGCGCCGAGCCGGAGGCGATCCTGCTCAGCTACCAGGGCGACGGCGACCTGGCCAGCATCGGCGCCGCCGAGATCGTCCACGCCGCCAACCGCGGCGAGCTGATCACGGTGATCTTCATCAACAACGCGATCTACGGCATGACCGGCGGCCAGATGGCGCCCACCAGCCTGGAGGGCATGGTGACTTCCACCAGCCCCCGCGGCCGCGACCCGCACATCGCGGGCCAGCCGATCAAGGTGGTCGAGATGCTCTCGACGCTCAGCGGGGTGGCCTACGCCGAGCGCACCACGGCGCACAACCCCAAGGGGCTGCTCAAAACCAAGAAGGCGATCAAGACCGCGTTCCAGTACCAGATGGAGGGCCTGGGCTTCACGATCGTCGAGGTGCTCTGCGGCTGCGCGATCAACACGCGCCGCACCCCCACCGCCAGCGCCGAGTGGATCGGCGCGGAGATGAACAAGTTCTTCGAGGTCGGCGTGTTCAAGGACATCAGGAAAGAGGGTTAAGCCATGCTACACGAAATGATCTTCGCCGGATTCGGCGGCCAGGGCATTTTGACGATGGGACAGACCGTGTCCTACGGCGCGGTCGATCACGGTCTCGAGACCAGCTGGTTTCCCTCCTACGGCCCGGAGAGCCGCGGCGGCACGTCGAACTGCACCATCATGGTCAGCGACGAGCCGATCGCCAGCCCGGCGACCGCCGCGCCGACGGCGGTGATCGCGATGAACGAGCCGAGCTTCACCAAGTTCGCGGCGCGGCTGCGGCCCGGCGGCGTCTGCGTCGCCAACCGCGACCTGGTGACCAGCGAGAACGAGCGCGACGACATCGAAGTAATCTGGGTCAAGGCCAACGCCGAGGCCAAGGAGCTGGGCAACCTGATGACGGCGGGCAACATCGCGCTGGGGGCGCTCAACGCCCACGTCGGCTTCCTGGAGCACGCGGCGATCGAGGACGGCCTGAAGCACGTCTTCAGCGGCAAGAAAGCCAAGCTGGTCGAGCTGAACATGAAGGCCTACATGCGCGGCGTCGAACTGGCGGGCTGAGCCCCGACACCGGTCACTGGCAGCGCGGGCCATCGGAGCGCGGACGCCCCGTCCGCATCCCCGGTAACAGGGGGCTTCAGCCGCCTGACATTTGAATCGCGGGGTTGAAACCCCGCCTACCGGGTGTTGGGGCAAACCGCACGTTGCGCTGGCCCGCGGCGTCAGGGGCGGTCTGAGACCGGCCCGTACGGATCGCGGGCGAGACGCTTGCGCCACCGGGGCAGATGGCAGGCTGGCAGTCCCGCCGATGGCGGGACCCACTGGATATGTGGGAGCCGTATACGGCTCCCCTACTGATTCCGGTTGCTGACGGCCGGCGGCTGACGGCTGAACGCTGGCGGCTGACGGCTGACGGCTGAACGCTGATTCCTGACCCCGCCGCAGGCGGGGCTGATTCCTCTGTGTGCTCTATGATCTCTGTGGTTGAGCGGGGATGGGCGCACAGCTGTGCGCCCCTGCCGGAGACGGGCCGGCGCGGGGTCCGGCCCCTACAGCCGGCTCGGCGCTCCCAGCGAATCGCGGGCAGGGACGCCCGCGCCACCCAATCACAGGCGAGACGCCCGGCCTGCCGGCGCGCGCTGAGCGAGCCGGCCTGTCCACTGGAGCGACCCGCCGGGCTTCGCCCGGCCAGCGACGGACTGAGCGGCCTGTCCGTCCGGCGGCGAGAAGCTTTGCTCGGAGCCGTCCGGCCCACCGGCGAGTGGTGAACGAGCCGGCGTGTCATCCGGGCGCAGCCCCGGCGAGGGTGGAGGTCCTCCGCCGGGGTCGACGTGGAGTTTGCGCCGCAGTTATCTGGTTTTCAGAAGTGGATTTTGTACTCGCCGCGCACCAGCCCGATCGGATCCTCGAGGCCCGTCCGCTCGCCGGCGGCGATCACATCCAGGCCCAGGCTGGAGTTGTTGCTGAACGGATAGCGGAAGTTGACCTTGACCATCCCCGGCCGCTCGTTGGAGACCGCGTCGATCCGCGTGCCGTCGTAGTAGGTCAGCGTGGTCCACAGGCTGTTGCCCAGCGCGTGCTGGGCCCGCAGGCCGAAGCCGACGAAGTCCGCCGGGAAGTAGTTGCGCCCCTCGCGGCTGATGTTGAAGGCGTCGGGGGAGGTAGCGTCGTTGACGGTGAAATCCCACTCGCTGAAGGGGTCGTTGTCCACGTTGGCCAGCACCGGCAGCGCCTCGATCTGGGCGATGTGCGCGCCGGCCATGCTGACGGTGGTGCGCTCGGTGTTGTAAAGATCGACCTCGACGACGAAGCTGTAGGGCGTCAGCTCCAGGTCCGCCTCGGGGTCGAAGTCGCTGACGTTGCGCATCATGTAGATCCACTCGCCGCGCAGGCCGGTCAGCACCGAGCTGCTGATCCACTCCGGCAGCTGCAGGTTGCCGCTGAGACCGACGTACTGCTCGTTGCCGTAGCCGTTGAGCGTGCCGTCCATCCGGACCACCGTCTTGTAGTCGTGGCCGGGCAGCGTGCCCTCGCCGCTGTGGTACTCCAGGCCGGCCAGCATGAAGTCGTCGCCCTCGTGGGTCAGCCCGCTGGACTGGAACATCAGGTTGTCGGCGTCGGACCACGGCGCCAGCTGGGCCACGCTCTCCATGCGGTAGATGCCGGCATAGAGGTCCAGCTTGCGCCCGTAGGCGGTGTCGAAGCGGATGCCGTAGTTGGAGCGGTAGCCGTTGTCGCCCGCCATCCCGAACTCGCCCTGGCTGAAGTACTGGCGGCCGCCGGTCAGCGTCGGGCACTCGCCCATGAAGCGCGGGGCGCCGCACCAGTAGTACTTGAACAGCGCCTCGTCGAGCACGAAGCTGGAGGCCGCCGCGTTGTTGCCGTGGGGCGGGTTGCCCGGCATCACGAGCGCCTGCTCGTTGTTGGCGCCCGGAATGTAGCCGGTGCCGACCGGCCCCTCCATCTCGGTGGCCGTCAGCGAGAACTTGAAGTCGAGGTTCTGCTCGGGCTGGAAGAGATAGGTCAGGCTCAGGCGCGTCTCATAGCCGATCTCGTTGGTCAGGTCCTCGCGGCCGGTGGCGAAGAACCCGCCGGCGCGGAAGCGCACCTCGCCGCTGAGGCCCGAATCCTTGATCAGCGCTTTTAAATCATCGACGTCACCGGCCAGCCGGACCTGCTCGTCCTCGACGGCGGTCACCCGCGCGCCGAGGTCGCTGAGCTCGTCGCGAAATTCCTCGCTTAAGCGATCGAGGCGGCTGTAGACCTCACTCATGTCGACATCGGCGGGCAGGCCGGGCATGGTGCCGCCGTTGTACATCGCCTGCCAGTCCTGGATCTTGGTGAAAACCCGGGCGATCACCATCGCCATCTCGTAGCGCGTGAACGGCCGGTCGCCCTGGAAGGTGCCGTCGGGATAGCCCTCCACCAGGCCCGCCTGCTGCAGGTAGTCGATCGCGTCGTAGGCCCAGTGGTCGGTGGGCAGGTCGCTGAAGGTGGACGCCGCCGCCGCCCCGGCGAGCATCATCGCGGCCACCGCCCCGAGCAGGCCCTGCAGCACTATCCTCATCGCTACTCTCCTTCCGCCGGACGGCTCACGTGCCGCCGCGGCACCCTCGAAAGTAGCGGGGTGCAGACCAGGCCGGAGCAGCAGCGCAGTTATCCTCTATTATCCTGCACCACCGGCCTCTCTCCGGCGCCGGTCCGTCCTTCCGCCTTCCTATCACCCACTGCCCGGCGCGAATTCCATCTCCACAGCCCGCGCCCGGGCAGGATTCAGTTGCGATCGCCGGAACCGCCTACGCCGGCCCCTCGCGTCGCCGCGCCAGATAGCGCCCGGCCAGCACGCGTGCGGCGTAGTCGTCGACGGGCACCGGGCTGAACAACTGTCTCAGGGTGAACATCAGGCCAAGAATCGGATTGCGCCCCGCTTCCTCCGTGCGCTTGAGCTTCCAGGCCTCGACCGTCGAGGCGGTTTCATCCACCACTTCGACCACGGCCTGAGGAAAAAGACGCCTCGCCTCCGCCTCAATGTTCACCCGGTTCGTCCCGTTGCCGATCACTACGGTCCGGACCGCTGGAGGATCGACTAGCTCACCGAGCCGGCCGCTCCCCCTGTCAAGGAACTCGATCCCCTGGTCAACCGCCTTCCCCGAGTTATCCACGACGGCCCAGCCGACCTTCGTGGTACCCGGATCGATGGCAAGTATCACAGGGAGTAAGAATCTATCATCTGCGCCGGTGAACGTCAATCAAACTGTGCCCGCTTGTCCCCACAATCAACGCACGG
>CAZSSB010000068.1:0-11064 GCA_964609245.1 uncultured Planctomycetales bacterium | reverse complement strand
TCGACGGAGTGATGGCTGCCGTCGAAAGCGGTGGCGCGCAGGTCGATCACGCGGCTGCCGGACAGCGGGCCGGCGTTCATCGTCTCCACCACGCCCTTCTCCACCGCTGGCAGAAAGCGGTTGGGGACCACCCCGCCCACGATGGCGTCGACGAATTCGAAGCCCTGGCCGCGCTCAGTCGGCTCCAGCCGGACGTGAACGTCGCCGTACTTGCCGCGCCCACCGGTCTGCTTCTTGAACTTGCCCTGGGCGGCAGCCTGCATGGTGATGGTCTCGCGATACGGGACGCGCGGTCTCTTCCACTTGATGGTCACGCCGGCCTTGCCCTTGACGAAGGCGGCCGCGATATCCAGATGCAGCTGGCCCATGCCGTAGACCACCTGCTCCTTGGTTTCCTCGTTCTGGATCACCCGCAGCGTGGGATCCATCTCCGAGTACTGGTGCAGGGCGGCCATCGCCTTTTCGAGGTCGTTCTTGTCGTCGACGTCGACAGCCTCATAGGCGACGGCGCTGGGGTAGTCGAGCTCGGGGAGCACGATCTGGTTGTCCTTGGTGGCCAGGGTGTGGCCCATCGCGGTGTACTTCAGTTTGACGGTGGCCACGATGTCGCCGGCGTCCGCCTGGGTCATGTCCTCGCGCGTCTTGCCGCGCATCACCAGCAGTGTGGGGACCTTCTCACCTTCCGACGTGACCGCGTTGTAAAGCGTGTCCCCCGGCCTGATCGTGCCCGAGTAGAGGCGCATCCAGAACAACTCGCCGAGCTGCCCTTCCGTGCTGATCTTGAATACCCGCGCGCAGGGGGCGGCCTCGGCCGTCAGCTGGCGCTCCTCGCGTCCGCCGCCGGGCTTCTCGCCGGCCACCGCGCCGCGCAATCCGGGGTGTGGTAGTGCCGACTCGATCAACTCCAGCAGATTGCGTGCCCCGACCAGGGCCTTGGCCGCGCCCCCGACCGCCGGGCAGAAGGCGCCGCGCCGCACACCATCCTGCAGGGCCGCCATCAGGTCCTCGTCGGCGATCGACTCGTCCTCCATGTAACGTTCCATCAGCGCGTCGTCGAGTTCGACGATACTCTCGACCAGCGTGGCGCGCGTCTCTTCCACGGCGTCCTGCATCTCCGCCGGCACGTCCCCGCTGACGATCTTGTCGCCGTCCTTGATGTAGGCCGTGCGGGTCAGCACGTTGACCACGCCGCGGAGCTGGTGCTGCTGGCCGATGGTCATGACCAGGGGCGCCACCGTGCGGCCGAAGGCCTGCTGGCAGGCGGCGAGCGTCTCGGCCCAGGACGCGTTCTCCTTGTCCAGACCCGAGATGAAGATCAGTCGAGGCAGTTCGAGGTTGGTGCAGTTTTCCCAGGCCTGGCGGGTCTGGGGCTCCACGCCCGCACCACCATCCACCACGATGATCGCGGCGTCAACGACATTCAGCGCCGAGATCGAATCGCCGATGAAGTCGAGGTAGCCGGGGCAGTCAATCAGGTTGATTCGATGACCGTTGGAGTCGAAGGGCAGTACGCAGCTGTTGATCGAGTAGCGACGCCGGATTTCCTCAGGCGAGAAGTCACTGACGGTGTTGCCGTCCTCGATGGCACCCATGCGCGTCGTCACACCTGCGACAAACAACAGCGCCTCAGCGAGGGTGGTTTTGCCAGCACCACCATGTCCGATCAGCGCCACGTTGCGCTTCTTCTCGATGGGAATACCCATTGCCTTGCTCCTCGACAGGAAACTCCGCCCCGACCGTCCAGGCCGTGAACGAAAATTCTAGCAAACACCATCTGTGGCGTAAAGCCAGACGCGGTCGGGAGCCAGAAATGGACAGCTCCGAATTCTGGTGGTACCTTTCTAGGCACGCACACGGGGGTGATACCATGCACTTTGGCATTATTGCCGACCGCAACCCGCAGGAACACCGGGTTGTCCTGTCTCCCTACGGCGTGGAGGAACTGGTCGCCAACGGCCATGAGGTCACTGTCGAACAGGGGGCAGGCGGGCGCGCGCGATTCAGCGATGCAGATTACCAGCAGTTCGGCGCGACGATTGCCTACAGCCGTGACGAAGCCTGGCTGCGACCGGACATGCTGCTGAGAGTCCGTCCGCCGGAGCTGGATGAAGTGGGGCTGATGCGCGACGGCCAGGTCTTCGGTGGCTATCTCGAACTGCCGCTGATCCCCAAGCCACTGCGCGAAGCATACAAGACACGCAAGCTGACCATGCTGGCGTTCGAGGAGATGATTGATGAGGGGGGCCGCTGGCCGCTGTTGGCGCCGCTATCGATGATCGCCGGCAGGATGCTGCCCCAGATCGCGGCGCGGTATCTGGAGACGTTCGAGGGCGGCAGGGGCAAGCTGATCTGTGGTGTTCCCGGTGTGGCGCCCTGCAACATCGCGATTATCGGGGCGGGTATGTTGGGCTCGACCGCCACCCAGATGTTCCAGTTGATGGGGGCGCGAGTGACGGTTCTCGATCACGATCACCGGCAGCTCGAGCGGCTGGTAAGCAATACGATCGGGCACCTCACCACATTGTCAGCCAGCCCCGGAAATATCGGCCGTGTGGTCCGCGGTGCCGATGTGCTGATCCTGGCGATTCACTCAGAACTGGGCGTCTGCGAGAAGATCATTGAGCGCGCGCACCTGAAGACGATGCAGCCGCGCAGTCTGATAATCGACGCGTCGATCACACAGAGCGGTGCCGCCGAGACCAGCCGGCCCACCGACGTGCTCAATCCCACCTACATCGTGGACGACATCATCCATTACTGCGTGCCGAGGATTACGGCCACCGTCGCACGCACCGCTTCGCGGGCGGTAGCATCGGCGATCGTGCCGTATCTGCTGCGGTTTGCGGAGCAGCCCCTCGATCATGCGCTGGCCACCTACAAGGAGTTTGACACCGGTCTGGTCTGCATCGACGGTGTCATGCGCCGCAAGTACGAGTATCTAGCAGACAACCAGGAGTAACGACTGATGCAGAAAGCCGAGCTGTACAAGAGCAAACGCGTCAGTATGGACGAGATCGTCCGCGAGGTGAAGTCCGGGGATCACGTGTACGTTCACCCCGGCGGGGCCGCCCCACTCGACCTGTTGGCGGCGTTTGCCGAATACGCCAAGGAGCACCTCTACGACGTAACCTGCACGCACATTCTGACGCTGGGCCCGCTGGACTACATGGACCCGGCCCTGGAGGGGCACGTCCGCCACTGCGCCTGGTTCGCCGGCGGTAACAGCCGCAAAGCTATCAACGAGGGACGAGCGGACTGGGTGCCGGTATTCCTTGGCGAGTGTCCGAAGCTGGTATATGAACGCGTAGTCGAGTTCGATGTGGTGATGATCCAGGTGTCGCCGCCCGACGAGCATGGATTCTGCAGCCTGGGCGTGGGCGTTGACATCACCATGGCCGCGGTGCGCACGGGCAAGAAGATCATCGCGGAGGTCAATCCGCGCCAGCCGCGCAGCCTCGGTGATTGTTTCGTGCATCTGTCGAAGATCCACAAACTGGTGGAAGTGGAGCACGAACTGGCAGAACTGCCGCGCGGCGAGATCGGCGAGGTGCACTCGCAGTGCGGCCGGCACATCGCCAACCTGATCGACGACGGCGACTGCCTGCAGATGGGCATCGGTGCGATCCCTGACGCCGTCTGGGCGGAGGTCGCCGATCGCCGGGATCTGGGCATCCACACCGAGATGTTTTCCGACGGGGCTATTGACCTACTGGAGAAGGGCGTAATCAACGGCGAGCGCAAGAACCTACACCAGGGCAAGATCGTGGCTGGCTTCGTGCTCGGTACGACGCGCTGCTACGACTTCCTGCACAACAACCCGCTGGTCGAGCTCCATCCGACCGAGTACTGCAACGATCCCTTCATCATCGCGCAGCACGACAACATGGTTGCGATCAACAGCTGCCTGCAGATAGATCTGACTGGCCAGGTCGTTGCGGACAACATGGGTGCGCGTATCTACTCCGGATTCGGCGGGCAGGTCGACTTCATCCGCGGCGCGGCCGCCAGCAAGGGTGGACGTCCGATCATCGCGTTTCCCAGCACCGGGAAGGGTGGACAGCTGACCCGCATCGTTGGCGAACACCCCCAGGGTTACGGCATCACGACATCACGGGCCGATGTCCACTGGGTGTCTACTGAGTATGGCATCGTCGATCTCTGGGGGATGAACCGCAAGCAGCGGGCCAAGGCGCTGATTGAGCTCGCGCATCCCGACTTCCGCGAGCACCTGCAGGAGGAGGCGATTCGGCTGGGTATCGGCTGATCCGACGAATCCTGCTGGTCCAAGGTCAGATTTCACCGCCGCTGATTCGTCGCTGTACGCGCTGCCAGAGTTCGGGCAATCCTGCGCCGCTGGGCAGCGGGATGGCGTAGGTGGCGAATCTGGTCAGCTCCGTCGAGTTCGGGTTGACCTCGATAAGTGTCGCGTTGTTTCGTTTGGCCTCATAGGGCACGGCGGCGGCAGGAAACACGACCGCGCTGGTGCCGGCGACGATACAGAGGTCGCAGGCTGAGGCCGCGTCGAACGCAGCCTGGATCTTGAGCGGATCCAGCTGCTCACCGAACCACACAACGTGGGGTCGCAGCAGGCGGCCCTGCGTGTCGCGGGGCGGACACTCCTCAAGCGGGCACTGCTCGAACAGGAACGCCTCGTCAATGCTCGCATCGAGGGCGCGGACATACCAGATGTTGCCGTGCAGTTCGATGATGTCACGACTGCCGGCCCGGCCGTGCAGATTGTCGATGTTCTGGGTGACCAGCTGGAATTCGCGGCCGGCATCCCGCCACGCGCTCTCCCACTCAGCCAGGGCATAGTGGCCGGGATTGGGCTCTACCTGCTTCATTGTCTGACGCCGCTCGTCGTACCACTTCCAGACCAGCGCAGGATCCTCGGTGAAGCCTTCGATGCTGGCCAGCATAACCGGATCATACTTCTCCCACAGTCCGGTCTGAGCATCGCGGAAGGTGGGAATACCGGATTCCGCTGAGACACCAGCGCCGGTCAGCACCGCGATGCGCTGCGCACGCGCCGCGATGTCCGCGATCCGGTCAAGCTGCTCCGTATGCTCCTGAGATAGCTGCTGCTCAGTCATCGAGCCTCCGGGGAATCAGCTCGTATTCCATCAGCACTGCATCAAGTCTGGCCGCCAGCGAACCGCTCAGCGGCGTCAGGGGAAGCCGGAACACGTCGTCGATGAGGCGGAGTCGCGCAAGCGCGGCCTTTACGGGGATCGGATTGGTGGTCATAAACAGCTCGCTCATCAATTCGAAGTAGTGGAGATGCAGGTCCAGCGCCTCGGCAACCTCGCCGCGTCCGAAGGCCGTAATCATCTCGCGGATCTCACGCCCGATCAGGTGGCTGGCGACGCTCACCACGCCGCAGCCCCCAACAGCCAGCATCGGCAGAGTCAAGGCGTCATCTCCGGAGTAGATGTGGAAGTCACTGGCGGTCTGGCTTCTCAGGCGCGCGGTGCCCTGCAGATCGCCGGTGGCGTCCTTGACCGCGCATACGCGTGAAGTCGCCGCCAGTTCCACGATCACATCGTGTTCGACGCGCAGACCGGTGCGGCCGGGGATGTTATAGAGCAGCATCGGCAAATCGGTCGCATCGGCGACCCGCGTGAAGTGCGCGAGCTGCCCATCGGCGTTCGGCTTGTTGTAATAGGGACCGACGACCATTAGTCCGTCCGCGCCGGCGCGGGCGGCAGCCTTGGCCAGTCTCGTCGATTCCGCGGTATCATTGGTGCCCACGTTAGCGATGATCTTGAAGCCCCGCTTGGCGTGCTCGCGATTGAAACTGACCAGCTGCAGACGTTCGCTGGCGCTCAGCGTAGGGCCCTCCCCGGTGGTGCCCGCAACCACGATGCCGTCGCATTGCGGCTGGAGATGTCGGAGCAGCCGCTTGGCCGCGTCGAGGTCCAGCGCACGCCGGGCGCCGAAGGGGGTGACAATGGCGGTGATCACCTGCCCGAAGACAGGCCGAGGTCGTTTAGGCATCGATTGCTCCTTGCCGCTGAATGAAGCCCGGTACACTGCCGAGCGTTTCCATGACTCCCAGGATGCGCCACCCGTTGAGAGCGGCGCCGATCTGCAGATTGTCGCCGCAGACGAAGAACGACCAGCTGTGCGGCCGCTCTGGCTCCTCGCGCAGCCTGCCTACCTCAACCTGGTCGTGACCCGTCGTGCTTACCGGCGTGGGCACCCCTTCTTCAAGCAGGCGAACGTCAACGGCTTCCCGCCAGGCAGCGCTGATCTCTTCAGCGTTTGTCGCAGCGGTGAGGCGGACGGTCACGGCAATCGCGTGGCCGATCAGCACCGGGACACGCACCGCGTGGACGGCAATCGGCAGTTCAGGCGCTCCCAGGATCTTGCGCGATTCGTGAACCAGCTTGGCTTCCTCTCCGGCACGTCCCTGGGCATCGATGCTGCCGATGCGGGGGAGCACATTGTATGCGATAGCGTCAGGATCGGGCCGCGACAACCGCCACGTGGTTGTGTCGACGCCCATCGCCTGCAGCTCCCGGTGCAGTTGCTCCGCACCGGCACGGCCTGCTCCTGTCACGCTCTGGTAGGTGGCGGCGAAGACATGCTCCAGCCCGAATCGCCGATGCAGCGGAGCCAGCGCGTGTGTCAGCACGATCGTCGTGCAATTGGGGTTGGCGACGAGATGATGCTCGGCCGTGACGGTGTCATGATTGACGCCGGCTACGACCAGCGGAACCTGAGGATCAAGCCGGAAGGCGTTGCTCTTGTCCACGACCGCGCAGCCGCCGCTGACCGCGTGCGGCACGTAGCGGGCGGAGAGGTCGTCGCCAACACAGAAGAAGCTGGCATCGTACGAGTTGAACCGGCATTCCGCCAGGGCCTTAACCGGGCGCTCGCGGCCAAGAACCCGAAGCCGCGAGCCGGCGCTTGCCTCGCTGGCGTACAGGCCGACCGCATCCAGGTCGGGACGTTGAGAGTCAATGATGCTGATCAGCTGCTGCCCCACGAGGCCTGTTGCGCCGACAATCGCCAGTTTCAGTCCCATAGTTGCCTGAGGCTGCTAAAGCTCGAGGATGCTGTCGAGGCCGATCTGAAGTCCCTGGACCCTGCCTATGTTCCTTATCGCGTAGACAATGCCCGGCATAAAACAGCGACGATCGATGCTGCGATGCTCGATCGTCAGTGACTCGCCCGGCAGGCAGAAACTGACCTGCTGCTCGGCCAGGACCCCGCTGCCGCGAACGCTGTGTATGGCGATTCCTCCTTCCGCCCGGCCACCCATGACACCGCCCAGCTGTTCGGCATAGGCGTCGGCGGTGCTGCTTCTGGGCGCATCGCTGCCGGCTGGCGGGCGGGCGGCGTCCATGCGCTGGGCCGTGTAGCGCGCGGTTCCCGATGGCGCATCGAGCTTGGCGTCGTGATGGCGCTCGGTAATCACCGGGTAGTCCATAAAGCGGGCTGCCGCGGCGGCGGCCGTGATCATCAGATTCGCACCGAGCGAGAAATTGGGTACGAGCAGGACAGCTGAGCCGCTGCGCTGGGCCAGTTCGCGCAGCTGCGGGACGGTCTCGGACCGATAACCGGTTGCCCCCACGATATACGGCAGGGCGCTCTCCACAATCTGCGGCCCGTTGACTTCTACCGCGGCACCGACGCTCAGATCCAGAACAACATCGCAGCCGGTGGCGATGAACGGCCCGCACTGCTCGCCGATCTCCAGTGTGGCGTGGAGCCGGATGTCATCGAGGCTCTCCAGATAAGCTGCCAGGGCGGTACCCATGCGGCCGGCGCCGCCGATCACACCTAATCTCACCGCTTGCACAGGGCTATGATAACGCGCGCCGCGAGGGGGCAGAGCTTGGTGGCGGAGAACTGGTCAGCGGGGGACTAGTCCTCGGCCAGCTCGCCGTACTAGCTGCGCCTGGACTCGCCGTCAGGGCGCATCTCCGGTGGCAGCAGTTCCTCGATTCGCTGCATCATCTTGTAGGTTTCACGGCGGAGCAGCTCACGGGGGATGTCATCGGGATCGCCCGTGTAATCGATCGTGTAAGGCTCGCCGAAGCGAACCGAAACCGGAACCAGCTTGAGCAGCTTGCTGCCTTTCGTCATGGCCTTCTCGCTGCCCATGATCGCAGCGGGAACGATGGTGCAGTTGCTGCGGGCGGCAATCACGATGGCCCCGCTGTGACCGCGGCTGAGCACCCCGGTCGGGCTGCGCGTACCCTCGGGGAAGATGATCACGCACGCGTCATTCCTGAGGTATTCCACGGCGTCGATCAGCGCTTGTTTGCCCTGACCGCGGTCGACCATGATCGTGCCGATCGTCCGCATAAACCACATCAGCGCGGGCAGCACGAACAGCTCCTTCTTTGCCATATGGAATACCATTCGCGGTACAGCCAAGCCGACCAGTGGTGGATCGAGGTGACTGACATGGTTGGACACGATTAGCGTGGGCCCCGTGCACGGCACGTGCTGTTGGCCGGAGACCCGCAAGCGCAGCAGCAGCTTTGCCCAGAACCAGAGATTTGCCCGCGCCACCCAGAAGACCAGCTTGCCCCACCAACTCACCACGAGACCATTATAGATTCAGCGCGAGCTGGCGAGTGCCGGGACTAGTCACCCGGGACGATGCGGTGGCTGTCGGCGTCGAAGTGCTGGGTTGAGAACTCGAATATGTGGGTCTCCTCGGCCAGGCCGGTGAAACGGTGCACTGTGCCGGGCTCCAGCAGGATCGCGTCACCCGGCTCCATCTCGAAGACCTCGTTGATCACCGGTGGATCTTGCCGCGCCGCCGCTAGGTCCGTCAGTTCCATCCGCAGTCGGCCGCGCGCGACGTAGAAGGTCTCCGTCTTCTGTTCGTGATAGTGCAGGCTGCAGTGTTTGCCTTCGTGCAGCACCAGCAGCTTTCCGCAGTAGAGCTGATCGTTGTGGATCCAGCGCTCCTCGCCCCACCCCTTGGGCACTATCTTCACCTGTTCATCATGTCGCAGACTCATGCACAGATCTCCTGCCGCGGTGGCTGCTTACTTTACTACCCCGCTGGGCAGCCAAGCGAGACAATCCACGGCGGCAATTGGAGGCGGCGAGGGTACAAAAGCCCACCGGCGGTGGTGGGCGACGGAAGCACCCTCTTGGCTTACGAGTGGATGGTCTTCCGCTACCAGTATAGATGGTGATAGCGCCGGGAGGTTACAGGCCGGCCTGCAGACTGGGTCGGCGGAGTGGCTAGCCCTCGAGTTCCTGCGGCTCGGCAGTATCAGGCTGGTCGATCGGATAGGTCAGCGACAGCATCACCTGGTTGCGGCCTTCCGCTTTCGCCGCGTACAAGGCCTGGTCGGCGTTATCGATGATTTGCGCGCTCAGCTCCTGCCGGTTGCGCAGGAAAACGTCGGTGCCGCCGGCGCGGCTGCCGCTGATGATCTCCGGCTCCAGATTGGTGTCGAGAGTAGTGGCCAGACCAAGGGACGCGGTCACTTGCCTGAAGGCGTCGCGCTGGAGCGAAATCGGGAACTGGTGTGCTTCGATCTTGCGCCGCAGCTGCTCAGCGATGCGCGGGGCGATCGTGGGGGGTGTGCCATTCAGCACCACCACGAATTCCTCGCCGCCGTAGCGTGCCACCAGGTCGCTGCCGCGGAAGAAACCGCGCAGCAGGTCCGCAAGTTCCGTGAGAATCAGATTGCCGACCAGATGCCCATAGGAATCATTGATCTTCTTGAAGTGGTCGATGTCGATCATGATCAGGGCGAGCGGCGTCTCGTCGCAGTATGCCGCATCCAGCAGCGCGACAAACGTCTCTACGAATCCGCGATGGTTGCTGAGCTTGGTCAGGCTGTCCGTCAGGCTCTCCTCTTTGGTCATGCTGTACTGCAGGCTGTTGGATACGGCTACTGAGATCAGCGGGACTACGCTTTCCAGGAAAGCGAAGGTGTTTTCGTCGAAGCTGTTGGTCTTCTCGCTATCGAGGCACAGCACACCGAGCCGCTCGCCATGGAAGATGAGCGGCTGGCAGGCGAGGCTGCGCAGCCGGCGCGCGCGCGGATTGAACTCGGCGAAGCGGGGATCATTCGCTACGTCGTTGATCACTACCCCTTCACCATGGGTGAAACACCAGCCGACGACACCGTAGTCGGTCCGCACTGACTTCGCGACACCGGTACCCTTGTCGCCACCGGCTTCCAGCCTGAGATCCAGATGGTCGCTGTCTTCGCTGTAGAGGTAGATGCTGAACTTGTCGAACTCGAATCGATTGCGGAAGGCGGCAATGATGTTTTCGAACAGCTGGTCGAAGTCCAGGACGGCCACGAAGTTCTGCAGAATCTGCAGCAGGGTCTGCACTTCTCGATTGCGCTCCACCAGCAGGTTAATCGCGATCTCGGCGTCCACCGCCTGGGCGGACAGATCATGCGCCAGCGCGTCGCTGACGGTATAGATGTTGTCCACGCCCTGCTTGATGCGGCGCATCACTACGGTGACCGCGATCAGGATCGCCAGGCCGAAGAGCAGCGATGCGACCATCGCGGCCGCGTCTTCCGGGGTCAGGCGGGATCGTCCAAGGGCAACCACGATGGAGGCGACATAGAGCAGAGTGCAGGCAGTGCCGACGATGATCGCGCCGCCATGGGCCAGCAACAGGCTGTAGATGCCGATCATCAATGCAAGCACGACCAACATCGCCAGCCGCGTCTCATTTGAGAAGAAGAAGAGGAAGCCAACGGCCAGTATGTCCAGACCCAGCGCGAAATAGAACATCCGGGTCTTGCGGATCGGGTCGCCGCCAAGATGCGCGAAGAGGTAGAGATTGAAGCCGATCAGCACGACGCAAGTGAACCAGAACAGGGCAGGACTGCGAATCGGCATGCCGACCTGTAGCAGGTACACGTAGACATACGCGGCCGAGATGATCAGCAGCTTCACCCCGACGACATATGGCATTGCGCTTGCTGCTAGTTGAAGGCACTTCACCGCAGAACCCAGTATATCAGCGTAGTGAGAAAGGAGTCCGGTGCACCGATCGGAGCCGCCGCTACTTCAGCATGCGGCTGATCTGGGTGACGGCCTGTTCGACGTAGGGGTCTT
>CAZSSB010000067.1:0-11788 GCA_964609245.1 uncultured Planctomycetales bacterium | reverse complement strand
TCCCACTGGACGGCGATGCTGGCCTCCAGCGGCAGGTTGCCGTCCGGGGACAGGTCGTAGTAGTAGAACGTGGTGTCATTCGGCCCGTCAGTGACCAACGTCGGCTCCGGCTGCGTGTAGCAGAGCTTGACGTCGCGGATCTCCTCCCCCTGGCGCGGGGCCATCAACCAGACCTCATAGGTACCGGGGCCCACCGCGGGGATCTTGGGATCGAACTCCGAGGGCCGCTCGCGCAGGAACGGATTGTCCGGCAGGATCTCCCGCACGCGGTAGCGCATCGTCATTCGCCAGCGCATCGGCTGCATGTAGTTCATCCCGCCCTTCAGGCCGCTCTTGGCCACCAACTTGCCCTGGTTGCAGGACGGCAGCAGCAGACCCGCGAGGCCCGCGCACACGATCAATGCGGATACTGCCCTTACTGGGTGCATTCCCCACCCTCCTCCATCGACGGTCGCATTCCTGTATACTTTACCGCAAGTGGACGGGCAGTGGAGCAGACCGACAGCACTGACGGCCGCGGGATTCCTGTGGCCGGCGGTGATCGCCGCCGTGGCCACGCTCTGGCCCGGCCCCGGCGTTCCCGACACCTACGAGGCCGGACCGGATATCGGCCGCACCGCTGGCGCGCTGCCGGCCACCGACCTGTCGGGCAGCACCAGCGTGTTCGCGGCGGACAACGGCCCGACGTCCGCCCGCGTCTTCTGGGAGGTGCCCCGGCCGGGCCGCGTGCACCTGACCATCGAACTGGATCCCGAGCAGGACGGCGCAGAGCCCGCAACCGGCCCCGGGGATCCTGCCGACGCTACTCCGGAATGACGGCGGTCAATTCGATCTCCACCCGCGAGCCATCGCCGAACAGCTGCTTGATTCCAACGCAGGTCGTGGCGGGCCGGATCTCGCCGAGCCACTCGCGGTGCGCCCTGGTGAAGTCCTCACCATCGGCGAGGTCGACCAGGTAGCACACCACGCGCACGACGTGGCTCAGATCGCTGCCGGCCTCGCGGAGCACGCCGGACAGCTTCTCCAGGATGTAGCAACACTGCTCGTAGCACGTTGCGCCCTGCACGCGGCCCTCGGTGTCGCTGGCGATCGTACCCGCCGTCACCACCAGGTTGCCGACGCGCACGGCGCGGGAGAACCCGATGCGGCGTTCCCAGGGGTTGCCCGTTGAGTAATAGCTGCGATCCTGCATAGTCCCTCCCGTTTCTGTTATCATCTGTTGGTGCGATTTGGAGTCACCCCATATCTTAATGCCAGACTGCTGGCACGCGGGCTGAGCGACGAGCCCGGTATCGAGGTCGTCTACGGCACGCCCGCGACGCTGGCCGACCAGCTGCGGGTCGGGCGGCTGGACGCCGCCTTCGTCAGCAGCAGCGAGTATTTCAACGGTGACTACGTGATCGTGCCCGGCTGCGCGATCAGCTCCCGGGGCCGCGGTGCCGACGCGATGCTGTTCTGCAACGTGCCGCTGCCCCGACTGCGGGCCGTCGCGCTGGACAGCGCCAGCCGTTCCACCAATCTGCTGCTCAGGCTCGCGCTGCACTGGCTGCAGCCGGGCTCGGCGATCCAGTTCCACATCCGGCCGGGCGACAGCTGCCGCTCACTCCGCGAGCTGGACGCCTGCCTGCTGATCGGCGACGTGGCGCTCTCCCAGTGCCACGGCTCCCGGCACCGCTACGATCTGGCCGAGGTCTGGCACGAGCGCACGTCCCTGCCGATGGTACTGACCGTCTGGCTGACGCGCCCCGGCGCCGATCCCGCGATCGCGGAGATCGTCCGCGGCGCCTACCGGCGCGGCTGCGACCAGCTGGAGGAGATCATCACCGAAACGGCCTTCGATCGCGGCTGGCCGGCGGCCTTCATCCGCCACTACCTGACCGAGGTTCTCGACTACCGCTGGACCGCCGAGCACGAGCGATCGCTCCGGCTGTTCGGTGAAGCGCTCCACTCACTGGGCCTGGTCGAGCACAAGCGGGAGCTGCGCTACCTCGGTGAACAGTCGGGCCGCGTTCAGGACGCCGCCGCCAGCCAGGCCACGTAGTCGGCGATCCCCTCCGCCGGCATCCACCGCGGCTGATAGCCCAGCACCTCGCGCGCCCGCGTCAGGTCGGCCTCGGTATGGTGCTGGTAGAACTCCTCGTAGGGATTGTCGATGTACTCCGGCTCAAGCGCCGTGCCCAGCGCGCGGTTGAGCTGCTCGATCACCTCGTTGAAGCTGAAGGCCGTACCGCTGCCCACGTTGCAGACCCCGCTCGCGTCGCACCGGCCGGCCCTGAGGGTCGCGTCGACGGCGTCCCTGACGTAGACGAAGTCGCGGCGGTGCCGGCCGTCGCGGAACACCCGCGGGCGCTGGCCGCGGCTCATCTGGCGCCAGAGCTGATAGATCATGCTGGCCATCTTGCCCTTGTGGGCCTCGCGCGGCCCGTAGACGTTGAAGTAGCGCACCCCGAGCACCGGCAGCCCGTCAGCCGCCGCGGCCCGCGCCAGGTTGTCCAGGACCGTCTTGGAGAAGCCGTAGACGTTGGCGGGCGCCGGCGGCTGGTCCTCGCGCATCACGCCGTCCACCTGGCCGTAGGTGGCGCCGCTGCTGGCGTAGACCACCCGGCTGCCGCGGCCCCGGGCGAACCTCAGCACCTGGCGAAAGCCCTCGACGTTGCGCTCGATCATCTCGCGCTCGTCGCTGACGGTGGTGTCCGTGATCGAGGCCAGGTGGTAGACGTGGGAAACCTCGTCGCCGCCGAACTGCCAGTCCCAGTCCAGTTCCTCGCAGCCCACCGCCACCACGTCGCCGCCAAAGCCGCTCAGGTTGCGGAAGCTGGCCGAACTGAAGTCGTCCACCACGCAGATGCTGGACGGCTCGACCTGCTCGCAGAGCTGCCAGACCAGATTGGAGCCGATAAATCCCGCCCCGCCGGTGACGATAATCCGCATGGCGGCATGATAGCACTTGCGGCCGGTGCGGGCGTGCAGTATCATAATTGATTCTCGCATTCCAGCCCGTTGCGGCGAGACCATCTCAGAGAGACACGCGTATGACGATCAAAGAAGCTGATCTGCCCAAGTATCAGGCGCTGCTGGAAGAGAAGAAGGAAGAGATCTCGAAGCAGCTCACCGGCCTGCGCAAGAAGGTCAAGAAGTCGCTGGACGAGGACCGCGTCTACGAGCGTAACAGCGGCGACCCGGACAGCGACTTCATCACCGAGAGCAGCGAGCTGGCCAAGGACGAACTGATGATCCGCAACCTGGAGAAGACGTTGCGCGACATCGAGGACTCGCTGGTCGCGATCGAAGAAGGCTACTACGGCATCTGCCAGAAGACGGGCCGCAGCATCGAGCCCGCGCGGCTCAAGGCGATCCCCTGGGCCAAGTACTGCATCGAGGTGCAGGAAGAGATCGACACCTACGAACGCCTGGGCGTCTAGCGGAGTCCTCGCTCGGTGCCGGGATCATGAGCAGCAATCGCAACAGCAGTCCGGCGTGGGTGGCCCCCCTGGGGTCATCGCTGACGCTGACCATCGTGCTGCTGGCCTCGCTGGCGCCCCAGCCAGCCGGCGCGGGCGGCGGCCCGCCGGATAGCGGCGCGGCCCGCTCCAACTCCGCCATGCGCAGCGCGGCGTCGGGCGAGGTGGTGCTGGGCTGGACACTGTGGTTCGACCAGGCCGGCCCCGGGCTGATGCCCCTGCCCTGCTGGCCCGCGGGCGACGCGCCGCTGGCGGCAGTGCGCGGCGATGCACCGGATGCGTCCCGTCCTGCGCCGGAGCTGCGTTCCTGTCCGACCCGCGGTCCTTAGCCGCGCCCCAAGCGGCCCGGCGCGTCCGCCGGACCACCCCGGCGGGCGACGGTGGCGCAGCGCGCCGCCGCAGGACCTTCACTCAGTTGTCAGCGGGAACGTCATGGACATCTTCGGATTGCTCTTCGACTCAAACAAGCGAGACCTGGCGCGGCTGCGCAAGGTCGTCGCCGTCATCAACGACCTCGAGCCGCGTACCAAGCAGCTCACAAACGACCAGATGCGCGAGCGCGTGGACGAGATGCGCCGCCAGGTGCAAGAGGCGGTGGCGGCCCACGGCAATCCGCATCCCCAGGTCGACGCCGCGATGAAGCAGGTGCTGCCCGAGCTGTTCGCGCTCTGCCGCGAGGCCTCGATCCGTACCACCGGGATGCGCAACTTCGACGTGCAGATGATCGCCAGCATCGCCCTGCACGAGGGCCGCATCGCCGAGCAGAAGACCGGCGAGGGCAAGACGCTGGCCGCGGTGCCGGCACTGATCCTCAACAGCCTGACCGGGCGCGGGGCGCATCTGATCACGGTCAACGACTATCTGGCCAAACACGGCGCGGAATGGATGGGCCCCATCTACCGGCTGCTGGGTGCCGGCGTCGGCGTCCTGACCCACGAAACGCGCGGTGAGAAGCGGCACGAGACTTACCGGCAGGACGTGGTCTACGGCACCAACAACGAGTTCGGCTTCGATTACCTGCGCGACAACATGGTGATCCACGAGCGCGAACTCGTGCAGGGCGAGCTGAACTACGGCATCGTCGACGAGTGCGACAGCATCCTGATCGACGAGGCCCGCACGCCGCTGATCATCTCCGGCTCCTCGACGGAAGACACCAGCCTCTACAACCGCGTGGATCAGATCATCCGCCGGCTGCGCGGCAAGGACGTCACCGGCGAGGACAAGCCCAAGGATCTGATCGAGCAGCTCAGGCGCAAGAAATTCGACGACGACGCCACCAAGACCTGGGACTACGAGTACGATCGCAAGGGCCACAGCTCCTCGCTGACGGCCCGCGGAATCGCCAAGGTGGAACGGGAACTGGCCGATTTGCTGAAGGACGATCCCTCGGCCGAGGACGACGAGCCCAACCTGTTCGCCTTCGTCAACACCGAGGCGGCGCACTTCGTGCAGCAATCGCTGCGCGCCCACGGCCTCTACCAGCGCGACACCGAGTACGTGGTCAAGGACGGCCAGGTGATCATCGTCGACGAGTTCACCGGCCGACTGATGTTCGGCCGCCGTTACTCCGACGGGCTGCACCAGGCGATCGAGGCCAAGGAGGGGCTGAGCGTCAAGCCCGAGAGCCAGACGCTGGCCTCGATCACCATCCAGAACTTCTTCCGCATCTACCACAAGCTGGCCGGCATGACCGGCACCGCCAAGACGGAGGAGGAGGAGTTCAAGAAGATCTACGGCATGGACGTGGTGGTAGTCCCGACCAACGAGCCGGTGGTTCGTATCGACGCCCCGGACGTGGTCTACAAGACCGAGCGCGCCAAGTACAACGCGATCGCCGAGGACGTCGCCGAGCGCCTGAAGCGCGGGCAGCCGGCGCTGGTCGGCACCGTCAGCATCGAGCGGAGCGAACGGCTGGCGCAGGTCTTCCAGGCCCACAGCGTGCCCTGCCAGGTGCTCAACGCCAAGTTCCACGAGAAGGAGGCTTACATCGTCGCCCAGGCCGGGCGCCCCGGCATGATCACCATCGCCACCAACATGGCCGGCCGCGGCACGGACATCGTGCTGGGCGGCAACCCCGAGTACGCCGCCCGCGAGAAGCTCCGCGGCCGCGGGCTGAATCCCGATGAGCACGACGATGAGTTTCGGGCGCTGGTCGAGGAGCTGCGTCCGCAGTACGAGGCGGACCACGAGGCCGTCGTCGCGGCCGGCGGTCTGTACGTAGTCGCCAGCGAGCGCCACGAGAGCCGGCGGATCGACAACCAGCTCAGGGGGCGCTCCGGCCGCCAGGGTGATCCCGGTGAGAGCCGCTTCTATCTCTCGCTGGAAGACGACCTGATGCGGATGTACGGCGGCGAGCGCGTACAGCGGATCATGGACTTCCTCAAGATCGAGGAAGACATGCCGATCGAGAGCGGGCTGCTGACCAAATCGATCGAGAACGCCCAGAAGAAGGTTGAGGGCCGCCACTTCGACATCCGTAAGCACGTCCTGCAGTACGACGACGTAATGAACAAGCAGCGCGCCGTGATCTACGACGAGCGGCGCCGCATCCTGCACGGCGGCAACCTCAAGGAGCAGACCGAGGACTTCATCCGCAGCGCCGTGGAGCGCGTCGTGCGCAGCCACGTCATCCAGGAAGGCCGCAAGATCGACATGGATGCCGAGGGCATCGTCACCGAGGCGCGGATGAGCTTCCCGATCGGCGAACTCAACGCCGACGACTTCGAGGGCCTGTCCCCCGATGACGTGATCGAGATGCTCAACGCCAAGGTCCTCAACCTCTACGAGCAGAAGGAAGTCGAATTCGGTCACGTGGTGCTCAAGTTCATGCGGATCTCCTACGAGGAACTGAAGGGCGGTCGCGCCGCGCAGCACGTGGAATTCGCCAGGGCGCAGCAGGCCCAGGTCGGCGCCAAGGACCAGGCGCTGGAGGACTGGCTGGCCCAGAGCACCAAGCTGCTGACCGACTTCGAGGCCGATCCCACCGACGGCAAGCTCATCGCCCGCGTGCGCGAGTACGGCGCACCCACGCTGCGGGAGTGGGAGCGCGTCATCACCCTGCGGGCGATTGACGAGCAGTGGATCGACCACCTCAATCTGCTGGATCACCTCCGCAGCGGCGTCAGTCTGCGCGGCTACGGCCAGCAGGACCCGGTGGTGGTCTACGCTCAGGAGGCCTTCGACGCCTTCGAGAACATGAAGGAGTCGATCCAGCTGGATGTCATCCGCAAGCTGTTCACCATCCGCCTGGAGGAGCCCAAGGTCGAGCGCACCAGCGCCTACAACGTGCGCGGTGCCGGACGCGCGGCCCCGGGCATGGTCGACGCCGCGGGCAAGCGGATCGCCTCCAAGAAGACGGCGCCCAAGATCGGTCGCAACATCCGCTGCTACTGCGGCTCGGGCAAGAAGTACAAGCGCTGCCACATGCCGCAGGACGACGGCAATCCGCCGGAGAACTGGCCCGAGCTCTACGAGCAGGCCTACGGCGAGCCCCCGCCGGCCTAACACCGCGGGGAAATCGGCCTGGGAGATGATGATGAAAGCTGGACTGCTGTGGGAGGCCCTGAGCAAGGGATTTGTGCTGCTCGCGTTCCTGCTCCCCGCTGGCTGCGACGGCCTGACCGAGAAGGCAGCTCTTGACGGCGTACCGTCCCCGCTGTTCGATGCGGCTTCAGCTGGATTCGGTCTCGTGTCGCCACTTGACCTTCCCCGTCGGGCATCGGTAGAAACCGCGTTCATTGACGGTGATGAACGCGAGACCGGCTGGCCCAGCCAGCGCGTGACGCCGGCCGGTGACGGCACGCTGGAATTCAGCCCGCAATGGGACGACGCGGCTCCGGCTGTAACGGACATCAGCTACGCCCTGTACTGCCTGTCAGCTCCGGAGGCCGCTGATTTCTACACCATCCGCTTCGACTGGCAGGACGAAGGGCCAGGCCTCGACGACCTGTGGATCGGGGCGGGCAACTTCGACGGCAACGTCTGGGACTGGCTGCGGGTGCAAAGCAGCGGCGTGGTCGCCATTCCCGCCAGCAGGCATCTGAGCGGCAGCGACCAGATATACCTCGCGGTGGCCTGCCTGGGGAGCAACGTCTGGGTACTCAACCAGCTGGCCATCTCGGTGAACGGTACAGTCGTCAACGGTACGATCGCCCACGATGGCCTGCAGCGCGAGTACGTCTTGTACATCCCGGCGTCGTACACCGGGGCGGAGCCGGTGCCGCTGGTCTTCAACTTCCACGGCTACACTGGAACGGCAGCCACCCATATGGAACGGGGGGACTTCCGCGCACTCGCGGATGCGGCGGGTTTCATTGTCGTCCACCCCCAGGGAGCGCCGGACATCGACGGTAGGACGCACTGGAACGTGGTCGGCCACGGGCCGGGCAGTGACGTTGACGATGTGGGATTCACCATGGCACTGCTGGACGAACTGGCCGCCGACTACAGCATCGACCTGGCGCGGGTCTACGCCACCGGCATGTCCAACGGTGGCTTCATGAGCTACCTGCTCGCCTGTGAGATGAACGAGCAATTCGCCGCAGTCGCCTCGGTTTCAGCCACCATGGCCAATTCGCTGATCGACAGCGCGAATCCACCGGGACCGATAGCGGTGATGGAGATCCACGGAACCGCTGACGGCCTGGTGCCCTACGATGGGACTGCTGACCTGGGTTCGATTGACGAGGTGCTGCAATACTGGGTTGGACACAACAGCTGCGACCCCGCGCCGACGACAACCGCCCTGCCGGACCTCAACACGTCGGATGGCAGCACCGTCGAGTACATCGTCTATGGACAAGGCGACAGCGGAGTCACCGTCGAGCACTACCGGGTAATCGGTGGGGGACACACCTGGCCCGGCAGCGAATACGGCCAGGGCAACGTGAACTGGGACATCGACGCCTCGGAGAGAATCTGGCAGTTCTTCTCGAAGTACGACAGTAGTGGTCTCATCGAGTAATAGCTCGCAATCAAGTGTGCTCGCGGCGGCGGCGCGTAGTGCAGCCGGCGCCACCGCCACCACGCCGTCTCAGGAGATGACATCCACCTCGTACTTGACGTTCTGCTTGTTGTCGCGGCCCTTGAAGTGCAGATAGACCTTGCCGGTCCACTTGCCGGTCCAGGTGGCGCCGTCGTTCGCCTTTGGGCCGAACCACCGCCAGGTGTAAACGACCTTGCCGTGCTCGTCAACGAGGTCGATCCGATCGCTCCTGTTGCCCAGTTTGGGCAGGAACTTGACCTGCACGCTGATCTTGCTCTCGTCCTTGGCCTCGCCGATCTCCCTCCGCACGCAGCTCCTCAGCGTGGTACCGACCGCGAACGCGTAGGGCGTGGAGCCCCAGAAAGGACCGGGCTGGACGATCCCCAGCACGCCGAGCGTCTCCAGCAGCTCGGCATGGCCGTGCTTGTCCAGTGCTCGGCTGATGGTGTCCAGCAGCACGTCTCGTGCCGCGGCATCTGACTTACCCATAACCACTCTCCTCCCTCGCTTTTTGAGCAATGTCACCCTTTGCGGTGCTCTGTGCTCAGATTATACCGTCTCGATGTGCAGTTGCAATAGTGGATTGTTCATCATTGCAATATTGTGCTACCCGAGCGGTAGTGGCGGCGGTCGAGAAACGGAGTGCTTAGTTGCGCGAACGCGGTTCACGCGGGGTGACGGGCCCGACAAGTCGCGGCGCGGCCGGCAGGTCCAGGCCGGGCCTATAATGGCTGGCAGTGTACTGGATCCTCCTTTTCGCGGCGGTGGCACCGGTGGCATTCATGCTGCACTTCGTCTACGTCCGCGACAAGTACGAGCGCGAACCCCTCGGCCGCGTATTGCTGGTGTTCTTCGTCAGCTTCCTGACCGTCATTCCCGCCGCGATCGCGGAGAGCATCCTGCTGGCTGGCCAGCTGCCGGGGCTGATCGGCGTCGCGATCGCCAGCTGGGCGGTGATCGGCCTCAGCGAGGAGTTCTTCAAGTACGTCGCCGTGCGCTGGCTGGCCGTCCGGCACCCCAGCTTCAACGAGGTCTACGACGGCATCCTCTACGCCGTCGCCGCCAGTCTGGGCTTCGCCACCATCGAGAACCTGGTCTACGTCTTCGCGGCGGCGGCGGAGGGCGGCGGCGCGGGCATGTGGGTCGCGGTGCTGCGGGCCCTTTTCTCCGTGCCGGCCCACGCGCTGTGGGGCGTGATGATGGGCTACTACATCGGGCTGGCTCGCTTCGCCGACGATCCGGCCCAGAAGCGGCCCCTGGTGATCAAGGGCGTGGCGATCGCGGTCTTCTGGCACGGCCTCTACGACTTCTTCGCCTTCGGCATCGAGTCGGTCGACGGCGGCGTGGCGGTTCTGTTCGCCGTCGGAGTGCTCGCCGTGGTGATCGTCAACTGGATCATCGGCATCCGGCTGATCCGCAAGGCGCAGGCGCTGAGCAGCTTCAAGCGCCCCAACCCACTGGTCAACCCTATCGCGGCGGTGCACCAGCGGATCAAGTACTGCCACCGGTGCGGCGCGCCCCAGCCACGCGCCGCAGTGCACTGCACGCAGTGTGGATATGAGTTCCCGCCGCGGCCCGGCGGCGGCTCGCCTGAGTTACAATGATCGCGGGCCGCGCTAGCCGGCAGCCACCACCAACCGTTTCCGGGCACCGTCGGCAGCGCAACAGGCACCGCCGAGTATGTGGAGGACACCCAGATGGCCAGAATCGCACCGTTCCGGGGCACGCGCTACAGCGCCGCGCAGGTCGGCGACCTGTCCAATGCCGTCACCCTGCCCTATGACCGGATCACTCCGGAGCTGCAGGACCGCTACTACGGCCTGAGTGACTACAACATCTGCCGCGTGATCAAGGGCAAGGCCGAGGAGGGCGACAACGACGCGAGCAACGTCTATACGCGGGCGGCCGCCTACTGGAAGGACTGGGTCAGCCGCGGCGTCGTGGTCGAGGACCAGCAGCCGGCGCTTTACGCCTACTACCAGGTGTTCACCGTCGACGGCCGGCAGTACACGCGCCGGGGGATGTGCGCGATGGTCGAGCTCGAGGACTACGAGACCGGCGGCGTCAAGCCCCACGAGCGGACGCTGGACGCGCCGAAGCAGGACCGGTTCCAGCTCCTGACGCACACCGACACCCATTTCGGCCAGATCTTCCAGCTCTATCCCGACGACACCAACGAGGTCGCCGAGTTGCTGGCGCCGCACTGCCAGGGCGCACCGGACGTGGACGTCGAGGTCGCCGAGGAGCCCGGGGTACGCCACCGGCTGTGGGCCGTCACGGATGAGGCGACGATCGCCGCGGTGCAGCAGGCGATGAGCGACAGGCTGCTGTTCATCGCCGACGGGCATCACCGCTACGAGACCGCTCTCAACTACCGCAACCACCGGCTCAAGGAGTACGCCGGCGGGCCGGACGGCCACAGCCCGAAGTACGCGATGATGACGCTGGTCGGGATGAGTGATCCCGGTCTGGTGGTGCTGCCGACCCACCGCGTGCTGCACAGCCTGGAGTCGTTCAACATCGGCCAGCTGACCGCCGCGCTGTTCGAGCACTTCCAGGTGGATGTCGGCCTGGACCGCGGGGAACTGGACAGGCGCCTCGGCGAAGCACGGCAGGATCCGAACCGCCACGCCTTCGGGCTCTACGCGGGCGGCAAGTACACCTTCCTGGAACTGACCGATCAGGAAGTCATGGAACAGCTGGCGCCCGATCGCACCCCGGAATGGCGCAACCTTGACGTGGCGATCCTGCACGAGATCGTACTGGAGAAGATCCTGGGCATCGACAAGGCGGCCCAGGCCGCCAAGACCAACCTCAGCTACGAACGCCACGCCGATGTCGCCGTCGACCGCGTGGACCGCGGGACACACCAGTGCGTGCTCTTCATGAATCCGACGCGGATGGCGCAGATTCGCGAGGTGGCGGGCAAGGGCGAGGTAATGCCCCAGAAGAGCACTGATTTCTATCCCAAGCTGATCACCGGGGCGGTGGCCTGCCGGGTCACTCTGGGAAAGAAGCCCTGAGCAGAGCCGGTTCCAGCACGAGGGCCGTCCCGCAATGCGCGTTTTCGGGGCCCCGAACCACCGACTCGCGGTACACATCGTGCCTGGCTCGTCTTCACGTTACCTTCCATGCATCTTCACAGCGCCTTCCAAATGTGCTAGAATTCGCTCGTTCCCGTGAGGTGCGGGAGTGGTTTGTATTTGCCTGAGGTTTAGAAGCCGGGCGAAGGGATAAACCAACGCGCAGCGCGGGAGCCAGGGAGCAGGGGCCGCTGCACTGCTTCCCGCTGGTAAAACCTAATGCATTAGGAGTCGCTATGCGTTGGTTTGTTGCATTG
>CAZSSB010000066.1:0-12511 GCA_964609245.1 uncultured Planctomycetales bacterium | reverse complement strand
CCTCCAGCACGATCGCGCCCGCCCGCTCCGTGCCGGCGTTATCGTGGCGCAGGCTCTCGACGCCGCCGGTGTTGTCGCCCGGGTCCGCGCCCGGGCCGCCGCCGCCCAGCTGTCCGGTCCCGGCCGGCAGGCCGAAGGCGGCGCTGGAGGGGCTCTGGGCGGTACCCTTGCGCCTGAGCTCATCGCGGACCAGTTCGCGCACGGGCGGCCCCAGCCTCTGCGGGTAGCCGGTCTTGCCCTGCTGTTTCGGGTCCTCTGGCATGTCTAGCTCGGGTTGTCCAGCGGCTCGGCCAGGTAGTTGGCGCCGTGGATCTCGGCGCTGGGCCGGTTCTCCTGGGCCTCGCCGATCACGGCCTTCTCCACCAGGATGGAGCCGACGTTGCCGCTCATGGCGTCGTTGACGATGGTGGTGTCGCCGGGGTAGACCCGCGGGTCGACCACGCAGCGGAAGATCACCTGCTGGAACAGCCGCACCTTCTCAGCCAGCAGCTGGAGCACGGCGTCGCGGGCCAGGCTGCGGGGATACTGCTCGCCGTAGTCGCGGCGCACCTCGATGTGGTCGCCGCCAGTGCGGGTCAGGATGTCGGGGTGGTAGCTGGGCCAGATGTCCGTGACGACGTTGCCGTCGGGGGTGGCGTCGGTCAGGTTGCCGGTGAGGGTGATGGTGGTGGTCCCGCCGCTGTGGCTGGAGCTCGCCACCTGCCAGACGCCGTCATTGCCCGTCGAGCCGTCGATCACGAGGTAGCGGCCGGCGGTGAAGTATGCGCTGTGGTCGCCGGCGACGGCCACCGTCTCCGCGCTGATATCGACGGCGGTGATCGCCAGGTCGCGGCTGGTGGAGTACTTGAGGTACCCGTCGGCGTCGCCGTCCTGGACTTCGACGGCTTCCTCGAAGCGCTCGCTTGTGAAGATCTCGATCTCGGCCATCCCGACGCTGGGGTCGGCCTGGTTGGCGTAGCCGTGCTTGTATGCGCCGAGCACGAACTTGAAGTACCTCGCGCTGTGTCTGAGCAGCTGGTCGGCGGGCAGGTCCAGGGTGGTGTGCGGCTTGTATCGGACGCGGTCCAGCGCCGGCGCCACCGGCAGATAGGTCGAGTCGTCCTCGCTGACCAGCAGCTGGACGCCGGGCCACAGCCAGGCCTCGCCCTTGCGGTCGAGGCTGTTGGCCTGGGGATGGCGGCTGCCGGGCATCACGAGGCGGATGCGGTCGATGCGCCGGCTGCTTCCGCCATCGGCCTTGATGAAGTTGTACCAGCTGTCGTACCTGTTGCTGCCCCCGCCTTCCGAGGCCGCCAGACTGCTCGCGCCGGCACCGAGGGTGTAGTCGCCGTCATAGAGCTTCGGCCCTTCCGTGGCGAAATCCGTCGGGCTGGCTGGCGTGAAGCCGTCCCAGCCGAACCACTCGACACCACCCGTCGTGATGTCGGTGACGGAAGTGCCGGATTCGGCCAGCAGGTTCACGGGCTGGCTCTCCCAGCCTTCGGCGACGACCCGGGTGGCGAAGTCCCGGGTATCCCGCGGCTGGGCGATCGAGACTTCATCGTAGAGGGTGTAGTCCTCGGAGCCGCTGGGCTGCTGGGTCTGGGCGGCGAAGGTGAACTTTGCCGTCCCGCTGTGATACTGGCACGTGAGGTGCTGACCGAACAGCTTGCGCACGTCGGCGATGCAGTCGGCCACGCTGCCCTTGAAGTAGTACGCGCGGCCGAGGTCGATGCCGATGGCGGAGACGTCGATGTCGCCGCCGGCGAGGCCCAGTCCGCCGTCGCCTGAGTACGTCAGGGCCTGCTCCACCAGCTGGCCGACGTCGACGTTCGTCGCGCTGGCCGCCGCGCTCTCCTTGTAGCAGCGCAGGTTGCTGACGTAGTACGTGATGCCGCTGGTGTCCTCCAGGATCTGGACCGCGCCGCTGACCCAGTCCACGCGCCAGTGCTTGCTGGCCACCTCGTCCGTGCCGCCGGAGTCGCGGTAGAGCTTGAGGTTGCTGGGGGCCCAGCTGCGGCGCCAGGTCTGCGTCGCCTCGTCGAAGCCCTCGTCACCGCCGCCGCCGATCACCTGCAGCCCGAACAGGCCGGTCAGCCGCGTCGAGTCCAGCTCATACAGCTGGCGGTAGCTGCCGTCCGCCACCACCTCGACCTCAGTCGGCACCAGCTCCACCTCGCAGCTGGCCTCGCTGAGGCGCTTCAGCCAGTCGTAGCCCGTGATCGAGAGGCTGTAGTCCTGGGGGGTGATGGCGTGCACGCGCCCCTGGAACAGGTACTCCGTCTCGCTGCCGAGGCTGCAGGTGATCCGCGCCTCGGCCAGCAGCTGGCAGGGGTTGGCCTGACTGCGCTCGTCGCGGAGGCTGAAGTCCTCGTCGATCAGCTGGGCGCTGAGACGCGCGGGCCTGCCGCGCTCGCGGGTGACTTTGATCGAGCCCTCCACGGTCTCCATCTCCGTCCAGCTGCCCCAGCCGTTCTTCAGCTCCAGCTTGAGGTCGTAGTCGACGGTCGCCTTCTGAATCTCCGTGGCTGCCGCGCCGGTCAGTGCCATCTCAGCTCACCGTCCTGGGTGTCAGTCCCGCCATCGAGAGCGGATTGGTATCGAAGTCGGCGAAGCTGCCCTCGCTGGAGGCCTGCTCGGGGATGGTGAAGGTCAGGGTGGCTTTGCGCGGCGCGGCGCCGGCGCTGGCGGCGTAGCCCATCAGCTCCGGCGGGACGGTGTCGATCCGCGCCAGGTAGTACTGGCCGTCGTCCACGCCACTGCCGCCGGAGTCCGTGCCGATCGCCTGGACGAAGAGGATGAACTCCACGTCGCCGTCGCGCTTGTAATAGCGGAGCCACTCGAAGAAGCGGCGGCTGTCGTAGCCGCTGTCGCCCTCGTTGAGCAGGTACACGTAGCGCCGCGAAAACGTCAGCACCACCTGCACCGCCCAGGCGGCCTTGTCCGTGCCCGTGGGGCGCACGCGCTTGGGCCGTCCCAGGCGCATCGGCACCACCTTTACGGGCCGGCTGTCGATCACGGACACGTCGCAGACCGGCAGCACCATCCGGTCCCAGGGGTTGGCGTCCTTGACCCAGATCGCGACCTTGCTCAGCGCCATCAGCCGCCTCCTCCGTCCAGGCCGTAGTTGTCACCGTAGAGCCGCGCCGCCAGCTTGCCCTCCAGCAGCTCGCCGGCCTCGCCCTTGAAGCTGATCTCCACCACCTGGCCGCCCGGAGTGGCGCCCGCGCCGGTCAGCAGCAGCCGATTGCCCAGCGCCGCCGTCGCCGGGTTCATCGCGTAGCCGTAGGTCAGGTAGTCGGCGAAGTGGACGACCGGTTCATTGACCACCTCGACCGGCGTGGCCCGGCCGCCGCCGCGGTTCAGGAACGCGCCGAGGATCGAACCGACGAAGCCGCCCCAGGGGCTGGGCAGCAGCTGGCTGGACAGGCTCTGGACCAGATTGGCCAGGGCCTGCTGGGTGGCGTTGGCCCCGCCGCGGATGATCTGGGCGAGGAACTGCCCGGCGGCGCTGATCAGCGCGCCCGCGCGATCGAGCCCCGGCACCTCGCGTTTGGCGTCCTCGGGCCTGGCCTGCTCCGCTCCCGCCGTGGGATCGCGCAGGCGGTAGTCCAGGTAGTCCTCGGCGTCGAACCTCGACGGCTGAGTGCCTCAACCACCGGGGCCGCATTCGTCGAGGGCGGCGGCGCCGCCGATGCCCTCGAGCCATTGCTCGCCGGCGGGCGTCAGCTTGCCGTCGTCGAAGCGCAGGGCGTAGCCTTCGGCGTCGCGTTCCGGCATGTACTGGCTGGCATCGCCGCCGGTCAGCTGCGCCAGGTTGGCCATCGCCCGCGCGTACTCCTCTTCCAGCGCGGCGGCCAGTTCGGGCGCGAGTTCCTTGTACTGCGTAGCGAAGTCCAGCAGGGCGGCGGCGGCGGCGTAGGCCGCGACTTCGAGGGTGTGCAGCTGAGCGGCGCTGACGTCGCCCGCGTTGCGCAGATCTTCCAGGCTGCGGCTGAGGTCCTCGACCTTCTGCTCCCCCGCCAGGGCGGTGGCATAGCCCTCCCGGCCCTCGGCGCGGGCTTCGCTGATCCGCAGGTGGCGTTTCGCGTCTTCGAGATCCCGCTCGGCGGCTTCGCGGCGCTGGGCTTCCTCGGCCTCGATGGCGTCGGCGAGTTCGGCGCGCGCCAGGGCTTCGCGCTGCTGCGCCGCGGCCAGCTGCTCAAGCCACTGCCGCCGCTGGTTGCCCTCGGCGGTGGCGCCGTCGTCGCCCGGCAGCGCCCAGCTGTCGCCAGTGGGGGCAGCCGGGGCGGCAGCACCGAGGCCGGCCCAGAACGAGGTGGGCATGGTGTAGGCGAAGGCGCCCTGGGCGGCATCACCCAGGGGCTGCCAGCGGCGCCGGCGGCCCTGGTTGTCGGTGACGTAGATCTCCGCGCCGAACGGGCCATCGGTCGGCACGACGTCGGCAACGACCTGCGCGTGGCCCGCGGGACTGTCCTCAAGCGTGGGCTGGCCGGTGAACAGGAAATCGCCGGGCTTGAGGACGTCGCCCCAAGAGGCCCAGTCGGTCGCCTGGACGCGCACGCCGCCCTGGCCCTCGATCCAGTCCACCAGCTGGCGGGTGTTGACGGTACCCTCCGGCACCTGGGCGCCCATCCCGCGCAGGAAGGACGCCACGGTACCGACGCAGGTGTTGGTGGTGGCACCGGTCACGGCCTCGACGGCGTCCTCGCCCTGCTGGCGGGCGTCGGCCCAGGCCTGGGGATCATTGAGCGACTCGACCCAGCGCTGGCGGGCCTGCTCGGCGGTCTGGCCGGCAGCAGCGTACTCCGCGGGGGTGCTGTACGGGCCGAAGACCCGGGTGTCGGGGCCACCTTCGATGGCCTGCTCCTGCGTCAGCTGCTGGCCCAGGGCGGTGAAGAAGTCGATGCCATACTGCCCGTAGGGGCTCACCGGCTGGCCTTGATACTGCGGCCGGCCGCCGCTGCCGATCATCGAGATCAGCCCGAAGAAGCTCACGTCGTCGCCGCTGTCGAGCCGGAGCTTCTCCCCACCGAAGGCGCCGGTAACGCCCACGAAGCGATTGAGGTCGATGTCCTTGCCACCGGTCAGGAGGTAGTCCCAGAACTCCGTGTCACCGATCTCGATGTTGGCGATCTTGCTGAGCTGCTCCCAGAGCACGGCCAGCTGGTCGGGCAGCGGGCCCAGTGTCTGCGACAGGCTGCCGAGCGTGGAGTCGAAGCCGGCGGTCGCGCTGTCGGCCGCGCCGGCCTGAGCAGCGGTCTCGCCGAGGCCGCTGCTCAGGCCGGGCAGGATCGAACCCACGTTGTCCATCGCGCCGCGCAGTTGCCGGAACAGCGCGATCAGCCCGATGGTGCCGGCGACGGCGAACACCAGGCCGCCGATGCCGCCCCCCAGCAGGATCGCCCCCAGCTGGGCGAGGATCATCAGCAGGCCCAGCAGCGCCCGCGCGCCGGTCAGCACGATCACGGCGGCGGTCAGGTCCTTGAGGATGCTGATGAAGGTGCGCATCGCGTTGACTAGCACCTGCGGGTCGCGTTCCAGCAGGTCGATTAGTTGCTCGCCCTTCTCCAGCGCCCTGTCGATCCAGGGGCCGAACTCCTCGTTGATCAGCTGGCCGATGCCGCGGATGGCGCGGTTGAGCGGGCTGCCCTTGTTCAGCGCGGCGGCCAGCTTCTCGTTCATCCAGTCCAGCACGCGGCCGACACCGTCCACCAGTTCGTCACCGAGCTCGGCGAAGGCCAGGGTGATGTTGCCGCGCAGGGTGGAGAGCTTGCCCCTGATCCGCTTGGCGAGCTTCTCCATCCCGCCGCCGAACATCTCCTCCAGCGCGACCATCCCCGCTTCCCACTTCTGTTGGGGGGTGCCGAGCAGGCGCCCCTGGCTGTCGAGGCCGAGCACATCGCTGACCATCGGCAGGGTCAGGCCGACGCGCGCCAGCTGCTCCGTTTCCCACTGGCCGGTGACCCGCAGCTTCTCCAGCGCGTTGATCACCTCCATGATCCCGACGCCGGTGCTCTCCTTGGCGGCGGCGATGTCGCCGTAGACGGTGAGCCGTTCCAGCAGTTGTTCCATCGCGCCGCTGTTGCCGGTGGCGATCAGGTCCTTGAGCGCTTTGTCATAGCCGAGGACGGAGGTGGCGGCGTCCTGCAGCTCCGTCGGCTCGAACGGGGTCTTCACGGACAGGCGGATGATCCGCTGGATCAGCTCCTGGGTGGCCTCGGCGTTCTTCAGCAGCGTCTGGGTGTTGTCGTAGAGCGAGTTGACCTCGTCGATCGCCTGGATGCCCTTGGTCACCAGCAGGCCGAGTCCCGCCCAGCCCGCGCCGGCCACGATGGCGGTGGTGCGCTGCAGGCGTCCCAGCGTCTGGTCGACCTGCTGCAGCTTGCGGTCCCACTCCTCGGCGGCCCGGCCGGCGTTGCGCATCCCCTGGTCGAGCCGCTGCATACCGGTTTCGACGGTGCCGAGGCCCTTCTGGAGATACTCAATCCAGACCTGGAGGTTCTTCACAGCGTGGCCTCCTGCAGGCGGGGCTCGTCGGGGGTCACGCCGGGGGCCGCGATCCAGTGTTCCACCTCGGGCGGATCCAGCCGCTCGCCGTACTCATGGTCGAGGGGCAGGTGGAAGCAGCAGTCCTCGCGGACGACCATCAGCTGGCCGCGATACAGGGCGTTATCCCAGTCGGCCCGGGCTTTGGCGCCCTCGTCGTCGCCCTCGCGCGGTTCGGGGGGGGCGCCGGCGCGCAGGCTGGCCAGCTGGCCGCTGAGCTGGTCCATCACCATCCGGTGCTCAGCGTGGGCGGCGGCCAGCAGCAGCTGCTCGTAGCTCGGGGGCTCGGGCATCCCCAGCTGTCTGGCCATCGGCAGGGCCACCATCAGCAGTTCCTCCAGCGTGGCGCTCTGGGGCGCATAGTCGATCAGCCACTCGCCGCGGTCGGCGGCGTCGGCGGCTGCGCGGCGGCGGTCTCGGCGGCTGCGCTCAGCACGGCGGACTGCCCGACGCCGAAAAAAACGCGTACTGCTCCGTTCTTCATGAAGTTCTGGAGGATGGCGTCGGCGGCCACCAGCATGATCACGTCCCAGGCGGGGTCGGGGTCGACGTCGCGCAGGTTGGAGGCGTTGTCCGCCAGCCAGATCACCGCCTCGGGGGCGCCCTCGGCCAGGGCCTGGATCAGCTGCACGGCGACGTCGAGCATGCTGCCGCCCTGCTGGTGCTGCTTCCACACGATGGTGATCGCGGGGGCCAGCTGGCCGGCGAAGCGGGCCAGACCCCCGGCGAACTTGTCACCGGGCAGCTTGCCGATGGTGACCTTGCGCGGATCGCCGTCGGCGGTCTTGTAGCCGAAGTCGACCTTGTGGGGCTGGTAGCCGCGGATCTCGGCGGCGGCATCCTCGATGGTCTCCTCCACCAGCAGCTGTGCGAGCTGGTCGGCCGGTACGCTCGGGGCTTCGGTCCCGCCCAGGGCGGGATTATCGTCAGGCATTGTCTCTCCTTGATTCGGTGCCCGGGGGCGGACGGGCCGCCCCCGGGCTCAAGTCCGCTGCGTTCTAGGCCGCGGCGGCGCTGATGTCGTCGCTCATGTAGTCGAGCATGTTGAGATGCTCATGCGCGACGCTGTAGACGCGGGCGGTGTAGCCCGAGGCGGTGTCGTACTCCGCCAGCAGGTCGTTGAACGTCAGTGGCCGGTGGAAGCCGTCGGGGTTCTGGCTGAGCAGGTCGATGTTGAGGCCGGCCAGGTTGACCCGCGGCAGGTCGACGATGATCCCGCGCGCCATTCGCGTATCGGGATCCGTGCCGTCGGCGCGCCAGTTCTCCAGCCGCACGTGGTGGTAGCTGCTACTGACCGCGCCGGCGCCGACGTCGATGCTGGTAGTGGCGGGCTGGCGAGCCCAGTAGATCAGGCGGGTCGGCATGCCGTCGCTGACGTCGCCGCCCGCGATGCGCACCGCGGTACCCACCTCGCCGTCCCAGGTCCAGTCCGTGCCCTCGACCTCGCTGGTCCAGACGCGGGTGTCCGCGACCACGGTGCAGGTCTGGAGCAGGTAGAGGTCGCCCACCGCCGGCGTGGTGCCGAAGGCGGCGGCGCCGGTGGCCAGGGCGGTGATCGTCGCGGTGGCCGTTCCGTAGGCGGCGATCGCGTAGATCTTGCTGGAGCTGTCCGTGATGTCGTCGACGGTCCCGAGGACCACCACGTAGCCCGTGGGGCGGCCGTAGAGGTCGCCGGGGCTGGGTTCCGTCCAGGTGACCTCCATGCCCTGCGGCCCGCTGGCCATCACCACCTCGTCGCTTGCGGACGGGGTGCCGAAGATGAAATCGCGGGTGCGGAGCAGGTTGGTCCAGTTGGCAACGGTGAAGCCGCTGGCGGCCGAGCCGTAGACCGGGTCGAAGTTCCGGTAGTACGGGACGACCCAGGCGTAGTACGTGTCGTCGCCGATGGTGCCCGAGCCGCTGGCGGAGCCGCTGACGCTGGTCGGGGCCGGGAAGTACGTGGTGTTGAACGCCTGGGGGATGCCGTAGCGCAGTGGGAAGCGGTAGAGGTCGGTGTCGTAGAGCTGACGTCCGAACAGCTTCTTGCACCGCATGCGGGTGTATGCGGTGACGGTGGGCGCGGCCATGTCGCCGTGCAGGATCACCTGGGCTTCGGTGGCCTGCACCTCGCGGATCCCGCCCGAGAGCATCACGCGCTCGTCGGTGACCTCACTGAGCACCACGATGTTGCGCCCGCCGTGGACCTCGCTGAGGTCGTCGGTGGTGACCTGCTTGCGGGCGCCGACGTTGTACCAGCGGCCGAAGTCGAGCTCGCCGTCGGCGTGGACGACGTAGCCCTGATAGTCGCGCTTGGGGATGAAGAGCTTGTTGCGGTAGGTCTCGACTGAGCCCATCTCACTCCACCTCCTTGACGTTGCCCGCCTGGGTGTGCAGCTTCAGCCAGACGGGGTCCAGCCGCAGCCGGTCGGCGGGGATGGTTTTCGTGCCCGCGGCGCCTTTGAGCTTCTCCTGGCGCTCCGGGTAGAACATGCGCCCGTCGTGGCAGAAGGGTTTCAGCGCTTCGCACTCGGTCAGCTTCACCGCGCCGGCCTCCTTCCTGCTGGTGCCTGCCTGCGCGGCAGGCTGCCTGGGCTTGTCGGTCTTCTTCTCGGCCATTGGCTTAGTCCTCCAGCCAGATGGGTTGAATGGTGAGAACCACGTAGGGATTCACGGTCTGGGAGTCCGGCTCGCCGTCCGCCGAGCGCACGCCGAAGTCAGTCTCGAAGATGCTGAGGGTGTCGACGCCTTCGGCCAGGCGGTCGTCCCGGAGCGCCAGGAAGTCGCGGCAGGCCTGGACCAGATCGCAGATTGCGAGGGCGGTGTCCTCGGCCTTGCCGGGCCTGCCGTAGAGCACCAGATCCACCGCGGCGGTGGTGTCGCCCTTCAGGTCGCGCTGGCGGTGGGGGGTCAGCCAGGCGGCCGGCGTCTTGGGGATCACCGGCTCCACCAGGGCGATCTGCACGCCGCCGGGCAGCATGGTGTCATTGTCCGAGTTGGTCCAGGCCGCCAGCAGCGTCTTCAGGCCCTGCATCAGCAGTGCCATTTCCGAGGTATAGGTGATGGCCGTCACGCCGCCCTCCCGAAGAACAGGTAGTCCTCGATCATGCGGGCGATGCTGTCCCACTCGTCGTCCGTGGGCTCGACCAGGAACGGGCGCTCCTCGATCTCGATGCTGATCAGCTGGCGCTTGACGCCGGCGGCCGGGTCCTCGCCGGCCTTGGGGGTGACGATGCGGCCGAGGATCCGGCCGTACTGGTCCCGCTCGGGCACCGGCTTGCCGCGCTTGCCCGTGACCAGGTCGGGCTTGATGTGCAGGTAGAAGGTGCGGGGTCCGTCGGAGCCGAACTGGTGGGTGGCGGCGTACTTCAGCGGCGAGCCGACGCGGACGCTGTCTGGTTCCTGGACGTCGAAGGTGATGCTCTGGCGCAGCTTGCCACGGAACTCCAGGGGCTTGGTGCCGCTGCCGTGGGTGCGTTTTTCCAGCTCGGCGAAGTACGGGTTCTTGCGCGGCCAGCCGGGGCCTCCCTGCTCGAAGCGTTTGACGGCCAGGCTGACCCCGTACTCGCCGATCGCCCGCAGCAGCGGGCGCGGATCTTTAGCCCAGAGGATCATGCGAGCCAGCTGCTGCCTGGCCTCGCCGATGTGGAGTCTGACGCCGACGCCCGCCATCAGAAGCCCTCCATGAACGAGGGGTCGTCCCCATCGCTGTCCGGGGCGAACGTCGGCGTCCGGTCCTCCGTGGTGGACGCGGCCAGCAGCTGCTTCTGCTCCGTCGTGCCAGTGCTGAGCTGGCCCTCGCGGATTGCCTTGAGCTCGTCGCGGGCGGCTTTGGCGCGGCTGGTGACCTCGGACGGGAACTGGTAGCGGCGGGCATGGAGGCTCGCCACCACCAGGTCCACCGTCAGGCGCCGGCAGTCGGCCAGCACCTGGCTGTCGGTCAGGTCGACGCGCCCCAGCAGCGCGGCCCGCACGCGGTTGGACTGGTCCTCGATGTGCCGGTTGATCACGGCGATGGTGTCCGCGTGGGTGAGGTCCGGGACCTCGGCCGCGCGGTCGTCCGCCAGACCCGCCAGCAGCGTCGGGTCCATCTCCAGCTCCAGATCCGCGATTGTGCAGTAGCTGGCCACGTGTCTCTCTCGACCCTCCTAGATCGCGTCGTAGACGTTGGCGAGGAACGCGCCGCTGATGATCTTGCTGGAGCTGTCCAGGAAGGTCAGCTTCGGCACGTAGAACTGCTTGTACTCGATCCAGGTGCCGCCGTCGCCGGGGCGCTCGTCGCGGATGGTCCGCACGATCTCGCCGTTCTGGTAGCCGGGGGCGTTCCACTTGAACGTCTTGCCGATGCTGGGATCGAGCATCGTCTGCGCCTGCGGGCTGTACGTCAGCCAGACGCAGTTGCTGGTCCACAACCGGCTGAGCGTCACGGCCCCGCCGGCTTTGCGCTTCTGGTCGGCGTAGCGTGTGCCGACTTTGAGCACCTGGCGCAGGCCGAGGATGTCGGCCAGTGCCTCGGCGGTCAGCGCCACGTTGACTGCTCCGCCGCCGAAGAAGGCGCTGTCGCAGCTCAGGTAGACCCAGGCGTCGGAGCTCACCAGCATGGTATCGGGCGCCATGCCGCACTTGCCCTCGACGGCCTCAATGAAGCTGAGCAGGGTCTTGAGCGCGCCGGGCCCGGAGCTGTCGTCGAAATTCCGGTTGGCGACGGTGTCCATGTTCTCATAGAGGTCGCTGTCGTAGCTGCCGCTGGTGGCCAGCAGCCCCTTGACGGTCAGCTCCCTGTTCAGGAGCACCTTCTCCTTGAGGAACGCCACCTTGGCGGTGTCCTCCAGGGCTCGGGACACGGCGTCATCGGCGTTGGCGCGCCAGCTGTCGGGGATGAACTCCGTCAGGGCGTGCCGCTCGCAGGTGTAGGACTTGCGCTCGAAGCTCTGCTCGACCTCGTGCGGGGCGCTCTTGTCGCCCTGGACGTCGGTGTCGGGGATGCGGTGCTCGGCACCGAACTGCAGGTACTCGTCGCTCTGCTTGGCGACCGGGACGGCCGGCATCACCCTGTCGGCGACGAAGCCGGGGATGTTGGAGCCGTAGCCGACCGCGAAGTTGGTCAGATCCACGTCGACGTGGACGTTGCTCTGCTCAAAAATCTCGGTAGCCATGGCTTAGTCCACCTCCATCGTGATGATCTCGGTCTGGGCGGTGGCCGCGCTGAGGGCGGTGCCGAAGTCGCCCTCGCCGCCGCTGAGGTGGGTTGCGCTCAGGGCGGTCACGACTCCGGCGCCGGAGTCGCTGCCGGAATTGGCGGCGCTGACCATCAGGCCGGCGACGGCGTGGGCCTCCACGGCCGCCTCGACCTGGGCCGCGGTGCTGGTGATCGCACTGCTGGTGTCGGTTGCGAGGCTGACGCTGATCGCGTTGCCGGTGACCGTCACCGCCAGCGCCTGGCTGGCGCCGGACGGATCGACGTAGGCGATGCTGATCGAGTTACCCAGCACGCCCTGGAACTGGCCGATCGCGGTCCAGACCAGGTCGTTGTTGGCGCCGCTCAGCACCGTGGTATACGACGCGGCCGCCTTCTCGACGCGGCCGGTAGTGGCCGCCGCTCTGAGGCGGTCGCCGATGCTGATCGCGCTGTTGGCCTCGACGTGGGTCTTGCCCTTGATGCAGACGTCGACGTGCTTGCCGGCGCGGTCGCTGCCCTCCTGGATCACGCCGCAGCAGTTGGCCTTGGCGGCGGAGGGGGGGTCGACTTCACCGGCGGTCGCGCCGAACTGGACGGCGCGGTAGGGGTAGACCTCGGTCGAGGAGCCGTCACAGATGAACGGGTAAAGGATTCGATCGTCCATTACTGCTCACCTCCCTTGCCATCGGTGTCGAGCTCGACACCGTGCTGCTTCGCGGCCCTCTTGACCGCCGAGATGCGCTCGGTGTCCCGGCCTTCGCGGTCCGTGTCCGTCTGGCCCGGCTTCTCGCCCGCCAGCAGCCCCTGCGGGGCCTGGGCCGGGAAGCC
>CAZSSB010000065.1:0-13663 GCA_964609245.1 uncultured Planctomycetales bacterium | reverse complement strand
AGGAACGGGCCGGATTCGCTGGCCAGCATCACGCAGACCGCCGCCAGCACGCCTAAGCACGCCAGGGCCCAGGTGCGGGGCTGTGCCTGCCGCACGTGGATCAGCTCGTAGAGGTTCGGCGCAAAGATGGCCCACAGCAGGGCGAGAACGATGATCGCGATGAAGGCCGGGGCCACCGCCCCGCCGAGGCCCAGGCCGCCGAGGCTGAGCATCGATTTCAGCACGTGCATTGCGCTGGGGAGCGTCTCGGCGCGGAACAGCACCCAGCCCAGGATCACCAGCAGCAGCGTGCCGAAGGAGCCCGTCCAGCCGCCGCGCCATTTGATGCCGAAGTGCCTGAGGCCATGGTGGACCAGCAGCAGCAGGCCGTGGTAGCCGCCCCAGAGCACGAAGGTCCAGGCCGCGCCGTGCCACAGGCCGGTCAGCAGCATCGTCAGCACCAGTGCCGGCCAGCGCCCGCGCACCGTCAGGCCGCCGATGCGGAGAAACAGGTAGTCGCGCAGCCAGGTGCTGAGGCTAATGTGCCAGCGCCGCCAGAAGTCGGCGACGTCGCTGGCGCGATACGGCGAGTTGAAGTTCTGCGGCAGGCTGAGGCCTAAGAGATAGCCCAGGCCGATCGCCATCAGCGAGTAGCCCGCGAAGTCGAAGTAGAGCTGCAGGCTGAAGCCCAGCGCCGCCGACCAGGCCTCGGCGGGCAGCAGGTGCCGCCAGTCGAGCCACAGCTGGTCCGTGAAGTAGGCCAGGCGGTCGGCGATCAGCACCTTCTTGACCAGCCCGGCGGCGAAGAAGGTCAGCCCCAGGCTGAGGTTGCGGCTGGTCAGCCGCTCCGGCAGGCTGAGCAGTTGGCCGCCCAGCTGCTTGTAGCGCACGATCGGGCCCGCCACCAGCTGCGGGAACAGCGAGACGAACGCCATGTAGTGGATGAAGCTTCGGGTGGGCTTGACCCGGCCGTTGTAGACATCGATGGTGTAGGACAGCGACTGGAACGTATAGAAGCTGATCCCGACGGGCAGCACGATCTCCAGCAGCGGCAGCCGCGGCGCGCCGCCCGCCGCCTCCAGCAGCGCGTTGACGGTGCCGGCGGTAAACGCCGCGTACTTGAAGAAGCCCAGCAGGCCGAGGTCCACGAGCAGCGACAGCGCCAGCCAGCCCTTGCGCGCGCGTGCGCTGGTCGCGGCGCCGATCTTCTGGCCGCAGATGAAGTCCACGAAGGTGGTCAGCAGCATCACGAAGCAGAAGCGCCAGTCCCACCAGCCGTAGAAGAAGTAGCTGGCCAGCGCCAGCCATCCCAGGCGCAGGCGCTTCGGCAGCAGCCAGTAGAGGGTGATCGCGAGCGGGGCGAACAGGAAGATGAACACCTGGCTGTGGAACAGCATCGTTCGCTACCTCTCCCCGCCCAGCAGTGCCCGGAGCAGGCGCACCTGGTTGGCCGGCTGCATATGGATCTCGTCGTAGAACAGCAGCGGATCGCCGCCGAAGGCCTCGATGTGCGAGAAGTCGCGCAAGGCCAGCCCGTGGCGCTGAAACAGCTCATTGAGCGCGCGCCGGACCTCCGGCAGGACCTGCGCGTCCTCAAGCCCCTGCAGCACCTGCCACTGGCTGGGGTGCACGGGCGTCAGGTAGGCGTGGACTGTGATGCTACGTTCGTCGCAGTAGGTGAGCAGCTCGTCCAGGCACTCAAGCCGCCGCGGGGAGGGCTCCGAGAAGCTGGCCAGGTGCAGACTTCGCAGCGGGTACTTGCGGGCGCGGGCCGCCAGGATGCGCTGAAGGTCGAAGCGGCCGGCGGCGATCGCCTCCTCGCGGGCGACCTGCAGCGCCTGGCCGTCGCCGGCCAGCTCAAGCTTGGGCCGCCCGGCCGTGCGCTTAAGCGAGCGGCGCAGTACGTTCAGCGACTCCTCGGTCTGCTCCAGCGAGAGCAGGCGCAGCAGCGCCTCGGCCGCCCGCGACGGCGACGAGTCGCAGGCCAGATAGCGGCGGAACGGCTCGTAGTAGCGCGCTTCGTACATCGTCGGCAGGCCGGGGTGCAGCGCCTCGTAGTCGATGCCCAGGATCAGGTGGCGCACCGGCGCGCCCTCGTCCTCCACCAGCAGCCTCAGCGCGGCGAAGTAGCTCTCCGCCATCGCGCTCTTCATCCCGTAGTTGAAGCACTCGCCGGGCAGGTAGCGCTCCACCTCGCCGGGCGGCATCGTCATCACACGCGAGCTGCCGATGATCAGCGTGTCAGGCTTTTCGGCCATGCCCTGCACCATCAGATGCTTCTGCTCGCGCATGTTGGTCTCGGCGGGTTCGAAGGAGTCGGACCAGTAAAGACGGAAGGGGTTGACCCACAGGTTGAGCGCCACGGCGAGGATCAGCACCGCGCCAAAGCCCCAGCAGAGCGGCGCAGACCAGCGCCGGCCGTCCCAGCCGTGCCGCCGATCGCCGAAGTCCCGAGCAGCCATCGCAGTGAATCTTAGCCTGTGACGGGTTTCGCCGCGCGGGGTTTAGAATGGGCCGATGCGAACACTGATTATCTGCGGCGCGCTGGCCCTGCTGCTGCTGAGCCCGGGCGCGCTGGCCTGCGAGTGGCCGACCAACTGGCTGGGCCCGGCCGATAGCGACTACCGCGCGCTTAAGATCGGCGTCTACTACCACGCCGCTGTGCTCCACGACCTAACGGACGCCGACGGTGAGAGTCCGCTCCCGGGCGAGGCCGCTGACTGGCTGGCCGCGATGGCGGCGCGGCCCGAGCTGAGCGCCGAGGCGATGCAGGCCGAGCTGGGCCGCGTCAAGTACGAGCTGGACGAGGCGGCGCGCTTCTACTGGCGCAACTCGCGCTTCAACTGCGCCCTGGACCTGGAATGGATCGCCGACTTCGAGCCGCGGCTGCGCAGCACGATCGCCGACCCCGAGCCGCCCTGGTACCGGCCCGTCGACCATCCGTACTACCAGGACGCGCGCGAGCGCTACGACGGGCTGATGCAGGTGATGGTGCTCTACGCTTACGACGAGGACACGGACGACCTCAGGCGCATCACGGGCGGCGGGGGCTGGACCTGGGGCGCCAGTGCCGAGGAGGGCAAGTGCGGCTGGTCGTGGTGGGCGGCCTGTACAGCGGACAACGCCTGCGGCAGCGACTGGCTGCTGGTGCACGAGTTCGGCCACCAGCTCGACAGCCTGTTCCACGAGAGCGGCCACCCCGAGGTCTGGTTCAACCACCTCGCGCCGCTGGAGGGCAACACCGCGCGTTTCGGCGAGCACTTTGACGCCAACAGCTATATCCTCCGGCGCATTCCGGAGGCCGAC
This sequence comes from uncultured Planctomycetales bacterium, assembly GCA_964609245.1. Lineage (GTDB taxonomy): Bacteria > 4484-113 > 4484-113 > 4484-113 > JAFGCY01 > JAFGCY01. Next base: position 10,378 of record CAZSSB010000065.1, on the reverse strand, counting down.
TGGCACGACCTCGCCTGGGGCGAGCTGCGGAGCTACGGCGACGCCGACGGCGACCACGTGCCCGACGCCGACGAGTGGCTGCTGGGCCGCGGGCTCGACGTCGACCCGGACCAGGCCGCGCCGGACGCCGACGGCGACGGCCTTGATGACTACGTGGAGCTGCTGGCCTCGAACGGCAACCGCCACGGCCACGGCGAGCGGCTCTATCCAGCGCTGGCGCTCTGCGATCCGCTGGCGCGCGACACCGACCGCGACGGCATCAGCGACGGGCTGGATCCGCGGCCGATGCTGCCGCTGCCGGCGTACATCCCCCAGGCGCAGCCGGAGGGCGAGCCGGCCACCGTCGGCGTGGCCTTCACTAACTCGCCCGACGGTCTCGACCTGGGCATCGAGCTCAGCTACCTGGAGCAGCGCGACTGGGAGGAGGAGCGGCAGGACGGCAGCCTGACGATCGCGCTCAGCTGGGGCAGCCCCGAGCTGGCCGAACTGGACTACGAGCTGAAGCTGATGCTGGATCTCGACAACGACGGCTGGTTCACGGGCACGGACAACTACCAGTTCATCCTCGGCGCCGACGGCATCGAGTCCTGCTACCGCCACGACGCGGGCAGCGCCACCGAATGGCCGCGGGCCGACGGCGAGGCCCTCAACATCGACGAGATTCCGCTGTCGCCTCACACCCCCGCCGCGCACTACGCCCACGGCTGCATCCTGACGCTGCCGCGGGCGCTGCTGCCCGAGCTGGCGGCCAAGCCCGGCGAGGAACTGGGGCTCAACGTCGGCATCCGGCGCAGTGGCTGGCCGTGGTTCTACATGATTGGCGAGCCCAATACGCTGACCACCTTCGAGCTGCGCTGACCCGCCATCGTGTAGGATAAACGCATGGGCAGTCCAGAGCTGCTGATCGGTCCGACCTTCGGCTTTTGGCTGACGATCTACGCGATCAGCGTCTCGGTGGTCGCGGTCTGGCTGATCGGCTACGTAATCGGGGTGGGCCGGCGGCGCAAGTGCGTCACCTGGGACCTGCACACCGAGTTCATCGACATCTCGGAGTTCAGCAACAAGAACATCCCGCTGCGCGTGACCTACAAGGGCACCGAGCCGCGCTGGCTGTGGGCCACTTACTTAAGCCTGCGCAACAGCGGCCGCGAGGACGTCGTCAGCGGCGACAACCCCGACAAGCAGCACTTCATCGTCGGCAAGGAGGGCTGCCGCTACATCGGCTTCAACCGCCTGATCAGCGACAAGGCGCGCGTCGTGCTCAGCCCGCTGTTTCTGGGCAACAGCGTGTACTGCAAGATCGAGTTCGACCGCCTGGGGCCCGGCGACGAAATCCTGGCGTCGCTGCTGTTCGTGGCCGACGAGAAGCAGCGCGTGGAGGTGGACGGGGGCCTGTTCGGCACCAGCGCCCGCGTGGTGTCCGGTTACCGGCAGCGGATGCTGGCCTGGCGCTCGCTGTGGTGGCTGCTGATCGTGATGATCGTCGCGGGCACCATCGGCGGCATCCTGCTGCTGCTCCAGGCGATCAACACCGGTGGCATCATCTGGTTCCACTTCCAGTCGCTGCTGATCATGTACCTGCTGGGGCTGATCGCCGCGGCGTTGTTTCTGCGGCCGATCCGCTTCTGGCAGCAGATCAGCGAGCGGATCAACGAAGGGGAGGAGGAACCCCCCCGGCGCCACTCGCTGGGGCGGACTCTGCGCTTCATCTTCGGACTGAGCGAGGAGCCCTAGCCCGCCTCAGCCGGGCCGGGTCGCCGTTCGCTCCGCCCAGCCCGCCAGTTCGTCGGGTCCGAGCACCGGCCAGTGCCGGCCCGCGAAGTACGTCCGCTGGCGCTTGGCGTACTGCCGCGTGCGGACCACCGTGCGCTCGACCGCCTCGGGCAGGCTCAGTTCGCCGTCGAGCAGCTGGCCGGCCTCGCGGTAGCCGATCCCGTCGCGCACCACGTCCGCCTCGCCGTAGCCGAGCTGCCTGAGCCGGCGCACCTCGTCGGGCAGCCCACTGTCGAACATGGCGCTGACGCGCCGCTCGATCAGGCGGGCAAGTTCGTCGCGCCCCGGATCCAGCACCGCGATACCGGTGCACCGCCAGCGCGCCAGCTCCGCCCGCCAGCCCTCGGCGCCGTCCGTGCCGTCCGCGTCCAGGCCGGCGGCCTCAGCGGGCAGGCCGGCCCACCCGTAGATTTCCGTTGCCCGGCCAGGATCGGCGCAGGCGTGCTCGGCCGCGCGTACGACGCGGACGGGGTTGTCCGGGTCAGTCAGCTCCAGCTCAAGCGCCGTCGCGACCTCGCGCGGCGACTCTCTCTCCAGCTTCTGGGCCAGCGCCTCGCGCAGCCGCGGCCGTGGCTTGCCGCCCAGACTGAGCCCCTCCAGCAGCGCCCGGATGTACAGCCCGCTGCCTCCGCAGACCCAGATCGTGCGGCCCTCGGCGGCCCCGTCGGCGAGCACGCGGACTGCGATCTGCATAAATTGGTATACGCTATATTTCATTCCAGGTTCCAAGCAATCGAGGCCGCAGTGTGGTAACATCTGTTGCTCGGAGGGCGTCGGTTTGCCGGTTCCGATATCCATGTGAAGGTAGACCTGACGGGAATCGGCGGAGATGACCAGTTGCGGGCGGGAGGACGCGCGCGTAAGCAGCCAGGCTGTCTTGCCGGCGGCCGTGGGCCCCGTGAGCACACGGTATGCAGGAGTCACAAGTAGATCGTACCACCGGAGCATAAACCGCCGTTGACGCGCGGTATTGACATAGGTATGGACAACGAGGGACTGACGACGGAAGAGCAACTGGCGCTGATCGGTGAGCGCGTCGGCCAGCCGCTGGACGTCGATATCTACGTGGGCGAGCAGCCGATCGCGACGCGCGGTCATCTGATCACCGACGCCCTGGTCAAGAAGCTGGCGGACATCGAGCCGCGCCAGCTGCGCTTCTCCCGCGAGCGGATCACCGTGCCGGCCCCCGACCAGCAGCTGCAGGAGCTGCTGGAGAAGAAGATCAAGCCCGATGCCGCGGCGCTGGCGCTGGAAGCCGGTGTGACCGAGGACCTGACGGAAGAGGCACGGCAGATCGCCACGCGCAAGGTCCGCGAGATCTTCGAATCCTGCCGTTACCTGACCAAGCTGGATCTGGCCAGCGTCTCGGAGCTGGCCACCACCCTGATCAATCGCGTCAGTTCGCTGGAGTCCTCGGCGTTCAAGCTCCACGACCTGCGGCAGTACGACGAGTACACGTACTATCACAGCGTCAACGTCTGCGTGCTGGGTATCACCCTGTTCCGCGACTACATCTCCAACGAGCAGGAGTTGAACGACTTCGGCGTCGGGCTGCTGCTGCACGACATCGGCAAGAGCAAGATCGACCTCAAGATCCTCAACAAGCCCGCCGGGCTGACCGATGAGGAGTTCCTGGTGATGAAGCGCCACGTCGTCTACGGCCACAACCTGGTCAAGGGCAACGGCGACATGGCCCCGCTGAGCAAGGACCTGATCCTCAACCACCACGAGCGGGTCAACGGCACCGGCTACACCCGCGGCCTGACCGAGGGCCAGCAGTCGTTCTTCGACATGGTGTCGGCGGTCTGCGACGTGTTCGACGCCGTGACCACCGACCGGGCCTACTGTCCGAAGATGGACGTGCACCGCGCGGTCTCGATCCTGATTCGCGGCTCCGGCATCCAGTTCAACACGCGGATCGTCAACCACTTCCTGCGCGGCATCGGCCGCTTCCCGGTCGGCACCTTCGTGCTGCTGAGCAACGGCGAGATCGGCGTGGTCAGCCGCGTCAACTCCAACGCGCTGTCGCTGCCGGTGATTCGCGTGGTGTTCGACGCGGAGGGCGAGCGGCTGGCGCAGCCGCGCACGGTGGACCTCTACGAGCAGCGCGAGCTCTACGTCGACCGCCCGCTGGACATCTCCTACTCGCCGGCCCGGCACAAGCTGGAAGACACCAACCCGGCCGCCTAGCGCCGCCGGCCCCAGCTTGCTTCCATGGTATATTGACTGGCCGTGGCCGCGTAGCTCAGGGGATAGAGCATCTGCCTCCGGAGCAGAAGGTCGCAGGTTCGAATCCTGCCGCGGTCGCTTTCCCTACCAGTCCAGTTCGCCGTTCGAGCAGTCGTGATACGTGCCGCGCTCGACTGTCAGTTCGCTGAGCACCAGCCGGCGCGCGGCCTCGGGGTCGTGTCCGCCGTCTGCGGCAGCGTCGGCGAAAACCCGGGAGTTCAACAGCATCGGTAGTCGGTCACGCACGATGTACTGCTGCCAATCCATGGCGAAGTCGTGAAGTCCCGACAGCTCGATAACGGTGCGGGCGAAGTCGTATGTGCCGGTGAGCTCCGGGGCGTAGCCCTCCCACCTCGGCTGATCCACGATGGCCAGCGCCGCGTCCCACTGCCCGGTCAGCAGGTAGGCGCGCAGCACGTTGGCCTCGATGATGCCCAGCTTGTGACTGGCCGCGCTGCGCCGGTCCCAGGACTCACCGGCGGTCACTGCTTCGTCCCGCAGCTTTTCCTGACGCTCAGCTTCGTTCCGCAGCTCCAGCAGCAGCTGTGCGCGGCCCGTTTGCGCGTAGGTCTCGGCCCTGGCGCGGCAGTACATCTCATATCGATCGCCGGCGATCTCCCTGGCGAAGCCGTCGTCCCCGTTGAGCAAGGCCAGCCGGGTGCCCGCCCAGTCCAGCAGCACGAAGTCGTCAACAGCCTCCGCCGCCACCCAGGCCCGACGCTGGAACTCGTCCAGGTCGCCTCGCCACCAGGCGTTGCGCAGCCCCAGGGTGTGCTGCCGGAAGTCGTCGCCCAAAGCGGCCCGCCACTCCGCGATCACGGTGTCGGAGGCGCTGTACCGCTCCAGCTCGGTCAGCAGTTCAGCGTAGCTGAACCGCGCGTCGGCGCTGAGCGCGCTCACCTCGCACCGCAGCCGCCGCCAGCCGATCGCGTCCTCCATGCAGCCGGCCATGATCAGCGCCGCCTCGATGCGGCCCGCGAGATGCTCCGGCGACACGCCCGCGGCCTCCGCATCGAAGCCCAGCTGCTCCGCTCGGAGCAGTTCGTCGGCGGCCCGTCCGTACTCCCCGCCGGTCAGCAGGCAGCGTCCCGCCGCCCAGTGGACCAGCGGGTCGTCGGGGAAAGCGCCCAGGCACTCCTCGATCAGGTGGGTGCGCAGGTCCCAGTTCAGGCAGCGGTCGTATAGGTAGACCCGGTCGTAGCAGCGGCGGGCCTCGCAGAGCAGCATCACCCGCAGCATCCCGGGGTCGCGGTAGCCGCGCTCGATCAGGTAGACCATCGGGCCCTGGCAATCCCACACGTAGTCGTCGCTGGGGTAGGTCCCCGGCGGGTTCTCGATGCCTTGCTCGGCATATGGGCGCAGCTGCGCCGTGAGCTGAGACGAGAGACCGGTCAGCGAGCGGTCGCGCGCGTACCAGGCTGCCGCCGCCATGTAGGCCAGCACGATCAGCCAGGCCAGAAGCCACCGGCGGCTGAGCACGTTTGCTGCCACGGCTGCATCATAGCAGCTTAGGTCGGTGGCGTGTACAATCGCGCCCAATGGTGGGCGGCGTTCAAGTCAGCTGGGAGCTGCTCGGCCGGCGTACCCGCCAGCACCTCGCGCGCAGCGGCGGCTGGATCGTGGCCGGGGTGGCCGGCCCGCTGCTGATCGCCTGCTGGGCGATCCTCACGCCGTTCGACATTCGCGCGGAGTACGATGACTTCCAGCGGGCGGCCATGCTGCTCTGCGGCTGGTACGTCGCCTTCGCGATCGTCCACGTGGTCTTTCAGTGGCTGCGGCCGGCAAGCGCCGACACCGACGCGGAGCTCAGGCAGGCGCCGCTGAGCGCGCTGCAGTTCTTTCTCCATCGCGCCGCCGACGTCTGCGCGGTGCCGCTGCTCTGCGCGCTGCTGACGCTGCCGCTCTACGGCGTGCTGCTGGTGTACTTCGGCGACGCCTACACCTCGGGTTCGCAGGGCACGCTCTACAGCCTGCGTCCGGACTGGGACTACGCCAGCTTCCCTAATCCCTGGGGCTGGCGCGTGCTGTTCGTCGGGCTGAACGTGCTGGCCGCGACCCTGCTGCCGCTGAGCCTCGCGGTGCTGCTGCGTGAGATCGCAGCTTGGGTCAGTCTGCGCATTCCGCTGCTGCTCGCGCTGCCGGTCGCGCTGTGGTACTCGGTCGAACGCGCGGAGTTCGAACTGCTGCGGCGGCCCTACCGGCTCACCTCCGGCGTCGATCCGTGGCCGTTCATCGCTGTGCTGCTGCTCATCCTGGCCGTGCCGCTGGCGCTCGGCTGGACCAGGCCGCGGCTGCGCCTGGCTACCGGGCTGCTGCTGACGCTCCTGCTGGCGGGCGCCGCCGTGCTGGCGGTGCGGGAGGGCGACGCGGTATACGCGGGCAGCCTGACCGGGCCGCTACGAGACATGCTGGGCGACGCCCGGTTCGCCCTGGCGTACTTCTTCGGGCACCTGCGCCTCGACCTGAACGTAGAGCTGCTGCTGACGCGCTACCAGAGCGCCGTGCTGCTCAAGCCGCTGGTAGGGGGCGGTGAGGCGACGAGCCGCATCGCGATCTGGGTGGGTGCCGGCATCTATCCGCCGGCCATCGCGGTGCTCAGCTTCCTCGGCTTCACCCTCGGCATGGCGCTGCGGCGCCGCCACCCGCTGGAGTAAGGCGATTACTATCGCCGTTGGCCCGAAGCGGCTTTCGCCGCTACAATCAGCAAGCATGGAACCGTTGTGGTGGTGGATGCTCGTACTGATGCTGGCTGCGGTCATCCCGTGCGCGTGGGTTTGCCGCTGGTACTTCCTGTTCATAGGGGGTGTGCTGGAGGGGATCTTCGGCGACCGCTTTCTGAATTCCTGGGTATCCCGATCGTATCGGGAAGAAAAACGGCTGGGCACAAGGGAGGTCTGGTGGCGCTGTGTCTGGGGCGCTGCTTTTGCCGTGGCGCTGTGGGCTGCGTTCTTCTGGTTTGACCGCTACTACGACAACTACATGTAGGCGACTCTCGGGCCTGCTTCTCTGTTACAATCCACGGCTATGGACGCCGAGCAGAAACCAAAGGCCGACAGCGGGGCCGTCGCGCGTGAGGAGGACCTGAAGCCGACCTACACGGACAAGGACGGCCAGGAGCACCAGCGGCGGATCCTGACCGGCGACCGCACCACGGGCAAGCTGCATCTGGGCCACTACGTCGGCAGCCTCAGAAGCCGCGTCAAGTACCAGGGCGTCTACGACACCTTCATCCTGATGGCGGACGTCCAGGCGCTGACCACGCACTGGGACAAGCCGGAGATACTCAAGCAGAGCGTGCTGGACGTCGCGCTGGACTACATGGCGATCGGCATGAACCCCTACACCGGGGGCGAGGACGACGGCTCCAAGGCCAAGATCGTCGTCCAGAGCCACGTGCCGGCGATTGCCGAACTGACGGTGCTCTATGGCCTCGTTACGCCGATGAGTCTACTCAGGGCAAACCCAACAACGAAGGCTGAAGCAGAGCAGTACGGGTTTGACCAAGGGGAGGAAGAGTCAGCGGATCTGGACTCGCCACCGATAATCGCACCAGATAGGGAGAAGTACTACGAGTACTTGGAGGGAGATGAGGGTAGAAAAGCCCTCATCCGATTCCGCAAGTCATTCCATGAGGCTCATCCTGAAGCCGCGTTCGATACGCTTCACCATCGGCACGTATATGGGCTGCTGGCTGAGCTTCAGAGATTCGAAGATGTCTCTGTCCAGCAGGAAATCGCAAAGCACGACTACGAGTCCCACCCGCTGGCGGCTCTTGAAGTCAGCCCGACGTTGGCACGGGCCTTTCGTGATCTAGTCATTCGGGGCAGAAGAAGCCGAGGGATGGCAAGCATGTCCTACGGCTTTCTCGGCTATCCCGTCAGCCAGGCGGCCGACATCACCTTTGTCAACGCCCATCTGGTGCCGGTCGGCGAGGACCAGGTGCCCCACATCGAGCTGACGCGCGAGATCGTGCGGCGGATGAACAAGCAGTACGGCGGCCGCCGGCGCATCCTGACGGTTCCGCAGGCGCTGATCGGCGGCGGCACCATCAAGGGCCTCGATGGCAACGCCAAGATGAGCAAGAGCCTGGGCAACGCGGTGTACCTCTCCGACTCGGACGACGAGATCTGGGACAAGGTGAGAAAGGCGGTCACCGACCCGCAGCGCATCCGCCGCGACGACCCCGGCCGGCCCGAGATCTGCAACGTGTTCGCCTACCACCAGCAGTTCAACGCCGAAACGGAGCCCGCGATTGCGGACGCGGGCCTCAGCGTGCCCACCGTGGACGAGACCGCCGAGCTGTGCCGCAGCGCCGGCATCGGCTGCGTCGACTGCAAGAAGAACCTGATGGCCAAGCTCAGCGCGATGCTCAGCCCGATGCGCGAGCGCCGGGCGGACTGGCAGCAGCGTCCGGACGACCTGATGGACATCCTGCGTGAAGGTACGCGCCGCGGCAACGAGGAAGGCAACGAGACCGTCGAGCGTGTCAAAGCCGCCATGCACGTGGACTACTGGGAGTAGGGGATGTAGGGGCGAAGCCATGCTTCGCCCAGACCCGTGGCGGCGGGTCCCCGCCCCGCCGATCTCAGCCTTTCTCGGACACGGGGTCGGGGACCCCTTCCACATTGCTGCCAACAGGTGCGACGCCTGCTCTCCGGTAGGCCGGGCTTCAGCCCGGCGATTCTGAGGTCAGGGGGCTGAAGCCCCCTGCTACCGCTTATCCGCCGCATCCCACCATCGCCTAGAATGCTCGACGGTATGGACCGCGATGTGCAGCAACCGGAGCCGCTCGAGGCGCTTGACCGCCTGATGACGGGCAACGATCGCTTCGCGACGGATCGCCGGCTGGAGCGCGCCACCGAGCTTGCGCGCCTCAAGGACGCCGCCGTCCACGGGCAGTCTCCGTTTGCTACCGTGGTCTGCTGCTCGGACTCGCGCTGCCCGCCGGAGGTGATCTTCGACCAGGGCCTCGGTGAGCTGTTCACGGTGCGCGTGGCGGGCAACGTCTGCGGCCCGAACGAAACCGCCTCGGCCGAGTATGGGATGACGGTGCTCCGCACCCCGCTGTGCGTGGTGCTGGGCCACACTGGCTGCGGGGCGGTGGGAGCCGTGGTGGGGGGCGAGAGCCTCAGTGGCAACATGCTGCGGCTCTCCCGCCAGATCCAGCAGGCGGTGCACAACGTGGGCGGGTCGGGCTCGCCGGCGGGCGGCGACGCGCTGCTGGCGCAGGTGGTCCGCGAGAACGTCTGGCTCTCGATCGAGGAGCTGCTGCGCAGCAGCGGCGAGATCAGGCGGCTGGTCGCGGATGGTCGCGCCGAGCTGGTCGGCGCGGTGCTGGAGATGAGCAGCGGCCGGGCCTCCTGGCTGGGCCGGCATCCGCGGCAGGCCGGGCTGATTTAGAGCGCGGATAGCACATTGGGCGCGCGTTTTCGGTACAATCTCGGTAGCCCTTGACGCGGGTTGGTGGTGTGCTATAATCTCCGTCCCCCCAATTCTGGGGCTTAGGCGTCTTGTGCCGCAGCGCGGCTCGTGGGCGCCGATAAACGGGTAGCCTCAGGGCTCCCGGGAGGCGATTCCAGATCGCCCGGAACATTGAAAACCGTGCTTGGTGGAAAGGGCGTGGTGGCTGCTCCTACCGGCCGCCGCGTCAAGTCCGTGGTCTCCCAACCACGGGCGAAAAGGTGATGTCGAGTGTATCTCGCATATATTCGCACTTATGTATCTGCTTTCATCTCGACCTTCGGGTGCGTCCCGCGGGGCCGGGTCCCTGGGACCGGGCTCTGGACAAGCTAGTGAAGACAGAGGTGAAGTGGCCAAGATACTAAGGGCACATGGTGGATGCCTTGGCGCTGGAAGTCGATGAAGGACGTGGTCAGCTGCGATAAGCCTCGGGTAGGTGCGACAACTGTTGATCCGGGGATTTCCGAATGGGGTAACCCGGCGGGAGTAATGTCCCGTCACCCCTGGCCCAAGTTGCCTTCGGGCATAATAAGCCAGGGGGGAGAAGTCGGCGAACTGAAACATCTAAGTAGCCGGACAGAAGAAAGAAACTTCGATTCCCTTAGTAGTGGCGAGCGAAACGGGAAGATTGCCCAAACCGCAGGTCTTCGGATCTGCGGGGTTGTAGGGCCGGGCATCAAGCCCAAGTAGGGTTAGCGGAATTGGTCTGGAAAGTCCAGCCATAGAAGGTGACAGCCCTGTACGCGAAAACCCGAACGGGTGGGCCCGGTTCCTGAGTAGGTCGGGACACGTGAAACCCTGACTGAATCTGCGGGGGCCATCCCGCAAGGCTAAATACTCTCCAGCGACCGATAGTGAACAAGTACCGTGAGGGAAAGGTGAAAAGCACCCCGGGAGGGGAGTGAAATAGTACCTG
>CAZSSB010000064.1:0-14052 GCA_964609245.1 uncultured Planctomycetales bacterium | reverse complement strand
GCGGGCGACGCATGGCTTCGCCCCTACGGGTATTCGACGCACCCGCCTATAATCCCCCTGTGGCAATCAGGGAACAGCTCGCGGCGCAGCGACTCGGCGTCGCCAGCTGGCGCGAGAACATCCACGGGGCGGCGATCCTCGGCGGCTTCGTGGTGGTGCCGCTGCTGGTGATGATGCCGCTCGTCTACCTTGATCCGTGGCTTGAGCCGCTGATCGGCAATCCCGGCGAGTGGTTCGACGGCGGCAGCTTCCGCAACAACTTCTTCGCCACCATCATGGTGATCGTGCTGCTGGTCACCGTCGTCGGCGGGCCGCTCTGGGCGCTGCCCGCGCTGATCGACTGGTGGTGGAAGCGCCAGTACGAGCGCACCTGGCAGCTGCTGAAGCACAGCGGGCTGGCGCTACTGGTCGTCTCCGACGCGGGCCTGAGCCGCATCGAGGAGCTGCAGGATCGCGTGCCGTGGCTGAAGGTCGGCGCGACCGGCGAACCGCTGACGCTGAGCCAGCGCATCGAGTACGCCAGCGACTACTGGCGGGCGTTCTTCGCCCTGGCGCGCCAGCAGCCGGAGCGGCTGCGCGCCGCCCTGCGCTGGGGCAACGCCTGCCGCCTGCTCGACGACCTGACACCGCTGCTCTTCAACGGCTGCACCGCCATGATCTTCCTGGCGGTCTCCCTGCCGGTGATGCCGCTGGTGCTGCCGGCCTACGTGATCCTGCTGGGGCTCGCCATCGAGCAGCAGGCGGTTCAGGCCGCGCTGCTGGACCACTTCAGCGAGGAAGGCCACCAGCCCATCGTCGACGTGCCAAGTGACGACTGAGCGCCGCTGCTATCATAGATGGGTCGAGTTTCCCACAGGGAGGCACCCAACCCCATGTCTGACGATCAACCTCACTGGCGCGGCGCCAAGCGCCCCGAGCCCTTCTACATCAAGTCCGTCGCCCCGATCAACCTGATCGACCGCGAGGCCCGGGAGCAGGCCCTGCAGGCGGCGCGGCTCAACCTGTTCAACCTCAAGAGCCGCGACGTATTCATCGACCTGCTGACGGACAGCGGCACCGGCGCGATGAGCCACTTCCAGTGGTCGGCGCTGATGATCGGCGACGAGGCCTACGCCGGCAGCGGCAGCTTCGACCGCTTCGAGCAAGCGGTGCAGGACATCTTCGGCTTCGAGCACGTGCTGCCCACCCACCAGGGGCGCAGCGCCGAGCTGATCCTGATGAGCCACTTCCTGAAACCCGGCGACATCGTGCCCAACAACATCCACTTCGACACCACGGCGGCCCACGTGCAGTACCGTCAGGCGCTCTGCGCCAACCTGGTGATCGACGAGATCTACGACTGGGACAGCGAGCACCCCTTCAAGGGCAACATGGACCTCGCCAGGCTGGAGGCGCTGCTGAAGGACAAGGGCGAGCAGGTGCCGCTGGTCTGCCTGACGCTGACCTGCAACAGCGGCGGCGGCCAGCCGGTCAGCGTCGAGAACGTCAGGGCGGTCAAGGCGATCTGCGCGGCGCACGGCAAGCCGCTGCTGATCGACTCCGCGCGCGTGATCGAGAACGCCTGGTTCATCAAGCAGCGCGAGCCGCAGTACGCCGACTGGTCGATTCCGGCCATCACCCGCGAGATCATGCGCCACGCCGACGGCATGTGGATGAGTGCCAAGAAGGACGGCCTGGTCAACATCGGCGGCTTCATCGCTCTGCGCGACCCGGAGCTCTACGACGCGCTGAGGATGTACGAGATCCTGTTCGACGGCTTCTGCACCTACGGCGGGATGAGCGGCCGCGATCTGGACGCGCTGGCGCTGGGGCTGCACGAGTGCTGCGCCGAGGACTATCTGCAACACCGCACCGGGCAGGTGGCGCACCTGACCTGCACGCTGCGCGATGCCGGCATCCGCACCACCTGGCCGCCGGGCGGTCACGCCGTCTACGTCGACGGCCACCACTTCTGCCCGCACATCCCCGACGAGCAGTTCGCGGCCCACGCCCTGAGCCTGGAGCTTTACCTGGAGGCGGGCGTGCGCAGCGTCGAGATCGGCAGCATCCTGCGCGGGCGCCATCCCGAAACGAATGAGAACCAGTACGAGGGCCTGGACCTGGTGCGCCTGGCGATCCCGCGCCGAACCTACAGCTTCACCCAGCTGGAGTTCGTCGCCGACGCGCTGATCGAGCTGAAGCGCAACGCCGGGCAGATCCGCGGGGTCAAGTTCGTCAAGGAGACGCCGGTTCTCAGGCACTTCACCAGCGAATTCGCCTGGGTTTGAGCGATTCCGGCCTGATTCTGGAACAACGGCGGCGGATTTCACGTCCATTCAATCAGAATCCCCGCGTTTGTGTTGGCGGGGGTGGCAGCTTTGCAATATAATGGGGTGTGATGGTCCGGACGCTGACCGCGATGGGAGCAGTAGGAGCACTGATCGTGCTTGTCAGCGCTGCGCCGGCAACGGGTTTCCCGCCGTCGGCTTCATCCACCACCGGCTTCCTCGTCTCCGCCGACGAATTCTCACCTGTCAACATGGCTGTGGACTGCTATCCACAGGCGCTCCCCAACGACGGCCGCAGCGAGGCCGAGATCAGCGTGGTGCTGACCGACGGCGAGCGGCCGCTGGCGGACACGGTGGTCCGTGCCGAAATCGTCGACGGCGACGGCATCCTGTTCCGCGAGGAAGTGGCCACGGACTCCGACGGGGTGGCGGTCTTCCCCTACCGCGCCGGGCTGATGCCCACCAGCGGCCAGCTGGCCTTTTCCGTGCCGGACACCGAGGCCAGCGCTTCGCTGAGCATCCCGCTGGCGCCGGTCAGCTATCTGGACGTGACGCTGGTGACGCCCGAGGAATACCTGGCCCATCTGGCGCGTCAGGCCTCGGCGGCGCCGATCTACACGCTCAAGGCCGACGTCTTCCCCGATCAGCTGGCGGCCGACGGCGGCTCGCTGTCCTCGATCTGGGTCGAGCTGAGGCACACCGACGGCAAGCCGGCCCCCGGCGTCCCGCTGATCGCCAGGATCATCAGCGGCGAAGGCTCACTGGAGCAGGCCGAGGTGGTCACCGACTCCGACGGCGGCGCCGAGCTGTTCTTCGTGGCCGGACTGACGCCGGGCACCGTCACCGTGCAGGTGATGGAACCGTCGACGGGCCTGACCACGGCGGTCGACATCCTGCTGGTCGAGGCCGGACCGGCGCGCGTGCAGTTGCTCTACGTCGACCCGCTGGCGGCGACGCTGGCCCGCGACGGGGCGCTGATGCCCGCCGACGGGGTCAGTGGCCTGCCCGTGGTGGCCGAGGTCACGGACCTGACGGGCATTCCGCTGTCGGGAGTCGAGCTGGAGCTGTCCGTGCTGGATGAGACCAACGGCTGGATCGAGGTGCTGGATCCTGTGACCGACATCGCCGGCCGCGTCGAGTTCATCTACCACGCGGGCACCGCCACCGGCAAGGTGCGGCTGCGGGCCTTCATCGCCGGGGGCCTGAGCTACGGCGAGCCAGGCTTCTAGACCGCCGCGCGCGGCCTTCCCTGCTGATTCCACTTGCCTTGGGCCCTAGGGCTCGCCCAGCGCTTCGTTGAGCGAGACACGGTAGTGCTCGGCCGCCACGCGGGCCGCCGTCTCGAACTTGTCCTCATCGTGCTCGTCGGCGAAGGGGCCGTATTTGTAGGCATAGATGATCGAGCGGCTGAAGTTGAACACGGCGCCGCAGCCGTCTTCACCGGCGAAAGCGTCGGCGTCCTGCGGCCTGCCGCCCTGCACCCCGATGCCCGGCACCAGGATCAGCGATTTGGGCGCCAGCTGCCGGACGCGGCGGGCGGCCTCGGGATAGGTGGCGCCGACCACCAGGCCCAGTGAGGAGTATCCGTGGTCGCCGACGAAGTCCGCGCCCCACTCGTTGACCAGCCGCGCCATGCGCGCGTAGACCGGCTCGCCGTCGATTTCCTGGTCTTGCAGGTCGCCGCTGCTGGGATTGGAGGTCTTGGCCAGTACGAAGGCGCCCTTATTCTGGGCCAGGAACGGGAAGAACGGCTCCAGCGCGTCCTTGCCCAGGTAGCCGTTGAGGGTCACCGCGTCGCAGAGCAGCGGCGACTGGTCGTCAGTGCCCTTGTCATAGAAATAGGCGTCGGCGTAGGCCTTGCTGGTCGCGCCGATGTCGCCGCGCTTGCCGTCCAGGATGAACAGCTTCGGCTCGTGCTCCAGCAACAGCCGCTCCAGCACGTGCATGCCGGCGCTGCCATAGCGCTCGAAGTAGGCCAGCTGCACCTTGTAGCCCACGGCGATGTCCTCGGTGGCAGCGATGATCCGCTCACAGAACTCGCGCATCGCCCACTGGCGGGCCACGCCGATCTCGCGCGTGCCGAGCCCGAGGGTCGCAACCACTTCGCCGCCCAGTGAGGCCGGCGCGTGCTCCTGCGAGGGGTCGAGCCCCACGATCAGGCGGGACTTCTTGCGTTTCATCTCGTCGATCAACTGGTCTGCGAAGTTGGCTGTAGTCATGCGCATATTTTACATCTGGACAGCCCGGAATGGGCGTCTGTCGGCGGTGGTTTTCGTCTCAGTGCGGCCACCCGGCTCAGAGGAAGCCCCGCAGGTAGGCCGGCTCGACGTACCGACTGGGTGCGGCGGCGCCGACCGCTCGTCTGAGTCCTTCCGCCGGAACGCCCGCGCAGGTCACGGTCTGCGCTCCAGCCTGGGAAGCGCCGTGCAGCAGCTCCGCCATCACGTCGCGGCGACCGGCGGCGACCGGCGGCGTCTGCTCCACCACGACGGTGGCGATCCCCTGGGCGCTCAGTTCGGCGGGCAGCGCCTCCAGCGCCACCAGCCGGCACTGCCCTTCCCCGTTGTCCGGACCGTACCAGTAGGCCTCGCCGCGGCGGGCATCGCGCACCACCGCGGTCCGCCCGTTGGCGTAGACCGCCGCGATCGCCGCCAGGCTGCAGGCCCCATACAGCGGCACGCCGCCGGCCGCTGCCAGACCGTTGGCATAGCTAATCGCGACGCGCGTGCCGATGAAGCTGCCCGGGCCCGTCCCGACTACCACGGCCTCCAGCTCCGACACCAGCAGCTCGCCCAGCAGCCGGCCGGCGACGGCGCCGATGTCGCGGGACAGTTCGCTGCCCGTCGGGTGGCGGTCCTCGGCGATCACACCCTCGCCGTCGGCCAGCGCGCAGACCAGCTGCGCCCCGGAGCTATCGAGCAGCAAGCGCACTGAGTACCTCCACGATTCCCACCGGGCAGTCGTCCTGCCAGGTGAACTCCAGGTTGCGGCGCTGGTCGTCCTCGCCCGGCGGTGTCGCGTCCGACGGGAAACTGAACACCACCATGATGTTGGGCATCTCGCGGGCCGGCACCAGGTAGCGACCGGGCCACTCCACGGCCAGAATCCCGTCCTCGGAGGCCATTTCGAGCAGGCCCAGCTCCTCGATGTCGGGGTCCGTCCGCGTGCGGTAGAGATCGGCGTGGACCAGCACGCGCCGCCCCATGCTGTAGCGCTTGACGATGTTGTAGCTGGGGCTGCGCACCAGGTCCTCGATGCCCAGGCCGGCGGCCAGCCCCTTGACGAAGGTGGTCTTGCCGGTGCCATAGTCGCCGACCAGCAGCAGCGCCAGCGGCCCCTCGGCGACGCGGCCCAGGGCCTCGCCGACGCCGTAGGTCACGGACGGCCCGCCGCTGATCAGCCGCAGGTTCATGGCGCAAACACCACGCTGTGCAGATCGAACACCGGGCCCTCGCGACAGACGCGCAGGTTGTGCTCCGCGCCGTCCGCCATGATCCGCGCCGTGCAGCCGTAGCAGGCCCCGACCCCGCAGGCCATGTACTCCTCAAGACTGGCGAAGGCCGGCATACTATCAGGTACTACCCGCTGCAGCGCCGCCATCATCGGATTGGGACCGCAACTGTAGAGCGCGTCATAGCCGGCTGACCGACCGCTGTACAGCTCGACCACCGTGCCGTGGTGGCCGCGGCCGCCGTCCATCGTCGCCAGCTCCATCGGCAGGTCATAGCGCGCAAGCAGCGCCGGCACCAGGTCGGCCTCGGTTCCTCCACCGAAGAAGCACACCGGCTCGACGCCCGCGTCGCGAGCCCGCAGCTGCTGCGCCCAGTAGAGCAGCGGCGCCAGCCCTACCCCACCGCCGACCAGCGCCACGCGCCGCCACCCAGGCTGCCACTCGAAGCCGCGGCCCAGCGGATAGAGGCAGTCCAGCCGGGTGCCGGCAGGCATCTCGGACAGCCGCTCGCTCAGCCGGCCAAGGTGCTTGTAGTACACGCTCAGCCGCCCCCGGACCTCGTCACTGCCCAGGATCGAGAACGGTCTCAGCAGCGAGTGGCGGTCGGCGGGATCGCAGCGCAGACTGAGAAACTGCCCGGCGGTGATGGGCGGCAGCGGCGCGGGCAACTGGAGCTCAAGCAGCCAGTGCTTCGGCGCCAGCTCCGTGTTGGAGACGATCTCGGCGGGAACATACTGCACGCGCTAATCATAGCGTCTCGCCCGGACGGCACCCGGCGGGGATATAATCACGGTATGGCTGCTCGAGATCGCTTGGCCTTAGTCGGCTTCCTCGTAGTGATCGCCGCCCTGTTGCTCGCGATTCCGCTGTTGATCATCAGGGCTGCGCCCGGCGTGGGACGCGCGATCGAAAACACGATCCAATCACAGATCGATCAAGCCTATGCGGAGCCGGACGCCGGCCCGCTGGAGCTGACTAGCGACGAGTATTCGGCCGAGTTGGCAGCAGCAGTGGCCGACGGTCTGGCGATGTCGTGTATGAGTCGTGATGACAGTGGAGGAGCAGTCAGCTACGTGACATGGGAAGCCGAGAAGGGTAACACCGCATGGCGCCCTTACTGGATGCATCCGGATGACGAATGGCGGTGGGCACCCGGTCCCAGCACGCTCATGTCTTCCAGCGCGGACGGCACGCTGCTGTGTCTCGATGAGTGGGCGACGGTACCAGATGGACTATCTCTCAACAACGAGAACATGCGCCAGGCGCAGTTGGTGATCTTGTGCGGGCCGACCGGCAACAACCCACGAGTCGCTGCACTGACCATCCTGGTCGGTGGCGGGCCGCACTTCGCATTCAACCAGGCGGGCACCCGGCTTTACGGCAGCCCGATCCTGCCCTGCGCGCCGACGCCCGCGGGCTACGCCGAGTACATCAATGACCCCGGTGGTGAGCGGGACTGGCCGGAGTACAACTACATCGATCTTGAATCATGGGAACCGGGCTTCCAGCCCGACCTGTACCTGGGCGACGGGTTCTGGAAGTGCCCTTACAGCGACAACTTCCGCATCGAGAACAACTGGTATGCCGTTCACGAGTTCAGTAACCTGACCGGCGGCGGGATCCTCGGCCGCTGGGCCAGCCCCGACGGAGTCGAGGCCCATATTGACGGCTGGGTGCTTGAGGACGCCGTGCTGCTGATTGGGCCCTCGGCCTACGGGCTGCTCTGGGTCGACGGGCGATTCATCGCCGCCCCCCACCAGCGCTGGCGCGTCTATTGCTGGTTGAGCGACGGTACCTACATCTTCAGCGACGACGGCGGCGAGTCGGTGAAGTACGGCAAGGTGGACTGGAGCAGCTTCAGTGTGGACTGGTGGGTGGACCGCCCCGATCTGACGGGCTACACCGACTATGTCTTCCACCCGGTGGCGGGCTCCGAGGCAGTGTTCATCCACGATCAGGCCGCGGGCCGGTTGTGGCACACCACGCTGACGCGGGAGGGCGCCCGGCCCTAGGCCGCGCTACTCCAGCACGCTGTTGGTGAAGTCCTTGACCACGGTGTGCGGCGCGGTGCCGCGCAGCACTTCCAGCAGCCGTCCCTCGACGGTGATGTCGCAGACGATGATCGCCATCTTGTGCTCGCGGCAGAGCGCGAACGCCGTGCCGTCCAGCACCCGCAGGTTCTTCTCGATCGCCTCCTGGTAGGTCAGCTGCACGTAGCGCCGCGCGTCCGGCACCTTGTTGGGATCGGCGGTGTAGACGCCGTCGACCATCGTGCCCTTGATGAAGACCTCGGCGTCGATCTCGACGGCGCGCAGGGCCGCGGCGGTAT
Source organism: uncultured Planctomycetales bacterium (assembly GCA_964609245.1). GTDB lineage: Bacteria > 4484-113 > 4484-113 > 4484-113 > JAFGCY01 > JAFGCY01. The sequence continues at coordinate 6,005 of CAZSSB010000064.1, read as the reverse complement.
CGGTGCTGAACAGCGGGCTGCCCGTGCCGGCCACGAACAGCACCACGCGGCCCTTCTCCAGGTGCCGCACCGCCCGGCGGCGGATATAGGGCTCGGCCACCTCGTGCATCCCGATCGCGCTCTGCAGCCGCGTATAGACGCCCAGCTTCTCCAGCGCATGCTGCAGCGCCAGGCCGTTGATCACCGTGCCTAGCATCCCCATCTGGTCGGCGGTGGTGCGGGCGATGCCGATCTCGGCCAGCTCGCGGCCGCGGATGATGTTGCCGCCGCCGACGACGACGGCGACCTGCACGCCGGCGTCCGTCAGCCGCTTGACCTCGTTGGCGTATTTGTCGAGCGCCTCGGGGCAGAGGCCTGAATCATGCGTGCCTTTCAGCACCTCGCCCGACATCTTGAGCAGAATCCGGCGGTAGCGCATGGCTCATGCTAGCACAGGCGGGTGCCGCCCGACTGACGGCCCGCCGTCCGGAACCTCCAGGCGGCTGCTAGTCGCCCCAGTCCTCGGACTCGCCGATGTCCAGGCCGTCAGCCTCATCGCCGTCGCCGGAGTCATCGCCGCCGCCCTCGGTGGACGCCGGCCGGTAAACCGGCTGGCCCTGGTTGTCGGCGGTGCCGCTCAGGAAGTAGTAGCCGGGCTGGTAACCCTCGAGCCCGGAAGCATCTTCCGGTACGCCCCACAGCGGGCCGTAGACGTTGTCGTAGCCGTAGCCCTCGTAGAGCTGCCCGTCATCGCTGCGCGGGGCGTAAACCGGCTGGTTGTAGTAGGACATCTCGCTGTCATAGCGGTAGCCGGCCGTGCCGTGGGCGATATCGGCGCGCGGGCTGTAGGCCAGGCCCTCATCGCGGTACTCCCCGGCGATGTACAGCTGATCGCCGGTGCCGAAGTACATGCCCAGCATCTCCGGGCTGGCCACCAGCAGCGTCTGGCGATCCACCGGCGTCGCCTCGTCAAAGACGCGGGTGGCTTCCACCAGTACGTCTTCCTTGATCACCTCATCCTCGGCCCAGGCATCGTCGGTGGCCCAGGCCGCGCCGGTCAGCAGCAGGCCGCCTAGCAGCGTCAGTGTCAGGATTCTGCCCATCGTTTCCTCCTCGCCGGACCGCCGCAGCGCGCCCGGCCGCGCGTACACCCTTCTGTTGCTTACCACCGTCGGCGCCCAATACGCCTGCCCCAGGTGGGCGATGATTTTAGCACAACTGGGTGCTCATCCCCCGTAGCGGCGGCCGCTGCGCCGCCGATTTTTGCGGCTTGCCCGAATCCGGCGGCAGCGACGCCGCCCGTGACGTGCGCCGGCCCGGCTCCGGTAGCGCGGGCGTCTCGCCCGCATCCCCGGTAGCCGCGCATCCTATGCGCGGCATTCAACGGGCGCGAAGAGGCTTCGCGCCTACCGGGCAGGGGCCGGACCCCGTGCCGGCCCGTCCCCGGTGGCGCGGGCGGCCCGCCAGCGATTCACCGGGGTGCGCAGGCACATTAGAAGAGAGTGAGCTCTCCTCTGGCAAGGTAATCATATGGCCCCTCTTCCCAGCTGCATCCTTCTTGAGGCACACCGATGCCAACGTCGAATGGCAAGCGGAAAACAGTGATCGGAAGATGGCCCTGCAGGCCAATGAGGCTGATCTCGCCCTTGTCCGGCCAAATGCTATGGGCGGCGAAAGGTGGATGAACGCTGGCCAATTGCACTTTCCCAATGCCAGGAACAACGATGATCTCGCGGAGCCTACAGCGGTGTTTCCGCTTGTAGCCAATATCAACACCAAGGTTCAGCGTGTATATCATGCTGCCACCTGACAGGCTAATGCCAGTATACTCAATGCCTATCCAGCATCCGTCTGGGCCAACGCAAGTAGTACTTCGCCCTAACCCCGGGATGGCCGTCTTAGGTCAAGTAGGGGCCGAAGCCCGCGCCGGCCCGTCACCAGTGGCGCGGTCGTCTCACCGGGTACTCATGCCTGAGCCCGGATCACACCCGGCGCTGCCTCAGTCGCCGAGGCTGTCCAGCAGGTAGTCCGCGGCGGCCTTGAGCTGGGCCAGGAAGCGGTGCTGGGTGAAGTGCTCGGCACGCTCCCGGCAGGCGGCCTCGCCGATCTCGAGGCGACTCAGCCGGTCGACGGCGTCGTCCAGCGCCTGGGGGGTCTGCTCGGCGAAGTGCGTGCCCGTACGGCCGGCGAGCACCGTCTCGGCGGCGCCACCGTAGCCCAGGGCCACCACCGGCCGCCCGCAGGCCATGCACTCCACCGGCGTCAGGCCGAAGTCCTCCTCGGCCGGGAAGACCAGGGCGCGGCAGTTCTGGTACAGGATCCGCAGCTCGTCGTCGCTGACGGCGCCGAGGAACTCGATGTTGCGCCCCGCCATCCGCTTGAGGCGATTCTCGAGCGGTCCCTCGCCCACGATCAGCAGCTGCTCCTCGCGGTGGTTGAAGGCCTCGATCGCCAGGTCGACCCGCTTGTATGGCACCAGCCGCGAGACCGCCAGGAAGTAGTCGCGGGCGCCGCTCTGGTCCGGCACGAAATACTCGGTATCGACCGGCGGGTAGACCACCGGCGCGCGGCGGCCGTAGATGCGGCGGATACGCTCGCGGACGGTCTCGCTGATCGCCAGGAACTTGTCGACGCGCTGGGCGCTGGCGTGGTCCCAGAGGCGCAGGTAGTGCGCCGACCAGCGAAAGACGCGGCCCGCCAGCGGAGACAGCTTCGTATGCTGCAGGTAGGTGTGGTAGAGGTCCCAGACGTAGCGCATCGGCGTGTAGCAGTAGCAGAGGTGCCGCTGCCGCGCGTGGGTCAGCACCCCCTTGGCCACGGCGTGGCTTGAGCTGATCACCAGGTCGAAGTCGCGCAGGTCGAACTGCTCGATCGCGCTGGGCATCAGCGGCAAAAAGCGCTGCCAGTTGCTGGTCGAGCCCGGCAGCCGCTGCAGGCCGCTGGTGATGATGTGGGCGTCCTCCAGCTCGGGCGGGGTGTTGCGGCGGTCGTGGACCAGGGTGTGGATCGGCGCGGTCGGGAACAGCTGGTGCATCAGGATCAGGCAGCGCTCGGCCCCCCCGAAGGTGGTCAGCCAGTCGTGGACCAGTGCAACCCTAGCCGGCGCGGCCATGCTCGTTCACCTCGAACCGTATCACCCCGGGGATGGTGTCCACCGGTTGGTAGGGCAGATACAGAAAGTTCTGCGCCGGGAAGTACTGCACCGGTGACGGGGCGTTGTCCAGCAGTATAAACCGTGCCAGCGGCGTCAGACCGATGTGGCCGACGTTGAGCGTCAGCAGCGTCTCGAAGCGCGGATCCTCGCCCAGCCAGTAGATCAGCAGGTACTCCTCGGACTCAGGCTCGTAGAACCAGAAGCCGAAGATGCTCAGGTTGTGCACCTGGAACTGGGCCAGCGGGTCGGGATCGGGCGAGACCGGGTCGAAGCCGCCCTGGGAGTAGACCCACAGGTCGTCGGCCTCGGGCTGCTGGAAGGTGTAGCCCTGGAAGCGGAACGGCGGCGTGATGTGATAGCAGCCCTTGATCGCTTCGTTGAGCGTTCTCAGCGCGTAGTAGCTGGCCTTGGGGGCGCCGCTGATGTCCAGCAGGCCGCAGCACTGGGCGGGCCGCTGGCCGCTGGGGTCGGAATCCTGGATCGAGGCGAAGATGATCCGCTCGACCCCCAGCCAGCCCAGGTAGAGCGCCCCGCGGGCGTACATCGCGGCCTGCTCGGCCTGGTCGACGCCCACCCAGTTGTAGCAGGTCGAGACGCCGAAGCTGGTGACCCAGACGTGCATCCGCCGCTGGGCCGCCCAGCTGACCACGTCGGCGGCATAGGGCAGGCTGTGCTCGCTCATCGGCGCGTCGCTGGTGCGCTCGATGGCGCCCTTGGGCGGGAAGAGGCTCAGCGCGATGACGTCCAGGCTCCTCAGCGCGCCCTGGCTTTCCAGCATCTCGAGGTAGGTCAGGTCCGCGCCGCGGATGCCGCCGCTGACGATCCGGGCGTCGCTGTCCGCCAGCACGATCGCGGTTCGCGCCAGGCTGACCAGGTCGGTGTAGCTCTGGGACGACAGCCCGATCGAGTAGTTGATGTTGTCCAGCAGCTGGTAGTGGGTGAAGGTCGCGCCGTAGCGGGTGGCGACCGCCTCGCAGAACGCGACGTAGAACTCCACCACGGGCACGCGGGCGGTCAGCACGGGCATGATCTCGAAGCCGGCGCGCTTGAGGCGGCTGACCACCTGATCCAGCACCGCCCAGTCGGGTTCGGCCTCGGCCAGGAAGTGCTCCATCGGAATCGCGACCCGCACCAGCCGGCAGCCCGTGCTGGCCGCCGCCTCGATCTGCTCGCGGGTCAGGTTGTAGTTGTCGAGGTGCACCCCCAGCGGATGGTGGTCCGGTTTGGCCCAGGCCCCGTTGAACGGAGCGGGCGCCAGCAGCGGGGGGCTGACCTCCGGTGTCTCCAGCGAGGGCACGGACTCCGGCACCCGAATGGTGCCGACCGGCTCGGCGCGGGCGGCCGGTGCGCCCAGCAGCACTGCGGCCAGCGCGATCATTACGCGGCCCATCATCAACGACTTGCACCTGCTCCGCATCGCTAGGTCTCCGTCCGGCGCACCCGGGCGTAGAGGTCCAGGTGGCCCTGGGCCAGCCTGCCGAAGCTGAAGCGCTCCGCGTACTGGCGCTGCCGGTCCACCTGCTCGGTCCACTCGCGGGCCAGCCGCCCGCCCAGCAGCTCCTGTATCAGGACTGCGAGGGCCTCGGGCGTGTTCTCCTTCGGCGCGTAATACGGGTGCTCTTCCTTGCTGCCGCCGCCGACGACCACGGGCAGGTCCAGGTGGCTGATCGCCGCCACGCTGGAGCGCTTGCTGGAGTAGCCCTCGTCGAAGGGGAACACCGCCAACATGTGCTGCTGCGCCATGTCTTCCAGCCGCTCGCGCGGGATGTGGCCCAGCCGCACCACCGCCTCGGCGAGGTCCAGCTCGGTGATCTGGCCCAGCAGCTGCTCCGTGCGCTTTTCGCCGGGCGGGAAGTCGCCGCCCAGGTAGAGCATCGCGGGGGTGCCTGCCTCACGCACCAGCTTCAGCGCGGAAAGCAGGCGGCCGAGGCCCTTGCCCTTGGCGGGCAGGCCGTAATGGAACAGGCTGAGCTCCCGGCGGCCGTCCGGACCACTCGAGGTAGACAGCGGCGGCACCTTGCGGCCCTCGGCCTCCAGCCAGACGGCTTCCAGCTCCTCGCGGCTGCGCAGCACGTTGCCCACCGGCAGCGCCACCACCGGCTTGTTCGGCAGCTTGCCGACCAGCGGCTTCAGCTCCGCCTCGCTGGTCACTACAAGCGCGTCCGTGCTGGGCAGCATCTGGTCCATCACCATCCTGCGCAGCGGGTGGCTGGTGGTCCATTCGTGGAGTGTGACGACCACGCGGCTGCGCGACTGCATCCCCGCCAGGTTCTGCGGCAGAAAGCCCGGCCCCACCGAGGTGCCGTAGCCCTTGGAGGGGTACTGGACGTGGACGATGTCGTAGCCCGCCTTGCGCAGCTCGCGGGCCAGCTTGTTGAGCGAGAACACCGAGAAGCCCTTGACCGGGTGCAGGTGCAGGGTGGTCAGCTGGCCGAACGGCGGCTCGGCCGGGCCGTGGTGCTCGTCGAAGTACAGGTGCACCTCGGCGTCCAGCGCGATGTGCTGCGCCAGTTCATAGGTGTAGTCTCCCACGCCGCAGCGCGTATCGCCGGCGCTGCCGCTGACCAGCGCGATGTTCATGGGCTATAAGTGTAGCGCACCGGCGGGGGCGGGACCGCCTTGCGGCGGGACGGAACCGGAATCCAGCTCCATCAGCGCGGGGCCTTTGCCGCCGCCGCAGCCAGCGGCGAAGGCGGCGATGATCATCATGGCCAGCGTGAACTGGCCGAATCTGCGATATAACATAGCTGTTACCTCTCTTGCTACGGATGGGTGACGGGGCCGGGGCTGCAACCCCGGCCTTTCAACATCTTGCTCAGCCTTCCTGCATCCCGCTTACGGGCCACCTCCCCATGCTGAACTCGAAATCACT
>CAZSSB010000063.1:0-14171 GCA_964609245.1 uncultured Planctomycetales bacterium | reverse complement strand
ACGAGGACTACATCAAGTGGAGCGGCGTGTGGCCCGACCACCTGCAGGACGCGGGACTCAATCCGGCGACCGGCGGGCCGGTCTGGGATCCGCTGGAACCGGGCTACAACATTCCGGACTACCTTGAGGGCGGCGCCTACTTCAAGGACACCGGCGAGGCGGTCTATCCGCTGGACATCGACGACGACCCGGCGGCGACCGATCCGTGGGAGAACGTCGGGGGCACGACCGGTGGCTACAGCGTGGGCTTTGGCTACGTGCTCAGTTTCGGGACTCCGCCCTACACGGTGCAGTTCAACCTGGGCTACGACCCGACCTACGATCCCGATCCGGACGTCTGCTTCACGATGACGGGTAACATCAGCGCTGACGTTGCGAACCATGCCGGCCCCGGCGTGTACTTCGACGCAGCGAACTTCCCGCTGGCGGACGGCAACTACTGGGCGGCGGCGCGGGTGACCGACTTTGACGGTGACACCGACGTGTACTTCTGGTCAAGCGACCAGGTGCCCTGCTTCCCGACGGCCTGGATGCACACCTGGGGTGACGACTACTACCAGTACTGCTACTGCATCGCGGCGGACAGCAGCGGCAACGTTTACGCCGGCGGCTATACGTACTACGACGATAACAACACGCGCTACCAGGCGCTGATCGTCAAGTATGACTCCGGCGGCAACTTCGTGCGTTCGCGGTGCTTCGGCGGTACGAGTTCGGACTACTGCTACGGCATCGCCTGCGATGGCACCAACGTCTACATGTCGGTGTATAACTACAGCTACGGGCCAGGGTCCTACGACCTGGCGCTGCTGAAGCTGGACTCGAACATGAACTGCACGGCGGCAACGGCGTGGGGTTCAAGCGGCAGTATCAGCGACTACGCGCGTGACGTCGCCGTTGACAGCAACGGCAACATCTACTGCCAGGGCTACAGCTACAACCCGCCGGGCGGCTTCGGCTACTACGACGGGTGGGTGGCCAAGTTCAGCCCCAGCCTGACGTTCATCGACGATGTCCTGCTTGGTAACGACTACTACGACTACATGCAGGAGATCGAGATTGACGCCAACGACAACATCTACGTGTCGGGCTACGGCTATCCCAGCCGGACGACCGGCTCGCGCTACAAGTGGTTCGTCGGCAAGCTGAACACCAGCCTGTCACTGCAGGATTCGATCCACATGGGCGATCCATCGCAGTATGCATACGGCGGCCAGGCCGTCGGCGACAGCCTGGGCAACGTCTATCTGTGCGGCTATACGTACATCTACTCCCCGAGCTACCGCAGCGGCGAGTTCGTGGTGAACAAGCTGAACTCCAGCTTCGTTCCCCAGTCCTCGTACAGCTACGGTACCAGCACCAGTGACTACGTACGGTACCCGCACGGCAGCGCGATCGCGAGCAACGACCACATCTTCCTGGGTGGCTACACCTATGCGGGCAGCACCACGCCGAACCTGCTGGTCACGGAGTGGGACACCAGCCTGAACGTGGTGGACACGCAGATGTATGACATCTCGGTCAGCTCGTACTACGTCTATGGTGCGTACATGGGTGTGGACGGGACGAACCCGGTGATCGGCGGCTACTGCTACCGTCCGCCGTCGGACGGCGCCTGGAGCGACTACTCGTCCGGTTGCCAGCGGAACTCGTTTACGCCTGACACCTACAACGACTACCTGCAGTCGCGGGCGTTCACCGGTGCGGTTGCCTACTGTCCGACGACGATGAGCAATCTCACCGGCCAGGAGGACACCTACACGGGTTACTACAACCTGTTCATTGCCAAGGGCTACTACGAGCCTTAAGCTGAGAGACTAATCGCCTGAAGCGATGTGCCCCCGGAACTCCGGTTCCGGGGGCTTCTGTTTGAGCGGCCGCGGGCAGAGCGATTCAACGCTGTGGTAGGGAGGCAGCACTGTCCGCCCCCGTGTCGATGTCCGGCGCCCGGGCGGACACAGTGGTCCGCCCCTGCCAGAGGCGAAGGGACGCTTGTGGTTCAGCGCACCAGGCGCGCGGTGCGCAGGGTGCCCATGATGAACTCGCGCAGCGGCACGGCGGTGGAGGACAGGAAGTAGTCGCCGCCGCCGCGCAGGGCGAAGCGCTTCAGTTCCGCCTGCAGGGCGGCAAGGCGCTGGTGGTAGCGCCGCATCACGCTGAGGCCCATGCTGACTTCGATGCCCTCGCCGGTCTCGCGGTCGACCAGTTCCAGATCGCCGGTCAGCTGGGGGTTGATCTCCTCGGGCGCCAGTACCTGGAGCAGCTCGATCTGGTGTCCGGCGCCCAGCAGCGGGGCTACAGCCTCGATGCCCTCGGGCATCAGGAAGTCGCTGATCACGCAGACCAGCCCGCTCTTGCGCGAGTGCGCGGCGAACCGCGCCGCGGCGCTGCCCAGCATGCTGTGACCGCCGGCCCGGAGCGCGTTGAGCTTGTGCAGGATCGGGTGGATCTTGCCCTTGCCGCGCGTCGGCGAGGTGATCAGGCCATAGTCGCCGGCGAAGACCGAGACGCTGACGGTCTCAAGGTTGGCCAGCACGATGTAGCTCAGGGCGGCGGCCAGCTTGCGGGCGTGATCGAACTTGGCTGGAGTCCCGTAGTCCATGCTCGCCGAGCAGTCGAGCAGAACGTAGAGCCGCAGGTCCTCTTCTTCCTCGAAGAGCTTGATGTAGTAGCGCTCCAGCCGCCCGTAGAGGTTCCAGTCGATACGCCGCAGGTCGTCGCCCTTAATGTAGGGGCGGAAGTCGACGAACTCCACGCTCTGGCCCTTGTTGCGGCTGCGGCGCTCGCCGCGCATCTGGCCGCGGAACACCTTGCGGCTGAGCACCCGCAGGCCCTCCAGCTCGGCGAGGAAGGCACTGTCGATCGGGCCCGCTGTACGGGGGGCGGCGTCCATTGCTTCGATTGTAGCAGTACTACGACCGGGCTCCGCTAGTCGCCGCGCCGCAGTTCCTCTTCGATGTCGCGATCGAGAGCATCGACCATCCGGCGTACCGGATCGTAGTCGCCATCCACGGCCGGCACCAGCCCTTCGACCTCGTAGAGGTCCATCAGGATCTCGGCGCCGCGCTGACTGTCGGCCACGGCCTCAAGCCCGTCAGTAATCCGCTGCTTCAGTTCGGCGCTGAGCTCGGCGATTACCGAGACGTTGTCGGCGGGGATGTCGGGGGTGAGGGCCAGGATGCGGGTGGTGGTCTCAATGTCGGGGAAGCCCATCTCCTTGAGCTTGGTGCGCGCGTCGTCATAGCAGCAGGCCGCTTCGACACTGCCCTTAACCAGCGCCAGCACCGCAGCATCATGGCTGCCCGCGAACAACGGCTCGATATCGGTTTCGAGATTGAGGCCGGCTTCCCGCAGCAGGGCGGCCGGGTAGTAGTGCCCGCTGGCCGAAGTCTGGTCAGTGAAAGCCACGCGCTTGTCCCGCAGGTCGGCAAGTTCAGCGATGTCGCTGTCGGCCATCACCACGATCTGACCGCGGTAGGTCGGCTTGCCGTTGCGGACGACCTTGAGCACCACTTCATCACCGTTGCGGTCGTGGGCGTAGACGTAGGCCATCGGCGGCAGCCAGGCGATGTGGACCTTGCCGACCGCCATCGCCTCGACGATGCCGACGTAGCTGGTGGACATCTGGGCGCGGTAGTGCAAATCGGTCTCGGCGGTGAGCAGCTCGATGAGCTCCTCGCCGGAGTCGATGACCTTCTCGGCCTCGGTGCTGGGCACGAAGGCCATGATCAGCGGGTTCTCCTCGCTGCCCAGCGGGTGATCTTCGCTGGCCGGCCGGTAGCAGCCGCCCAGCAGAACGAGCAGCGTAAGGATTGCAGTCACGATGCGCATGCCGCAGATTATACGCGGGGATCGCGCAGATCCGATGAAGACGGCGCCGAGAACTAGGTGATAAAGAACTCGCCCAGCGGGATGACGTGGGCCTGCTCCTTCTCCAGCAGTTCGCCCAGCACGGAGTCGCCGGTGACCACGCAGGCGGTCTTCTCGACGGCGACCAGCTCGCGCGCCAGGGCCGTGATCAGTTCGTCGGCGGCCAGCTTGTCGCCATCGCCCGCATACCGGACCTCCACGCTCGGTCCCAGCTCCGAGGCCGGTTCATGCGGCGAGTTGAAGACCACCACGAAGCGTCCGGAGATCTCGGAGCTGAGGCGCTCGATGTCGAGCAGCAGCTCGTCGCGCACCTCGCTCTCGTGCAGCGCGCGGTAGTGCATATCGTAGTGCGGCACCCGATCGAGAACCGAGGTGGCGTCCATGATGTAGGTCGCCCCCTGGCCGAAGGTGAAGGCCTCCTTGACCTTGAGGTTCTTGATGTCGAACAGGCTGTGCAGGTCGGCGGGCTGGGCGGCGGCCGGCTCATCCTCCGCGGATTCCGGCTCGGCCTCCTCCTCAACCTGAGCGTCCCCCGCCTCCTCCTCGAGCTCCGGCTCGGCCAGGGACAACTCCGCATACTGCTCGTCGATGTCCACGGGATTGCCCTCCGCATCGCCCTCCGGCGCGGCCGGCCGGTCGACCTCCGGCGGCTGATCCTCGCCGCTGGCGGCCGCCATCAGCGTGGGCGCGCGCTGCCGCAGTTCATCGGCCAGCCGCCGGTACTCGGTGACTTCGTTGTCGAGATCGCCGAGCTCGCCGCGCAGGGATGCGGCGCGTTCCTCCAGCGCGTCGGTCTCCGGCGACTCCACGCGCAGATCCTCGCGCTCCAGCAGCTGCGCCGCCCGCGACAGGACGTCGAAGTATTCCGCGCGGTCGTCACGCTGCCGCTGCTGCTCGGACAGCTCGGCCTCGGTCTGCTCGAGCTGCGCGCGCAACTCCTCACCGCTGGCACTCAGCTCCTCGAGCTTGGTCAATAGCAGGCGGGCCAGTTCGATGTCCTGTTCGTACATAGCATGCACCTCAGAAGGGAAAGATATCACCCTTGGCTTCGATCTTGTGAAAGACCTCCGGCCTGAACCTGAACAGCGAAGCGGGCCGGCCGCCGCCGCGGCGGGGACGGCGCTCCTCGCCGGTGGCCTCCAGCACCCCCAGTTCGCTGATCTTCTTGCGGAAGTTGCGCTTGTCGAGCTCCTTGCCGAGGATCACTTCGTAGAGGTTCTGCAACTCGGCGAGGGCGAATTCCTCGGGCAGCAGTTCGAAGCCGACGGCGGTGTAGGAGAGCTTGCCCCGCAGCCGCTGGCGCGCCACGTCTACGACCGCGGCATGGTCCTTGACCAGCGGCGGCTGCTCCGGCTCGGCGAACCAGTTGACCGACTGCCGGTCGGCCAGCTGGTCGCTGCGCAGCAGGACCGACGGCACCAGTGCGTGATACGTGATCTCAATCAGGCGGGGCTGGTCCTCGGCGACGGTGTCTCCGAACGTATACAACTGCTCCATGTACTCGACTTCGATGCCGGCCTGCTGCTTGATAATTCGCTCGGCAGCGGCCGACAGGGGCTCGTCGTGCAGGGGCTTGCCGCTGGGCAGCGTCCAGTGGCTGTCATCGTGGCGGAGCAGCAGGGTCTTGAGCGCGCCCTCGCTGATGGTCATGACCACGACCACCACCGCCACGCCGATCTGCCCTTTTCTGGCCAACTGCATCTCCCCTGAGCCTGGTAGCTCGTTGAGGAGGCCCCATGCGAAGTGATACGGCGCCTGCCCGCATCCATGAGCCCCGTTTGCGCCAGAGCTATTATACCGGAGAGGCCGGACCGCCAAGGTCGATTTAACCGGGGATTAGCACGCCGCGCCGGCGCGGATCGCGATCCTCAGCGGGTGACGGGGATCGAACCCGCAACCCTCAGCTTGGGAAGCTGATGCTCTACCATTGAGCTACACCCGCAGGGCCTCCAATGATACGATAAGGAATGGGTAAGCGCAACGGTCCCCAGGAGACTCCCCAGGCGGATGCGGCGGTGACGCCACGGCGCGCGGGGGCCGTTCTGAAGCGGCTCGAGCGGCTCTACCCGCGGCATCCCCTCAACGTCCGGCCCGCCGATCCGTATCAGGTCGTGGTGGCGACGGTGCTGTCCAGCCGCACCAAGGACCCCACGACCAATGCGGCGATGGAGCGGCTGTGGCCGCGAGCCGGCGGCCCGGCCGCGATGCTGGCGATCGGTGAGGACGAGCTGGCCGAGCTGCTGCGACCGGTCGGCTTCTACCGGACCAAGGCGCGCCAACTGCACGCCCTGAGCCGCCTGCTGCTCGACGAGTTCGGCGGCCGGGTGCCGGACGAGCGCGAACAGCTGATGCGGCTGCCCGGGGTGGGCCGCAAGGTGGCCAACCTGGTGCTCAACATCTGCTTCGACCAGGCGGCGATCTGCGTCGACACGCACGTGCACCGCATCGCCAACCGCCTGGGCTGGGTGGCGACCAGGACACCGGAGCAAACCGAGCAGGCGCTGATGGAGATTGTGCCCGTGCGTTACTGGACGATGCTGAACCGCGTGCTGGTCAACCACGGGCAGCAGGTCTGCCAGCCGCTGAGGCCGCACTGCGGCGAATGCGAGATAAGCCGGTTCTGCGCGCGCATCGGTGTGCAGGCGCCCCGCTGACCTTGAAATGCGCCCGCAGCCGCCGCACGTGCTATAACTGGGTGGGGCCGTGGAAAGCGTGGAACTTCTGCTGTGGGTAATCCTCGTCTGTCTGGCGTTGCTGGCCGGCGCGGTGCTGTACCTGCTTGCCAGCCGGCGCCACTACCAGCGTGTCGACTACGCGCGGCTGATCGATGAAGAGCACTGGGAGAAGCGGCTCAAGGCCCGACTGGATCGACTTGAGCAGCTGCTCACCGATTTGGCGGACTACGACCGGCGGCGGCGCGAGGAACTGGACAGCTTCGCCGCGGAAGCCCGCCGGGAGCTGGCAGACCAGGTGCGGCGGGCCCGGGAGGAGATCGTCAGCGAAGTGCTGATGCGGCCCGATGGCTGGGACCGCCTGCTGTACGATCACAGCGGGGCCGGCGTGCCCTCGGTACCCGGCCCGGATGCGGCCACGGGACTGGCGGCGGCGGGGCGAGAGGCACCGGCGCCGCGGACCCTGCGTGGCAAACGTCAGCAGGGCATCCGCGAACTGCTGGAGCAGGGTCACTCCGCTCAGCAGATTTCAAGGCTGCTGGGCGTCAGCCGCCACGAGGTGGAGCTGGTGGCGGCCTTCGTCTTCACTGAACGCGATGCCTGATCGCTGCTGAGGCGCGTTGCGGCGAGAGCCCGTCAGCGTTACTGTTCGACGACTTCAAACGGCTGATAGAAGCCGTGCTCAGGACTCTCCGGCATGACAGCGAGCAGGCCGTCCCACTGGTCCAGGCGGACTCCCGTGTAGAAGTGCAGCAGGATCGCCGCGTAGTCCAGCCCTTCCTGCGCCAGCTGCCTGGCCCCCCACTGCGACATGCCGACGCCGTGTCCGTAACCGCTGCCACGCACCAGAATTCCGTTGAAGGAGCCTGCCGGGGCGGTGATCACCTCCTGAACGGCCGCCGCGGGAGGGGATGCAGGCTGGTCGAAGCCCAACTCGCCGGCCACAATGTACACCGTACGGTTGCACTGCAGCAGCGAATCGCCGTCGTAGGCGAACATCCGGCGCATCTTGACGGCGCTCTCCTGCTCGCCGTCAGCGACCCAGGGCCGCGTGTAGGCCTCCAGTGTGGCCGTTGCCGCGGAGCGGTGCGCGCCGCTGGCAGGTGGCGGCGTCAGCGCGGCGGGAGCTGCAGCGGTCTGCACGCTACTGCTGCCCAGTGGTTCGATCCTGACCAGCGTGCTGCGCATCACGTCGCGGCCGACGTAGCGCCTGAGCTGCGGTCCGGTGAAGACGGCCTCGCCGCTGCTGCCCGCGATCGTCAAGGCGGTCAGGTGCCCGCTGACCTGATCGTAGGCGGCCGTGCAGCCGGATACCGTCCCGATGCTGACCCCCGCCGCCGCCGCCAGTTCGCTCAGCTCGGCGGCGCTCAGCTCGAAGCTCCAGTCCCGATACGGCGACTCAGCGGTTTCGGCCGGCACCGGCTGCAGGTAGGGCGCCTGGCCCGCGCGCGTATAGCCTCCCGCGTCGGAGCTGAAGTACGCCGTGATCGGCACGCCCAGGTAGGTCATGATCTGCCCGGCCGTGGCCCTGACCGCCGCTGTAGTCCGGTCGTCTTCGCCAGCGACGCCGCGGTAGACCTGATCCGCGACGGTGGCCGCGACGTCGAAGGTGGCGTCGCGCTGGGCCGCCATGCGCGAGACCGCATAGGTGCGCGAGGCGACGGCCTGGGCCCGGAGAGCCTCCGGCGGCCAGGACGGCGGCATCTCGCTGGGCACGGTGCCGGGCAGGTAGTCTTCGAGCGGCAGCACGTTGAGCACCACTACGCCGCCGGCCTTGCCCACGAAGAACTCCAGCCGGCCGCGATAGGCCGTCCCGGCGTGCGTGGCGTAGCCGCCGCCCGCGCGTGCCGTCAGCCGTGTGGCGTAGCGCTGGCTGCCGTCGATGCGCACCACCACGGCCTGGCCCGAGGCCGCGACGGTCACGCTACCGCCCGTGGCGCCCAGCCGGTTGGCCGTGTCCGACCACTCAAGCTCGCCGGCTACGGCGACGGACGGCTCACCCTCGGCCAGCAGCACGCGGATCTCCGGTGGCTCCGCGGCGCCCGCGGCAGTCAGGCCGACGAGGAGCAGCAGCAGCCAGCCGGCGCTGAGCCTGAGGTGGCCGGGCTGCGGGCGATGCGGCAACGCGGGTGTCACTGCCAGGTGACCTCGTAGCGCCGCAGCTCATCTCCGGCCTGAATCAGCAATGCGCCGTCGTCCCACTCCATCAGCAGCGGCCACCAGGCCGCCGGTGGTTCACCCGCGTGGTCGGTGCCCGGGATCGGCAGCTCGGTGACCTCGCCGTCCAGCAGGGCGATCTGCAGCAGCCGGTGGCCCGGCTCCGCCGGCTGGCCTTCTTCATCCTCCACGTGGGCGATCGCCAGCAGGCTGCGCTGATCCGGCGCCAGAACGAAGTCATCGGGTCTGAGCAGCGGATCGATCTCCAGCGCCAGCGCCTGTTCCTCCTCCCAGCTCTCGCTATACCACACGAGTTCGACGACGTCGGTGAGCTGCAGATCGAGGTCGTAGTCAGCCCAGTAGTACTGCGGATCGCGGATCGCCACGCCCAGTACGCCGCGGGGCAGCAGGTCGAAGGCCGCCAGCAGGTAGCAGCGCTTCAGCGAGAACGGCTCGCCCTTGGCTGGATGCACCACGGTGAATCCGCCGGCGGCGACGCCACCGTCCCCGCGCGAAACCGTCCCCAGCTTCCAGCCGATCCCGTCGGTGATCCGTTCGCCTCCCCAGCCGGCCAGCGGCGCGATCCCCCAGTCCTGCCTGACAGCGTCCTTGAGCGTGAACTGCGGCCTCAGCGGCTGGGTGGCGTGGGCGACGGCGGCGATCAGGATCAGCGCGACCACGATGTATGGCAGCCTGTGCATAACCGTATGGTAGTACTGGACACGATGAAACTGCAACGTGTTCGGCGCCCCTGGCTGGCCTGGGATGAGCGGGGACTGCGGCGCAACGTCGGCGTCTACGTCCACATCCCGTTCTGCCTGGCGCGCTGCCGGTATTGCAGCTTCCTGACCTATGGCCTCGAGCGCCCGCCCGGGCTGACTGCCGAAGGCTACACCCGCGCGCTGCTGAACGAGATTGAGCGACGTGGCGAGTGGCTGAGCCGGCAGCTGGCCGGCGGCGATCGCGAGGTCGACACCGTGTTCTTCGGCGGCGGGACACCCACCTGTCTGAAACCGGACGCGCTCGCTGAGCTGCTGCGGGCGGTGCGCAGGCATTTCCCGCTGGCCGCGAAAGCGACGGAGTTCACCGTCGAGGCCAATCCCGACACGCTGACCGCCGACTATGTGGCGGCCCTGGTCGCAGCCGGCGTCAACCGGCTGTCCGTGGGGATACAGGCCACGCAGCCGCGCCACCTGAAGCTGCTGGGCCGCACCCACCGCTGGGACGACGTCCGGTCCGTGCTGGCCGGCCTGCGCCGGGGGCCGATCCCGCGCCTCAGCTTCGACCTGATCTACGGCATCCCGCGCCTGACTGCCGCGGAGCTGAAGCGGTCCCTGCGGCGCATCATGAGCCTGGGGCCGGAGCATGTCTCGGCCTACGAGCTGACCCGTGAGACGGGCACGCCCTATACGGACTGGCTGGGCAGGCATCCTGGCCAACAGCCCAGCGCTGAGCGCGTCGCCGCCCAGCAGCGGGTGGTCAGCCGGCTGCTGGCGGGCTACGGGTTGTATCGATATGAGGTCAGCAACTACGCGCGGCCCGGCGCCGAGTGCCGGCACAACCTGCGGTACTGGAGGGGAGGCGACTACCTGGGGCTCGGCCTGGGAGCCGCCTCGCGGCTGGGCGACCGGGTGGTCAGCAACCCCGCCGATTTTGCCTCGTATCAGCGCGTGGTCGAAGCGGCCGGCAGTGAGGCGGACCCAGTGGTGCGGCTGGCGGAGAAGGCCGAGTTTCCGCCGCCGCCGGCCGACTCTTTCCTGCGCCTGCGCACCCGCGCGGGCCTGCCGCTTGCGGAGGCGCAGGTGGGGGCCGACTGGCTGATGCGTGGCTGGGTGAAGATGGCTGCGAATCGTTGTGAGGTGACCGGACGCGGCTTGAGCTTCGCCGACCTGCTGGCGCGCGAGCAGAGTTAGTCGCCGGTCCTCACGTCGTGTTCGGCGAGATGGACCAGCAGACGGTCGTATTCCCTGCGCAGACGGCTCAGCACGGTTGGCCCGGCCGAGAGGTTGCCGGTCGCTCCGAGCTTCTCGAGTTCGAGCGCAAGCTGGCGGACCGGTTCCGCCAGCATCTCGGCGGCGCTGCCCTTGATGGTGTGCGCTTCCCGTGTCACGGCTTCGGCCTGCCCTGCGGCCAGCGCCTGCTCCAGCGCCTCGAGCCGCGATGAGGTCTCGGCCACGAAGGTCTCCACCAACTCCTGCCAGAACTCACGATCGCCGGCACGGGCGATGCTGGCCTCGATGTCCATCGGCGTCGGCTGCCAATCGCCGGCCAGTTGGTGCTCGGAGGGTGGCGGCTGCGATGCCGGCGGCTCGCCGGATGGTGCTGCGGCCGGCATCGTGAAGTGCGCCGGGGAATGCTTCCGCACGACGGCGAGCAGCTCCTGGGGCTCCACCGGCTTGGCGATGTAGTCGTTCATGCCGACCGCCAGGCAAGCCTCGCGGTCGCGCTCGGTGACGTTGGCCGTCATCGCGATGATGGGGACGGGGCCGCGAGGTCCCTCCGCGGCGCGGATGGCGGCGGTGGCCTGGAAGCCATCCATCTCCGGCATATGGCAGTCCATCAGGATCAGTTCGTAATCCCGCCGGTTCGCCAGCTCTACCGCCTCCTGCCCGTTCACAGCCAGATCCACGGTGTGGCCGGCCTTGCGCAGCAGGTTGATCGCCACTTTCTGGTTGACGGGATTGTCATCGACGACCAGCACTCGCAAGCCCACGGTGGTCTGCGCATCGGTAGGCGGTTGATCATCGGGGGCATCCGGCCGGCCGAGCCTGACTGTAAATGAAAACACAGAGCCCTGGCCGGGAGTGCTGGTGACTGACAGCTCGCCACCCAGCAACTGCACCAGCTGCCGGGAGATCGCCAGGCCAAGGCCGGTGCCCTCATACTTGCGCGTGGTGGACGAGTCCAGTTGGGAGAATGGTTCGAACAGGGCCTCGTAGCGGTCGGCGCGGATGCCGATGCCGGTGTCGCGTACTTCGAAGCGCAGAATGGCGGTCTCACCGGTGTCCTCAATGAGACCGACCGCGACCAGCACTTCGCCGGTTTCGGTGAACTTGATGGCGTTGCCCACCAGGTTGATCAGCACCTGGCGCAGCCGCCCGGGATCTCCGCGCAGCAGCAACGGCACGTCGCCTTCGATCGTGATGCCCAGTTCCAGGCCCTTCTCTACGGCTTTGGGCGTCAGGAGGTCGGTGACGCCCTTGACGACGATCTGGAGATTGAACTCGACGGAGTCCAGCTCCATTCGCCCCGCCTCAATCTTGGAGAAGTCCAGGATGTTGTTGATGATACGCAGCAGTGCCTCGGCTGACTGCTTGATCGTTCGGGCGAAATCACGCTGCTCGGCGTTCAGTTCGGTGTCGGTCAGCAGGTGGAGCATCCCCAGGATGCCGTTGAGCGGCGTACGGATTTCGTGGCTGATCGTCGCCAGGAAATCGCCCTTGGCCTTTGTCGCCGCATAGGCCGCCGTCAGCGCGGCATCCAGTTCCGCGTTCTTGGTCTCGAGTTCCGTGGCGATCGCCTCCATGCGGGCGGCGCTAAGCTCGGCTTCCTGCCGCATGCGGTCCATCCCGCGCTCGGCGTTGATGCGCATCGTGATGTTCTTGGCGATGGTCAGCGCCGCCTCGCCGCCGTTGAACTGCACCGGGGCGGTCGACGCCTCGATGTGCTCGATCGAGCCGTCGGGCATCACGGCTCGGTATACGCCGACCGGCGGCAGCTGTCCTTCGCCGTGCATGAGCCGCAGGCGCTGGAGGGCCAGCCGGTGGTCGTCGGGATGCAGGAAGTCACTCAGTCGCCAACTGGGCCGGTCGGGGCCCGTGGTGCCCACCATGTGGGCCGCCACCGGGTTCAGGAACAGAATCTCGTCCATCCGGTGGATCACGATCGCCACCGGGGCGGACTCGGTCAGGGTGCGGTAGAGGGCCTCGCTGCGCGTCAACTCCGCGGTGCGGGTGTCGACGATCTGCTGAAGCTGTCGGCGAAGCAATAGCAGCTTGTCGCGCTGGCGGCCAGCCCACCAGGCGATCGTGCCGAGGACCAGCGGGCCGGTATCGATGATCCAGAACAGCGGGTTGTGGCAGTGCTGTGCCAGCAGGCCGCCCAGAGAGATGGGGCCCCCGGCATCAATCGCCGCGGCGAACGAGGCCAGCACGGGCGTCAGCACGCCGAGCGCGACACCCGCCCAGGCGTAGCGGACAGCGTGGCTCACGGATCGCGCGGCGGCCTCGGACTTCGACATGGTGCTCTTGGCCTTGCCGGTGGCATGAGCATCTGCGGCACCCGGCAGGGCGCCGCACATTATACATGCGCAGACGCCCGGTCGGCACCGCGGAGAGCGCCGGCCGTCCCGGCGGAGCTGTGGGTTGACTCCCCGGGCCTGCTTCATTGCGACGCAGTTGCATTTGGACAGCTCACGATATGCTACACTCGTGCAGCGGGCTGACGGGGCGCTATCCAGACAGGCGGCGACGCCCCCTGTCAGCGTGACGGAAGAGGATATCGATGGCAGCTGCGGACGACCATCCGGCACCCGAAGCCGGCCATGCCGCGCCCCGCGCGCGGATCAGCGCTCATCCGCAGGACCTCGACTACATCCGGACCAACATCCCCTGCCAGTGGACCTGCCCGGCTCACACCAATGTGCCGGCCTACATCCTGGCGGGCTACCATGAGGACTATCAGCGCTCCTATCTGGTCAACCGCGCCTCGAACCTGTTTCCGGGCGTGCTGGGCCGCATCTGCTCGCGCCCCTGCGAGGACGCCTGCCGCCACGGTGAATCTGATCTGGGCGAGCCCGTCGGCATCTGTCATCTGAAGCGTGTCGCCGCCGACCAGCGCGCCGAGACCGCACTGCCCGCGGAAGCGGTGTTGCCCCCTACTGGGAAGTCGGTCGGCGTGGTCGGCGCGGGGCCCGCGGGGCTGGCCGCGGCGCACTCGCTGGCAATCTTCGGCCACAAGGTTGTGGTCTACGAGCGGGAGGAGCACCCCGGCGGGATGCTGTGGTACGGCATCCCCGAGTTCCGGCTGCCGCGCGACGTGATCCGCCAGGAAGTAGACCAGATTCTCAGTCTCGGCGTCGGGATTGAGTACCGAAAGGCGCTGGGACGCGACCTGACCGTGGCGGACCTGCTGGCGCGCCACGACGCGGTAGTGCTTTCAACGGGCTGCTACAACGCCTACGAACTACCAGTACCCGGTACGGACAAGCAGGGGTTCCACTACGGCCTGGACTACATGATGCGTATCAACGCGCACCATCCTCCGCCGGTGGGCCCGCGCGTGATCGTGCTCGGCGGCGGCTTCACCGCCTTCGACTGCGCGCGCAGCGCCCGGCGCTCGGGTGCGACGGACGTTTCGATCTGCATTCTGGAAACTGAGGAACTGCTGACGGTCACGCGTGAGGAGATCGTGGAAGCCAAGCGCGAGGGTATCGCGCTCCGCAGCCTGGTGACCTCCCAGGAGATCACAGGC
>CAZSSB010000062.1:0-15631 GCA_964609245.1 uncultured Planctomycetales bacterium | reverse complement strand
GACCCGCCGCCACGAATCGCAAGCGAGACGCATGCGCTACCGTTTCTAGGCTGGCGCGGCGGCGGGTTCGGGCTTGTCCTCCGGTTCATCGCCCGCGCCGCCGCCTTCGCCGTTCTCATCCTCCGGATCGTGCTTGAAGACCACCTTCAGCCACAGCGGGGTGACCAGCGTGGTGACCAATACCATCAGGATCATCATCGAGAAGACCTCGGTGTCGATGATCCCGGCGTTGAGGCCGACCAGCGCGACGATGATGCCCACTTCGCCACGGCTGATCATCCCGACGCCGACGCGCAGGCTGGACTTCTTGCTGAAGCCGCCGAGCGCGGCGCCGATCTGGCAGCCCCAGACCTTGGTGAACACCGCGATCGCGCAGATCAGCAGGGTGAAGATCAGCACCAGCCACTCCACCTTGGTCATCCGCGGCAGGTGAGCCAGCGGCTCGAAGATCGGCCGCGCGTTGGCCTCGAGACCGATGTTGACGAAGAAGATCGGCACGAAGAACGAATAGGTCAGGGTGTGCAGCTTCTCCTCGATCGCGTGACGCATGTCGGTACGGCCCAGCAGCACGCCCGCCAGGTATGTACCGGTGATCGCCGCGACGTTGCCGATCCACTCGGCGGCCCAGGCGTAGAGCAGGCCGACCAGCAGCACGCCCGCCAACAGTCCCTCGGTGACCGGCATCCGCTCGAAGCGCTTGACCAGCGGCTGGATGAACCAGCGGTCGGCCATCACCGCGATGACGAAGAACCCGGCCATCATCAGCACCAGGAAGGCGATCCGCACGCCAGCCACGGCGCCCTCGGGCAGGCCGAGGCTGACCATCCCCATCATGATCCAGTCCAGCAGCTGGTGAGGCGCGGCGTGGCCGCCCTCGCCGGCGGGCTTGAAGGCGATCACGAAGCTGAGCACGATGATGCCGACCACGTCGTCGATCACCGCCGCGCCGAGGATGGTGGTGCCCTCCTTGGTCTTGAGCCGCTTGAGCTCCATCAGGGTCTGTGCCGAAATCGACACGGACGTTGCGGTCAGGATGGTGCCGATGAAGATGCACTCGTAAATGTTGAAGTTCAGCCCCATCACGCTGAACACGTAGCCCGCGCCCCAGCCGGCGAGGAACGGGCCCGCCACGCCGCCGATCGCGGCGTAGAGCGCCACCTTGCCGACCTTCATCATCTGCTTGAGGTCGGTCTCGAGGCCGGCCATGAACATCAGGAACAGCACGCCCAGTTCGGCGAGGTCCTTGGTGGTGGCGCGGATCGCGTCGCCGGTCCAGCCGCCGATCGGGGCGTTGCCCGCCGCGTGCTGAATGGCTTCCGAGACCTGATTGGCGCCGTGCGCCGCGCCGTGGGCCACCGCCGCCGGATCGACGCCGCCGAAGAAGTAGAAGCCGCCGATGTGCCAGTTGATGATGTCCAGCAGCGTGGGACCGAGCAGCAGGCCCAGCGCGATCTTGCCGAAGACCGCCGGCTGGCCCATGCGGACGGCCAGGTATCCGGCGTACTTGGCGGCGAACAGGACGACCGCCAGAAACAGCAGCAGTTGCAGCAGATGAGACACGGCTTACCAACCCCGAGGCTTGGATTGTTGTAGGTCGCCGTGGATTATAGCCTCAGCGCGCGCCGGACACAACCGGCCCGCCGGGACCGGTCGCGGTATAATCCCCTGCGATCGGGCAGTAGCGCAGTCAGGTTAGCGCACCTGCTTTGGGAGCAGGGGGTCGCCAGTTCGAATCTGGCCTGCCCGACCATTCCACCGGCGTCGCATGGCGCGGACGTCCCGTCCGCCCCGTCCGCGTATCGGTAGCAGGGGGCTTCAGCCCCCTGACCTAGCCATCGCGGGGCTGAAGCCCCGCCCACCATCACCCGGTAGCGGCGGGTTTCAACCCGCCGACCTTTGGATCGCCGGGCTGAAGTCCGGCCTACCTGATTGGATCGCCGGTGTCTGCGCGCATTGGGTACAATGCAGGGCGCGCGCCCGTAGCTCAGTGGATAGAGCATCTGCCTTCTAAGCAGAGGGTCGCTGGTTCGATTCCAGCCGGGCGTGCGCCACGGGTCCGGCTACTCCTCCTCTTCTTCCGGGACGGCCAGCTCGCGGTAGGGGCTGTCGTCGTCGGTGGCGATGCCCTCAATCGGAATCGTCATCAGCAGCTTGCAGAACCCGCCCTCGTCCATCAGCGGCTTGCCGTTTTCATCCTCGAGCTGCAGATAGACCTGCAGGTCGCCCTCCGGCGTGATGTTGGCCTGGCCGTAGGCCGTGCCCGTCACCGTACCGAGATTGGCATCGAGCTGGCCGTCGGCGGGCGCCTCCTCCACCGTGATGTGGAGTTGGTTGACGATGTACTCCCGTACGTCGACGAGGCGCACCCGCAGGCCGTCGTACATCAGTACGAACGAACCAGGCGTCACCCGCGGATCGTCGTTGCCGTAGGCGACCGTCAGCACCCCCACCGCCCGCGGATTGCCGCGGGCCAGCGCCTTCAGCTCGTCGGCGTCGGCGGCCGGCACGCTCTTGACCGGCACCAGCCACAGCGGCCGGTCCAAACCGTCGCGGTGGATCAGGGCTTTGAAGCCGCCGAGGTGGAAGAACCGCGTGTCCGGCGTGATCAGGTTGCCGAAGTGCTTCTCCAGGCTCTGATCCTGGCGACGGCAGGCCTTGATGAAGTCGACGTCACGCTCCGCCTGGGTGAAGTCCGCGGCCCAGGCCAAGGCCGCAGCCCCCAGACAGCCAGCCGTGATCGCCGCAATCAGCCACAACGCAAACCGGCAAGTACGCATCGTCTCGCAGCTCCCCTGAGGCGGTCAGCTTCCTGTAAGCATGATAGCAAACACCCGGACCGCTCGTTCGCCGGGTGGGCGAACAACTCCCGCTAGCCGGCGGTCTAACCAGCAGAGGGGAAGGTGGCGACCGAGATTCGGGCGGAACCGGCGGGCCGGGTCTCGCAGCATTGCGTCGGCTGAGTTATAATGTAGTCAGGAGTAATGGGCTTCCGCCCATCCGCGTGGAGTTCGTTACTGGTAATCGGCTGAATCGAAGGAGAACTGGTGCGGCAATGGGGCGACAGGCGGCGAGGCGCCAAGCCCGGTAGCGCGCGCGACGCCACCGGGAGTGGCAGGGCCGTGCGCGGCGGATTCACCCTGATTGAACTGGTGATGGTGGTCGTCATCATCGGGATCCTGGCGGCAATCGTCCTGCCCAACTACATCAAGATCAAGGACAAGGCCAAGGAAGCGGAATCCAAGGCCGCGATCCACAACATTCAGCTGGACCTCGAGCGCAGCGCCGTCGACAACGAGGGCGAGTACCCGCCTTACCTGATCGGTGGCGACAACCGCGCCCAGCTCGTCGAGATCGGCAACGACAAACGGCGCACCCTCAGACTGGTGGACATCGAGCCGAGCCGCTGCGCCGACCCGCTGATCCGCGGTGGCTACAAGGACAGCTATCCCACCAATCCGTTCGTGCGCCAGCCCGAGGCCGTGCTGCGGCTGCAGGTCGCGGCCGGCGATCCGCTGCGCAGTTCGTTCTCCGACGGCCAGGAGTACGGCACGCGCTTCGGCCCCCTGGGCACCCTGATGGGCCAGTGCCTCTGCGAGGCGCGCTACATCGACTGGACACGCTGGGATCGCGAGCTTGACGAGCGAATCAAGGAACCGACGTGGTGCAACATCCAGTACGAGTTCTACGACGTGTGGAGCGGCACCTCCCGCCGGCGGGCCTACCTGCCGGGCAGTTTCCTCTACAAGGTCTGCGGTGAAATCGTGGCCCAGCCCGACGACGCCCGCAGCCGTGACTACGTCAAGATCGAGGGCGAGAACGCGATCATCCCGCACAACAACCGCGACGAAGCGACCTATCCGGTCAGCCTCAGCGATTACGTGCTGAGTGTCTGGGGCGGCTATCGCACGCGCGGCATCGATCTGCTCGGGGAGGAGCCGCTGGTGATCTTCTCCTTCCCCGGCACACGCAAAGCCACCACCGCCAGTTCCCAGTTCATCTTCGATCCAACGACGGGACGATATGAGCTGAACCCCCACCGGACGGTGGATCAGTACACATTGCTGGGCATCCCGCCCTGGACGCGCGGTGTGAACCGCAGCCACGTCGGACCGCTCTGGGGTTCGCCCTACGGCGCCTCGATGCGCGAGGAGGAGCAGCTCACCGTCGGCAACGCCAACGGCTACGACGATGCGCTGATCCTGGTCTTGACAGCGGGCAAATAGCGATGGCACCGACGCCGGGCCCGGCCTCGCGGCCGAGCCGCAGCGGCAGCTACGGCGGGCTGCTGGTGGGATCAGGAGGTTGCCAATGCCGATACGGGTTCTGATCTACGGCCGGGAAGGCGATGGCGGGGCCTATGCCGCGCTGGCCCAGATCCGCACGCTGATCCGCGAACTGCAGGTCGACGCCTCGGTGCAGATCATCACCGATCCCCGGCAGCTGGAAATGAACGGTATCGAGGATCCCCCGGCGGTCTCCGTCGACGGCTCGCTGGTCAGCGTGGGCTACGTGCCGGCGCGCAGCGAGATGCAGGGCTACCTGCAGCAGCGCTCCGATGCGATCAGCCGCCCCCAGGAGGACTTCTGACACCGGTCCCGCAGTCCGGCCGCACGGGTGCTCAGGGTCTGTTATACTCACTAATTCATCCTCAATTGCGGTAGTGCCCTTGAGCGAGTATGAGCAACGGCAAGTATTACGTAACGACGCCCATCTACTACGTGAACTCGCGCCCGCACGTCGGTACGAGTTACACGACGATCATCGCGGACATTGCCGCTCGCTTCCGGCGCTTCATGGGTGACGAGGCGCTGCTGGTGACCGGCAGCGATGAGCACAGCCAGAACATCGCCGACCTGGCCGCCGCCGCGGGCAAACCCCCGCGCGAGTTCTGCGACGAGATCGTGCCGACCTTCGTCAAGCTGTGGGCCGACGTCGACGTCCAGAACTACTGCTTCGTACGTACCAGCGACGAGCGGCACCACCAGGTGGTGCGCACCTTCTGGCAGCGGATCTACGACCGCGGGGACGTTTACAAGGGCGAATACAGCGGCTGGTACCACACCAGCGACAACAAGTTCCTCGACGACGACGAGGTACCGGAGGATCCGGCGAGCGATCCGCGGTTGAAGTACCTGACCGAGGAGGCCTATTTCTTCCGCCTCGGCAAGTACGAGGACTGGCTGAGGCGCTTCCACGAGGCCAATCCTTCGTTTGTGATTCCGGAGTCCCGCCGCAACGAGATGCTCAGCCGCATCAACCAGGGCCTCAGAGACATCTGCATCAGCCGCACCAGCACCGCCTGGGGCATCCCGCTGCCCTGGGACGAGGGACACGTGTTCCACGTCTGGGAGGAGGCGCTGCTGACATACGTGACCGGCTGCGGCTTCGACATCGAGGCGTTCGAGCGGACTTTCGTGGACGGCAAGTCGACGGAAGTGCGCGAGCCGCTGTGGGAGACCACCCGCGAGGATCTGGTCAGCCAGCCGGAGACCAACTTCTGGCCCGCCGACCTGCACACGATGGCCAAGGACATCCCGTGGTTCCACGCCATCATCTGGCCCGCGATCCTGGCCAGCTACGGCGCGCCGCCGCCCAAGCAGGAACTGATCCACGGCTACTGGACTTTCGGCGGCGAGAAGATGAGCAAGAGCCTGGGCAACGTCATCGATCCATACGACGCGATGCGGATCGTCGGCGTGGACGGCCTGCGCTACTTCCTGATGCGCGAGGTCCCGCCGGGCCTCGATGGCAACTTCAGCCACGAAGCACTGGTCAGCCGCTACAACTACGATCTGGCCAACGACCTGGGCAACCTGGTGCACCGGACCGTCAGCATGCTGCACCAGCTGTTCGACGGGCAGGTGCCGGAGGTGCTGGCGGTGACCGACGCCGATGAGATCATCGAGCAGTCTCGCCGTGCCCGGGCGGAGCAGGTACTGGCCCTGATGGCCGAGCTGCGCTACTCCGAAGCGCTGCAGGAGATCTGGGCGCTGATCGGCGAAGCCAATAAGTACATCGACGAGAAGAAGCCCTGGGAGCTGAAGAAGAAACCCGAGCGGCGTGAGGAAATGAGCACGGTCTTCAACCGGCTGATCGCGTTGATCCGCGCCGTGCTGTTGCTGGCCTATCCGGTGATTCCGGGCGCCGCCAACCGCTTCTGGCGTATCCTGAATCTGGGTGGCACACTCGAGGAGCAGCGGGTCGAGGCGCTGGAGCAGCCGGTACCGGCCGGGCACCGGGTAAATGCCAGCCAGCCGATCTTCAAGCGCGTAGATATGAAGGCGCTGTTCAGCGAGGATTCCGGCAAAGGGGCTGCCCCGGCGGCTCACGCGGCGGTACCGGAACAGGAGGACCAGATGGGCACGGTGACGATCGACGACTTCACCAGACTGGAGCTGCGCGTCGCCGAGGTGCGAACGGCGGAGAAGGTCGAGAAGACGGACAAGCTGCTCAAGCTGACAGTCTTTGACGGCGAGCGGGAGCGGCAGATCGTGGCCGGCATCGCGCAGCACTACGCCGCCGACGAACTGGTCGGCCGGCGGGTGGTAATCGTCGCCAACCTGGCGCCGGCCAAGCTGCGCGGTATCCTGTCCGAGGGGATGCTGCTGGCCGCCACCGACAGCGAGGGAGCGCTGGCGCTGGTGACGCCGGAGCGCGGCGTTATGCCCGGCGCCAGGGTGAGTTAGCCGGCGCGGTGAACCTTTTGGGTGCCGCTGCGTCATGGTAATGGACGCTGAGACAGGACGGAGGAAAGCGACATGCTGAGACTGATGGCTGTGACACTGGCAGGCTTCTGCCTGCTGCTCGCGGGCTGCAACGAGGCGGACACCGAGGAAGCCGAGACCGTCGGTGCGGAGCCTGCAAGTTTCACCGCCCCGGAGGCGGCCACCCCCGAAGTAATGGCTGACGCCATGATGGCTGAGCCGCCCCCGGGGGAGGCGCAGGATTTCACTGAACTGACAGAGGACGAGGCTGAGTTCGAACGCTATGCCACCCGCCTGATCGAAGAGATGTGCATGGAGTACGGAACGATCTTCGACCGGGAGGCAGGCATGCTGACCAGGCCTGACGGCTCGGTCGAACCGACGCCAATCGCGGATCTGATCGCGGAAGCGCGCGAGGCTATGGCTGAAGGGGGGGTCGCCGAGAACGGCCTGGTCCTCAGCGATCCGAACGACGCGGTCCGCTACGTGTTGGACAAGCGCTACCGCCCGGACATGTTCATCACGGGGCCGCCTGGCGGCGCACCGCCCCCGCAGCCGGATGTGCCGGCAGACGAGCTCCCGGAGATGATCGACCCGGCGGAGGAGCAGCTCAAGATACCGGAGGGCAACACGCGGCAGCAGGTCGTTGCGCTGGCGGAGCACTATGGGCTGGGCCATGACGAGGCCAATGACGCGCTGACCGGCGAGGGCTTTCCGGCCGAGGGCGTGCCGGTCTCGGCGATCGTGAGCAAGGTCGAGCTGAACCTGAAGCAGCGGGGCGAGGGCGAGGCGCGAATGGAGGCCGAGGTGCGCGCGGCGCTGTCGCAACTGGCAGAGGCCGGGCGGCAGAAGGTCACGAAGGCGAAGACCGACAAGGACGCGCAGGCGGGGGGTGGTGAAGGCGCTCCGGTGCTCAAGAACTACTATCCGGAGCCCGATGAACTGATCCATCCCGCCGTGATCTACGGTGACTGGCAGAGCGTCCGCGAGGACCATCCGCGGCATTCGATCGACCACGACGCCGAGAACTTCGACATCATCATGTTCCGCTACAAGGACACCGCCGTCTTCGAGTCGACCCACAACGGCGAGACGATGCCGCGCACGGAGTTTCCCTACCGCTACGATCCGCGCAGCGGCGTGGCTGAGCTGATCGGCACCGACGGCCAGCCGCTGCAGACGATGACAGTCTGGGCGACCGCCGAGGACCCGCTGCTGATCTGGGTGCAGAAGGAGAGCTCCCGCACCCGCGTGCTCTATGAGAAGAAGGGCCGCGGTGGCGAGCCGGTCACTTTGGACGATGAGGTGGAGGGCGTGCGGATCATGCTGGGCGACGAGGAGGCCGAGGCCTACCGGCAGCGCGAGGAAGCCAAGGGCCGGCGCTAGTCGCAGCGGCCGCTGGCGGCCGTGTACCGGTGGGACAGGATGATTTGACAGGGCCTATCGTCCGGTCGTATCATCGTGGCAGCTGGCACTCGGTGCCGAGTCAAGGTGCCCAGCGGAGCCGCCTCGCGGAAGCCTAGATCCCACGTTGACTTCCCCCGGCGCGGCTGGGCGGCGGCCCGCGATGGTGGCGGCACGAGCGTCCAGATCCACGGAGGCAGCATGAATCTCTTCAGCCGCATGGTCGTCGCCTGTATGCCGATCATTCCCAAGCCGATCGTCGGCTTCGTCGCCAAGCGCTATGTCGCCGGCTCGACCCTCGAGGCGGCCGTCAAGGTGGTCAAGCAGCTCAACGGCGAGGGTGCGATGGTCACCATCGACGTACTCGGCGAGGCCGTGCCCAACAAGGAGAAGGCGCTCAGCTACGTCGAGGACTACGACCGCGTCTTCGAGGCGATCGAAGCCGAGGACCTGGACGCCAACGTCAGCATCAAGCCCACCATGCTGGCCCTCAACCTGGACGAGGCGTTCTGCCTGGAGCAGTGCGAGCACCTCTACCAGACGGCGACAGAGCGCCACAACTGGATCCGCATCGACATGGAGGACCACCCCTATACCGACGCCACGCTGCGGATCTACCGGCAGATGCTTGAGAAGTACGGCAACGCCGGCACCGTGCTGCAGGCCTGCCTGCACCGCACGCTGACCGACATCGATCAGCTGCCCCGGCCGGCCAACATCCGGCTGTGCAAGGGCATCTACCTGGAGCCCCGCGAGATCTCCTGGCGCGACCGCCAGATCATCCGCGAGAATTTCATCGCGGCCATGGAGAAGCTGATCAAGCGCGGCGACTACCTGGCGATCGCCACCCACGACGAGTACCTGATCTGGGCCGGGCTGATGCTGATCGACAAGTACGGGCTGAAGAAGGACCAGTACGAGTTCCAGATGCTGCTGGGCGTGCTGCCCGAGCTGCGGAGGCTGCTGATCAGCAAGGGCCACCGCCTGCGCGTCTACGTGCCGTTCGGCCCCGACTGGTATCCGTACTCCACGCGCCGGCTGCGCGAGAATCCCGGCATCGCGACCTACATCGTCAAGGCGTTCTTCGGCCTGCGCTAGCCGCGCGTGCTCTCAGCGCAAGGGAAAGGGCGGGCCGGGGCCCGCCCCTTGCTTCCTTCCTCAGATTCCCCAGGGGCTATTCGGCGTGGCGCTCGACGTAGCGCAGGTCGCCATTGGTCACGTCCTGATAGGCGATGCCCGGCTGATTTGTGTCCGGGCTGAATCTCAGCGAGCAGTAGGCGCCCTCGATGCTGACGCCGCCGGCCACCTCGACCGCCGCCTGGGGCGCCGCCGGATCGCCGATGAACACATACCACAGCTTGCCGGCGTCCGCGTCGTACAGCGCCACCGCCGGCCGGTTGTGCACCGGATGCCAGGCGATCGAGCTGAAGCTGCCGTAGTCAGCCGAGCCGTCCGGGGCAGCGATGGCGATGTACTGCCACGGATCCGTATCCCAGGCGTCACCCTCGGGCACATAGGCGACCTTGAGGCGCTGATTGCTCTCGTCGTAGTAGCTGATCCAGGGCCGGGCGGTAGTCGCGCCGTAGGCCAGGCTGCAGCGGTTGCCGACCAGTCCGCCGGTGTCGACGGGAACGGGCGCCCAGGTGCCGTTACCCGCACGCTGGACGAAGTAGAGATCCTGGGAGTCGCGCACGTAGGTGGCTACCCCGACGAACTTGTTGGCGGGGTTGTAGGCGACAGCGTTCCAGCGGCCCGGATCGTTGAACTCGTACACCGTGGTGTTTTCATAGCCGCCGCCCGTATCGCCCTGAGCGAACTCCAGCCGCCGCTGGGTTGTGTTGTGATAGGCCACACCCGGTGACTCGTCCGACGGATAATTCACGGCCATTGCGCAGTAGTTGCCGGAAACATCACCGCCCGCGATCAGATCAGCTTCGACAATCGTGGTGAAGTCCCAGCTGCCAAAACCGCCATCGGCCATCTTCAGGGCCGCGTTCTCGGTGCTGACACTGAAGAACGAGATGTACGCGGTGCCTGCGGAATCGACGCCCATGCCGCTGGCGCCCCCGTCGTTGGCGTTGTCGCTGACGATCTCATCGCGCCAGCTGCCGAGCTGCTTGTCCGCGTACTTCAGCGCCGTGTTGCTGGCGTCGTAATAACTGATCATCGGGTAGTTGCCGGTCGGGTGATAGGCCAGGCTGGCGCGCTCACCGACCGTACCCATGCCGCCTTCACCACTGTCCGCCGTCTGCGGCGTCCAGCTGTCTCCGTTGTTGATGCTTAGCGCGTAGCGGAGCTGTCCACCTGTGCTGTCAACATAGGCGGCGTGGAGGTTGCCCAGACCGTCGATATCAAGCGAAGGGAACCCGCCGTTGCCGCCGGTCTCGACGGAGGGGCCACTGCCGTAGCCGATGCCGAAGTCCAGCGTTGTAGCCTGCTTGTCGTAGTACACCCAGTAGAAGTTCGAGTTGTACCACTGGATGTCCGTGTAGACCCGATCGACCTGGCCGGCCGTCAGTGGGCCGGTGGTTCCTACCGAGACGTGGGTCGTCGGGTCCCAGCCGCCGGCAGAATTGTCGGCGATCAGCACTTCTCCCATCAGTTCGACGGTGATGATATAGGCGATGCCCGTCGCGCTGTAGCACAGGTTGTTGGCCCACCCGGCGGTGTCGATGCTCAGGTCGTTGTAAGGACCGTAGCAGGCGGCCTGCGCATTCCAGCTGGTTCCGTTGTGCTCGGTGATCCAGCACGCCATCTGGGGAAAGCCGCCGAAATCGTAGGTCCGGGCGAAGGCAATGCCGGCCCGGTTGTTCGACGGGTTGTAGGCCAGGTCGCAGAAAGCGCCGCTCAGGTTTGTCCCGCCGGCCGTGCCGTTGTAGGCAATCTCGCTGTCCCATTCGCTACCGTCGTACTTGGCGAAGCGCACGTCCTGGTTCACCGCATCGAAGTAGGCGATGGCCGGGTTGTTGTCACCGGGGTCGAACTCAAGGCTGGCGAAAGCGCCCTTGTCTCCGCCGCTGTCGACCGTGGTCGTATCCCACGTGCTGCCGTTGAACTCCGAGTATTCCAGTGAGGCATCGTCCTCATTGTGATAAACGATGCAGGGATGCCCGGTCACGGGATGGAATTCCAGGTCATTCCACTGGCCAGTCTGTCCCTGACTCGCCACGGTCACTGTCGTCCAGGTGGGGCTTCCGGTGGAAATCTCGCTGTAAAGCAGATCACCGCTGCTCTCGTTATGGTGGGAGATTCCAACTGTGCCGTCGTCCTTCGCTTCCACGTTGGTGAACCAGCCAACCTGCTGGCTGCTCAACGCACCGCCGTCGTCCACCTTCTCGCTGTCCTGCCAGATCCCGTCGTCGAACGGCACGCCGCCGCCCAGCGGGGTGCGCACCAGCGTGTTGGTGTTGTCGTCCGTGTTGCCCAGGGTGTCGCGGGCGCGCACGCCGAACTCGTAGGCCACCCCGTTGGTCAGCCCGGTCACGGACTTGTCCACGTCGGTGGCGGTGGCGGTGACCACGTTGGCCGTCGCCCAGTCGAAGCTGGCCTCCTCGTCCCAGTGGATCAGGTAGGTCACCGGCCCGCTCTCGGCGTCGGTCGCCGTCCACCACTCCACCGTGACGCGCTCGTCGCCGGGCGTGGCGGCCTTGATGCCCACCTCGCCGGGGTTCCAGGTCGGCGGATCCTGCTCCGCCGCCGGGTTGTAGTAGTAGATGTTGCTGTACTCACTCTCCGCCGCGCCGTAGATGGCCTTGACGCCGAAGTAGTGCTCGGTGTCGGGGCTGAACAGCGGATCGGCGTCGAAGGTTGTGCCCGCGATCGGGCTGCCGTTGACCGGCAGCGCGCCCGTCATCTCGCCGTTGCTGGCGATGTAGGCGTTGTAGCCGTCGGGGGTGCCCGCCGCCGGCGCTTCCCAGCTGAGCTGGATGTGGTCGCCGGAGCGCGCCGCCAGCAGGTTGCTGGGCGCGTCGTTGCCGCCCGGCTGGTAGTGGAAGATGTTGCTGAACGAACTGCGCTCACTGCCGTAAACCCCCAGCACGCCGAAGTAGTGCGGCAGGTCCGGGCTGAACATCGGATCAACCTCGAAGGTGGTGCCGCTGATCGAGCCGGTGTGCAGCTTGATGCCGTCGCCGGGATTCAACAGATCGGGCGTCGAGCTGATGTAGGCCTCGTAGCCGTCCGGCAGGGCGCCGCTGGGCGCCTCCCAGCTGAGCAGCACGTGGTCGTCCTGACGCACCGCCACCAGCTGGGTGGGCGGCGCCAGGATCAGCTCCTCGCTGTACTGCGCTGCGTTGGAGTGCTCCGCGGCCACCTGGGTGTTCTGCATCGCCCAGATCACGTACCAGGCGCCCTCGAGCGGCGCCGGCACGTCGTAGGTGAAATGCAGGAAGCCACCGCCCTCGGGCACGAGATCCTTGCTGTGGGGCACGATCGCCTCACCGGCGAAGGGGCCGCTTGCGCTGGCCCCGCCCTGGACCTTGTAGCCCGTGACCGCCTCGTCAAAGTTCTGGCCGATCGGCGTCAGGTCGCTGACGGTGATGAACAGATTCTCGTCGCCGTCGGCCACCTGGGCGGCCTGCCAGCCCGGCATCTCGTGGTTGTACTCGAAGTAGATGCCGATCGGCGTCAGGTCCGCGACCGTCACCAGCGAATCCTGGTTGTAGTCGCCCTTGCAGCGATAGGTCCACTCCAGCAGCGAGCGGTCGGTGTTGTTGAAGTGCAGGTCCGTCACCACGCTGTCCGAGACGGCGCTGACCTTGCGCGTGCCGGCGTAGGGACCGGGCGCGAACTCGACCGAACACAGCGGCTGGTCGCCGGCCAGCACGGGCCGGTCGCCGATGGCCGCCACGCCCAGCGAGACGACGCCGGGCTTCTCCGTGATGCCCAGGAACAGCGCGCGCCCTTCCAGCTCCGGCGCCATGCTAGTGGCCACCGGATGCAGCGCCCGCGCGTCGTAACGCAGGTGCAGCCAGGCGTGGTCCGTGGGCTCCGCCAGGTCGGCGCTGATGCTGACGCGCCGCTGGGCGTTGTCGAGCGCCAGCGCCAGGCTGTCAGTCAGCGGATCGAGCTGCCGCTCGGAGTCGTCGACCGCCACCAGCGCGAAGTCGCCGGCGGTCGCCGCGCCCTCCCAGCCGTGGCCGGGCCAGTCGCCGGCGGTCTCGAGGGCCGGGGTCAGTCCCCCCCCGCCGCCACCGCAGGCCGTCAATGCCGCGCCGAGCAAAGCCGCGGTCATGGTCATCAGGAGCCAGCGCACCCGCGCTCCGGAGATCAGCATAATATTCCCTCTGCCCATATATTATGGAAAGCCTCAATCACATGATTATACCTTTACTTAGACGGCCGTCGCGGGAGGCGGTTACGCGCCCGCGCTGATTCATCCACTCCGAGCCCTTGAGCCCGGCCCGGTCGCGCCCACCGCATCGATCCCCAGCAAGGATACCCGCCCGCGGCCGCTGCGAGCCAGTGTGCAGGATGCCCAATCGGTCCGCGCCGTCGTTTCTGCTGCGTAAAGTGAATAACGCTTTTAAGAATCTTGCAGTAGGGCTTGACATACGGAATCATAGGCGGTATGATTAGAACATCATGATTCCTGATAGGGGTAAGATGAACAAGCTGATATCGGAGTGCCCCGTCTGCGGCGGCCAGTTGCGCGTGACGCACCTGCGTTGCAGCGATTGCGGCACGGAGCTGTCGGGCGAGTTCGTGGCCAACGAGTTCGCGCGGCTGCCAGCGGACAAGCTGGAGTTCCTGCGCACCTTCCTGGCCTGCCGGGGCAACCTGAAGGAAGTGGAGGCGGCGCTGAACATCAGCTATCCGACGGTGCGCGGGCGGCTGGACCAGCTGCTGGACGCCCTGAGCCTGGCCGCGGAAGAGGCCGGCGAGGAGCCCGACGAGCCGGTCGACCGGCAGACGGTGCTGGAGGCGCTGGAGCGCGGCGAGCTGAGCGTCGAGGACGCGGAGCGCAGGCTACGTGGCTAGTCGGCTGGCAATCGCCGCCCTCTGGGGGTGGATGTACGTGATGGGTGACTGGGAACGGCGCGAAATCGATCTGACCAACGTCGCGTTCAGCGAGCTTGCCGACGTGCTGGCCGGACTCAGGCGGGCCGGTTGGGAGCTCGAACTGGTCGATTCGACGGAGCACGACGGCCGGTTGGTGGCGCGTGCCCGACGCAGACGCCGGGGGGTGCGGATTCTGAGGCCGCTGGCCGGCTGACCGGCGGCGAGGTAATCAAGCGAGGTGTTTATGATGAGCCGTGAGAAACTGAAGGTCCTGGAGATGGTGGCGGAAGGCAAGATCTCGCCGGAGGAGGGCGTCCGCCTGATCGAGGCGCTGGGGGAGGCCGACCGCGCCGGTCGCGGACCGGGCCGCCGCTTCGCCTTCGACGTCGGCGACCTGAGGCTGCCCAAGATCGACCTGGGCAACCTGGGCGAGGTCTACGTCGAGCTGAAGAAGACGGTCCAGGAAGGGGCGCGCAAGGCCCAGACGCGGTTCAAGCGCAGCCGCGCCGGCAAGTTCTTCGAGTTCCAGGACTACCCGCTGGCCGTCGAGCGGCCCGAGGGCATCAGCCGCTGCCACCTCAATCTGGACATTCGGGCGGGACGGCTCAAGTTCAAGGCCCAGGACATCGGCGACAAGCTGCTGCTGGGCAAGGTCAAGCGCGCGCCGGAGGAGCCGGTGGTGATCGCCGAGGAGCGCGAGGGCGAGACCGAGGTAACACTGAGGCACAGCCTGGGCCGCTGCCTGCTGCGGGCCAATCCCAGCGTGCCGTTCCGCGTCCACCTGGACAACTCGGCGGCCGACAGCCGCCTGCAGCTGGACGGCCTGGCGGTGCCGGAACTGGATATCGAGAACAACGCGGGCAACGTGATCGCCGCGCTCGGTGAACTGGTGGAGCAGGTGCGGGTGCGGATCAGCAACAACGCGGGCAATGTACGCCTCAAGGTGCCGCCCGCCTACGCCGTGAAGATCCTGCCGACGGGCAGCCTGTCCTCGGACAACCTGGAGCGGCTGGGGCTCCAGGTGGTGGACGGCGTGGCCGCCAGCGCCGACTGGGAAGACAATGCCAGGCGCGCCGAGATCACGCTCAGCCAGAACGTTGCCAGCTTCCGGCTGGACTGGAAGCCGCCGGAAGGGGCGCGTGGCGCGGACGCCTGGGAGGAAGACGAGGAGGGCGGCGAGGTCTGAGCCGCCCGGACTGAAAAGCAGACAGGGGGGGACATTGGCAGCTCTGAGCCGCGGCGTGCGGCCTGACTAAGCCCATCCCAGTAAGACCGCCGGCATCGCGCCGATCGGGTGTCGGCGGTGCCCACCCTGAATAGCAAGAACGCCGGGTCTCCCCGGCGGTCTTGTTCATGAGTGGAGTGTCTCGCTTTACGCTTGGTTTGCTCAGTGGCCCCTCAGTTGCTTCACAGCTAGCAGGACGCAGCCCGGCCAGCCATGTTCAAACTCCGGCGACACCCCGCCGGTCCTGCCGTGCTACAATCCGGCGTGTGTGGGAATGGTGGCTGGACAGCTACCCGGA
>CAZSSB010000061.1:0-16234 GCA_964609245.1 uncultured Planctomycetales bacterium | reverse complement strand
GTGGTCAGTGGTCAGGGTTCAGGACTCATAGATGGAAACGGTAGCCGCGAATCCTATTCGCGGGGGGAATCTGCAATGCGCTTCGGTTCAGAGTAGGGGCTGGGCTTGCCCAGCCCACCTTGAAATGTGGTCGAGGCAATCCCGCCTGGGCGGGATCGACCCTACTCATCCGCGGGCCGGCGCGGGGTCCGGCCCCTACGAAGCGCAGGCGGGCCGCCCGCGGTACGGTGGGGGCGCTTCTCAGCGCACTTCCACGCTGATCGACTGTGAGTCCCCGCCGATGGTGGCGGTGATGGTCACGTCCTGGGGCGTATCCGGCGCGCGCAGGTAGGCATAGCGGCTCCAGTATTCCAGGTGCTGCCAGTCGGTGGTGGGATCGATCTCGCCGGCGCTGGCGGCTTCGTATGTGGCGTAGAGCGCGCCGGCACTGGTTTCCAGGTAGCAGAGCGGCGGCATGCAGATGTCATCGATGTTCGGGTCGCTATCGTTCACGAATTCGGTCTCGATGGTGACGATTTCGCCCGGTGAAGCAACCATAGGAGTCGCGGTCAGTTTGGCGATGTAGTATCCCCGGTAGGTCGGGCCGAACAAGCCGGTGCCGCAGCCGGCGAGCCCCAGGACCGCCAGCAGCAGACAGCATGCGCTGCACAACCCGATCAGCCGCATATCGCACCTCCCAGTGCCACCTTCATTGTGCCTGATGCAGGCGGGCCCGAAAAGGACCGGCTGGCGGGCTTCTCAGCTGTACCAGTGCCGCCGATGCAGCAGACCCTCAGTAGCGGGCGACGCGGGCGTCGCCCCTACAGGTCAATCCCTGCACGCCAGCGGGTGGCTCTCGTCGCGCAACCCAGCGCACACCCACCTCGATGTTATAATCGCGCCAGGTTAGCTCGGCCAGTCCATTTGCCTGGGAGGCAGGATCGTATGCGGCTTCGCGTGTTGCGCGCAGACACCACAACGCGGGGCTGTGACCGATGCTCCCCGCCCTGCTCCGACCGGAGGCGCAGTTGGCACTGGCCTCTTCTTCGCGCGACGGCTGTCATTCTCTCGGCGCTGGTCGTTCTCGGTCTCTCGACCGGCAGCGCACAGGACAACCCGCCCGCGAGCGCCGGCGAGGTCCTCCAGCTGGGCACATCTGATTTGGTGCTCACGGCGACGGCGCAGCCTCTTCTCACCCTTGTCGAGAGCTCGGAATACGACTGCGACCGCAGCATCATCGTCATCGAGGAGCCCCACTTCGACGCCCAGGAGCAGTGGACGCTCTACCAGGGCCTGACGGCTCTGCTCGCCGACAATCCGGAGGTGGTTGCGGACTGCGTGTTCCTCGGCGAGGGGCTCGGCCGGGGCACCAGCCTGTCCGTCGCCGAGCTGGTCGACGCGGCGCCGGACCCGCTGCCCGAGACCATCCTGATCGCGCTCAGAAGCTTCCTGATCCCCGCCTACGTGGCAGTCGAATGGCGCCAGGAACTCGACATCGCCATCCTGGGCGTGGAAGACCGCGCGCTGTACGCGGCCTCCGCCGAGTTGTGGGAGCAGCAGGGCAACGATGACGACTGGCTGCTGACCGTCACGGCGCGCAACCGGAGCATGGCTGAGACGGCGCTGCAGCAGGTCGACGAGGGCAAGCTGGTCTTTCTATTCCTCGGCGGGCGGCACCTGACCGCCATCGAGGAAGACGTGTACTCGTCGGCGATGGCAAACCTGTCCGGGCTGGACGACGCCGAGCTGGCCGGCGGGCTGAGGGAGGCGGAGAACCTGGGCGTCATCGACTACCTGCGCGAGCGGGGCGTCGGCTATCACTACCTGACAGCGATGCCGCCACCGGGCGGCCTGGTCTGCAAGGGGGAGTGGATCCTCAGCGGTGACAGCGGCGACATCTATCCCCGGGGCGAGGAGCTCTACCGGGAGCTGTTCCGCGCCCAGCGCAGGGGGGAGTATGAGGACTACTTCCAGCGCCTGATCGAGATCCTGCTGGGCGAGGGAGCGGACTGGGGCGGCGACGCGGACCCGGCCGTGACGGTCGCCCCCGCACCGGCCGCCGCCGCGCAGTTTCTGGTCGCCCTGAGCGCCGCCTCGGAAGGCCAGCAGTCTGAAGCCGGCGAGCAGCCCGAGGCCGACCAGCAGAAGGACACGGGGAAGAAGCACTCGCCATTACTGAAGTACTGGAACAGCCTGTGGCCATTTAAGAAGGGGATCAGATGGAACGGCAAGGGCGGGAAGAAGGCGAAGTACTTCGTACGCGACAAATCCGGCCATGGGACCCATCGCGGGCAGGATGAACACCTGGAAGTGTATGACAGCAACCGCTGGGGTGAGAAGATGGTCAACGCCCGGACCGGGGTCGAGATCAAGATCAGCGATGCGAAACTGAAGAAGCTAAGGAACCGCCGACTGAAGTTCTAGGCCGGCTGCGGTAAGGCCCACACCTTCGCTTGGTGGCATGGAAGGCGGACGATCGGCACTGCCGGCCTGAGAGTGGTAATGACGGTAAACACAGAGGTGCGCGATGAGGTTCAGAGCCGATAGCCGGATTGCCCTGGCCGCGCTGATCAGCGCCGTACTGCTGGGCGGCGCGCTGTGCCCAGGGGCGGGATGGACAGCTGCCGACCCGCCGCAGGCCGTTGACCTCGAGACCACGTCGTTTGAGATCATCGCGGCGGAGTTCGTCGAGGATCTGGTGGGCGCCAACGCGGTCTTCAGCGAGACGATGCCCGACCTCTACCGCGGTCTCCTGCTGACACTCAAGGTGCACAAGCCCGCGGGCCGGGAACTGGCGCTCTATGCCCAGGATGTGAACCTGCATTACACCTTCGGTGAGAAGGAAGAAATCGCCCGCTGCTGCGGCGTGTCGACATTCTCCACGGAGCCCGACACGGAGCGGCTGATGGGCCTGTTCGATGCCGGCATCGGCGGTTCGATTACCGGCACGGCGACGACCGAGGCCGGCATGGTGTTCGTGGACCTGTTCTTCCGGTACATGGAGGCCGACACGACGGACCTGCACCTGTTTATCGCCCAGCCGGCCAGGGCTTCCTTTGAGTGCGACGGCTGGCAGTAGCAGCGGGCCGGCAGCCCCGCCGCGGGCGGGGTCCGGCGATTCGCAGGTCGGCGGGTTGAAACCCGCCGCTACCGGGATGGTGGTAGGCGGGGTTTCAACCCCGCGATTGAGAGGTCGGCGGGTTGAGGCCCGCCGCTACCGGGCTAATAAGGCCAGGGGGCTGAAGCCCCCTCCTACCGGCTGACGACTGATCCACCGCAGGCGAGACGCCTGCGCTACTG
This sequence comes from uncultured Planctomycetales bacterium, assembly GCA_964609245.1. Classification (GTDB taxonomy): domain Bacteria; phylum 4484-113; class 4484-113; order 4484-113; family JAFGCY01; genus JAFGCY01. The sequence continues at coordinate 12,955 of CAZSSB010000061.1, read as the reverse complement.
ATCACTGACGGCTGATAGCTGACAGCTGACCACCGCCCTTCACGCCATCGGGTGGCTCTTGTTGTAGGCCTCGCGCAGGCGCGACTTCTCCACGTGCGTATACACCTGGGTCGTCGCCAGCGCGGTGTGGCCCAGCAGCTCCTGCACCAGCCGCAGGTCCATCCCGCGGGCCAGCAGATGCGTGGCGCAGCTGTGCCTCAGCGTATGCGGCGAGACCTGCGTTCTGATGCCGGCCTGGCTCGCGTACTTCTTCACGATCCGGAACACCTGGCTGCGGCTGATCGGGCCGCGGCTGGTCAGAAACACGGCGCTGAGGCGCGGCGCCTGCTCGCAGACCGCAGCGCGCCCGCGCTCCAGGTAGCGCCTCAGCGCGTCGATCGCGCACTGCCCCAGCGGAACCACCCGCTGGCGGCTGCCCTTGCCGGTCACGCTGGCGAAGCCCTCGCCCAGCTGCAGGTCGATCAGGCGCAGGCCGGTCAGCTCGCTGACGCGCATCCCCGTGGCGTAGAGCGTCTCCAGCATCGCGTAGTCGCGCATCGAGCAGGCGTCTGAGCCGAGGGCGGCGTTGATCATCGCCGTGACCTCCGCCTCGCTGAGCGCGTGGGGCAGGTACAGCGCACGCGGCAGCTCGACGTCGGCGGGGATCGGGTCCTCCTGCAGGTGCCCGTAGTCCAGCGCCCAGCCGACGAAGCCTCTGAGCGCCGACAGCTTGCGCGCCAGACTGCGCTTGGCGAACTCACGCTCGTAAAGCGCGTTGAGCCAGCGCAGCACCGCCTCGCGATTGAGCTGCTCCAGCCGGCCCACCGCCGCCAGCTCGCGGAACTGCTCCAGATCGCGGCTGTATCCATCCACCGTGGCCTGCGCGCGCCCGCCGGCCGTCAGCAGGTAGGTTGCGTACTGCGCGATGGCATTATCGAGGTTCATCAAGAGCAGATGATAGCGCGTGCTATGACGCCGGGATCACTTCCACCTTCTTGCTCTTGCCGCCGTCCGGATACCAGGCCTTGATGACGACGATCCGGGGCGTCGACGGTGTCTGCCAGCTGTAGAACCAATGCACACCACCGTGATTCATCCTTAAGTCGTATAGCTGTCGCCCAGTGACTTCGCTCAGTGACCCGGCGCTTGTCGTCACCTCCGGGGGGTCTGGTCCATATTCCTGCCAGCTGTCAAGGGTGTCATATGGACTCACGCTTTCATAGACGACGAATACAATGGCGGTCGAGCCCGCTGTCGGCGTGCGTGGTTGGACGTATATTCGGCTGACAGTGAGCGAGCTCTCGTCCCAGCCCTTAGCGCCACAACCGGCACAGGCGATACCCAGTAGGATCAGCAACGCGGCGGAAAAGGCGAACTGGAGCTTCATCCTATCCTCCCAAATTACACCATCAGTCTAACTCAAGGACACGGAGATGGGCGGGACCGGGTGAGGACGATTGCTTCGGTACCAGTCGCTACAGCTCGGCGAAGACGGCGTTGTCGAAGGCCACCTGGCTGCGGCCCGAGACGAAGAAGCCAAAGGCGCCGCTGTGCGGATTCTCATCCTGGTGGCGGTAGACCTCCACGCCGTTGACGAAGAACACCAGCTCATCTGCCAGCGCGCGTACCTTGAGCGTGTTGACGCCGCTCTCGCGCACCGCGCCGTGCTGCACCCACTCGGCCAGCGCCAGCGGCAGGTCGGCGACGCTCTGCTCGACGGCGAACCAGTCGCGCCAGACCAGGAAGCGATATTGGTTGAAGCCGCCGTCGCCGCTCTCGTAGTCTCTGAGGTAGATCCCGTAGCCGCCCAGCGCCTCGCCATCCAGCAGCTCCACGTCGGCGCTGAACTCGAAGTCCTGCGCCGGCTCGGGGAAGGACGACAGGCCGATCAGGTCGGTGGCGCCGGTGTCGATGATGTAGCGGCCGTCCTCATAGGCGCGGCGCACGTCATCGACGGTGCCCTCGTAGAGCCGGCGCTCGCCGCTGAAGTCGTCGCTGAAGCCGGCGGCGTCGTCGCGCTCGGCGTAGACCCGGAAGTCGTCGAAGCGGACCACGCTGCGCGCCGCGGCGAAGACGCCGAAGCCGCCGCTGATCAGCCGGTCGTCGCGCAGGTCGGCCACCTGGGCGCCGTTGATGTAGCAGACGAAGCGTCCGGCGCTGGCGTCGACCGTCAGCGCGACCTCCTCGCCGGACTCGAACAGCGAGGTCTTGGTGGGGGTCAGCAGCACACTGGACTGGCCGTCCAGGTAGCGCAGCACGGCGTAGGCCCCGCGGTCGTAGACGAACAGCAGGATGAAGTCGCTGCCGCCGTCCCGGGGATGGTAGTTGAAGCTCAGGCCGAAGCCGCCGCGGTCGGGATCGTCGGTCTGGGTCAGCTGAGCGCGGACCTCGACGCGGTAGGTGTCCAGATCCTCGCTGAGCACGCTCTGGCCGTAGGCCTCGCTGCGGGTGGTGTCGATTTCGTAGCGGCCGTCGACGTAGCTGAAGGTGCGGGCGTCGAGCGTGCCCTCATAGAAGGCGCGCTCGCCGGCACCCGAGAAGTCGTCGGCGAAGAACAGCGTATCCCCGGCGGCGGCGCCGACCAGCAGCAGCGCGACCAGCAGCAGGGCGACGCCGGGTGGCGAATGATAGCGACTGACGGTGGGCCGCGGCTGCATATCGGCCTAGAACCGGCTGCCCGGCGGGGGTGGGCCCAGCGGATTGACGCCGGGATCGCTCGGCTCTTCCTCCTCTTCCTCGGGCTCTTCCTCCTCCGGCTCGGGCTCCGGTTCCGGCTCGGCCGGAGGCGCGGCCGGCGGCTCTGCGGGCGGTGCCGCGACCGCCGGCGGCAGCGCGCCGGTCTTGGCCGGGTCGAGACCCAGGTTGACGAACACGTTGTCGCCGGTCTGGAACCGCGCCGGCACCGGCAGGCCGTCCTGCATCACCGTCCAGAGCTGATGAGGCGTCAGGTTGACCTCGAAACCATAGCCGTGGGCGGTATAGGCCTGATCCTGCACCGTGATCGACTGCTGGCCGAGATCGGTGACGACCACCGTCGCGATGTTGCCCCGAATGGTCACGAACAGATTCAGATAGACCTCGGGGGCACCGGCGAAGTCGAGCTGTGGCAGCAGCCACAGCAGCTGCTCGTAATCGTAGACCGGCCCCGGCGCGGGTAGCTGCTGCTCGAAGATCTCCTCGCCCTCGTACTTGCGCCGCGCGATAACCACACCGTTAGAGTAGGCGATGTCCTGATAGAACGTCCGCCCCTCGGCGACCACCTTGCGCGTCGAGCGCAGCGGCTTCAGCGTCTCGGGCTCGATCCAGCACTCCGCCGCCTCGCTGATCAGTTCGTTGCGGCCCACGTACTTGAGGTGGTAGATCTCGCGCCCGTTGGACTCCTCGGCGATGATCCGGTAGTAGGCGGTCGCGATGCGGTTGCCCGCCTGGTCGAAGATCGCGAACTCATGGGTCGATTCCGCCGGCCACTGCGCGGGCCTAACGGTGGCCGTGTCCAGCGCCCATGCCGCCTGGACGCCGACGGCGAGCATCAACAGCAGCGTCGCCCCTATTACGCGCATCTGAGCCATTAGTATACATCGCGGGCCCAGTGTCAACGCCGCCGCGCCGCGCACAGAACAATGCCGCGGCCCCGCCGGTATTGTGCTTGACCATGATCTGTGCTAGTATCCCCGTTCCCGCAGCGGCCGAGAGACCGCGCGGGCCGTCCCCCGGAGGCCGAGGGCGCGTACGGGGTACCACCACCATCAAGGGGTAACCATGGCGGAGCGAATCAAGGAATACGAGTGCTGCGTGCTGCTCAAGCCGGACCTGGAGCCGGAGCAGCTGGACAGCGAAGTCGAGGCGATCAGGAAGCTGATCGAGGAGCAGGGGGGGCAGATCGCCCGCGTCGATCGCTGGAACAAGCGCTTTCTGGCCTTCGCGATCCAGGACTACACCGAGGGCTACTACGTCATCTACCGCTGGCTGTCGTCCAAGGAAGTGCTCAAGGATCTGAACTACCACCTGAAGTTCGCCGACAGCTGCCTGCGCTTCCTGATCCTGGACTACACCGAACGCGAGCGAAAGAGGAGGAAACGTCTTGGCAAGGCTAAAACCACCGAGGTTTAGGCAGCGCAAGGTCTGCGCCTTCACCGTCGATCCGGAGCTGCCGATCGACTACAAGGCGGTGGCCCTGCTCAAGAAGTTCATCAGCGACCGGGGCAAGATCCTGCCGCGACGTCGCACCGGCACCTGCGCCAAGTACCAGCGTCCGCTGGCGCGGGCGATCAAACACGCCCGCTACATGGCGCTGCTGCCGTACTCGCGGCGCTGAGGCGCCTTCGCGCTGAGGGTGGGACCGCCGCGGGCGGCCCCAAGTGAGGAGCCGACATGAAAGTCGTACTGCTAGACGATATCGTAAATGTGGGCGAGGCCGGCGACCTGGTCGAGGTCAAGCGCGGCTACGCCCGCAACTACCTGATTCCCCAGCGGCTGGCGGAACCCGCCACCAAGGACGCGCTCAACAGGCTGGAGCTGATCAAGCGCGCCGGTGAGGCCAAGCGCGCGCACCGGATGTCCGAGGCCGCCGGCAAGTTCGCCGAGCTGGCGGATCGCCGGTTGATGATCCAGATGAAGGCCGGAACCCAGAGCCGGCTGTTCGGTGCGGTGACCAGCGCGATGATCGCTGACGAGATCAGCCGGCAGTTCGGCGTCGAGATCGACCGCCGCCACGTGATGCTCGATGAGCCGATCAAGCACCTGGGTGAGTTCACCGTGCCGCTGAAGGCCAGCAGCGAGGTCACCGGCGAGATCAGCCTGACGGTCGAAGCCGAGCGCAAGCCGGGCGAACTGGAGCAACGCCTGATCGAGCAGGATCGCGCCGAGCGCGAGGCCGCGGAGGCCGCCGAGGCTGCTGCCGCCGGCGAAGCCGCGGAGGAGGAGGGTCCCGAGCAGGTCGAAGCCGCCGCCGAGGCCGCCGAGACCCAGGAGAAGTACGAGGAGCATGAGCAGGCCGCGCCCGAGACCGAGCCGGCCTAGCGCGCCGCACCGCTGCATCTGACTCGCCGAGGTCGGGCGGCCGTCATTCTTCCGGTCAGAATAAGCCGCCCAAATAGGTGAAGAACACCCAGAACAGGCCGTTAAACAGGATGGCGACCGCGAGGGCAATCAGCAGGATGAGCGCGGCACGCAACAGGGCGTTCATCGGCTGAATATAACACGGGAAATTGGTGAAATCCAGCTGAATTCCCGTGGCGGTCCCAGGGTGAAACCGGGCACATAATAGAATCTAAGCGGATGGATCTAGCCAGCATAGTCGGAATCGCTCTCTGCTTCGGGGGCTTTCTGGGCGGCTTCCTCATGGAGGGTGGCGCAATCAGCTCACTGGTGCAGCCGTCGGCGGCGCTGATTGTGTTCGGGGGCTGCATCGGCGCCGGCATCGTCTCCGCCCCGCTGTCCGATACCATCAACCTCTGGAAGATCGCGCTCAAGGCTTTCATGCGACCCAGCTACGACCTGGGCCCGATTATCGCCAAGTTCGTCAGCTACGCCGAAAAGGTGCGCCGTGAGGGCCTGCTGGTTCTCGAGGAGGATGTCGAGAAGGAGAGCGACGCGTTCCTCAAGAGCGGCCTGCAGCTGGTGATCGACGGCAACGATACCGAGCTGGTCAAGGACATCCTGGCCACGGAGCTTCGCTATCTGGAGCAGCGACACGAGCGCGGGGCGGGCTACTTCATGAATCTGGGCGCCTTCGGCCCGACCTTCGGCATCATCGGCACGGTGATGGGGCTGATCATGGTGCTGGCCAATCTCGCCGATCCCAGCAGCCTGGGCGGCGCGGTGGCCACCGCGTTCGTCGCCACGCTCTACGGTGTCGTCAGCGCCAACGCGGTCTTCATCCCACTGGCCAACAAGCTTGGCCAGGCTTCTCGTGAGGAAGCCCTGATGCGCGAGATCATGATCGAGGGTATTCTCTCAATCCAGGCCGGCGACAATGCCCGCATCGTGCGTGAGAAGCTGGCCGCCTTCCTGCCGCCCAGCCTGCGATCCGGCATCGGCGGCAAGGAAGAGGAATAGGCGCGGAGCAGGTCATGCGGCTGCCCAACTGGCCCCAGCAGATCAGCGCCCCCGTCGGTGAGGAGGGCGGGTCCGAGCGCTGGCTGATCACCTACGCCGACATGATCACGCTGCTGCTGGTGATGTTCATCGTCCTCTATTCGACGGCCAATACCGACCTGGAGAAGTTCAAGGCGCTTGCCGAAAGCCTGACGGACGGCTTCGGCGCCACCGCGGCCGGTGCCCGGGGCGGCGCTGCCGGCGGCGCGGCGGGCGGCAATCCGATCTGGGATACCAGTGGCGGCGGCGCCTCACCGCTGCAGCTGTTCCCCGAAAACCAGACCCCGATCGAGATCTTCCAGTTCGCCGAGATGCTGGAGGGCATGGGCGAGGAAGGCGGGTTCATGGAGGAGCTGCAGGGCCTGGTGGCGGAAGCCGCGGCCCGGGCGGCCGAGGCCGGCTTTTCCGACCTGGGCGCCGGCATTGAGATCGAGTACAACGAGCGCGGAATCCGAATCATCATCTTCCCGGACCAGATTCTGTTCCGCAGCGGCTCGGCGCAGCTGCTGCCGGAGTTCAAGGCGATCCTGGACAAGCTTTACGGGCCGATCTCGCGGCTGAGCAACCGCATCGAGATTCAGGGCCACACCGACAACGTGCCGATCAACACCGCGACCTATCCCAGCAACTGGGAGCTGAGCGCCGGACGCGCGGGCGCCGTGATCCGCTACTTCCAGAGCCTGGGGATGTCGCCCGAGCGTCTGCAGGCCGCCGGCTACGCCGACACCCTGCCGATCGCGCCCAACGACACCCGCCAGGGACGGCAGCGCAACCGCCGGGTCGAGCTGCTGGTGCTGCGCGAGGAAAGCGAACCGCTGGCGCGCTGGCAGGAGGAACGCGGCCTGGAATCTGCGGGCGAGGCCCCGGCAGCTCCGGCGCCCTCGACAGCGGAGGAGCCAGCCGGCGGCAGCGAAACCACCGAGGAAGCGCTCGTCGAGGATCAGCCGGAGATGGAGGACGCAGGCTCCATCGAGTCGGCGGAGTCGCAGCCCGGGGAGGCCGCGGGCACGGCACAGACGCCCGCGGAGGCAGCTGAGGAGGACTCCGGCCCCGAACCTGCGCCCGATGAATCAGCGGAGGAGGAGCCGCCGACTGACACCAACGCAGCCGGCGGTGAGGAGCCTTCGGCCGCGGACCACTAGCAATTTGACCCTGAAATCTGTTATTTTTCTAGCGGAGGGTCACAACGATGCGGTACACCATTGGGTTCGACTGGCTTCACGCTCTGACCGTCACCGTGCTGGCGCTGGTGCTGGTGTTGCTGACCACCGCCGGCAGCTGCGGCACCGACGGCGGCCAGTACCGTGAACTCGGTGAAGGTCTGGGCGGCAAGGTGTCCGAGGGGACAGTGCCGGGTAGTTACATGTACGTCGCGGACATGCAGACCAAGCAGTACTGGCCCAACAAGTCCAAGTACGTGGACGCGATCCCGAGCAAGCGTCGCGTCTACATCAAGGATGCCGAGACGCTGGCCGAGTTCAAGGGCTACACTCCGGGGCCGTTATAGGTAATAGGCGCATCGCCGCCGCGACAGTAAGGCGCGCCGGGGCGCGCGGGGAGTGATTATGGCGGATGTCGAAAGCGGGCGCAGCGAGGAGCGGCCAGGCCGGGCCGCGTGGGCTCAGCCGATGCTCAGAACCTGCAGGCGGCATGGCAGCGTGCCGACCATCGCCGCGGCGGCGGTGGCGGTGGCCGCGATCGCGGTCTGCGTGGTGCTGTTCGTCCAGGTCGGATCGCTCAAGAAGCAGCTCGAGGCTTCCGGCGTGGAGGTGCCGGCCGGCATCGCCGCCGAGAACGGCGAGGCGGGCGCGCACGGCGAAGCGGGCTCACAGGCCGTCGATGAGTACTCGTGGCAGGACGACCCGATGGAGGTGATCTACGAGCTGGGTGAGTTCCAGTTCAACACCGCCGACGGCAAGCACGGCATGATGGACATCGCGCTGGTGCTGGAGAGCGGCTGGACCACCGAGGATCGCCTGAACTACGAACAGGCCAAGGAGTACCACGACCACCAGATGGAGATGTACATCGAGGAACTGCGCGAGTACACCGAGAAGCAGATGGGAGCGCTGGAGACGCCCACCGGACCGGTGCTGGCGGTCAGCGAGCGCCGGCCGCGCCTACTGCGCAGCGGCGTGGTGCTGGCGATGCACGGCGCGGCGGCTCCCACCGGACCGCCCGAGGAGCCCGGGCCGCCGCCGGATGAACCACGCACGGTGCTGGAGAAAGTGCTCGACGAGCGCCAGCCCAAGGTGCGCGACACCGTCCTGGGGCTGGTCAGTACACACACCTCGGCGGAACTGATCACCACCGACGGCCGAACCACCTTCAAACAGGAACTGATGGACTCGATGAACACCTTCATCGAGGACTACTTCGGGCGAGTTATCGACGTGTATTTCAACGAGTTCGTGACTACCTAGGGAAGAGCCAGCAATGCTACTGCCGGGGCCACGGAGGAGCCAGATCGCAGCGATCTGCGTGGTTTTGGCCTGCGGGCTGCTCGGCTGCGGCGGTGGCGGCGGACTGGACTTCGACCCGACCGAGCCGACCCCGACCCGCATCACATCCGCCGACGGCCAGGTGATCGCCGTGATTCCGCCGGGCGCGCTCAGCACCGAGGTCACGCTGCAGCTTGAGAATCGCAGTGCGGCCGACGCGCAGGTGCCGGGTCCCGAGGGCCGCAGCCTGGTGATGGCGATGGAGCTGACCGCGATCAGCGAGGAAACACCGGCGGAGGAGCCGCCCGCCGAGGAGGGCGGTGACAACGCGGCCAGCCAGGCGGATGACGGCGCCGATGACGGAACGGGAACCACCGCCGGCGAGGAACTGGTCCTCAGCGAGGCCGCGGAGATCACCTTCCTGCTCACAAGCAGCCTGCCGGCGTCGATGAGCATCCCGATCTACACGTTCAATGAGTCGGCCGCGCGCTACGAGGACGCGGAGCTTTCCGGGACCGTCGACGAGGACGGGGCCAGGTTGGTCTTCAGCATCACCCGCTTCGGCCGCTACAGCTTCTACAGCCTGCTGCCCGAGGAGATCCCCCCGCCGGCGCCCGGCGCCATCGAACTGGTCGCCGCCAGCACCCAGGTCCGCAAGCTGCACTGGACGACCACGATCGGCGGGGCCACGACTGGACTGAATCTCTACCGCGGCGAGGCGGGCGCCGACAGCTTCTCGGTGGTCAACTCCGAGCCGCTTACGACCGTCAGCACCTACGTCGATGAACTGCCGGGGCCCGGCGCCTACGAGTACTATCTAAAGGCGATCAACAGCGGCGGCCTGGAGAGCGAGGCCGGCCCGGTGCTGCTGTCGCCCGCGGTGGACTTCGACCTTCTGCGCAGTTTCGGCCGCGACCGGCTTCAGGCGCCCGGCGACCTGGCGCTAAGCGCCGCGGCGGACCTGCTGCTGATCGCCGATCCCGGCGCGCAGTGCGTCTGGGTCTACAGCCTCGCCGGCGAGTACCAGGGGCGGATCAGTACCTTCCAGCAGGATGACCTGCGGGAGCCGCGCGGCGTGGCGATCAGCCCGGCGGGCGCGCGCATCTACGTCAGCGATGCATACCGTGCGCGCGTCCTGATCTACGACACGGACTTTGATGAAGTCGGCCTGTTCGGCGCGCGGGGCAGCGGGCCCGGCGAGTTTGAACGCCCCACCGCCGTCGAGGTAATCTACGACGACGAGGTAATCGGCGACATCGTGCTGGTTGTCGACGAGCAGCTTTCCAGCCTGCAGAGCTTCACCGGCCTGGGCGTCTATCTGGACACCCTGGCGGTCTTCGGTGCCGAGGACGGCCAGCTGGATACTCCCGGCGCGCTGCACAGTGTACCGGCCGAGGCCGCGCTGTACCTCTCGGACAGCGGCAACGCCCGCGTCCAGCTGTTCAACGAGGACCTGGAGTACGACAGCGTAATCGAGCTGTCGCTGGAGGACAACGGCCCGTTCGATCAGCCGCTGGGGGTGGCGGTCGACTTCCGCGGGCGGCTCTACGTCGCCGACAGCGGCAACCGCCGGGTGGTGGTGCTCGACGACAGCGGAGAGCGGCTGTTCCACTTCGGGGCCGACGGCATGCTGGGAGTCGAGTTCAGCGAGACCACCGGCCCGTCCGGCCTGGCGCTCGATCCGACCACCGGCTATCTCTACGTCAGCGATCCCGGCGATCAGCGGATCGTGATCTTCACCTCGTAGCGCCGCTACAGCCCGCAGCCGATCAGCACCACCGTGATGTTGTCCGGCCCTCCGCCGGCATTGGCGGCATCCACCAGCGCGCGCGCCAGGGCGTCGAGGTCGGCGGTGCCGGCTTCGCCCACCACGCGCCAGAGGTCGCCATCGCGCAGCACGTCGGTCAATCCGTCACTGCACAGCAGCACGATCTCACCAAAGCCCGGGCTGAAGGCGCTGACGTCCGGCGCCGAATCGCTGGTGCCACCACCCAGGCAGCGGGTGATCACGTTCTTCTGCGGATGGCTGAACGCCTCGTCCGGGCCGATCGCGCCACTGTCCAGCAGCTGCTGCACGTAGCTGTGGTCGCGGGTCAGCCGCCGCGGCCCGTCACTGGTCAGCAGATAGGCCCGGCTGTCGCCGACGTGGAACACCGCAGCGCTCTCGGCGGCCCCGCCGACCTCCGTCGTCGACTGCCGCCTGAGCACGGCAAGGCCCGCCAGCGTGGTACCCATGCCGGCCAGCTGGGCATCCAGTTGGGCGCGCTCCGTCAGCGCGCGGTCGATGGCCGGAATGATCGACTCCAGCTGCTCGCCGAGCCTCGCGGCTTCGACGGGCGTGCTGCGCGGTGCCAGCAATCCCATGCCCAGCTGCTGTCGCAGCAGGTCCAGCGCCAGCGAGCTGGCCACCTCGCCGCTGAGATGCCCGCCCATCCCGTCGGCGACCGCCGCCAGCACCAGCTGCGATCCGGCGAAGCTCTGCTGATCCAGCGTCATCAGCAGCGCCGCGTCCTCGTTGTGCGCCCGCACCTGGCCCGCATCGGTGGCGCTGCCGGCCGTGAACTGCACGGCGAGCGCGCCCAGTTCGTCGGCCAACTGAGCGTAGGTCAGATCGTGAGGGGCCGCCAGTTGCTCCAGCTCGGCCAGCAGCCGCCCCAGCTGCTCCACCCCGTAGGCGAACTCCACCTCCGCGGCCTCGGAGCGCAGCTGATGCAGCTGGGTGGCCAGCAGCACCACCAGCGCTGCCGGCTCGACGCGGTCTCCGCTCAACTGATCCCAGGCGCCGAGCAGCAGCCGGTGGCGGCGCAGCCCGGCCGGTTCCGCGGGGCCTTCGCCTTTCACCCCGATCTGGCGCGCGGAGGGATGCTGCCAATAGAGACCGTGCTCCTGCTCCATGTACGTACACAGCTGGGCGAAGGCGCGCAGGCCGCGCAGCAGGTCGATCGCCCGCGGGCGGGGCGTAGTGCCGACGGGCCGCGCCAGCAGGGATGCCAGGTCCGAGTCCGGCAGTTCCAGCGCCGCCGCCAGCGCGCAGTCGTCGCGCACCAGCAGATCGCGGAAGCCGGTGACTTCCTCCGGGCCGTCGAGCAGCAGGGCGCGCAGCTTGTCGGCCTGGGGTCCGTGTTCATGAACCAGCAACCGGATGAACGAGTCGCTGAGTCCCGCCGGCCCCCAGACCTCGACGCGTTCGAGGCGGATGCCGTTTTGTTCGCGCAGCAACTCGCAGCGCTCCTCCACATGGCCAGCCTGCACCAGCGGATCGGTGGCGTCGTCGCGGTCGCCGCCGGCGTCCGCGGGCTGACCGTTGCCCGGCACCGACTCGGCCTCGGGCTCCTCGGCCTCACGCTTGCGGAACGGATTCCAGCTCATAGTCGACCTGCGGGGGCTGCGGCCCGTCTGCTCGCAGGATGATAGCACCGGTTATACTGCGCGCATGCCCTTCAGTGTCTATGTGATCGCCTGGCTGCTGGTTGGGTTCCTGGCGGGCAGTATCCCCTTCGGCTGGCTGGCGGCGCGCCTGCGTGGGATCAACCTGCGCGAGATCGGCTCGGGCAACATCGGCGCCACCAACGTGATGCGCGCTCTGGGCTGGGGCTGGGGCCTGGCGGTGCTGCTGCTCGACGTGCTCAAGGGGCTGGCGCCGCTGATCGGCCTGCGCGTCTGCCTGGCCGCAACCGCCCCGGGCTACGCGCCACCGGAGTCCGTGCCGTGGCTGCTCATGGGCACCGGCGTCGCTGCGATCCTCGGCCACACCTTCACACCGTGGCTGGCCTTCAAGGGGGGCAAGGGCGTGGCGACCGGGCTTGGAGTGCTCGTCGCGCTGATGCAGTGGTGGGTGCTGGCCCCCCTGGCCGCCTTCGTGCTGATCACCGCCACCACGCGCATCGTCAGCCTCGGCAGCGTCTTCGCCGCCCTGCTGGTCGGCGCCACCATCCTGACGGTGCCCGAGCTGTGGCAGTACTGGCTGATCGGCGTGATCTGCCCGCTGCTGGTGCTCTGGACGCACCGCGGTAACATCGCGCGCCTGCTGGCGGGCACCGAACCGCGCCTCGGTGACAAGCCGCCGTCGAGTGGCGAGGACGCAACTGACCAGCAGCCCGAAGCAGCAGGCGACGACGCCGGCTAGCTGCTAGAAGCGCAGCGCGTCGGCCCACAGCGAATAGGCGAATTCGCTGCAGGCGTTAAGCACCGGCGTGGGCCACAGCCCCAGCACCAGCATCGCCAGCGCCAGCGGCACCAGCGCGATGCCGTCGGTGAGCCGGAAGCCGCGCCAAGCCGGCTGCTCTCCCTTCTCCTTGCCCGGCAGCACGCGCTGCAGCATGTTGATCATGTAGACCGCCGCTGTCAGGATGCCGAGCACTGCCAGCACCGCCACGATCTGCAAATAGCGGCTGCCGTCGATCCCGCCGACGTGCACGGTGGTCCAGTTGGGGTTGTTG
>CAZSSB010000060.1:0-16659 GCA_964609245.1 uncultured Planctomycetales bacterium | reverse complement strand
TCAACATCGGCACCAGCGGGGCGGAGATCGGCGGGGCCTTCGGCGGCGAGAAGGAGACCGGCGGGGGTCGCGAGAGTGGCAGCGACGCCTGGAAGGCCTACATGCGCCGCCAGACCAACACCATCAACTGGAGCACGGAGCTGCCCCTGGCCCAAGGCATCGAGTTCGGGTAGGGCGGGCCGCGACCGGATGGTCGCGGATTCCGTCCAGTCGGCCTTGCGTCAGCGGAGCACCGTTGTACAATGTACTACTTGTGGCGCGGTGCGAACATGGCCGCGGTGAGCGGGTCTATTCTATGGAGGCCCCGCAGGGGGCCGGGCGATGATGCTGTGAGACAGGGAGTGATCATGCAAGCCACAGCTAGGACAGTCGGCGCGGCGGGACTCGGCGCGCTGATGGTGGCGCTTTCGCTGGGCGGTCTGGCGCTGACGGCCGCCGGCTGCAACGACAGCAGCGAAGCGGACATGTACCAACAGATGATGGCGGGCGGCAACACCACGTCGACCCGGCCCCAGGCGGCCGACGACGGGCCGGACACCCCGCCGGGCCTGGCCGAGACGGACCCGGAAGCCGAGGTGCCCGAGGAGTTGGTGCCGGTGGAGAATCTGGTCATCGAGAAGGTGGAGGTCAAGGCTCCCTATCCCGAGTTCGAGGGCGAGGGCCGCTACGACGTCACCGTCTACCTGATGACGGAGGTCTACGCCGAGCCGCAGGTCTACCGCATCGTGGCGCTGGACGAGGACGGCGAGGAAGTCGGCAGCCAGGAGAAGCACCTCAAGCTGCCCCAGAAGAAAGCACGCTCGATCAACTTCAACGGCTTCTACTGCACCCATGCGCCGCTGACGGTGGCGCTCTACCTGACGGGCAAGCAGGCGGTGGCGGCGACCGGTGGCGGCACCGGCGGGTCCGCGGGCTCCGGTGACGGCCCCTCGGGCGGCGAGGTCGCTCCGCCAAGCTCCGGCTGGGGCGTGACCGGCGGTGGCAGCGACGACGAGGACACCTAGTCACGTCGTTGCGCGCCCGGACGCGCGCTTAAGACCGTCGGCTCAGTGGAATCCAGGAGCGTCCGCTTGCAGGTCAGTCTTCGGCGACGAGCGGCGGGCGCGGGTCCGCGGCCTTCGCGGCGGCATCCTGGCGCCGCAGGTAGTGCGAGATCACCGTCAGGCTGCCGGCGAAATGCTCGTTGCGCACCAGCACGCCCGGCGAGGTCTGGAGGTGCAGCGGCGCGAAGTTCCAGATCGCGCGGACGCCGGCCTCCACCATCCGGTCGCACAGCTCCTGGGCCGCCCAGACGTTGACCGTCAGAATACCGATTTCCACGCTGAAGATCTCGATCACCTGCTCGAGGTGGTCGACGTGCAGCACCCGGGTGGATGCGATGTCGCTGCCGATCATGTCCGGCCGGACGTCGAAAGCCCCGACGACCTTGAAACCGAACTCGCTGAAACGGCTGTAGCGCAGCAGGGCGCGCCCCAGGTTGCCGACTCCGCAGAGCACGGCGTGGTGTACCTGGTCCAATCCCATCGCCTGCCGCAGGGCATCAATCGTGGCCTCAATCTCGTATCCGCGCTTGGGCTGGCCGACCAGGCTGATCGCTGCCATGTCCTTGCGCACCTGGGTGTCGCCGATCAGGAGGTTCTCGGCCAGCCGCCGCGAACTGATGTGAGTGTGCCCCTGCTCCCGCGCGTACCACGCCAGGAGGTAGTAGCTGTACAGCCGCTCCACTGAAGATCGTGACAGCATCGGCGATTGATTGGTATCCCCACTGGCATCCGCCATCGATTCCCTTCCCTCAGTCATCTGTCACACCCTGTGAGACGCATCCCGCTGGTACCCGGACATTCACGAATCGACGGGCCATCGCCTCGTCCCCCTTCTCTCCAACCGCCGCACCGACACCCACTAACCGGCCCTGCATTCCGGACCCCGGCACCGCGAACGAGCAGGCGCAAACCGTGCCGCGATTCACTGATAGATTATATCGCATACTGGCTGCTTGTGCCTGACCCTCACCCTCTGGCCACGACCAGCGGGGGCCAGGGCGGACAGGCCCGGCCTGGCGAGTACAGGCGGCCTCCAGTCACGCTGCGGGCTTCGACGGCGCTAGCCGCTGCTCGCCGGCCCGCCCCGCTTGCTGCGCGACCGAGGGCTCGCAGGGCTCGGGGCCGATGTATGCTGGGCTGATATAGGTCAATCAATATTTTACTTGCAACATTGTCGCAGAATGGGTACTCTATACTGCTAGAAGAGCTTGCAGAGCGAGCAACGCGATGAGCAAACGCGCATACAGCAGGCGCAGCGGCTGGTCGATGGTCGAGACCCTGATCGTGCTCGCCATAACCGGCATCCTGGCCACCACCAGCTACGCCTACATGGTCAGTGCGCGCCCGCATGCTGAACTCGAACGGGCGAGCCTCATGGTTCACGGAGTACTCAGCGAGGCGCGCAGCAAGGCGATCAGCGAGGAACTGGTCACCACCGTGGTGTTCGACGCCCAGGCCGCCCAGTTGTGGGTGGAGTGGACCGATCCGGACTCCGGCAGTACCGAGTCGCTGCCGACCAGGACGCTGCCCGAGACCGTCAGCTTCGATGACAGCGGGATTCCCTACATCGACGGCGAGCTGTCGTTTACCCCGCGCGGCTCGCTGGTTTCCGGCGGCAGTCCGGCCGCGGGGGGCGTGATCGTGCTGGTCAGCACGATGGATGAGACCTTCACGTTCACGGCCAACGTCGCCACCGGACGCTTCCCGCTGGTGGGAGGGCACCTGCGATGATACTGAGACTGCGGCGACTGCTCGCGATCGGCCCGCGCGGCGGGTACAACCTGCTCGAAGTCCTGATCGGCATGGTGGTGCTCGCGATCGCGCTGGCCAGCGCCTTCGCGATGAGCGTGGCCAACGCCCGGCTCGTCGAGCGCAACCAGAATCTGGCGGCGGCGGTCAACCTGGCCGAGGCCAAGCTGGAGGAACTGCGCAATCTGCCGTTCGCCAGCGTGGTTGACGGCAGCGACGACGGTACGATCAACGCCCAGGGCGACCCCGGCGGCGTCTTCGGTCGCGCCTGGACGGTCGCCACCGGCGCCCCGGGCTTCGCCAACAACGACCTGAAGACGGTGGTGGTCACCGTGCAGTGGAGCCAATGGGGTGAAACCCGCAGCTACAACCTGACGGGGGTGATCGGTCAATGAGTCGGTCACTTAGATGGGGTAGCCGCGCCGGATTCAGCCTGGTCGAGATGCTGTTCGCGATTGCCATCGGCATGCTGATCGCGGGCGGGATCGTCACGCTGATGGTCTCGCAGATGCAGCTCAGCACCACCCAGAACCGCAACATCATCAATCAGGAACAGATCCGGGACGTGGTCAAGTTCATGGTCGACGAACTGCAGCTCGCCGGCACCGCCGATGGCAGCGAGCCGCTGATCACGGCCGACTACACCGCCTGCTCGTTCTACGCGGACATCGACGACAACGGCGTGACCGACCGCATCGACTTCTACATGTCGGAAGGCACCCTGATGCGGCGCTACACCACCGACGTCGGCGGCAATCCGTTCGTCGCAAACGATCCGCTGCTGCCCAACGTCTACAACATCTCGTTCATCTACTACGCGCCGGGCGACGCGGTGCCGGCGAACATCGGCGAAATCACCTCGGTCGAGGTCCGGCTGCAGCTGGATACGTCAGTCGAGACCACGTCCTACACCGGCGGCAAGCTGGCGCCCCAGGCGCTGGTAGGCCGCGCGACGCTCCGCAACAAGCAGCTCGGAGGGGCGCCATAATGACGATGCCGGCAATTAGCATCCGAATCAGGAACACCAGCTACGGGCGGCGAGCGCGGCGGACGGGCTCGGTCACGGTGCTGGCGCTGATGGTCTCGCTGCTGCTGATCATCCTGCTGCTGGCCACCATGGCCCTGACGATGGCCGACGTGGAGATGACCGAGGACTACGCGCGCAACAAGAAGACGCTGCAGGCCGCCGATTCCGGCGTGGAGCACGGCAACATCGTGCTGGCCCACGCGCTGTCCGGCTTCGAGATGCCGGCGGTCGCCGACGAGAGTGACATCGACACCTATGCCGAGGAGGCCGGCAGCGAGAACCCGCTGACGCAGCTCTCACTGCTGCTGGACACCGGCGAGCACTTCGAGGACGATCTATACGAAGGAGAAGGCCCGGACGCCCAGGCCGACCTAGAGACCGCCGGACAGCTGACGGTGGACTACGCCACCGACGTCACGGTCTCGGCCACGGGCGTGGACCTGCCCGACGCCGGCGACATCAGCTACCTGCATACCTTCCACTACAGCTACGAGGTCGCCGGCCGCGGCGCGGCCAACACCGGCGGACAGCACAACCAGGCCACGCGCGCCGAGCGCGGCGCATTCGACGTCGACGTCCAGCGTCCGTCCTTCGCCACCTACGGCTACTTCACGCATTCCATGAAGAACCAGTACGAGGACCAGCTGGTGTTCTTCGACGGCGAGGTCTACGATGGACCGACGCACGTCAACTCGGCGCCGCCGACGGGTCGCGCCGGCTTCTACGGCCAGCCGACCTTCAACGGCCCGTTCAGCGCCGTGCAGGAAAGCTACGAGGACTCCTGGCTGGGCGGCAACGCGGATCCGATCTTCAACGACACCGTCAGCTGGGGCGTCGATCCCATCGACCTGCCGGAGAACGGCTGGTCACAGCTGCGGGCGTCGATCGGCGACTACGACAACGTCGCGGACAAGACCGAGCCGCCGGAGGGCTGGGAGCAGTACCTGATCGACTGGATGGGGCTGTCCGACAGCCCGGAGACGCTCTCCCAGGGCGTCTACTACGCGCCGGACTACAACGAGGGCGCCTCGATGCTGGGCGGCATCATGATCTGGGGCGACGCGGAAACCGTGGTGCTGGATGCGAGCGGAGGCCAGCAGCAGATCACCGTCACGATGAACAACGATGACGGCGGCTACTTCGACGGCGAGCACAGCTGGAACTTCCGGATCACCGACGACAGCACCTACGTCAGCGTCGACGGCGGCGCCGAGGTGCTCTACAACCAGCGGATGAACGGGCTGGTGCACACCGAGGGCGAGGTGGAGTCGCTGGCCGGCCAGGGCACCGACACCGCCGACGTGGAGACCGACACGTCCCTGACGGTCAGCGCCACCGAGGACATCTACATCTCGGACCACATCACTTACGAGACGGACCCGATCGAGAACCCGGACGTGGAGAACATCCTGGGCATCTTTTCGAGCAACGGCAACATCTGGCTGGCCGAGTCGGCGCCCGACAACCTGACGGTCCACGCCACCGTGATGGCGGTCAGCTCCGGCCATGGTGTCGGTACCGAGAACCTGGCCTACGGCGGCGGCTACGACTACAACTACCCTTACAAGGAAGACTGGAACCTGCTGGGTGGCCTGATCGAGAACAAGAACCAGACCACCGGCGTTTACTACTCGGACGGTCACATCACGGGCTACCTCTGGAAGTTCACCTACGATGAGCGTTTCTCCGAGGGCCATGCCCCGCCCTACTTCCCGTATGTGACCAAATTCACGATGACCTTGCGCGACCTGGAAGCGACAGGTTGGGGACGCAAGTACTATGATTAGTGGCGTGTCCCGCTGAAAAACCCGCAAGGTGGTATGCTCCGATGGACGAGATGCGCAAGCGCGACGTGCTGGGAATGCCGCTCAAAGAGGACGCCGATGCGGGCGACGATGTGGGGGCGGATACCGATCCGCTCAGCGGTATGGGTCGTTTCACGCCGACGGCACCCGTGGAACCCAAGGCTGAATCCAAACCCGACAAGACTATCGACGTGTCGAAGGGCGAAATCGGTGTCGACTACACCATCGTCGATCTGCTGAAGATGGTCCAGGACCAGGGCGCCTCCGACCTGCACCTTGCCGCGGGAGCCCCACCGCATATCCGCGTCGACGGCGACCTGCAGCCACTGTCGCTGCCCAGGCTCGATCCCAGCGAGATCAAGGGACTGGTCTACTCGATGATGAGCATGAAGCAGATCTCGGACTTCGAGCAGGCCCTGGAGTACGACTTCGCCTACAGCGTCAAGAACATGGGGCGCTTCCGCGTCAACGTCTTCCGCCAGCGCGGGTCCGTCGGCTGCGTGACCCGGGCGGTGCCCACCATGAAGCTCTCCATTGAGGAGCTGGGCCTGCCCTCCAAGACCAAGGACCTGATCATGCTGCCGCGGGGCATCATCTTCGTCACCGGCCCGACCGGCAGCGGCAAGACCACCAGCCTGGCAGCGATGATCGACTTCATCAACAGCAACCCCAACAGCCGCGCGCACATCATGACGGTCGAGGACCCGATCGAGTACCTGCACAAACACAAGTACTGCCTCGTCAATCAGCGCGAACTCGGACACGACACCCAGGCGTTCTCCAAGGCGCTGCGCCACGTGCTGCGCCAGGATCCGGACGTAATCCTGGTCGGCGAGCTGCGCGACATCGAGAGCATGCAGACCGCGATCACCGCGGCCGAAACCGGCCACCTGGTGCTGACCACGCTGCACACCAACGACGCCGCCCAGACGGTGGACCGCATCATCGACGTGTTCCCCGAGGCCCAGCAGAACCAGATCAAGCTGCAGCTGGCCAACAGCCTGCAGGCGATCTTCTGCCAGACCCTCTGCAAGCGCATCGGCGGCGGCCGCGTGATGGCCTACGAGCTGCTGATCGCCACCAACGCCGTCCGCAACCTGATCCGCGAGGGGCGCACGCACCAGCTCAAGAACACGATGGAAATCAGCCAGGACATCGGGATGCGCACGATGAACATGAGCCTGGTGGAGCTGGTCCGCAAGAACATTGTGACGCGCGAAGAGGCGCGAGAGCACTCAACCGTCCCTGCCGAGCTCGACAAGGAGCTGCAGGGCTGACACCTTATCAGGGTTAAACTGGATTTGGCGGGCGCTTAATCGGGCCTTCACTGCAATAGCGCCAGGAGATGGAATAATTCTAAGTGCGGTGGGTTACGACCATGGCTAACTTCACCTACAACGTGCGCAGTGCCCAGGGCACGATCAGCTCGGGCACGCTGACGGCGGAGAGCCGCATCGATGCGCTCAACAGCCTGCGCAACCAGGGCATGTACGTGCTGGAATTGGTTGAGCAGGACATCGACACTCCAGTGCACGGCGCCGGCTTCAGCGGCGGGTTCTTCCAGCGCGTCAAGCTGGACGAGATGGCCCTGTTCACCCGTCAGCTGTCGGCAATGGTGGGGGCGGGCATCGCAATCACGCGCTGCCTGGACACCCTCTCCAAGCAGCAGACGAACCAGTACTTCGGCCGCCTGTTGCAGTCGATCAAGAACGACGTTGCCTCGGGTCTGCCGCTGAGTGCGGCGATGGCCAAGTACCCGCGGGTCTTCAACGCGATGGTGATCAGCCTGATTCTCAGCGCCGAGGAGACCGGCACGCTGGATGCCACACTGGAGCAGCTGGCCGAATCATTCGAAGCCGAAGTCAGGCTCCGCCACCAGATCAGCGCCGGGATGCGCTATCCCATGATCGTCTCGGTGGCGGCGCTGCTGGTCGTGACATTCGTCATGATCTTCGTCATCCCGCAGTTCAAGAGCATCTTCGACTCGCTGGGCGCGGACCTGCCGATGATGACCATCATCGTGGTCGGGCTGGCCGTATTCATGAAGAAATACTGGTTCCTGATCCTGGGGCTGTACTTCGCCGTGCCCTGGATCCTCAACCTGGTCAACTCGCTGCCCGGCGGGCGCCTGGTGCTTGATGCAGTCAAGCTGAAGCTACCCGTATTCGGTGACCTGACGCGCAAGATAGTCCTGGCGCGCATCACGAAGGTGTTCGCTACCATGCTGGCTGCGGGTGTACCGATCCTCAAATCACTGTCCATTGTCGAGCAGGCATCGCTCAACGCGGTGTACGAGAAGTCCATCGCCAAGGTCAGGGGCGGGGTCAAGGAAGGCCGGACCATCAGCGGCCCGCTGGAGGACAGCCCCGCACTGTATCCACCGATGGTGACAGCAATGATCGCCGTGGGCGAGGAGAGCGGCACCCTCGACCACATGCTACTCAAGATCAACGACTTCTACGTGATGGAAGTAGAAGCCACAGTGCGGAAACTGACCGCGCTGCTGGAGCCCGTGTTGATCGGGACCCTGGGCACGGTCATCGGTTTCATCGTGATCGCCCTGTGGATGCCGCTGTTCAAGGTGATTCAGCTCATTCAGGAGCTGGAGTAGTTACATCACAATCTGATTGTGGAGGTCTGTCTATGTTAAGGCGTATTGTTAAGAAGCGTAAGGGTTTCTCGCTGATCGAGCTGCTGATCGTGATCGCGATCATCGGCATCATCGCCACCATTGCGATCCCGCTGCTGCTGAGCGCGCGTGACAACGCGATTGACGAGAAAGCCCGCAACTCGATCCGCACCGTCGTTTCGGCCGAGGCCGCCTACTACGCGGCGGTCGGCAACTACGGCGCGGGCAGCGACCTGGTCGCCGGCAACTATCTGGACAGCCGGTTCGACGTGGCTGACGGCGCAGCAGCCGACCTGACGCACTTCGATCTCACCATCACCGTGACTGATGCCGGCGCCGGATTCACCGCGGTGACTGACGGCGCGACTACGGACTACCAGGCGGATGAGACCGGCGAGATCACGACGGTCTAGCGATTGACGTTCATCAACTGAACACTGACCCCTGGAGGGACCTTGGTTTCCCTCCAGGGGCTTTTGACATCTTGTGGATAGGATGTTGATAACTTGACTGGCGGAAGACTATCCAATATACTGTGGCAGGAGAGGGCGGAGATGAACGGGGTACGATTTGGCGCATAACAGCTTGAAGCGGATGACGTCCGGCGGGCTGCTCGGGTTGCACTTCACGCCCGAGGAGCTGTTTGTCGTGGTCGGCCACGCCCGTGGCCGCAACTCCTACCTGACCACGCTGGACATACTGGACATTCGACAGCACGTGCTGGAGGGTGGCGACTTCAACCAGCTGACACTGGCTCCATTCATCCAGAAGACGCTTAAGGCGCATCGTGTGCGCACCAAGCGCACGGTGGTCAGCTTCCCGGTGAAGTTCCCCTGGATCCGTGTCATCGAAGTGCCCAACATGCCGGACCGCGAGATGTCGCGCATCGTGCGCCTCGAGGTGGAGAGGCTCTATCTGGACTCGACGGTGGAGAAGCTGATCGACTACCACGTGTTGGGACCGCCGATGGACAAGGGCAGCGGCGAAGTGGTGCCGGTGCTGTCCTGCGCGATCCCGCGCAACTCGATCGCGCCCTATGTCGACCTGGTCGCGGCGGCCAAGCTCGAGATGGTGGGCATCGACCTGGTGGAGCTGAACGTCCTGAAGCTGGCTTCGATGACCGGCGCCCGTTTCGACGAGGGCATCACGCTGATCCTGAATTTCAACATGCAGTCGATCGATCTGATGCTGATGGAAGACGACCGGTTGCAACTGGTGCGCAAAGTCGGCCAGGGCAAGCAGCAACTGCGCGAGGTCCTGCAGCGCAAGCTGCCGCCCAGCAGTCCGCTGCGTCATGAGCTGGAGAGCATCGAGTTCGAGTTGCCCATCGAGCACCTGCCGTTGACCACCGACTACGTGGCGAACCTGCTGGGCGAGATTCGCCGCAGCATCGAGTTCTACATCACGGATATCAAGCGCGAGGAAGGCAACGTCACCAAGGTGATCCTCGCGGGCAGCGGCTACTGGCCGGTCAACCTGCGCGAGGTGCTGCAGCAGCAGCTGAAGCTGGAGCTGATCGACCTGCGCTTCGACCTGCTGCCCAACGTGACTTGCCAACAGACCTTTGCCCCGAACTTCCCGGCGTTGGGCGTCTATGCACCGGCGGTCGGGTCAGTCATAAGGGGGGTGGCCTAGATGAACAGCTACAGCCGCCTGGAAGTCAACCTGCTGCCACCGGAGATGCTGCCGGGGCCGGCAGTGCGCTATGCATTGATGGTCAACATCCTGATCTGCCTGGTGGCGCTCGCCTACATCCTGGTCGATGCCGGGATCAGTTGGCAGCGGCTGCAGTCCAGGATCGAGGAGCGCCGCGTGCTGGAAGAGGAAGTATCCAGGCAGGCGCACATCGTCAATGACTTCGAGCGACTGGAGGGGATGAACCGCCGTCTGTCCCGTTACGGACGACTGATCGCGCTGGCCTCCTTCGACTATGTGGATATGCCCGTCATTCTGGCCCGGCTGGCCGAGATCATCCCCGAGGGCGTCTACCTGGACACCGTCTACAACCGGGGAGCGGAGGCCGGCTCCATCAGGCTGAGCACCATCCTCAAGACCAGCAAGCGCGATCCGGGCCAACTGCTGGCCACCTTGCGGGCCTACAAGGACGACAGCATCTTTCACGACTGCTACATGCCGAGCGCCACCTTCCGGGAGGAAGCACTGGATGAGTTGATGGAGCGCATCGGCGTTACCTGGAGTGTCAGCGGTCCCAAGGCACCAGGCAGCGTCATCGCTGAGCAATACGAGTTCGAGATCCAGGCCGCGCTGCCGCGACCGCTGGTTGGGCTGAACCTGCCCATCAGACGCGATGACACGACGTACTTCCAGCGACTGCGGCTGTCCACACCGGCGGATGCCGCCGCTCAGGAGGCCGGCCAGCCGCCGGAGGGCGTCACCGTTGAGGAGGTGTTCTGATGCGTGGTGGGGTGGCCATTACGGTGACGGTGATTGTGGCGCTGGGCATCGCGGCCCTGTACTTCTTCCTCGGTCGGGCACAGATCGTCGGCAGGATTCAGGAGGTCGAGGGCCGGAGTGCGGCGCTGCGCCAGCAGCTGGTGGACATCGACAGGAAGCGCGAGCAACTCCCCGGAATGCTCGAGCAGCTGCCGACCTGGCGCCAGGAGCTGGCAGTCTACAAGCGGGCCGTGCCGTTCGAGGTGGATGACGACGAATTCCTGGCGGCGCTGACCGAGCAGCTCGCGCAAAACGAGGTTCAGATGCTGACGGTGGAACTGCTGCCGGCCGGGCCGTGGCTGGGCGAGATCGGCGAAGCCCAGGCCGAGGAGCTGGAGAACGCCGGTATCGACGTGGATGCCGCGCGCCAGGTGCGGGCCGCGCACTACTCGATCAGCCTGATCGGCAAGTTCGATCGGGTGCTGGCGGCTTTTGAGAATCTGAAGGGCTATCAGCGCCTGTACACGATCGATCAGGTGACCGGACCCGCCGGGCGCGGCGCCGGCTCGATCACCCAGCAGGTGGATCCCAACACCACACCCATTCAGATCACTGGGCGGATCTACTACGGTGTGCCGGACTCCTATTTGTCCGATGACGAGTTGGTGCGGGTCTTCGCGACGGCGGTCATCTCGCCGCGCGCCCGCGAGGTGGGCGAGTTCCTGAGCGGCCGCGGACGCCGCCTGGTGACCGGCGATGACGGCGGCGGCGCCACCGGTGATGAGAACGTCGAGCCGCAGACACCGGCGGAAGAGACGGGCGGCGCGGAGCCGGCAGCCGGCGATGAAGCTGCGCCCGACGACGCCAACAACGGCACCCAGACCCTGGATGCCACCCTGCCCCCCAGTGGGGCGGGCGATGAACAGCACTCCGCCGCGGAGGTGGCGACGACATGAACCAGCAATCGCGCAAGCAAATCGGGCAGATCGTGCTACTGGTCGTGCTGCTGGTCGGACTCGGCTTCTCCGTCCTGTACATGATCAAGACCGTGAATCAGCGCGGGTCAGGACGCCGCAGCGCGGCGCGCCCGGCGGTCACGGCCGAGGAGCCGGCGGCCCAGCCGGCGGCCGCGGAAACTGCCGAGGCTCCGGCAACCGACGCCGAGGCGATTCCGGCTGAAGTTGAAGCGCATGCCGTCGACCTCAACGAGAACCTGTTCCAGGTCTTCGGCCTCAGCCCGCCCAAGAATCCCTTTGTGCGGGAGGAACGCTGGTACGAGGAGGAGCTGGCCCAGGTGCCGGGCTACCCGGAGCTGCGCGATGAAGGCTTCTTCGAGGGCATGGATGCGTACATACCTCCGCTCGACGAATTGCTCGACGAAGGAGACGTATGGCTTGAGGCCCAGCTGAGCAAGCGCGAGATGGACGAGAACTACACGCTCTCCGGACAGAGCGACGATGGCATGATCAGCACCAACCTGCAGCTCACCGGACCCCCGGGAGACCTGGTGGACGTCCGCTGGCATCCGGGCAGCGGGGTGCCGCTGACGGCGCTGCAAAGCCCCGGCTGGGAGCAGCAGTTCGACCTGCAGGCCGCCACCGAGCAGCCGGACCTGCCGAGCGCCGATGACCTGTTCCAGCCGCCGTCGGGTCTGCCGATCCCAGGCATCGACAGCGTGCTGGCCGGCGGCATGGTCGGCGGCGACCAGATCGTCTGCCACGGCATCAGCGGCGAAGGCGAGCGCGCCACCGCCCTGGTGCGACTCAACGAGATGACGCAGCTGGTGGGCCCCGGGGACGCGCTGCCGCCACGCTACCAGGTTGAGGCGGTCACCGCCGACGGCGTGGTGCTGACCGAGCTGCGCAGCGGCGAGACACTGTGGCTGCCGCTGTCGGCGCCGATAAGCGGTGACCAGGCCTCCAGCAGCCTGCCCGCCGCACCCGCCCCGCCGCCGGCCTCTGCGCCCGCGACGCGCGGCAGCAGCGCCAGCAGCTCCTGAGGCTCCTGATTGACGCGCGGGCGCGCGCAAACCACCGGCCCGCCCCCTCCGCCCCAGTTCGGCAGCGGTTGCTGCCCTTGAGCCGCCGACTACTGCGCAATCCTTCCCCACCACCGCGGCAATGCACGGCTGCGTGGGTATCCCGGTGATAACCGCCTCCCCCAATCACCTGCACGCTGCCTAAACCAGCATCCTGGTGGATGAATTGTGGATAAGTGCGCCTGGGTGTTGATAACGTTGATAGTTTGACTAATATGTGGATATAGGGTATGCTGACCCCGCACATCGTGCATGGGTTGAGATGGTCTAACTTCTTTCACGAGGGTAGTTGAGGTGAAACGGGGTGCGCGAGTGCTGCTCGGCGGAGCAGCTATAGCGATATTAGCCATATGCGGCTCCATTGCGCAGGACACCGTGTCGCTGGTCGGCATGAGTGCCAGCCGCAATCACGGAGCGGCAGTCATCGAGCTCCACACATCTGGACCGGCCGACTTCAAGGTCGAGCGGTTCACGATGGGTGACTGGGTGAGTGTGTGGTCCAACGAGCTCGCGTTCACCGACAGCGCGAGTGAGATCCCCCTGGCCTTCGAGCGACCGGAGCTGGCCGACCTTGTGACCGGGGCTTCGCTGGCGGCGGAGTCCCATCACGCGTCGATCCGGTTCTATCTGGGGCCGAGCGCGGACCGCACGCACGTCTTCGTCGTCAACAACGGCGAGACCGCCACGGTGACCATTGCGGCCAGGTCCGAGGAGGATCTGGAGCTGGCCGCGGACGCCGTGGGCGACAACCAGGCCACCGCGGAGCCCGCCGAGGAGGTGCCGGCCGCCGCGCCGGAGACTCACATGGCGGCGGAGTTGGCGCGCAGCGAGGCCGATCAGGACGCCGCGCCGCCGGCACAGCCCGAGACCGCGCCGCTGACGGAGATCCTGGCGGCCACGCCGCCCACCACCCTGCCCCCGGAACCCGAGCCGGTGACAACCCCGGCCCCGGCGCTGCCGCCGGCCGTGGAGCCGGCCCCGGCCGCTGATGAGCCGGAGGTCGCGGAGGCAGACACAACCAGGCATGAATCTGTACGGGAAGCGGCTGAGGCGGGCCCGGCGGACAGTGCGCCATCCGGGCGCAACAGCACGGGCAGCTTCTATGTACCGCGCCAGCACAGCGCCGAGCCAATCCCGGCGGCGCCGGCCGCGGACCCGCCCAGCCAACCCCCCTCCAGTGCCACCTCGGTGCTGGACGGCCCCACCACCCTGGCAGAGATGAACTACCAGTTCATCCCGGCGGACCAGACCGGCGGCCGCTCGCCGGCCGAGGACCAGGGGCGGACCGATGAGGGCGGCGACGCGGACGAGTCACCGTCCGTCGACGAGATGATGCGCACCGCGGCGGAGATGCTGCAGCAGATGCTGCCCGCCGCCGAAGGCCAGCCGGCCGGCGCCGCCGAGCAGACCGGCATCGCGACCCCCGACACCTTCGGCGAGCCCTTCCGCCAGCTGCCCAGTCTCTCGGCGGGGGCGCTGCCACCCCTCGAGTCCGGCAAGGACGCGCTGAGCAGGATCATGATCGACCTGTTCGAGATCGTCAGCACGCCGCTGGACCAGGCGATCACCCTGCTGATCGCCCCCACCGACTACAACATCATCGTCGACGCCAGCGTGGGCAGCAACTCCGTCTCGCTGTCGTTCAAGGACGGCCGCACCGACTTGAAGAGCGCCCTGGACATGATCACCAAGACCTACGGCCTCGAGTACACGGTGCAGGCCAACACCATCGTGGTGGCGGCCAAGGAGAAGATCGAGGGCCAGCTGGTCGACTACGCCACGCGGCTGTTCGTGCTGTCCTTCGCCGACCCGTTCAGCATCAAGGAGGTGCTGACCGCCACCGCCATGCTGCGCGAGGACCAGATCGAGGTCTACGTCGGCGAGGACGAGTACCTGGAGGTCAACGACTCGACGACGCTCAGCGAGGCCACCGGCCGCAACACGGCGGACTCGGAACAGATGCAGAGCAACCTCTCCAGCACGCCGCGCAACGCGGTGCTGGTCAAGGCCGTGCCGGCGCAGATGGAGATCATCGCCGAGCTGATCGACCGGCTGGACCGCAAGCCGAGGCTGATCGAGCTGGAGGTGCGGGTCTGCGAGATCACCGAGTCCGGTCGCAAGGACCTGGGCCTGACCGTCAACGATGACTTCATCGGCAACGTCAAGACCGACGTCACCTGGACGGAGCAGTCCGGCGAGACCGCCTTCGAGGCCTTCACGCTGGGCAGCTTCTACCGCAGTCCGATGCGGTTCGCCGCCACCCTCAAGCACCTGGTGGAGACCGGCGACGCCAAGATCCTGGCGCAGCCGCAGCTCAGCACCGTCGAGGGCAAGCAGGCGATCTACTTCGCCGGCGAGTCGATTCCCTACGTCGCCGAGCGCAAGATCGACCCCAACACCGGCCAGGAGACGCTGACCGTCGAGTTCATCGAGATCGGCGTGACGCTCAACTTCAAGCCGCGCCTCGACAACGAGGGGATGCTGACCATCGACGTCAACCCGATCATCAGCAGCCTGATCGAGATGATGGAGGTCACCGACGGCGTCTTCGCCCCCCGCTCCCAGAACCGTCAGCTGCGGACCACGGTCAGGGTGCAGGACGGCGAGCCGTTCGCGATGGCCGGCCTGATCAGCGAGCGCGAGAGCGAGACGATCTCCAAGATCCCGCTGCTGGCGGAGCTGCCGCTGGTCGGCAAGCTGTTCCGCAACCGCCGGCACGACGTCAACCGCACCGAGATCATGGTGATCGTCGTGCCCCATATCCACGAATAACAACTCTTATTACAGCACCACCAGCCCAAGCGCCGGAGGAACCACAGCCCTCCGGCGCCTCTTTCTCTTCGGGCCCAGAGAGGCCGGCGCGGCCCGTCCGTTGATAGAATCCCCTATGGCCAAGATCGACCCGCTGGACATCTTCCAGGTGGCGGAGCTGCTGACCGACGTGGAGCGCAGCATCCACGAGGCGATCGGTGACTGGACCATCGAGCGCTACCTGCCGCTGATCGAGGAGCACTACGAGGCCGGCAGCTTTCCCACCGAGGTGATCCCCGAGCTGGGATCCTTAGGCGTCTTCGGCCCCACCCTGCCCGAGCAGTACGGCTGCCCGCAGGTCAGCTCCACCGCCTACGGGCTGATCAACGAGGCGCTGGAGTACGGCGACAGCGGCCTCAGAAGCATGATCTCCGTCCAGAGCAGCCTGGTGATGTACCCGATCTTCCGCTACGGCACGGAGGAGCAGCGCGTCAGGTGGCTGCCGCGGCTGGCCAGCGGCGCGGCGGTGGGCTGCTTCGGCCTCACAGAGCCGAACCACGGCAGTGACCCCGGCTCGATGGTGACCCGCGCCCGGCCGACCAGGGGCGGCTTCCTCATCAACGGCGCCAAGGCCTGGATCACCAACGGCTGCCTGGCGGACGTGGCGGTGGTCTGGGCCAAGGTGGCAGGCGGCGACAGCCACAGCATCCGCGGCTTCCTGGTGGAGAAAGGCATGGACGGCTTCAGCACGGCAGAGTACAAGCGCAAGCTCAGCCTCAGAGCCAGCGTCACCAGCGAGCTGTTCCTGAGCGACGTGTTCGTGCCCGAGGAGAACATGCTGCCGGGCGTCGAGGGGCTCAGGGGCCCGCTTTCCTGCCTCAACCAGGCGCGCTACGGCATCGCCTGGGGCGCCTCAGGCGCGGCGCGCTACTGCCTGGAGGCGGCGCTGCGCTATGCCGGCGAGCGCACCCAGTTCGGCCGGCCCATCGCCGGCTTCCAGCTGCAGCAGCTCAGACTCAGCGAGATGGCGACGGCCCTGGCGCGGATGCAGCTGGTCTGCCTCCGGCTGGGGCGGCTCAAGGACGAGGACCGCGCCACGCCGGTGCAGATCAGCCTGGCCAAGCGCGACAACGTCGATCAGGCCCGCAGAATCGCCCGGGCGGCCCGCGAGCTGATGGGCGCGATGGGCATCATGCTGGAAAGCCACGTGATGCGCCACAGCG
>CAZSSB010000059.1:11542-17145 GCA_964609245.1 uncultured Planctomycetales bacterium | reverse complement strand
GCCCAGAGGTCGGGATCGAGCATCCCGATCACCTCATCCGCCGTGCGACCGTAGGTGGCGGCGAACGCCTGGTTGGCGAACAGGATGCGGCCCTCGGTGTTGCGGACCACCACCTCACTGGGGAGGGTGTCCACGACGCTGCGCAGGAACTGCGGGCTGGTGGTCACAGCGCTGTGCCCTCTGCTGGCATTGCCTCCCTCTGCTTACCGACATCGTTGCGGCGATTACCGCAATCGGGTAGGCGGGCAGAATACCACAGTGCCGCCCGATCACCAAGCCCGTGGCCGCACGCGCGCTACAGCTCGCGCTGGACCAGCACCACCCGGCCCCACAGCCGGCCGCGGCGCTCACTCTCGGGGGTCAGGACCACCGTCGGGTAGCTGGGGTTGGCCGGCTGCAGCAGCGCCGCGCCGCCCGGCAGCCTGCGGTAGAGCTTGACCACGTCGCCGTCCGGCTCCACGTAGGCCGCCACCGTGCAGCCGTCCACCAGCGGCGCCGCGGGTGAGACGATCACGATGTCGCCGTCCAGCAGCTGGGGCGTCATCGAGTCGCCGCTGACGCGCATCGCGTAGCAGCCGGGATCGCGTCGCAGCACCTCGCGCGGCACGCACAGCTCGCTTTTCGGCTGGCTCAGCTGCTCCTGGGCCTCGCCGATGCCCGCCGCCACGTCGGCGAAGTAGGGCACCGCCGCCTCGCTGACCAGCTCGCGCTCGCCGAGGACGGCCCACAGCGCCTCGTCGATCCGCGCCCGCTCGGCTTCGCCTCCGTTGGCCTCGGCGGCCAGCACGCTGCGCACCGCGGATCGCGCCTGCGCCATCGTCGCCGGTCCCGCCACCTTCGCGCAGGCGTTGAGCCACAGCTCAGCCTGGGCCAGATCGGGACGGCTGCTGCCCCGCTCCCAGCGCGAGACCGTCGGCTGGCTGATCCCGATCGCCTTCGCCAGCTCGGCCTGGTCCTTGCCCGCGCGCAACCTCAGCACCCTGAGCAACAGCCCCAGCCGCCGTGCCGCTGTACTACTCACTGGCATATCTTACACCATATATCGTCGTTCTTTGCGCAAACAGTAATGCTAAATTGCGCTAATTCCTGTCAAATCACTTGACATTCGTACAGTTGACGGTATAATTGCCTTGCTGCGTGCATACACATGCATGGAGGAGTATACCAGATGAATAGCGCTGACGCCACGACGACCCTGAGGGACTGGCGGCGCGGCCTGGGTCTCAGTCAGGCCCAGCTGGCGCGGCTGGCCTGCATCTCGCGCTCCTCCATCTCGCACGTGGAGACCGGCAGGTTTAAGCCCACTCCCAGACTGGCTGGAAGGCTCTGCCGCGCGCTGGGTGCCCGGCTGGGACGGGAGCTGACGCGCTGGGAGCTGTTCCCGCGGATCTTCAGGCCGCTGCCCCGGGCCCGGTGCGGGGAGGAGGGCTGAATGAGTATTCACGCGATGGATTCGACAGCCCTTGACAGGGCTGGTTGTTCCGCCGGTGGCAACGGGCGGGAAGCCGGGGGTGAGGTTGACCTTGACGCAGCGGGGGCCGCTGCCGGTGAGCAGGCGGAGTGCGCGTTGATCCTCTGGGCGGTGGCCAGGGGGCTCAAGCCTGCTGAGGGCTGGTTCAGGGCGACAGGGCTCAGCGAGCGCCAGGTGGCCGCCCTGGCCAGGCGGCATGGGGCGCAGGTGGCGCGGCTGCGGCAGCTGCAGACCGTGGGGCAGCTGCTCGATGACGGTGAACTGCTCATTCTGCTGCGGGCCAGATTGACCGAGGCGCTGATCGAGGCGGAGTCCGTCAAGGAACTGAGTGAGGCGGCGAGGATTCTGGAGAAGCTGCCTGCCGCCGGCTCGCCCGATGATGACGATGAGGACGACCTGAGCCTTGAGGAGGCAATCGCCGAGGCCCGGCGGCTGCTCAGGGAGCTGGACAGCGATCCCTATGACAGGCACCCCGCGCTGAAGAAGCCGGTGGTGGCGCAGGATGGAGCGGCGCAGTGAGCAAGCGCGGAATCAGGAAGCTGTGGAACACGCTGGTGCGCGTCATGCGCACCGGGCTGGACCTCCGCAACATGGAATGCGCGCTGGCCGGCGGGCTGATGGGCTTCGCGATCTGCTTCCTGCCCCACCTGCTGACGGATTCCGGCGCGGCCTTCCATGATGAGCTGGGCCATGCCCTGGACCGGGCCTGCACGCCGGGCGGGCGGCTGATCGGCGCGCTGCCCCGGGAGCACGCCAAGACCACCCTGGGCACGGTGGCGCTGACGCTCAGGGAACTGTGCCTGGGCGACAAGCGCAACATCCTGCTGGTGGCCGCCAATCGCGAGGAGGCGCAGGTCAAGCTGCGCCAGATCGTCGGCGAAATCGAATCCAATCCGCTGCTGCCCGCCGAGTGGCGCGAGCGTCTCAGGCCCGCCCGCGACTCAAAGGGCCAGCGCGTAGCCTACGGCGACGGCGAGATCGTGCTGGCGGGTGGTGCGCGGGTCAGCGCCCTGGGCTTCGGCGGCAAGGTGCGCGGCCAGCTCAGCGGGGGGCGGCGCCTGGACCTGGTGATCCTCGACGACCCGGAGAACGACGAGAGCGTCGCCAGCCCCGAGCAGCGCCGCAAGCTCAGGCACTGGGTGGACTGCGCCCTGCTCAACTCGCTGGACGCCCGCCGCGGCAGCCTGGTTTGGCTGGGCACCCTGCTGCATCACGACAGCGTGCTGGCCCAGTGGCTGAAGCTGCACGCAGCGGGCGGCGACTGGCAGGTGATGACACGCGCGGCGCTGAGCGACTCGGGTGAGCCGCTGTGGCCGGAGCGCTGGACGCGAAAGCGGCTTCAGGGCCGGCGCCGGGAGATCGGCGAGCGGGCCTTCGCCCAGGAATACATGAACCGGCCGGTCAGTCTGGCCGGCCAGCTGATCCGGCCCGGCGACCTGCGCAGCTACGATCCCACCGCACTGAAATACACGGACGGCGCCTGGCTGCTGGACCGCGAGCCGCTGACGGTGGCGATCGGCGTCGACCCGGCGATCGGGCGCGGCACGGAGCACGACTACTTCGCAGCCTGCACCGTCGGGATCGCCGCTGCGGAGGACGCGGGCGGGCGGCCGCACATCTACGTGCTGGACGTGCTGCGCATTCGCGACCGCTTCGCGCGGCAGCTCCAGGTGCTCGGCGAGCTGACCCGGCGCTGGCGGCCGCGGCTGATCGGCATCGAGGCGGTCTCCTACCAGGCGGCGCTCAGTCAGGCGGCCTGGGAGCAGGGGCTGCCCGTGCTTGCGATGAAGGAGCCGCGCGCCAAGGCGGTGCGGATCGAAGCCGCGGCCGTGCACATCGCCGAGGGCCGGGTCTTCCTGCCCGTCGCCGGCGACTGGGTGGCAGCCTTCCGCGAGGAGGCGGCGGACTATCCGGCGGGCCGGCACGACGACCAGCTGGACGCCTTCGCCCGCGCGCTGGAAGTGGCGCTGATGCTCGGCGGCGGCTATGAAGTCCAACCGGCGGCCGGCCGGCGCGGCGGCTGGCTCAGCGGATTCTGAGGAAATGCACATGTGGCTCTGGCCGAAGAAGAAGACAACTCGCGACGGCGCTTCATCTACCTCCCCCGGGGCGCCCGCCGCCAAGCTGACCGGCGAGGTGGCGGGCGTCACCGGCGACCTCTACGAGCCGCTGCTCGGCTGGCTGGGCATCCGGCCCAACCGCGACCCGCTGCTGAGCTATCAGCAGCCCGACGCGGCCTACGCCTGGCCCTACGGCCTGTTCGAGGAGGCGCTGGACAAGGACGCGCACCTCAGCGCGCTGGTTGGCCAGCGCAAGGCGGCGGTGCTGGGCTGGGAGCGCAGCGTGGTGCCTGCCGATGACTCCGCGGCGGCGGCCGAGACGGCGCGCTTCGTTGAGCGGGCGCTCGGCCAGATCGGCAGCGAGCCCCGGCGGGGCGGCGACGGGGGCTTCGAGCATGACCTGGCTGAGCTGCTGGACGCCATTCCCTATGGCCTCTCGCTCAGCGAGATCATCTGGCGGCGTGGCGAAGACGGCGCGCTGCTGCCGGCGGCCCTGCTGTCACGGCATCCGCGCCGCTTCGTCTTTGATAGCGACGGGCGGCCGCGGCTGCTGACGGCGGCGGAGCCCGTGCGCGGCGAGGCGCTGCCCGAGCGCAAGTTCCTGGTCTTCGCCCCTTACGGCCGCCACGAGAATCCCTACGGCCTGCCGCAGCTGAGGAGCGTCTGGTGGCTGGCCTGGTTCAAGCGCCAGGTGCTGCGCTTCTGGGTGATGTACCTCGAGAAGTACGGCAGCCCGACGGCGGTGCTGCGGCACCCCCTGGGCGCCACCACGGCGGAGAAGCGTGCCTACCGGCGGATCATCGGAAGCATCCAGCAGGAGACCGGCCTGGTGGTGCCCGAGGGGGTGGAGCTTCAGCTGCTGGAGGCGACTCGCGGCGGCGGCGGAGCGGGCTCCTACCGCGAACTGGTGGAGCTCAGCAACCGCGAGATGAGCAAGGCGCTGCTGGGCCAGACGCTGACGGCCGAGAGCGACGGCCGCGGCAGCTACGCGCTGGGCCGGGTGCACGAGGCGGTTCGCGCCGACATCGTGCGCCAGGATGCCCAGGCGCTGATGGCGCTGGTCAACACCCAGCTGGTGCGCTGGATCGTCGACCTCAACCTGCCGGCCGGCCGGCGCAGCTATCCCCGCTGGCAGCTGAGCCCGCCCGCGGACGGCGACCTCAAGCTGCAGCTGGAAATCGACCGCTTCTTCGCGGAGCAGGGGCTCGCGCTGGACCAGGCGGAGCTCTACAGCCGCTACGGCCGGCAGCCGGGCCAGCACGCGGCAGCCGAGGGGGATCAGCATGGCGACTAGCAGCTCCCAGGCCGCCTACCGGCGGGTGCCGATCCTCAGGCCGGGCGAATTCACGGATAGCGAGGGCCGGCCGGTCAGCTTCACCGCCCAGGCACTGGCGGAGATCGCCGAGCACTACGACCCGCATTATCACAGCGCGCCGGTCAACATCGACCACGCCGAGCACGGACCGGCGCTGGGGGCGGTCAGCGACCTGGTCTTCGACGGCGAGCAGCTCTGCGCCGACCTGGTCAACGTGCCCGCTTCGGTGGCCGATGCCATCGACGCCGGCCGTTTCCCCTTCCGCAGCGCCGAGGTCTATGCCGATCTCGACGGCCGCGGCCCGTATCTGCGGGCGCTGGCGCTGCTGGGCGCCCGGCCGCCGGCGGTCAAGGGCCTGCCACCGTTCCCGGCCCGGGTGCAACCCGACGCCAGCGCCCCAGCACCCCAGGAGCAGGGCGGGGGAACGATCAACACATACCTGGAACCGACGACGCGGCCCCGGCCGCGGACCATCCACATCCAAACGGAGGTGCATATGTCTGAAGCAGTGCACGACCAGCCGGCCGCGGAGCCCGCGGAGCAGGAAGCTCCCGAGGCTGAGACGGCCAGGCTGGCCGAGGAGAACCACCGGCTGGCGGAGGAGATCCGGCGGCTGAAGAGCGACGAGCGGCGGCGAGGGGTGGCCTGCTTCCTCAGCGAGCTGCGCGGCGGTGGCCGCCTGACACCGGCCATGGAGCGGGCCGGCCTGGAGGAAGCCCTGCTGGCCTGCGAGGAGCAGCCGGCATTGGTCGAACTG
>CAZSSB010000059.1:7825-11442 GCA_964609245.1 uncultured Planctomycetales bacterium | reverse complement strand
CGGCCTGGAGGAAGCCCTGCTGGCCTGCGAGGAGCAGCCGGCATTGGTCGAACTGCCCGACGGAAAACAGATGCAGCTTGGCGAGCTGCTGCGCGACGTGCTGCGCTCGCTGCCCGCCTATCCCGGCCTCGACGACGAACTGGCCGCCGGCGGCGCCGACCTTCCCGCCCTGAGCGATCAGGAGCGCGAGATCGCCGGCCAGCTGGGCCTCAGCGAACAGGAGTTCGCGGAGATCAAGCAGGCCTCGTAGGGCAGGCCACCCGGCTTGCGGAGCAACGAAAGGAGGAAACACAACCAATGGCCGCATTGACGGAAAACAGATACACCAAGCATCGCGACGGCATCATCACCGCGCATCCGGTGAAGGCCGCCGCGCACATTTTCAAGGGCAGCCTGGTCTGCGCCGACTCCAGCGGCTACGCCGTGCCCGCCGACGACGCGGCGGGCTACACCGTGCTGGGCGTCGCCATCGAGGAGGCGGACAACGGCAGCGGCGCGAGCGGGGACGTGAGCGTCCGCGTGCAGAGCGGCGGGGTCTTCAGCTTCGCCAAGGCCGGCACCATCGCCCAGGGCGATGTTGGAGGCGCGCTGTACGTTGCGGACGACCAATCGGTTGGTTTGGCAGCCGCCGTGACCAATGACATCGCCTGCGGACGGCTCGAGGCACTGGACGGCAGCGCCGCGGTCTGGCTGCGCCTGCAGCTCTGAGAAAGGAGTTTAAGTAATAAGTGGTAAGTTGTATGCAATCCTCCCCGCAAGCCGCAATGCCTGTTCCTGCAACTGAGAGCTTGCAGCGACGGGACTCAGCGATCCGTGTCCACCGACTGCAGCAGCCCGTAGAGGACGCGGCCGATTTCCGCGGTGGTCTTCAGCATGCACTCCAAGTCGCGGGCGGAGAGGAATCCAAGGTCGTTCGCGATGCGCAGTTGCATCTCGACTTCCATAAGCGAACCGTGGGCGATATTGAGGAAGCGGACGAATTCACGACCCGATCTGCGGCCGTGTCCCTCCGCGATGTTGGAGGGAACCGAGACAGCCGCGCGCCTGACCTGACTCGTCAGCCCGTAGAGCTCCTCAGTCGGCCAGTGGCGCGTGTGTTGATACACGTCCCTGACAAGTTCCATGGACTTCTGCCACACCATCAGGTCTTGGTAGGACCGCACAGCCACTACAGCAGAATACAACAGGAGGCAAGCTCATACAAGCGTGGAGCATGCTTGCAGGGAGTTGAGCCTTACAACCTGAACTTGCTACTTGAACTTCCAGGGAAGCAACTCCCAACAGCCCTGGACCTCATCCCGGGCCATCAGCAATAGCGAGGAGAGCAAATGAGCCGACTTGTAACCCGCGACTTCCTGGAGGCGACCTTCACCGGTTTCAAGAGCCTCTACGACAAGAGCTTCGCGGCCGCCGATCCGCTCTATCCGAAGATCGCGACGGTCGTGGAGAGCACCACGGACAAGGAGACCTACAACTGGCTGGGCAGCGTGCCGGCGATGCGCGAGTGGGTCGATGAGCGGCTGCCCGGCGCGCTCAGAACCCACGACTACGAGATCGCCAATCGCAAGTACGAGGCGACGATCGAGGTCGACCGCGCCACCTTCGAGGATGACCGCCTCGGCCAGGTCAAGCCCCGCATCGAGGAGCTGGCGGTGCGGGCGGCGACGCACCCGGACGAGCTGGCCTGCGCGCTGCTCAACGACGGCTTCACCGCGGCCTGCTACGACGGGCAGTACTTCTTCGACACCGACCACAGCGAGGGCGACAGCGGCAGCCAGTCCAATAAGCTGACCAGCGCGCTGGGGACCGCCAGCCTGGAGTCGGCGGTGACCACCATGATGCAGTTCAGGGACGACCAGGGCCGGCCGCTGGGCGTGATGCCCAACGCGCTGCTGGTAGGGCCGGACAGCTTCTTCACCGCCCGCGAGATTCTCAACAGCGTCAGCATCGTGCTGGCCGGCTCGACGGACGTCGAGAAGCCCGGCGGCAATCCGCTGAGCGGGATGCTGGACCTGCTGGTCAGCCCGCACATCGACGCCGGCAAGTGGTTCGTGCTGGCCACCAGCTATCCGGTGCGGCCGCTGCTGTTCCAGTGGCGGATCAAGCCGGAGTTCACGGCGGTCACCGATCCCAGCGACGAGTACGTGTTCTCAACCGACGCCTTCAAGTACGGCGTGCGCAGCCGCTGCGGCGCGGGCTACGGCCTGTGGTACCTGGCGGTGGGCAGCACGGGAGCCTAGGGAAGCAGCAAGTGGTAAGCGTAAGCATAAGGCCGGACTCAGTAAGCCACGGCGCCTGGGACCAGACTCAAGTGCTTACGCTTGCTGCTTGCCGCTTGCCGCTGTGAGCGGAGCGAACTATGGCCATTTACACCACGATTGACGATCTGAAGCGGCGCCTCGAGCCGGCGGTGCTGGCCGGGCTGGCCGACGATCAGAACACGCCCCCCGACCTCGAGGACCCGGATACCCAGGATGTGATCGAGCAGGCCATCGCCGACGGGGCCAACCTGATCGACAGCTACCTGCTGGGGCGCGTGGACCTGGCGAGCGCCCCGACCCAGGCGGCGGTGGAGCGAATCAACGCCACCCTGGCGCTGTACTTCCTCTACCGCCGGCGCTACGTCGACGACGCCCTCAATCCGCTGGCGGCAGCCCGCGAGGCGGTCTGCGCGCACCTGGCGGCCGTCGCCCGCGGCGAGGAGCGCCTG
This sequence comes from uncultured Planctomycetales bacterium, assembly GCA_964609245.1. GTDB lineage: Bacteria > 4484-113 > 4484-113 > 4484-113 > JAFGCY01 > JAFGCY01. The sequence continues at coordinate 8,732 of CAZSSB010000059.1, read as the reverse complement.
GCCGACGGGGACGACGGCTCTCCGGAGCAGGAAGTCTATTCGACCACGGAGGAAGCCGAGCGAGTGCTGGACGGCGAGAGCCTGAGCAGGTTCTAGCTGGAAGCGGCAAGCGTAAGCAGCAAGCGTAAGCAAGCCAATGAAGACGAAGCCGATGAGAGAGTCAGGAACTGGAGGCCTTGCGGATCAGGCCGAAGACGGTGCGTCCGACTTCGCCGGCGAGAGCCAGCAGCTTGTCCAGCTCGGCCTGCGGGATGTATCCCAGGTCGAAGGCAATCTCGAGCTGCGTCTCGACCTCCATCAGGGAGCCGTGGGCGATACCAAGGAGTCTCGCCAATTCGCGATCCGCACGTCGCCCGTGACCTTCGGCGATGTTGGATGGAATCGACACTGCCGCCCGCCTGATCTGGCTGGTCAGACCATACGCCTCTTCAGGCGGCCAATGCCGGGTCAGTCGGTATATCGCTCGCACGAGTTCCATACCTTTCTGCCAGGCAACGAGATCGCGGAAGGTCCGCACTGTCATTCACAGGATTGTACCCCATGACTTGTTCTTGTCCTACGCTTGCTGCTTGGGCTTACAGCAATCGGCGAACGGAGTGAGCAATGCCCGTCATCAATGACGTTATACAGGAACTAATCGGTTGGTTTTCGAGCGTGCAGTGTGTGCCGAAGCTGCGTGAGATCACCTCCGTGGGGGCACTACCCGCCGCGGTCTATCCGCAGCTGGCGGTGCTGGTCGACGAGGAGGAATTCGCCCCCGGCGATGCAGAGGTAACGGCGCAGCTGACGCTCCGCATCTCGTATGCCGCCGGCAGACCCGCCGATGCGTTGGCCACCGTGCGGGATCTGGCGCACCAGCTGCGCGCGGCGGTCAACCTCAGCCACGGCCTGGGCGGCACCGTCAAGC
>CAZSSB010000059.1:3932-7725 GCA_964609245.1 uncultured Planctomycetales bacterium | reverse complement strand
CACCAGCTGCGCGCGGCGGTCAACCTCAGCCACGGCCTGGGCGGCACCGTCAAGCGCCTGCGGGCGGGCGGCATCCGCTACCGGACTGACGGTGGGCCGGAGGGCGGGGTGATCGCCGTCGCTGAGATCGATGCCATGGCGAAGTACTGCGTCAGCCCGCTATCAGGTTAGCTGTCAGCTCTTGGAGGAGAGCCAAGCAATGGCAACATCACAATACACGTATCACCCGTACCACACTATCGGGGCGGCAACCGTGCTGCTCTGGGACCCGGATGCCGGCGGCGAGGAGGTCGGCGGGGCCTGGCGGCCGCTGGGCAAGGTCGCCGATGCCGCGGTGGTGATCACCACGGAGCAGGTGGGCAAGGACCTGACCATCAAGGGCCTGACCCAGCCGATCGCGCGCCGCAACCGCGCCAAGCGCTACTCGATCACCTTCCGGATGCTGGAGGACGCCAATCCGCTGACCCTGGACCTGCTCGGCGGCGAAGGGGCCGCCCTCAGCGAGGCCGGATCGGCGCTGATCGGCACCACCGAGGTGCTGCGGCTGTACGGCTCAGACTGGCGTGAGCTGGCTCATCCCTACGGCCTGGCCGTCGAGCCGCCCGGCGGGGTTGGCGACGCCCAGGCCAGCGCGGGTGGCAGCGGCGGCACCATCCCGCCCGGGACCTACTTCTACTGGGTCGTCCCCTATGTCGAGGCGGGCGGCGACGTCTTCCAGGGCCCGGCCGTCAGCGCCGGCAGCGGGAGCGTCGGCAGCGGCGAGCAGGTTACGGTCAGCTTCACCCTGCCCCCGGGCTGGACGCCTGACGGCTACCGGGTCTACTACAACACCAGCGACACTCTGGATGGAGCGCTGCTGGCAGGGAGCGGCAGCAGCTCACCGGTGGTGCTCAGCGAGCACCTGGGCACCCTCAGCTACGGCGCCGAGGACGGCCCGCTGGTGATCGTGCGCAGCTACGATGGCGAAACGCTCTATACCCCGGACAGCGACTACCTGCTGGACGTGGAGAAGGGGCTGGTGAGGCGCACGGCGGGCAGCACCATCGCCGACGGCCAGCAGCTGGTGGTCAGCTACGCCTACTGGCGGCCCGCCAGCGTACTGACGCCGCTGGGCGATCCCGTCGACCTGGAGCGCTACCGCCGGATTCGCCTGCTGCAGCTGGCCCCCGACGATCCGGATCCGGCGCTGTGGCGCGAGACGGGCGTCGAGTTCACATTCTTCCGGGTCAACGTGGCGCTGGGCGACAGCCGCTGGCCGTTCAGCGAGAACGACTTCAGCGAGGGCGCCAGCGTCACCTGGGACTGCCTGTTCGACTCCGAGCAGGCCAGAGTGGGCACCGCGCGCAGCACCTACGGCGTGCTGGCGGAGTATGAGTAGAGAAGCCGTCAGCAGTCAGCGGTCAGCCGCGAGCAATCGGCTGTCAGCACGCGTATCTGCGGGGAGCAGCAATGAGCAGTAATGAACCATCGACCATCACCGAGGCCTCGGCGGCAGTCGCCGTTCTGCCGGACAGCTGCCCGGTCACGCTCAGCGGTGGCCGGCAGCTTCAGGTTTGCCGCCTGAGCTGGCTGAAGTTCGAGGCGGTCTGGGCGGAACTGGCGGGCCTGCTGGGCGCCCTGCTGGCGGCCGGAGAGGATGCCGGTGAGGAGGAGCTTGCGGCCCGGCTCAGCGGGGCTCCGGCAGCCGTACTGCGACTGGTCTGCCTCAGCACCGGCACCGCGGAAGGCGACGCGGCCAGCTGGCCCTTCGACGACGTGCTGGCGGTCGGCGCGGCCGCCATGCGGCTCAACTTCACTGACAGCGCGGGTATCAGGTCTTTTTTCGCCGCGCTGGGCTCGCTGGCGGCGGCCGGCCAGCCCACGGAGCGCCAGCGCGCTACACGCTGACCACGCACCAGGTGCTGCTCAGCCTGCTGCGGCTGGGGCTGAGTCTGGACGAGGCGCGGCGGATCGGCATGGAGGAACTGCTGTGCCTGCTCAGCCACGGGGCGCTCGATGAGCAGCTGCGACTCCTCGATGCCGAGGCGGCGCGGGTGGCGAGCCTGAGCCTGGCTGACGAGCAGGAGCAGCGCCGGGTGCTGACGGCGATTCAGCACCGCGCTTCGGCGGCGGTGGAGCGGTTCTACAGGAGACACTGAGATGGCGGATCAAAGACAGGGGCTTCGGGATCTGGGCGGTGAACTGGCGGCGGCGCGCCGGGCGGTGGCTGAGCTCAGCGGCCAGCTGCGCAAGCTCCGGCGGACCGGGCGCGAGACCCGCGCGCGGGTGATTGCCACCTGCACTGGCGGCACGTGTGCGGAGGTCAGCGCCCAGCGCGGCGCTGCGCCCGACGGGGTGAATCTGAGCCGCGAACTGGCCACCACCGTCAGCCGCTCACTGGCCAGCGCCACCCGCCAGGCGCTCAGCGGCGACTTCGCTCGCGTCCTGCGCAATGCGCTCAGCAGTCTGGCCCGCGGCATCGGCGGGCTCGTAGCCCAGCGCAGCGGGGGCGGTTTGCTGGGCGGGCTGCTGGGCAACCTGGTCGGCGGCGGCCTGGGCCTGCTGGTGGGCAGGCTGTTTCGCCGCCGCCAGAGCGTTCGCGTGGAGAACACCGTGCAGACCGAGGTACTGAACTTCCCCCGGGCCTCGAACCTGACGCTGGCGGCCAACCCGGCCAGCCGTCTGTTTGGCGGCCGCGCCGTGGCCCGCGGACCGGCGTTCACTGTGACCGTCGATTACCGCCAGGGTGCGGAGGATGTGGTCGCCGCGAAAGTCGCAGGCAAGCTGGCAGACCTCAACGCGCTGCAAGGAGTGATCTGATGGCAACTGATTCCACAATCCGCGTCTGGAGCCTGGGGCCGGACTCCGTCACTCTGAGCTACGCCCAGCTGCTGGTCCACTACTCCCCGCAGGGGGAGCGGCTCACCGACCGGCTGGGGCTGGTCCACCACATTCGGGCGGGCTGCGCGCGCTACCCGACCGGCCTCACCCTGCGCATCCTGGCCGAGGAGCTGACGCTGCTCAGCGACGGCTCGCAGCCGCAGAGCGTCCTTGCGTGGCTGGAGTACCACTTCCGGGCCCAGTCCGAGCTGGTGGTCTACGCCCGCGGCGACACCCTGGCCGAGGGCGGCGCTGCCCTCAGCCGCCACCTGGCCTTCAAGGGCCGGATCATCGAGCTGCCCGCCGAGTACTTCGGCACGCTGCCCGTGGTCGGCGGGGGGCCGGAGTACGTGGAGATGGAGCTGACCGTCCACGAGGACGGCACCTTCAGCGACTTCGACAGCCTCAACAGCTGGCAGGCCTATACGCCGGTGCGGCCCGGCAGCGAGTAACGCCATGGGCTATACCGCGACAACCACCAGCCACCTCAGCCTGCTCAGCAAGCAGGTCGGCTATTGCTTCGAGCTGAAGACCAGCGGTGACGGCGGCGACAGCTGGCAGGAGTATCCGTTCGTCGACTTCGCCCTGAGCTGCGACTCAGGCTCGCCGGCCACGCTGCGGATCGAGCTCTGCAATGACGAACTGGAGTTCAGCGACGAACAGGCCCCGGACTGCCGCACCCAGCTGCTTGCGGACGCGCGGCTGAGCTGCACGGTGGCCGGCGAGACGGAGACGCTGTTTCAGGGCCGGGTCTGGCGCGTCGAGCCGCGGGACTACGGCTTCAGCCTGATCTGTCAGGATTTCGCGGCGCTGCTCAGCGAGTGCGAGTGCGAGGTCAGCCTGGCCCCCGACGAGACCGACGAGATCACGCCCGCGCGGCAGGTCAGTCTGATCGGCGGCGGCGCCTTCGGCTCAGTCTTCGGCTTCAGCTACA
>CAZSSB010000059.1:0-3832 GCA_964609245.1 uncultured Planctomycetales bacterium | reverse complement strand
TTCGAGGCCGCGCTGAGCTACCCGAAAGCCGCCGGCGGCCTGGGTGCCGGCGCCGGCGAGCTGAGCCTGCCCGCCACCGGTCTGAGCGTGGCCGGACCGGTCCACTTCCAGGGCCGGGTCAGCGACCTGGTCAAACGGATCCTCGACAGTGGCCAGGCCAATCTCAGACTCTGGTACTGCTCGCGCAGCGGCAAGCACACCCTGCGGGTGGTTGAGCAGGCCGCCGCGGGCAGCGAGGACTGGGAGCTTGTGCACGCGCTGAGCGTCGCTCAGCCGCGCGACCTGCGCGAGCTCTACAGCCGGGTGGTGGTCACGGGCCTGACCGAGCGGCCGCGCAATGCGCTGACCGAGGACTGGGCGACCATCCTGCCCCGCAGCGGCGCCGGCACGTGGTTCGCCTGGGACGGGCTGAACGTCGGCCCGGACTCCACGTTCGCCACGGTCGGGCCGCATCTGCGGGACGGCGACGCCAACCTGGGCGCGGCGGTCCACGATCTGCCCGCCAGCGAGAACGGCGGCACGGATCGCTACGACAGCTGGTACGACTTCATCACCATCGACCTCGGCGCCGTGCGGCGCATCCAGCGCGTGCGCGCCACCCTGCCGGGCAGCCGCAACGTCAACGCTGCCGCCGGCCACCAGGGGCTGTTCTGGCCCGGCCTGAGAATGCTGGCCAGCGAGGACGGCAGTGACTACCGGCTGCTCAGCGCCCGGCTCTGCGGCCGCTATCCACCCGGTGAGCAGGCGGAGGCGCGCGGCGAGGACGTGCTCTGCCCGAAGGCGCGCTACCTCAGGGTGCAGTGCGGAGCCTACAAGCACGGCTTCGAAAACCAGCAGGACCCCAGCATCGGCCTCGCCGAGCTGGAGGTCTACACCTGCGAGGAGTACCGCGTCGTCCGCGAGATCGACGGCGAGGACGAGGAGAGCGAGTACCAGTACACGGACGGCACCAGCTGGAGCCGCTACCATCCGGCGCTGCATATGCGGCTTGCCGGCCGCCACCGCACGCGCTTCGTGGACAAGGGCGACGAGCTGAACGAGTACCTGGCCCAGGACCTGGCGCTGGATCTGCTGGCCGAGAGCGTGCGGCTGTTCCAGCAGGTCACCTACCGCGCCGTCTGCGACCCGCGGGTGCGCCTCTACGACACGGTGGCTGTCGACGACGAACTGAACGGCGACGTGGGCAGCATCCTGGTGGAGCGCGTCGTGCTGAGGCCGTCCGGCACGGAGATCAGCGGCACCAACTACCTGGCAGAAGCGCTGGGGGAGCAGCAATGACCGATCCGAAGCGCAAACTGAGAGGCCTGACCGATCTGGGCCGCGCCGTGGACGAGCGGATCGCGGCGCGCGATGCCGAGCTGGACCTGCGCCACTCGACGGGCACGCCCCCGGACGTCCCGCTCAGCGGCGGCGGCGCGACGGGCGGTGGCAGCGGGGGCAGTGATCCCGCCTTTCCGGAGCAGTACGTCGAGTCGCTGCGCCTCGACGACGGCGGAGCTTCTCGCAGCGGCGCGCTGGTGCTGGAGGACGCCGGGCTGGTGAGCATCACCGACAAGGTGGCCGAGGGCGGCACTGACCGCGCCTTCGAGATCGGCGGCGTCAGCGTGCTCAGCGTCGCCAGCCTGCCCGGCAGTCCCTCGGGCGAGCTGCTCTACCGGCGGCTGAGCGACGAGACGCTGTGGTGGCACGACGGCACGGACTGGCAGCAGCTGGCGATCGATACGGACACCTGTTACTGGGAGCTGGACGGCAGCGCGATCACGCCCGTCAGCGCCCGGCCGGTGCAGTTGGTCCGCACCGGCGAGGCCACCGTGCTGACGGCGCGCCAGAGTGGTGACGCGGTGGCGCGCTTCGCCGTCGACTCCGCCGGCGCGCTGAGCTGGGGCGATGGCACGGCCGGCCAGGACCTGGAGCTCAGGCGCGGCGCGGCCCAGCGGCTGGAACTGGCCGACGGCGACTGGCTCAGGTTGCCCGAGTGGCTGGAGCTGGCCGAGATCGGCGCCAGCAGCTGCGCGACGGCGCCCGCGGGCTACGGCCGCCTGCTGGTCGATGCCGGGCGAGCCTACCTGCGCGACGACGGCGGAAACCTGCACGACCTGTCGATCCAGCACGAGCAGACGTTCTGGGTCGGCGAGGACCAGGACGGCCACGCCCACGTGACCGTGCCGTGGTGCTTCGGCGCGGCGCCGGACGCCGAGGGCCTGCCCAGCGCGAACGGCGGCAGCGATCCGCTGGCCTTGAGCAAGCTGAGCCATACCGCGCCCGCTTCAAGCTGCGACCCCGCGCTGCTTACCGCCAGCTACGGACGCTTCAGCTGGGAGCCGGTGCATCTGGCGGATCCGCCGCCGGGGCTGACCTGGCAGGCATACGTGGCCATCGGCGTACCCGTTGCCAAGTGCGGTGACTGCGCCACCGGCCGCGTGCGGCTGAAGGTCAATAGCGCCGCGCTCTTCGCCGGCGTGAAGCTGAGCGTCATGGACGAGGCGGGCACCAACGTCGCCAGTCAGAGCATCACGCCGACGACCGGCTGGGCGGAATACAGCGTCAGCGCCGCGGATATGAGCGGCTGGACGGGGCCGCTGCGGCTGGTGCTGACCGCCGAGGGGATCTGCGGCGCGGCGGCGGCCCTGACCCAGCTCGACATCGAATACCTGGCGATCACGCAGTGGACCGCCTGAAAGACATACCAAGGAGGCACACCATGAGAGACTGGCTGATCAAGACTGCGCTGAGGCTGCTGTGGCTGGCGCTGGGGCAGTTCGGCACGGAGCTGATGCGCTTCGTTCAGGAGGCGGAGAAGCAGCAGCTCAAGGGCCGCGAGGCCTTCGACTACGTCTGGCGGCGCGCCAAGGTGCGCTACCAGGACTGCGGCGACTGGCTGCTGAACCTGGCGATCGAGGCGCTGGTGGGCAAGCGGGCCGAGCAGCTGAGCAAGCTGAAGAAGAAGCTCAAGTGGCCGGACCTGGGCTAGGGCGATGGAGACCGGTATCATCGAACTGGCTGCCCAGTACGGCCTCAGCGGCGGGCTTTTGCTTTTGATCATGTTCTGGCTGGCGCGCCACTACCTGCCCGAGCAGCAGAAGCAGCAGCGCGCCGACATGGAGCGGGTGCTCAGCGCCCACGACCGCAGCGTCGGCAAGCTGGCGGCGGCGATCGAGCGCAACACCCGCGTGATGCAGTTCAACAGCCAGGCGCTGCTGGTGCAGAGCATGATCCGCGGGGGCCTGAGCCGCGAGGAAGCGGTGCAGATCGCCGACAGCATTCGCCTCTCCGCCCTGAACGGGTTGGACAAGCCGCCCCAGAGCGGCCGGAGCGCGGCGTGACGGGCCCTGAGCTGGCGGCGCTGACGCTCGAGATCGCGCTGGGCGAGCTGGCGGCGGGCGCGGTGGAGACGGGCGGCAACAACCGCGGGCCCTGGGTGCTGAAGTACATGGGCCCGGGCATGGAGGGCCAGCCGTGGTGCGTGGGCTTCGCCAGCTGGTGCTACCGGCAGGCCTGTAAGCGGCTGGGCCTTGATCCCGTCATCCGCGAGCGCTACAGCTCCAGCCGGCTGGTCCGCGAGGCCGAAGCTTTAGGCCTGCTGCGCGATCCGAGGGCTGATCCCGCCCGCTGCGCCCGCGACCTGCGCCCCGGCTGCTTCTTCATCGTCCGCGGCGGCCCGACGGGCTATCGCCACAGTGGCATCGTCCGCAGCGTGGATCTGGGTGACGACGGCGCGATCACGCGCATCCGGACGGTGGAAGGCAACACCCACCTACCGGGCCAGAGCGGCCCGGACCGGGTTCTCAGCCGCTACAGGAGCGCGAGCGGACTGGTGTATGTGGTGGTGTGA
>CAZSSB010000058.1:0-17593 GCA_964609245.1 uncultured Planctomycetales bacterium | reverse complement strand
CAGCAGACCTGGGCCTGGTACGTCACGGATCCGCAGAGCGAGTGGCAGGACTACCTGGCGGCGAACCTGCTGCAGATGCTGGGCGAGGACCACTACGACGGCTGGTTCATCGACAGCTGCTGCCAGCCCTGGGGCACCGATCCGGCGCAGTGGTGGCCGGACGAGGAGACGATGTTCGGTTACTGGACACCGCGGCTGCACTCGATGCTTGGGCACGTCTGCAATCTTGCGGACGCCCATCCCCTGCAGCCTTACATCGTTCCCAATGCCGGGTCCTATGTCACGACCCTCAGCGACATCCGCTATTACGACACCGAGCACGACCCGCCGCAGTGGGCCTGCGACGGCATCATGATCGAGGGCCACGCGCATAGCAGCCCCGACAGCTACTACGCCGAGGCTGACTGGGTGCTGCAGCACGACCGCATTCTGGAGCACCAGGCGCAGGGCCTGGCGACGATCCTGCAGACCAACATCTTCACGCCGGATACGCAGGACCGGATCTTCGTGATGGCCAGCTACCTGCTGGTCAAGGGCGACTACACGTACATCAACTGGCTGGGCGACGACGGGCTCGACACCATCTGGCCCAGCGTCGGCCAGTGGTATCCGGAGTTCGACCTCGACGAGGACGACTTCCCGTGGGGGGCGGCGACCGGCGACCCGCCGGAGACGATGGCGGACCTGTACGTCGCGCAGTACGATGAGGACGGCACCACCTGCGGGCCGTTCTACCGGCGCGGCTACGGCATCGGGTTCGTGGTGGTTAATCCGAGCGATTCCGCGGTGAACTACCGCGCGCCGTGGCACATGAGCTACCTGAGCGTCAGCGGCGGCGGCAACGTCACCGAGGCCGGCGAGAAGACGGGCAGCTACAGCTGGGAAATGCTGGGCATGGGAGAGACCGTCAATATGCCCGCCCACAGTGCCCTGATCATCCGCGACGTGTTCGGGTAGGGGAAGTAGTGGACATGCTGGGTGACTCCCCAGCGGGATGGCGCGGTCCTGTAACATCCCCGCGCTACCAGCGTCTACGTTAGTGTACTCAGCCCCGGCGCGGTCATTTCGTCCCGACGGGGCGACCGTAGGGGTTGACCATGTGGACGTTTCGGTGTGGTGGACGCAGTTTCCTGTGCGCTGCTGAGTTCTTGCTCATTCTGCTAGCGCTCTTAGGCTGCGGTGGTAATGGGCAGACAGCGGAGCTAAGTCGCCTGGAGCCCGCCGCCCCCTCGCCCGGCGATCAGCAGCCCGCGCTGCCGGCGGCGGGGTTGCCCGCCCTCGACGGCCCCGGCATCGACTTAAGTGTCGCGGTGCGCAGCAGCCTGGTGGCCGATATCCTGACCATTCCGGGTAGCCAGACCTACCGCCGCAGCCCGGAGGTGATCCTGGACCTCGAAGCGCAGCGATCGAGGCTCCATACCGCAACCGAGCCAGTCTGCTGGGCGATCTACGCCGCAGGCTACTTCACCCATGACGAAACACTCGGCTCGCTAACCATCACGCTGGCTCCGCCGCTGCCTGCCCGATTCTTCGTTGCCTTCTCGGACTATGGAAATGGGCAGTGGCTATGGTACGACATCGATGCCGTGGCCGAGGACACCGCGCTCAGCATTCCATCCGGTCCCCTGCTGACTGACTCCAAAGGCCGGCTGAAGATCATGGTTGCCGCATCGCGGGGCGAGTTCATGGACGTGGCCCAACTCGCGCTGAGCCTTGATGTTCCGGCCCCGCCGCCCGCCAGCTTCTCCGCGAGCGAAGGCACCAGCTTCACCGCGATCGAGTTGACCTGGGATGACCCCGCCGTCACCTACGATGGACTGTCATACGACGGCGTCCAAGTGCACCGCCTCAACCAGGCTACGGGGGTGTGGGTGCAGCTGGCCCAGGTGCCAGCATCCACGATCAGCTACACCGACCACCTCGCCGCGGATAATCCACCGCCGCTGGACGAGCCGGTCTACTACGCCGTGCGCACCGTTGTTGCAGGCGTGCCTGGACCGTTCACGCCGAGTGCGGCCGGCTGGCGCAGCTGGCCTCCGTTCGAGTTCTCGGCGTCCTTCTGCGACTACCCCGACAAAGTGCTGCTTGAGTGGACCGAGCTGCCCTTCGTCGATCGCTACCTCATCGAAATCGAGGAGGGGGATGAATACGTGGAGCTCGTCAGCATCACTTCACCCTCCGTCACAACCTTCGAGCACCGCTGGGACTGGCCGCCGGACAAGCCGTGTCAGATGGACACGTACTACTACTACCGCGTCGTGCCGGTGGCCGGCGACGATGCACTAAGGGTCCTGCCCAGCGAGTGCGGGTGTCGAAGGCTGTACAGGCCGGGACTGAGTACAGTGACACGGGGCGCTTACGTTGACCGAATACTACTGCATTGGATCAATACAACCCTGCCACCGGCCTACTACAAGATCTACCGCGACGGGCAGGACGAGGGCGATTTGGTAGCCATCGTCCAGGGCGTGGATGAATGGACGGATACGGAAGTCGATCACTACCAGCACAGCTACTGCCTGCGGGCTTGTTTTCGCGAGCATGCCAGCGAGTTTTCCGGCACAGGCTACGGGCTGAAACTGGCACCGGGGTGGGAGAGCTACCCGGCAGCTTACACGGCAGATGGTGCTCAGAAGTGTTCGGTTGCCACCATCGCGGGTAGGCCCGCGGCCATCTATCGCACAGACAAGGGCCCGCTGCACTACACCTATGCTACGACGGCGAACCCCACTTCGGCTGACGACTGGGCGACGATCCTGCTCGACTACCCAACCTACTGGCCTTACGAGTTGCTGGAAGTCGACGGCAAACCAGCGATCCTGTATTCCGGCAATCATCTCAGCATCGCCCTGGCTGATACCAGTACTCCCGAGGGCTCGACCGACTGGCACTCCCACGAAGTGGATGAGCGCAGCTGGGCGTCGGGGGTGTCCGGGATGGTGCACAATGGCAAGATCCTGGTGGCCTATGGCGCATTCGACGGCCTGCGGTTCGCCTGTTCGTCGAGTCTGCAACCGGCGGCAAGCAGTGACTGGCAAGTTCACCTGATAGACAGCGAGTCGGAAGAGAGAATCACCGGTGTATCGATGGCGGCGGCCGGGGGTAAGCCATTGATTTGCTATGTTGTGCCTCGCGACTCGTATCTGGATGACGAAGTCCTGTGGTGTGCCAGGGCGCTGATAGCCGAGCCCGCCGGCACCAGCGACTGGGATGCACACCAGATCGATGCTGAGGGGGGGCTGTCGACGTGCAGGCTGTCAGTTCTGGATGGCTTTCCCACTGTCGTCTATCCCAAGGTCATGCCCTATGCGTCCTACCCCAGTCTCTTCTGCGCCAGGTCCAGTGCAGGGGAGCCAACGGAAACCAGCGTCTGGTCGACTCACCTGATCGATCGTGGTTACGATCTCGCCATCCTGGGCATGGCTGTAGTCGATCACAGCCCGTGTGTCTGGTACACGTACGTCAGCTATGCCGCAGAGGGCCTGCACTGCCCGGTGCTCCAGGCGCAAGCAATCTTGCCCAATCCGTCGCAGCCTTACCACTGGCAGATTGAGGCTGCCGATTCGGTCGCAGCTCCCGGAATGTGGCCGAGGGGCGGGCCGGTGACCGTCGAAGGGAGTCCCCAGCTCCTCTACACCGTAGACAGCTCTGAGATGGATGGCGAACTGCGCATCACTCACAAGGTGCAGTGAAATCAAGTAGACGCACTGAACATCGCTGAGCAATAGATGAGGGAATGCAGGATGCAGAATCTACTACGCCACAAACTCAAGCACAGCCACCAGGCCCCAGCCCTGCTGCGGAGAGTGCTGGGTCTGACAGCCCTGCTGCTGCTGAGCGGGTGCGGTGGGGGTCTCTCGACGCCACCGAATTCTCCGCTGACCGGCCAGCCCCAGCCGGCGGCACCCGCCGCTATGCCGGTCTTGCCACCGGACCAGGGAACGCCTCCAGCGCAGCCCGCCGAGCGCCAGGGCACCGTGCTGCAGTACCTAGCGGTGGCGGGCAGCGAGCCATACGTGTGCTCGGACAACGCCCACTTCGATCAGGCGCTCGGCACCGCGCAGCTGCACACCAGCGTCGACTCCACGTGCTGGGCGATGTACCGCTTCACGCATCTTCATCCCTCAGAGCAGGTGGCGATGCTGTCACTGAAGATGCGGGAGCCCATTGCCGAGCGGTTCTTCGTGGGGCTGTCAGACTTCGGGGAGCAGGCGTGGCACTGGATCAGCATCGATGTCATTCTCGAGCAATTCACCCTCGATGTCCCGCAGGAAATCGAGTGCATCGGGCCCGGCGGCGGCGTATACACCCTTGTCGCCGCCCCGACCGGGCAGTATGTGGAGCTCGAACAGCTCGAGCTGTGGTTTGACATCGAGGCCCCGCATCCAGTGGGGCTGACGGTCACGGACGGTGCCTACATGACCGCAATCGGCCTGGAGTGGGATGACCCAGCACTGACGTTCGCCGGGCTGGACTACGAAGCCGTACAGGTGATTCGCTATGATCAGCCAAACAGGCATTGGGCGGTAATCGCGGAACTGCCGGCCGGAGTAACATCCTACCTGGACGTTCACATCCCGGATGACAACGCGCTGGAGTACGACGCGGATATCTACTACAGCGTACGAACGGTGAAGCTGGGGCTGGCTGGGCCCGGTGCTCAGTACATCGCCGGGCGGCGGCGGGCCGGCCCCGGCTACTTCACTGCCACGCAGGGCGAGCATCCCGACCGAGTGGTGCTTAGCTGGCCGCCAGCGCCCGGAGTGGACTCGTACCGCATCGACTACCGTCCGCAGGGCGGTGGCGAGTACACCTGGCTGGGCACCGTGACCGAAGGCACATCGTTCACACATAGCTGGAACGAGCCTGCCGGTAGCGAGTGTGCACCTAACACAGCTTACGAGTACCGGCTCTGGCCGGACTCGGAGGATGAAGCGCCGTGGCTGCCGACTGCCACTGGACACCGCCAGATCAACGCGCCGGTCAATCTGACTGCGAGCTACGGCGACTACGCGGACCGGATCGACCTCACCTGGCAGGGCAACAATCCGCCGGGGGTGGATTTCAAGGTCTACCGGGACGGGCAGGAAGCGGAAGATCTGGCAGCTGAAGTGGGCGAAGCGACGGCGTGGACGGATGGTGACGTTGACGACTGCCAGCACATCTACTGGGTCAGGTCATGTTACGCCACCGAAGACCACTTCTTCAGCCTGCCCGCTGCCGGGATCAATGCCACCGCGGGCTGGCAGCGCCACTCCGTCGGCCATGGTGACGCGGGGCGCTACGTCTCCTCGCCGATCGAGATAGACGGCAGGCCCGCCTTCGCCTATTCCATGGAGGTGACGGACGTGGCTCCGACATACTGGCAGCTGCGCTTTGCCATCGCTTCCACGGCGGAGCCAAGCAGTGGCGTTGACTGGCTGGAACATGTCGTCCACGACAAACTGGAGTACGAAGTAGCCCTGGCTGTGGGCTGTGTCAATGGTATGCCATGCATTGTCTACTCGCTTGCTGGCGAGCAGTCCGGATTCGCGCAAGCCACCACAAGTTCTCCCAGCAGCAGCGGAGACTGGCGGAAGCACGCTGTCGATATCAGCAGCTACTACCTCAACATGTTGCAGGTGGCCGCCAAGCCAGTGATCTGCTGCGGAAGAACCATCTCCGAACATGATTCACGAGTACTTGAGTATGCCCAGGCTTTGGCTTCCGCCCCCACGAGTGCCGACGACTGGCATGTCCACACTGTGGTGGCGGGGGATCTCGACCAGCTCTCGACTTTCTGCTCAGCGACCGTGATCGACGACAGGCCGGCCATCGCGGTGGTCACCGGGGACGGGCTCAGTCTCCTTCAAGCCAACAGCAGCATCCCGGTTCACAGCAGTAGCTGGGTCAGTCACCTCGTAGACGGCACCAACCGTGTACACGACGGGTGCAGGATCATCAGTGTTGCCGGGAAGCCTCTTATAGCATACTGGGACATCGACCAGAAATCGCTGCTGGTGGCCCGCACGGAGACTACCACTCCGTCCGATGCTGGCGACTGGGCAGTGCACACTGTTGACTACCTGCGCAACCTCAGCGGCCTAGTGTATGACTTCCCGGGTGTCTTCGCCATAGACCAGATGCTTGGCATCGCCTACTTCGACTACGGCGGCGTCTACAAGATAGCGATGGCTACGAAGACCGATCCTGCGGACTTGACCGACTGGCGCATCCAGCCAATCGGCACGGTTGTCGGACAGACTTACCTGAGACCCGGCGTGATCAATAGCAAGCCGGCCGTCTGCATCGGCTGGAGAGAGAATCTCGAGTACGCGCGGCCGCTGCAGTGACAGTGCTGCACACGCAGGCTTCTTACTCCGCCTTCGGCGGGCGGCGCATCAGGCGCAGGATCACCTCGTGGGGGTCGGCACCCTCATGGACGAAGCGGAAGACCTCCTCGGCCAGCGGCAGCTCCGGCCAGTCGCCGAGTTTGTGGTCAGCGGGCCAGTTGTGAAGCGCCTGACTGGCCTGGATGCCTTCGGCCACCTCAGTCATCTCTTCGAGCACCTGGGCCAGGCTCTGCCCGCGGGCGAGGCGCATCCCCACCTGGAAGTTGCGGCTCATCTCGCTGGAGCAGGTCAGCATCAGGTCGCCGACGCCCGCCAGGCCGCTCAGCGTGGCCGGGTCGCCGCCGAAGTAGTCCACCAGCCGGCCCATCTCCGCCAGCGCCCGCGTCACCAGCGAGGCGCGGGCGTTGTTGCCCATCTCAAGCTCGGTCAGCGCGCCGGCCGCGATCGCGATCACGTTCTTGTAGAAGCCGGCGACCTCGATGCCGACCAGGTCCGTGCCGGTGTAAAGCCGGAAGATGTCGCTCATCAACTGGGCCTGCACCTGACCGGCCGCCCAGGCCGGCCCGGCTACCACCGCCGCCGCCGGCTTGCCCCGCACCAGCTCCTTGGCGAAGTTCGGCCCGGCCAGGTGGCAGAGCGCCACCTCGGGCAGCACCCGCGCCAGCCACTCGTCCGTCCGCTCGGTTGGATCGAGCAGCAGGCCCTTGGTGCAGTTGCAGAGCACGGTGCCCTGCTCGGTCCAGGCCCGCCAGGCGTCGATCTGATGGGTCATGAACGAACGCAGGTAGCGCGTCGGTACTACCAGATAGGCGATCTGGCTGCCCGCGAGCGCCTCCGGCAGATGCGCGGTGGCGTGGATGCCGCTGGGTAGTTCGACGTCGGGCAGGAACTGCGGGTTGCGCCGGTTGAGCTGAATGCCCGCGGCGATCTCGGCGGAGTAGCAGTGCAGGCCGACCTCGTGTCCGCCACGGGCCAGCAGACTGGCCAGGGCGGTGCCCCAGGTACCGGCGTCGACAACGGCGACTTTCTGGCTCATCAACCAGATTATAGCCAGCCGCGGCGAATGGTGTCCTGCCGCGGCGACGGGCCGGAGCGGCGCAAGCACGGTTTACGGACCGGCCAGCGCGATGTAGAATTATGGATTAGGAGCGCTTCCCGCGACCGCGCGATAGTGACGGTGGGAGCTGGTAACGGAGACATGCGGTGACCCAGATTGATCACGCCACGCGAATTGGCTGGCTGCACGAACAGCTGAAGGGCGGCGAGCATCCCTGCCTCGTCGACATCACGCAGCAGTTCGACGTCCATCCCGCCACCGCCTATCGCGACCTGGACTTCCTCAAGTACATCCTCAAGGCACCGCTGCAGTACGACTACGAGAAGAACGGCTACTACTACGACGGCGACTTCGAGCTGCCGGAAATCGCCGTCAGCGAGGGCGAACTGGTCGGCGTGCTGTTGCTCGACCAGCTGCGCAAGGCCTACGAGGACACCGACATCGATCCGCTGATCGGCCGCGCGATCGACGTGCTCAGCAGCCAGATGTCGGACGAACTGACGCTGGACCACGAGAGCCTGGACCAGGTGCTGCAGGTCGAGATCGAGCCGTTCCCGCGGATCAACCTCAACGTCTTCCAAGACCTTTTGCAGGCGATCCGCGCCGGCGAAAGCGTGATCATCAAGTACTTCTCGGGCCAGAAGGCCGTCGTGGTCGAGAAGCCCTGCGATCCCTACCACCTGCTCAACTTCAAGGACAACTGGTATCTGGTGGCGTTCTGCCACGAGAAGCAGGACTTCCGCGACTTCCTCTGCAGCCGGATCATGTCCGTCGAGCGGACCAACACCACCTTCCTGCCCGACCCGGATTTCTCGCTGGAGGAGCACAAGAAGGACAGCCAGCTGTTCGCCAGCGACGCGCCGCAGATCGAGATCGTCGCCGAGTTCGACAAGTACGCCGCGCACTGGATCCGCCTGCGCGAGATCCATCCCAGCCAGAAGGTGATGGAGCGCAGCGACGGCAGCCTCGAAGTCAGCTTCAACGTCTCCAGCATGGAGAACATCGTGCGCTGGATCCTCAGCTTCGGCGAGCACGCCCGCATCCTGGCGCCGATGGAGCTGCAGGAGCGCGTCCGCCGCACCATCAGCCGCATGAACTACCTGTACAACCGGTTCTAGGCAGCAGCCCGCAAGGCCTGATCGAAGTGTCCTACCCGTGTCCAGGGGATTCCGACCAGTTCCGCGGTAGATAGATATGGTCCCCCGTACCACGTTATAATGAATGGAATCAATCGCCGCAGGCGACTGCGAGAGGGCTGAAATGACGTTCCACGAGGTAAGACACCTAGGATTGATCGCATGCGCACTGGTACTCGCTGCGCTGGCCGGCTGCCAGGGCTCGGGGAACCTTAATGCGACCGCGCTGACACCGGACGCTCCGGAACAGCAGACCGGTCCGGCCGAGCTTCCGGAGTTTCCGCTGAACGATCTGCCCGGTGACGAGCCGCGGCTGGTGGCTGACGCCGACAACATCCAGGAGGGTCGCAACACCTGGCGCCGCTCCGCCGAGGGCGCTACGGATCAGGCCGACTCATTAGTGCTGGCTTCGGCACCGCCCCCCATCGCCTGGGGCATGTGGCGCTGGGGTGTGTTCACCGGGGCCATCGTACCCCAGAACCTCAGGTTCGAGTCTGACGTGGTCGATGAAAGCGTTTACTGGGCGCTGCTGTCGAACTACGCCACCGGCACCTGGGAGGTGTACGGGCCGCTCGACGCCGCGCTGCATGCCCACGTCTATCCGGAGGAGCCGGCGCTGGCCGCCGACTACATCTCACCCGCCGGCTACACCTATGTGGCAGTGGTGGTCGAGGGCGGTGACAGCACCGTGATCGGCGGACTGAACCTGATCACCAACGAGGGCGACGTCAATCCGCCCGCGGCCCCGATGAACCTGGCCGTGGAGCAGACGCGGGCGACCAGCATCGACCTGACCTGGACCGCCAACACGGAAGCGGATCTCGACAACTACACCATCTATTCCGGGCCGAGCGTGGACTTCACCCTCGACGACCCGTCACTGGTAGATCACGGCGATGTGGCCGGTAGCCTCAGTGCCTACACCGTCGGCGGACTGGATCCGGAGACGGAATACAACTTCCGCATCACGGCCTCCGACGAACTGGGCAACGAGAGCCCGCTCTCGAACACCGCGACGGGCACTACCACCGCGATGGGCGAATACCAGCCGCCGTCTAATCTGGCGGTCGCCAACCTCGCGGGCTCCTGGGCTGAGATCTCCTACGACGAACCGACGGATCCCGCGCCGCTGGGCTACGAGTTCTACACCGGCCCCAGCCCCAGCTTCGAGCTCGGTCAGCCGGGTGTGGTCAAGCGACATACCGGGGTAGTCACCGACAATCCCTTCCGGATGGAAGGACTCGAGTCCGAAACCGAGTACTATTGCCGGGCGCGAGCCCTGTATCTGGGCACCAACTGGAGTGACCTCAGCGATCCGGTGACCTTCACCACGATTCTGGGCACGGCTCCTTCCCCGGACTTCTTCACCATCCCGGCGTTCGTCCAGGTCGGCGTGGAGACCACCTTCGACCCGTCGCTCACCACCGACGATGACACCCCGCTGGAGAGCCTGACGTTCACCTGGGATTTCGAGAATGATGGCACGCCCGATGCCGAGACAACCGGACCAGACCAGGTGACGCACACTTACCCGGAGCGCGGCGAGGTGCAGTGCAAGCTGACGGCATCCGACGGCACGGCGGTATCGATCGTCCGTGACATCTCGGTTAGCTTCCAGTTCGATTATCAAGAGACCGTCGCCGCTATCGGCCAGGCCGCGACGGTCGTGGCGGTCGACGTGATTCCCGGCGACGACCGCGTTGCCATGCTGATGTCGATCGCCGGTACGCCGGTTGTCAGGTACTACAACGGCAGCAGTTGGGTGACGATCGACGTCGGCAGCATCGGCGCCAGCTACTACCTCGACATCGCGCTGAATCCATCCGGCGTCAGTCTGCTGACCGCCACCGGCGGCGTCACCTGGACGGTCTACGAGAGCACCGGCGGCTCCTGGAGCAGCGGCGCCTCAGCCACCCTGGCGGGTGACAACGGGTTGCTGTACGGCGGCTTGGGCGTCGACACCAACGGACGGGTCGGCGTCTGTCTGATTACTGGAATCGCGGCCTTCCCCAGCATCAACATCAGCGCCAACGTCTGGCACGAGAAGTCGGACAGCACGTTCAACACCGCGGGCAAGCAGATCGGCATCAACGTCTCGAGTCCCACCCGGGTTCGACGCAACACCACCACGACCTACGCCATCTACGTGGATCCCGACGGCACCATCCAGCAGTGGTCCCTCACGGACAGCTCCAACTCCGACCAGAGCATGCAGGCTGTCAGCGGTGTGGTCGGCCATGTGGTCGCGGGGATGGATCCCAGCAACAACACGCACGTCTTCTGGGCAGCCGGGACCGACGGCAGCCGGGTCTACTATGGCGACAACTACGGGACCTCTAACGGCAGCAGCCAGTACTACTCCACTCCCGCGCAGCCGACGGGCGTGGCCGGAGTCGGGCTGAAAGGCGACAACGAGGCGTTGTTCTACTGGACTTCCGGCGCCGAGAACGCCTCGCAGACGCTGTACGGCTATGACACAACGGCTGGAGGCGGGTCCGGGCAGCAGTACTCGATCGTTTCCGGCTACGACGCCGCGTTCGGCGGCTACGGCGCGTACATGACCGAGGGCGCCAATACCGGCGTCTACGCCGTCGTCTCCGAGAAGCGCGACGGCGAGCTGACCGGGCGCTTCATCGACGGTGGTACCGTGAACGTCACTGAGACGCTCTACGCCCCGAGTGAGGCGCAGGACATCGGCGACCAGCATGTCGCGATCACCTTCGCTGACGGTGGCATCCTGGCGCTGGCTTCGCAGAACTACCCGACGGCTCGCAGCGGCTACGCGACAACCGCCGGTCAGAGCTACACTCTCGGCGACGTGGGCATCGATACTTACGCCACGCCCTGGACGGGCTGCAGAACCTCCACGGCCGATGAGTACTTCGTCGGTACTTACACCGCTGACGACCAGCACCTGTTGCTGAATCGCTTTGCACTGGGCACGCCCGAGGGCACGCTGGAAGAGGACCTGACCGGAACGGGCAAGGCCAGGCTGGTCTACAACGAGACCACCAATGCGCCGCTGGTGTGCTATACGACCAACAGCGGGCAGAACCTCTCGGTGCGCACCTGGAACGGGACCGCGTGGTCGGCGGCGACGCAGATCTACAGCGGCTCCAGCGCCATCGAGTCGCTGATGGTTGCGGACGATCCCGACGGCGAATGGGGCGTCGCCTTCATCGATGCCGCGGAGAATACGCAGCTGATCGAGACCTCGGGTGGCGGCTGGGGCTCCGCGCAGGTCTTGTCTACCGCGACCGTATTCGGCTTCGGCGGGATCGGTCTCGACTATCACGCCGACGGCCACATGAGCGTGGCCGTGGAGCGATCAGACGCGCCAGCGGGCATCTACCTCGGTCACCGGCCCGACGGCGGCTCGATCACGTGGAATCAGGTCGATACCACCGGCGGCAACAAGGCGCGCAGCATCTACACTTTCTACACCGGCGACTCACCGGTGGTGCTGTACTACCTTGTGGTGTCGCCCAACAGCAACAGCCGCATGCACCTCGTGGAACTGGATGACAGCGACTGGATCTCCACGGAGCTTCCGTTCCACATGCACTGCTCGACCAGCGGCGGCGCCGCACCGGTATCCGCCATTCTCGATGCCAGTGACAACATCGTGATGTGCGGCTTCCGCCAAAGTGGCGACCCCCGCTATGCGGCGGTCGCGATTCTGTACAACTGAGATCGGGACCAATGAGCAGCGCGCGCCGCCCTGAGGTGGCGCGCGTTCGCATCTGCAATGGTGCAGGACAATGCAGGCGGTTATAATCTCTAGCTAGCGACAAGCTTCTGCATGGGGGTTATGGCGATGGGCTGGAGATCACTACTGGCGCTTGCAGTATTCGGCGCGGCTTGTGCACTTGCGGGCTGCCAGGGGGCCGGCGGTTTGACACAACAGGAGCTGGCGTCGCAACCGGCCGTTGAGCCTGAAGCGCCGGACGTTTTGCCGGCGTTTCCGATTGACGAGATCGGACCGGCAATACCGCGCATAACCGCGGACCAGGACAACTATCTGCTGGGTAAGGACGTCTGGGATCGGGCCGACAGCGGCGCACTGATCGCGGGGAACGACCTGGGGCTGACCTCGGGGACCGGTGACTACACGTGGGGTGTCTGGCGCTGGGGTGTTTTCGGCACGGGCATTCTGCCCGAAACCCTGCGCGTGGAGTGCACTGTTGGCGAGGGGAACGAATACTGGCTGCTGCTGTCCGACTATGACTCGGCGGCCTGGGAGGTCCATGGCCCTCTCGACGTAGAGATTCACGCCCAGCCATACGACGCCGGCGTCGACTACACTTCGCCAGCTGGCTACACCTACGCAGCACTGCTGGTGGCAGGCGGCAATGCGGTCGACGCCAACCGGCTGAACCTGATCAGCGACGAGGATGTTACCCCACCTGCCGCGCCACTGGATCTGGTGATCGACGACATCCTCGCCACCAGCGTCGATCTCGGCTGGACCGCCAACAGCGAACCCGATCTCGACGGCTACAACGTGTACTCCGGTCCCACGTCGGGATTCAGCCTGGATGACCCCGGGGTCGTCGACCGCGGCCAGGCTGGCGCGGCCGCCACCGGATTCGTCGTATACGGTCTCACGCCCGAGCAGACCTATCACTTCCGCATCACCGCCGTGGACATCACCGGGGGCGAGAGCCCGCCCTCCAACTCGGTTATGGCCGAGATGCCCGCGGAGGGCACCGTTGACCCGCCGACCGACTTGACGGTCGACGACATCGGCGGCTCGTGGGTCGATCTGTCCTGGACCCCGCCCACCAATCCTGCTCCGATCGGTTATGAGTTCTACACTGGTCCAGCCGCTGACTTCAGCATCGGCGGGCCCGGTGTCGTCAAGCGCAGCGAAGCCCTGGTCACAGGCAGTTCCTGGCAAATGACGGGCCTGCAGGGTGAAACCGAGTACTACTGCCGGGCCCGCGCATATTACCTGGGCTCCAAGTGGAGCGAACTCAGCGAAGCCGCGAATTTCACTACGACAGAAAACATCCCGCCGGTGCCCGGCTTCCTGATCAGCCCGCTCTATCCGCGGGTCAGCGAACTGGTCTCATTCAATCCTTCGCCGACGACTGATGCTGACACGCCAACCAGCGAACTGACCTTCAATTGGGACTTCGATGGGGACGATGTTGTTGATGACTCCACGACTGGACCTTCCGTGGTCCATTACACCTACCCGCTCCGCGGACCCTACAACGCCAAGCTAACCGTCTCCGACGGCACACCTGTCGAAACCACCAAGACAATCGTGGTCGGCTACCAACAGGACTACGAATGCACCGCTGCTGGCGGCGGCTCGCCCGCCAACCTGCTGGCGCTGGACGCCGATCCGGCGGACGGCCGGATCGCAGCCGTCGTCCAATCCGGTGCTGAGCGCACCGTGCGGCTCTACACCGGCGGCAGCTGGCAGACGGTCAGCACCTCCACGCTGAGCCTGGCAGTCATAGCCGACGTAACTCTCAGTCCCGGCGGACTGAGCCTGCTGACCGCCGACACCGGTTCGGGCGGAACCGAGTGGACCGTGTACAGCCACAACGGCACGGACTGGTCCGCGATCGCCACACAGCCGATCGCCTCGGAATCGTTCCAGTCCGGCGACCTCGACGTCTCGGCGGGGGGGCAGATCGGTGTCGCCGTGATCGGCGCCGATCCGGTCGGAGAAGAGGACTCACACAACAACCTTGAAATCTGGCACGAGAAGGCCGACAGCACGTTTGTAACCGACTCCTATACGGGGTGGCCCAACAACCACGCCGAAGCCATGGCGGTCCGGCGGACTGAGACGACGTCCTATTTCGTCTACGGGCAGAGCGGCAATCTGCGGCTCTGGGAATACACCGACAGCGCGGACAGCGCGACGACCGCTCAGACCTACACGGGTGTGCTGAGTTCGATGTTCGCCGGTCAGGACCCGGCCGACTCCGCGCACGTTTTCTGGGCGGCAACCACGGACGGCGGAGACATAGTCTATGGCGACAACTACGGCACCGCCAACGGCGCCCAGAGCTACACGCCCGCCGTGCCCGCCACGGCGCTGCTGGGCGCGGGGCTGGTGGGTGACAACGAGGGCTTGTTCTTCTGGTACGACGAAGACGCCGACAGCGTGCAACACCTCCGCGGCTACGATACAACGGCCGGCGGCGGCAGCGGGCAGCTGTACACCATTGTGACCGGCATCGGCAGCGCGGGTGGCGGCGGCGGCGCATACTACGACGACGGCGTCTCCGAAGGCGTTTACACCGCGCTGAACGAAGCCCGCGACGGCGAGGTCAGCGGCAGGTTCATTGTTGACGGGGCCGTGGAGCGCACCGATGACGTCTTCGGCCCGCAGGGCAGCACCAACATCGAGGTCAGACACCGCCCCGTGATCTTCGGTGACGACAGCCTGCTGTGCTTGTCCCAGCAGGTGTACGCGACGGCGTTCGGGGCCCATGCCACGGCCGCCGGCGAGGCTTACACCTTCGGCAACGTCGGCGATGACACCTGGTGCATTCCCGATGCCGCCTGCCGGACAGCCGTCAGCGACGAGTTCTTCGTCGCCAGCTACACCCAGCAGGGCATCCTGGAACTGAATCGCTTCACCTACGGCAGCAGCGTCGGCACCCAGGAGGGTTTCTATACGGACACCACCCTGGCGCAACTGGAGTACAGCTCCTCCGGCGGCGAGTCACTGCTGTGCTATCGGACGAATGGTTCAGTGGACCTCGCCGTGCGCACCTGGAGCGGCGCCGCCTGGTCCACTGAGACAACCGTTCACAGCGGCGCTGAGTCCATTGTGGACCTGACCGCGGCCGACGCACCCGGCGGTGAGTGGGGCATCGCCCTGGTCGACGCGGCCGACAACCTGCTGCTTTACGAGACCAGCGGTGGGGTATGGGGCTCGGCCGAGACGCTGTCGGCGGGCGACCTGAACGAATCGGCCGGCATCGGCCTCGACTACCATGCCGACGGCCACCTCGGCGTGGCGGTAGAGCGGAACTCCGCCGAGCCGGGCATCTACCTCGGCCTCCGCCCCGACGGTGGATCGTTGTCCTGGAGCCGAATTTCGGAGACACCCGGTGATCGTTCGCGTTACCTCTACGCCTTCTACCTCGACACCTCCCCGGTCGTGCTCTTCTACCGGATCGAGTCACCGGTGGCGGACAGCCGCATGCACACGGTCATCGAACGCGCGGGCGAATGGGGTACAACGACGCTGGACTTCCAGATGCACGGCACACCGGTCGGCGCCGCCATGGATTCGGCGGGCAACATCGTGCTCTGCGGCTACAGCCGGTCAATGATGCCGCGGCAGGCGGCGGTGGCAATCCTGTACGAGTAGTCGCTGCCAATACAGCTGACGAGCGGACACCGCACTCGGCGTGCGTGTTTTGTCCGGCACACGGTCTTGCCGCTCAGGACTCCGCTTCATCCGCGCCCGTCGGCATCGCGCCGGAGGAGCCCTGGGCGACCTGCGCGTACTCCATTTTGAGACTGGCGGCTACGTTCTGCAGATTGGCCCGGTCCTCGGCCGGCATGTGCTGGCCCGTCCGCTCGACGATGAACATGAACAGGTCAATGACCAGACGTGCCTGATCCAAGTCCGTACTGACCAGACCCGTTGCCGGGTTGGGCTGACGCCCCATGTAGATCAGGGCGAAGCTGAGCAGCAGTTGCAGCTGCCCGTGAAGATAGGGGATGATGCCCGCCTCGAACAGCATGCGCACCGAGGCCTCCTGCGCGCTTTCCTGGTCGGCATCGAGCGGCGGTTCTTCTTCCGCCGGAGCAGCCTGTTCGCGCTTCTGGGGCGCCTCGAACTCGACAACGCCACCGGACTCCACGGGCACTTCAGGCGCGGGCTCGGCTTCCGGATCCACTGCGCTCTCCTCGCGCTCAGGTTCATCCTTGATCTCGCGAGAGTGACGCTTATCTGAGATCACGACATCCTGCTGTTCCTGCTCACCATGCTCGCGATCGCGCTCATCGGCACTCATTGACA
This sequence comes from uncultured Planctomycetales bacterium, assembly GCA_964609245.1. GTDB lineage: Bacteria > 4484-113 > 4484-113 > 4484-113 > JAFGCY01 > JAFGCY01. The sequence goes on along the minus strand of CAZSSB010000058.1, from coordinate 1,066 downwards.
CCCTCCTAAGCGATGATGCTGATATCACCCATATTGACGAGCACCCGGTCCTCCCGCCAGCCGGACTCGCCCGCCGCCGCGCGCTCGAAGGTCTTGCGGTCCGGAGCGAAATCGCCCGACTTCTCGTTGATCCACACCAGCACCTCGGCGAACACCTCATCAACCTCGATGATCTTGCCTGCCAGCCGCTCCTGACAAGACCGCAGATGAAGCTCTACCACAACGTTGCGTGCTTTCGCAATCAGATTGCTGTACATCTCGCTCAAGCCCCCTAGTGCTCGGTCTTGCCAGAGAAGTTGAAGTCGTCGATGCGAATCGCATCGGGAACCAGGCACCCGGAGCCCCAGAAGCTGCCATGATACACCAGATCGCCACTGATTCCCGTGTTGTTCGCCAGCGCCTGCAGGATGTTCTGGGTGAAGCGGAAATTGGTCAGCCCCCCCACCACTTCGCCATTCTCCACCAGGAATGTACCGTCGCGGGTCATGCCGGTGATGACGGTCGCCAGCGGGTCAACCACATTGGTGTAGTGGAAGCGATGGATCAGCACTCCGCGTTCGACGCCCGCGATCAACTCGTCCCGGGTGGAACTGCCGGGGCTCAGGATCAGGTTGATCGGGATCGGCCAGTTGCGCCCGGAGTCGTGCCCGGTGCTGCTGGCACCCGCCTGCTTGGCGCTGTTGTCATCGTGCGCCACGGCCCGCGCCACGCCGTTTTCGATGAACGTCAGCCGCTGCTTGGGAACGCCCGCCATGTCGCAGGGCAGTCCCAGGCTGCGCGGATCGAGCGGGTCGTCACCGATCGTGATGTCGCGGCCGGTCACCTGCTCGCCGATCCGGCCGCTCATGAAGCTGGCGCCGTCGTTGAAGTCACGTCCACTGAGCCCCACCCAGGTCATGAAGTTGAGCATCGTCGCCAGGCACTCCGGCATCAGGATCACGGTATAGTGCCCGGTCGGCAGATCGCGCCGCGGATTGGCGCTGCGTTTGGCGATCGCCAACGCTTCGACGGCGGCACCCACCGCGTCCAGTTCGCCGACGCTGCGGGCGGTGCACTCGCTGTAGCC
>CAZSSB010000057.1:0-19000 GCA_964609245.1 uncultured Planctomycetales bacterium | reverse complement strand
CGATGAGCGCGGACGAGCAGGCCGCCTTCAAGCAGCCGACCATCGACCTCTACGAATACGAGGGCAGCCCGTACTACTCGACGGCCCGCCTGTGGGACGACGGCGTGCTGAAACTGGAGGACACCCGCGCCGCCCTGGCACTGGGGCTATCCGCGGCCCTCAACGCCCCGATCCCGGAGATGCGGATGGGGGTTGTGCGGATGTAGGGGTAGGGGCGAAGCCATGCTTCGCCCGCCTTCGATTGCGCGCGTTTGGATGGGCGAAGCATGGCTTCGCCCCTACATGGGGCAACCCGGAGCGCCCGTCCTGCGGCTGTATTCATCAAGCCACTCATGGAACGCGTCGCTTCCCGTGCCGTGCGGGTCTTCCCGATCCAGTTCCCAGCTCAGTGGATTGCAGGCGATGTACTCCCTGATTCGAGCCAGCGCACCGTCATCGCGGATCACGTGCTCGAAGTAGTTGCGTTGCCACAGCGGCGTCCTGTCCCAATGTCCGGTCCTGCGGGCGCGGCGAGTGACTGCCGACTTGTACGCCTGCACAAAGGAGCCTACCGATTCTGCTACCTCGCTTCATTTTCGTGACACCAGTGGTATGATCCGGTGCACATGCCATACTCACACCAGAACGTTGTGTACCATGCTTTGCACGGGCATCTAACTGGAATGAGGATGATCCTCGACCGAACACGTGACATGACCATCTTTGGCCTAATGTCGGTATTCAACCAATACAGCGGCGCTTTCGTTGGATCCAAGTGGGTGTCCAAGTCATTGTTATTCGAACTCACTGCCTTGTCCTTCGCCTTGGACCTTCGGCTTCCGCATAAGGACTCAGATCGGGGAGAACCTGCGTTCCATCCGTTTGCTGCCGCTTGCACAATTCTACTTAGTCTAGATACTATCGAGCGAGACGTTGTGCACTTCCTCCAAGCTTCAACGTCATCGGAAGTAAGCGTCCCGCGCATTGACGAGTACTTGGCGTTGCGAGAAGGAGTGCTCGGTTCGCCACCGATGAGCAGAACCATACTCCGGGAGATCACGGAGGAATCCGTGGATGCAGCTACAGCCCAGTTATGCTTGAGCACCATGGGTATTTCACCCGTGCAGCTGCTCGATCTCGGTGACAAGTGGATAGCGAAGCAACGAGAGGCGCAACGTGTCTTCGAGTCTGTGCGTACATCGTTGCTCACTCAGATTGAAGTTGACGCACTAACGGCACTCGCGCATGACGATATCACAAGTGATATCGACATTCCGAGTATGCTGGCATGCTGCCCTTCAAATGAAGCCGTGCGTCTCGTGACTAGCTTGAATCGAGTTCTGTCATTCACGTGCTCTGAACTTGCGGCAATCGGAATAGACGTGCCCCTCTTCAAGCGAGTGCTCTGCATACGCAATCGCTCCCTACCCGCGGGCGATGCCGGTACACTAACACGTCTCATCGCTAATAACCCCGCATTCGCGATGCCGTTCGTGTTGGATGGAGAACGAATCGCTCTCGTCGACCTGTGGAGTTTTCACCAGCACTTCATTCCCCGCGTGTCGAAGGCTCTAGCATCGAATCCAAAGGCTCAGCGCAGGTTCCACAGAAGGATTGCCACATACGTTCAGAAGCGCAGTACTAGATGCCTTCGGTCTTTAGTAGGACCCAAGTTCATTGCTGAGAATGTGTACTTCCGCGATGGCGATCGTCGATACGAAATCGACATAGTGCTGTCCTTCGGAGACTCCGTGCTATTCGTCGAAGCGAAGTCAGGTTACTCAACGGCCCCACTAGGCAAGAAAGATTCCGTGACAAGATACTACGGCAATCTCCGCCGAGTCCAAGGTGATGCGCTGGAGCAGCTGGGGCGCATACGACAGCACCTTAGTGAGCGTTCATCGATCACTCTAGAGGATCGGCACGGGCAGAGACTAGCGATCCTCGAGCCTGCAAGTGTCAAGTACATCCTTGTGACGCTGCACCCCACTTCCCTTGGGGGCGAACTCACTCAACTAGCTCCACGCGCATGCCGCGCATCTTACGTGGATGACGAGGTGATCCTCGGGCTACATGATCTCTCGCTAAGCACTGAGATATTGCGCGACTACATTCTATTCTACAATTTCCTGGATAACGCTCTTGGCGTACTCAAACATGCAGCCCAAATTGGCACAACTGCCCAGGATCTCCTCGGCGAGTACTTGATTGACCGGCTGCTTAGTCGAAAGAGAGACATCGCCACAATGTACTTCACATCATCGAACGATGGTTGGAGTTCTGAAGCAAACAGGAATAGAAGACTGGCAAACTGGATTGTGTATCGTGAAGGACTTCTTGACCATGAGGTCATGTGCCCAGAAGCGCCAATCTCCCCTGCGGAGCGCTCCCTGCTTGATGGTGCGTTGGGAGTCAGTCAGTCGCTGCAGTACTTCGGCATTTTCCTGAATGCTCCGTTTGACATATACTCCTTCGTATCTGCAAGGGCTTGGCTGGGGAAAGCGCTCGACCTGCTACGCATTCCCTACTACGCACTTGCGTGCAAGTACTATGACTTCGCGAGCGGGGGACGCGTTGGGGTGCTGTATGTGAACGCGACAGCCCTAGAAGGAGGGCTCAGCCGTCCGAGATTGGCGGAGATTGTCAAGAAGCACGAGCTGAGCTGCGCCTCGATTCTGCACGCACAGAGGCCAAGCCGGAGAAAGAACTATGCGAACACCGAGCACGTCATGCTGGCTTCACTCATACATGCGAGAGACTTAGCAGAGAATGACGAATGACGATATCGCAGCTCTTTCAGCTGCATTGCCTGAATTCGAAGTCGTAACTCACGGCAGGCAACTAAGCGATGCATGCCAACATGGCCATCGCTCCTCTATCCGTCCGGCAGCTGGAGCCCAAGCGCTGGCTGGCTGTGGTATACCGTATCAGCGGCGATGACGGGTTCGTGATCACCGCGTATCGCGTCAGCCGGGAGGGGTACTTCCGGCAGCGGAGACAAGTATGGCCGTGAACGTGGACAGCTATCTCGAGTTGATTCCGGCGCTTAAGCAGGCGCCGGAAAACGCCGTCTGGATCAGCTACGACCGCGAGGCCGACGTGCTGTACGTGAACTTCCAGCGGCCGGCGATCGCTGACGGGGGGGACGAGATTGCGGAGGATGTGATCGCGCGCACCAGCGGCGGCGAGATCATCGGCTACACCATCCTGAACGCCAGCAAGCATGCTGCGGCTACGAACGGATAAGCTGAGCCCTGGGCCTCAGCGCGGCGCTCAACGCCCCGATCCCGGAGATGCGGATGGGCGTTGTGCGGATGTAAACGGCCTACTCCAGCGGGCCCATCGGGCCTTTGTCCGTCAGGCGGCTGACGATGTAGCCCGCGAGGCCGATCAGCAGCAGGAACACCTGCGGGCTGAGCCCGAAGAGGCCAGACCCGCCGGACGGGGCGGTGCCGTCGTCGGGTACGACTGACGACCAGGCGAAGAAGGAGACGACCAGTGCGGCCAGCACCAGCAGTCCCGTGCCCCAGGCGCCCTGGAAGAACGACGTCAGCAGCCGGCCGCAGCCGCTGCCCGCGGAGCGGTAGCCGCGGTCGTAGCGCTCGCGCAGGTCCGAGACGTCCTCGTTGGCGCGGTCGATGCGCCAGCTCGGTGTGGCGCGGCCGAATGACCAGCCCGCGCCGAAGGCCAGCAGCAGCGCGGCGAGCTTAAGCAGCCAGATGCCAAGGCCCATGCGTACATTATCCGTCAGGCAGGCGGCGGGGTAGAATGCCGGTATGACCCGCATGCTCGCCATGTGCGGCTGCGACTGCGGCAGATGCCCGTCCTTCAAGAGCAACCTCAGGACCGCCGCGGACCGCGAGCGCGTGAGCGCCGGCTGGGAGAAGTACCTCGGCGCCAGAATCCGCCCCGATAGGCTGACCGCCTGCGACGGCTGCGCCGTCCCGACCGAGCAGCGCAAGAACGCCTATCTCAACTGCCGCGTCCGGCAGTGCGCGCTCTACAACGGAGTGCCGAACTGCGCCTGGTGTTCGGCCTATCCATGCGAGGACGTGCGCGGCGTGCACGAGCTGCAGCGCGAGGACGGCCGGCGCTGGATCGAGAAGCGGATCGGTTCCCCGATACCCGAGCCTGACTACCTGGCCTTCATCGAGCCCTACGAGGGCATCAAACACCTCGATCGCGTGCGGGCGACGCTCGATCCCGCGGAGATTGTCCAGATGCGGCCCGTATCTGTCGGCGCCAGGATCGCACCATTCCCGACGGACCTCAAGCTCAGTTCCACGGAGCAATCGGCATATCGGCGGATCCACCAGCTGCTCAGCTCGCTCGAGGTGCACCACGGCATCTCCTACGCCCGCAAGCTGTTGCTGGTCAAGCGCCGGCGGCAGCTGCTCAGGCTGCTGTGGGCCGTGGCGCGTTACGGCGAGTGGGACGGGTCCCGCCTGCGGCTCAGCGGACGGACCTACCTCGATCAGGGCATCAGCGCCATACGCGCCCAGCTGGGGGGGCTCTGCGAGACGCTGGCGGATCACGGCGTGAAGTGCGAGCTGATACACCCACCCGCCGACGCCGACTGGCTGACGCCCACGGGCGGTCTTCGGCGCCGGGACTGGCGCCTTAGCGTGTCCTGCGCAAAGCGCATCGGCGGCGCCGCCACGCTGAGAGCGCTAGCCGGCTACGCCGCAATGCTGGCGGAGCGCTTCGGCGACAAAGCCTGCTCCCGCTTTGCCCGGGCTGAAATGTCTGTACTGAAACCGGCGGACTGAGCCGCAGCACGCTCGCCAGCGGAGCCCCTACTCGGCCTGTCCTTCCCGACCACGCCTCAGGTTCTCCAGCTCCTGGCTGAGGTCCAGATCCAGCAGTTCGTCCTTCAGCGGCGGGGCGCCGGTGTCGCGGCCCTCCAGCAGCGCGTGCAGCTTGTCCGATCCGACGAGCTCCTCCAGGCGCGCATCGAGCTGCTTCAGTTCCTGCTGGTCGGCGCCCATCGCCACGGCCGTCTTGATCACGTCCAGCTTGTCGCGGGTGATCCGCTCGTAGAGCGCCCGCGCCTCGGCGCGGTCCTGGGCGCGAATGCGCTCGATCTCGGTCGCCGAATCCTGGGCTACTGGTGGTGTTTGCTTCACCACGCCCTTCATCATGTGCCGGATGCCGGCGAAGAACAGGAAGCCCACCCCCGCCGCAACCGGCAGCAGCAGCCCGATCGTCATCAGCAACTGCAGCGTATCTTCCACACCTACCCCCTTGTTTCGGACCTCCGCGCCCGAAGCGATGTCCGCCGCAATCATAGCAGCGGCGGGCCGGGCGGAAGACGGGCATCGCAGGGGCGGAAGCACGCGCAGATCGGATAACGCACTCGACCGGCCCCGCCGAGGGGATCCGCAGCCTCAGCCGGGCACCCTACTGCAGCGGGACGCAGATGTCCGTGATCAGCTTGTGCTCGGCCACCTTCTGCGGGTTGTTGCGGTAGATTTCCAGGCAGGGCCGGTCGGCGGGTTCGCGGCCGCTCTGGGGCAGCCACTCGCCGTAGAGGTACTTGTAGCTGCCCGCCAGCCGGCTGTAGGGGCCGGTGTGGCGCAGTACGGCGTAGTCGCCGCCCTCGATTTCGCGGCGCTCGATGCCGTCGGCTCCCTTGAAGCCCTTACCGACCGTCACGCAGACGTCCATCCGCAGCTGATCCGGAGGAGTTGATTCAGGGTCGTCGTAGTAGAGGCCCATGAACAGCGTGCCCCAGCGCATCTGCCTGCGCACCAGACTGCTGCGCATCAGCTGCTCCCAGGCCGACCCACACTGCTCGAAGGGCCCGACGTGGCGCAGGGCGGCAACCACCCACGGCCCCAACTTCTCGACCTTGACCTGCATGACTGCTCCTTCGATCCTGATGATCGTGGCGGTGAACACCGGCTCCTCCGCTGCGCTGGCAGGCTGAGCCGCGTGGTGGCGGCGATAGTCGGCCGGCGGCATCCCGTAGCGGGCGTGGAAGGCGCGGCTGAAGGCTTCCGGCGCGTCGTAGCCGGTCGCCAGCGCCACCTCGCCGACGCTCGCCGGTCCGGCGGCCAGCAGATGCGCCGCCCGCTCCAGCCTCAGCCGGCGGATGAAGTCGGCGGGCGTCTCGCCGACCATCGCCGCGAACAGCCGATGGAAGTGAAACGGCGAGAAGCAGGCGATGCCCGCCAGTTCGCTGAGCGGCAGCGGCTCGTCGAGGTGCTCGAAGACATGCCGCTGAACGCGGATGATCCGCTGCTCGTAGTCCTCGCGGGTCGTCGGGCGCACCGGTCCTCCCATCACGTCCAGAGCATACACGATATGGCCCTTGCCCGCCTGACTCATCTTGCGGATTCCGCCTCCCGGCCGCTGCCGTTCTGCTCTCAAAGGCGGTACAATCCTGATGTGCCAGAGACGCGTGAGAATCCGCTGATCTGCTGCGTGCACGGCGGCCGGTGGTATGCGCACTTCCTCCTGAGGCCCGAAGTCAAGGGCTACGGAGCGACGCGCAAAGCGGCGCTGAAAAGCCTCAGATCCCTGCTGGGAGACGAGCTGGGCGAGGCCGAGCGCGCGGAGCTGAAGGCCGAAACGAAGGGTAGCTGATCGCAACGGCTGGTCATCGTCGATGCGGGCCCGACCAGTGCCAGGACTGCGCGCCGTGGTCTGCGCGATGAACATCACCGCCTGTACCCCCCGTCCTTGACCCCCGGCTGGCATCGCGGTAGTGTTAACATCCTGTTGATAACTTCCGACTAGGGAGAATCGCGGAGGGTATGGGGCTGCCGGCGGCGTGGCGGCGCCGGCCGTTAAGCACAAAGGGGCATTCAATGATGCGCACTACCAATCGCTTGGTCGTTTGCCTGGCACTGGCCTGCGGCATCGGTCTGGCAGCCAGCAACCTGGCGCAGGCCCAGGCTTGAGGCCCGCCGCGCTCGGGGTCCCCGAGCACCTGCGGCGTCGCAGCGCCGGTCCCCCAGCCGGTTACTCAGCCGGCGGCTGTCCAGACACCGACCCTGCTGGCGGGCGCGCCGGGCTTCGAGCTCAGGCTCGTCGCCGAGGAAACCGCGGGCGGCGAGGAGGCCGGCTATGAACTGGCGATTGCGTCCGCCGCGGATGACGAGCTGACCATCCGCGTACTGGTCAACGCCGGCGGACTCAAGTCCACGGAGCTGCTGCTGGACTACGACCAGCGCGGTTTTCGTCCCGTCGAGGGGCAGTACGGCGACTGGCCGGGCGCCGTCGGTAAGGTTAGCCAGGTCGCGGACCTCAGCGTGCCGGGCCGGCTGCACTACATAGGCAAGCTCAGCGGCGCCCAGGCTCCCGAGAGCGTCAGCGGGAGCTTCGAACTGCTGCGCCTGACGCTGGCACGGCAGGAGGCGACGGCCAGTGCCAACGAGTGGCCCCAGGACGAGGCGGCTCGCCAGTGGCTGAGCGGCTGGTACACGTCGCTGCCTGCCCTGACCTCGCCGGGCGGGGTCTACGGCGACGCGCAGGCGGCGGGCTTTGCCGACGAGGTCTTTCAGCTGCTTAACGCCGAGCGCATCGACAAGAGCCATACGCCCCTGAAACGCGACCCGCACCTGGACGCCGTTGCCCAGGCCCACGCGCGCCAGATGGCCGAGGCCGGGTTCTTCGACCACGCCAACCCCCAGGGGCTGCAGGTCTTTGAGCGGATTGACGCGATCGGCGCACCGCGATGGTACACCGCCGGCGAGAACATCGCCGCCGGCTATCAGACGCCCCAGGCCGCCCACCAGGGCTGGATGGACTCGCGGGGCCACAAGAAGAATATCCGCAACGAGCAGTATCGCTACGTTGGCATCGGCGCCTACCACGCGCCGCAGACCGAGTTGGGCTGGTACTGGGTGCAGGTGTTTGCATCGTTCGATTCCGATCCCGCACAGCACGACTGGATCGAGCCCGGCGAGCGGCACTGACCACCCACCGGGGGATTTCGTCTCAGCACGGTCGCCTTAATGCGATGGGATGCTGTGCCGCGAGGTAATACTTCTGCCATGACAAATGAGCTCAGAGGACTACAGGTGGTGCTCGGAGCCGGCCCGGTGGGACGGACGCTGGTGCACTCGCTGCTGGACCGCGACCTGCGCGTGCGGATCGTGACGCGCAGCGGGCGGGCACAACTGCCCGAGGGGGCGGAGCACGTCACCGCGGACATTGCTGACGCGATGGAGGCCCGCCGGGTCTGCACGGGAGCCACGGTGGTCTGGGGCTGTCTCGGGATGGGCTACGGCGGCTGGGCCGAGCAGTGGCCGCCGCTGATGGCCGGCATGCTGGCCGGTGCTGAAAGCGCCCGGGCGCGCTTCATCTTCGCGGACAACCTCTACATGTACGGACCGGTAGACGGCCGGCTGCACGAGGGGCTGCCGCTTACCAGCTATGGCAGCAAACCGGCCACCCGCAGCCAGCTGACCCGCATGTGGCAGCGCGCGCACCGCCAGGGCCGAGTGCAGGTGGCGGCGCTGCGCGCCTCGGACTTCTTCGGCCCGGCGGTCACCGCGGCCGCGCTGGGATCGATGGTGTTCGGTCCGGCGATCCGTGGTCGGACGGCGCTGCTGGCCGGTGACGTACGGATGCCCCACAGCTTCACCTTCGTGCCCGACCTGGTCCGCGCCATGCTCAGCGTCGCCGAAGCCGACGAGGGCGCCTTCGGGGAGGCCTATCACGTCCCCAGCGCCCCGGCCCTGCCAATTCGCGACGTGGTGGAGATGATCTTCCACACCGCGGGTGAGCAGCCGCGGCTGAACGTGATGCCCAACTGGATGCTCGGCGCGGCCGGGCTGTTCAACCCCGAACTGCGCGAGCTTGGCGAGATGATGTACCAGTGGACGCGGCCGTTCGTGGTCGATCACTCGAAGTTCGGCGCGCGGTTCTGGGGCGATCCCACGTCGCTGGACGACGCCATCTGGTCCACCGTGGCCTGGTACAAGTCGCAGGCGGCGTTCCTGTCCGCAGCACCCTCGCGCTAGGTCTGCCCCGGCGGCTGCAACCGGCCGCTACCCGTTCCCGCGGGGCCGGACTCCAAGTAGCGCTGCGCCTGCTTACGCCAGGCGCGCTCGCGGCGCGGACGATCCCGTATCAGGTAGATGTCGACGGCCACCATCGCCAGGCCGAACAGCGGCACGATGGTGTAGTGCACCCAGCTGACGCCGCCGGCGTTCTCGAAGCCCGGGTTGTGCGGATCGACGATCGCCAGCCAGAATATCCAGCCGCAGATGACGGCGAAAACCGCCACCATGACAAAGACCCACCACGGCACCGCCTGCCCGTACTTGAGCACGGCGAGGCTCAGTTCGGCGGGCAGGCCGTAGCGTTGCTCCATGAAATACCGCAGCGGGCCGTCGTGCTGCTCGCGCCGCTCTTCCAGCCCCTTGATCTCATCGGCCGCAGCCGCCAGACCGGCCAGATCGGAGAGCAGCATCGTCATCGGCTGTTGGCCCTGCTGGAGCAGTTCCCACACGCCCTCCAGCCGGCACTCACTGATGATCGCGGTGCGCGTGGCTTCGTCCAGCTGCAGCAGTTCGTGCAGCCAGCCGTGGCGTGAGACATAGCCCACCCAGGATGCGACGAAGCGACGCAGGTTGGCGGCGACGGCACGGTGCAGCCCCTCCTCGATCTCGTCCGGCTGCCAGCCCGCGGCCCTGAGCTTTTCGCGTGCCGCGCTGAACGAGTAGCCGCTGTAGAGCGGCTGGGGCCGCGCGTTCCTGCGGCGGGACGCGGCGCCGCCGATGGTCAGACTGACACTGCTTGTACGGTGGCCGGGAAGGTCGGGCAGCCGGCGCTTGGTGCCGGCCAGTGCTTTCCGGGCGTGCTGCTGCTGTGCTGCTGTAATCGTCATCGCGCTACGATCTTACACCTCAGGTCCGTTCATCCGCATCCTGTGCTGGTGTGAGCCGCAGCTTGTCGGTGTCGATCGCCGCCGCCAGCTTGTCGAACCACGCCCGGGCCTGCTCATGCTTGGCCGCCAGATCGTCCAGATCGTTGACGAAGTACAGCCGCTCCAGTCGGGCGCTGTCCGCGGCGGGCAGGTCGTAGTGAGCGTAGCGGATGCCCCAGTCATGGCGATATGGGCTGTGTCTGATCCGCAGCGCCTCGACCAGCGGACCGAGCACCAGCCCCTGGTAGAAGTGCAGCGCCGCCAGCGGATTGCCGCGCAGGATTTCCTTCTGCACCATGTAGCCAAACATCTCGATCCGCTCGCGAACCTGCGGCCAGCGCTTGCTGAGCTTCTCGCGCAGCTCGCCGGTGTCCATGTGCACCGGTCTGACGATGCCGGCCTTGTCGAAGACCACCACCGGATGCCCGTGATGCTCGATCTCGTTGAAAAACGGTTCGCGGCCGTGGTGCATGATGAACAGATCGACCTGGTGGTACTCGCTGGCATCACGCAGGTTGTAGAAGCGCTGGCTGTGGCCATGCCAGGCCGGTTCGGGCACGATTGCCCGCCGGGAGATCGGCGAGAGCTGCTCAAGCGCCTGCTCGATGATGTTGAAGGTCTCCTCGACATGCTCGGACTCGGCTGTGAGCATGGCGTCGACGTCAGAGTATTCATCTTCCCGCCCGAACGCCTCGGAGCCGCCCAGCACGTAGGCTAGGACGTAGGGCAGCGGCTCGGTGGCGGCACGAATGCACTCGACAATCTGCTCGCGGGTTACGGTCATGGGCCCACTATACCGTGAACATCCCCTTGGCCGCGGGCACCACCTGGCCGCCGACCTGCACCTGGATTCTGCCGGCCCCGTCTTGGCTGGCCCGCAGGTGGATCAGCGACGGCCGCGCGCAGCTGTAGCCCTGGTCGAGGCGGAGCCAGTCCTCGCCGCAGTCGGGGATCAGCCCGTGGCGGCGCAGGTACCAGGCCAGGCAGGAGGCGCTGGAGCCGGTGGCCGGGTCCTCGGGCACGCCGTGCAGCGGGGCAAACACGCGCGTCGAGGCCATCGACCCGCGCTGGTAGGCATCCATGCTGAATGCCGTCACCAGGTCGCAGCCGTGGCGGTCCGCCAGCTGATGCAGCGCCGCCAGGTCGATGCTCACGCGCTCCAGCGCCTCGCGGCTCCTGACCGGCACGATCAGGAAGGCGATGCCGAAGCGGACGATCTGGGCGGGGCAGCGGTCGAGATCGAGGTCAGTCGCGGGCAGTCCATAGAGCCGGCTGAGCAGGTCGGCATCCTCAACTGCGTTGTCCGCGGCCACCTGCGCCGCGGTGAAATGGACGAGCGGCGGCCGCTCGCCGCGGTCGACGCCGACCGGCACCATGCCAACCTTGAGGTCCAGCGTGATCTCGTCGCCCTCCACGCCGGGCTCGCGCAACAGCAGCCAGGCGGTACCGATCGTCGGGTGCCCGGCGAACTCCACCTCGCGGTAGGGGGTGAAGATCCGTACGCTGTAGACGGCGCTGTCGCGGTCGCGCGCCGTGATGAACGTGGTCTCCGAGAGATTGGTCTCGCGCGCCAGCGCCTGCATCAACTCATCGCTGAGGCCGCCGGCCTCGGGAAACACCGCCAGCGCATTGCCACCCAGCACGCGGTCGGTGAACACGTCCAGCTGGTGATACTCAAGGTGCAGCATACGGGCATTATAGGAGAGCAACGCCCGGCAGACTACCGCCCGGGAGACCTTGACCACAGCTGCCGACGGGCGCAGCTCAGTCTCCAACGTAAACGCGGCGGATGCGGCGGCCCCAGCAGCAACTCAGCTGGTAGATTACGGCCTCGCCCGAGAACTCAGCAACCTCCTCCAGCCGGATTTCCTCGGCGCCCTGCCGGCCAACGAACACCGCTTCGTCACCAACCTGGATCTCGTCGTCTCCCACGTCAGCGATGCAGTAGTCCATCGTGATATTGCCCACCAGCGGACAGCGTCGGCCATTGATCAGCACTGCGGCACGGTTGCTCAGATCACGGAAGTAGCCGTCGGCGAATCCCAGCGGGATCGTCGCCACAGTCGTAGGACGCTTCGCCTTCCACGTCAGGCTGTAGCTGACGCCCTCGCCCGCCGTGAGGCGGTGCGTGTCGATCACCTCACTGGCCAGCCTGAAGCAGGCCTGAACCGGTATCCCAATGTCGTCCGGCAGTTCGCCTGGCGGGTGATAGCCATAGCAGAGCGCGCCCACCCGCACCGAATCCAGATAGATGTCCGGGAAGTTGATGACTGCACCGCTATTGGCCACGTGGCACTCCGGCCGGTAGTTAAGCTCGCTGATTGCGATCTCGATCGCCTCGCTGAACCGGTTAGTCTGACTGATGTTGCTGTCCTCTTCAGGTTCCCCGCCGTTGGCCAGATGTGTGAACAGCCCGACCACCGTCAGCTGCGGATACTGCTGAATCAATCGGATGAAGTCCCGCAGTTCCGCAACCGAGACTCCAAGCCGGTTCATCCCCGTGTTGACCTTGACATGGAGCCGCAGGTTGTGCTCCAGCACCGCTGCCGCCTCAGCGAGTCTGGGGACGTTCTCGGGCCGGTAGGCGCATAGCTCGCAGCCGGAATGCATGATCTGGTAGTAGTTCTTCGGGTGCGTATAGCCCAGCAGGATGATCCGCCCGTCGTAGCCCAGCGAGCGCAGCTCCAGCGCCTCGTCGGCGTTGGCAACGCCCGCGCTGACGTGCTCGAACTCGTTGAGCACCGGCACGAGCCCCGCGATGCCGAACCCGTAAGCATTGGCCTTGAGGACGGCAATCACCCGGGCGGGACTGACGTAGTCCAGGATCGTACGCAGGTTTCCGCGGAAGATGTCCAGATCGATGGTCAGCGTGATCAGGCTGGAGCCGATATCGTCCAGCCCGGACAGCTTGGGCCGGAATGGCTGCTGGATGATCTCAACGTGTCGACGTGCCATGCTCAGATTATCCGCGCCGCAGCGGGCCCGCTCAAGCGCAGTCCGAATGCCGGCCGATGAGGGCGGGTTTCGGCGCAGTCCGGCATGTGCTTGCGGCGGTCGAGGTCCTCAAGCACCTCCGTCGTACCCGGCACGACGCACTTGTCCATGGTGTCGGTGGCCATTCGAACCCGCAGGGCGCCTGCGTCCGGTACAATCTTCCTCATAGTGGCAACGCGGATCGTCGTACTTGCTGGCTACTTCCTGGTCGTCCTGATCATCGGGCTGGCGACACGCCGCATCGGGACCGGCCGTCCCAGCGACTACTTCCTCGCCGGACGCTCGCTGGGGACGTTCATCCTGGTCTGCACGCTGGCGGCGACCAACTTCAGCGCGTTCACCATCTTCGGCTGCAGCGGCGCGGGCTATCGCGACGGGCTGGCCTTTTTCCCGATCATGGCGTTCGGCACCGGGTTCATGGCGCTGACCTTCTGGCTGATCGGCCGCCGGGTCTGGCAGCTGGGGCGTGAGCATGGCCTGATCACGCCGGCGGAGCTGATCGGCAAGCTGTTTGCCAATCGCTGGCTCAGCCTGCTGTTCGCGCTCACGATGATCGTCTGGACGGTGCCGTATCTGGCGCTGCAGCCACTGGCCGGCGGGCTGGTGCTCGGCGAGCTGCTGGGCCTGCCGCAGCTGTGGGGGGCGCTGATCGTGACCGCGGTGATCGTGCTCTACACCGTGCGCGGCGGGCTCAGGGCGGTGGCCTGGACGGATGCCTTTCAGGGCCTGCTGATGCTCATCCTGCTGTTCGCGGCGCTAGGCATCGTGATAGCCCATCACGGTGGGTTCCAGGCGGCCCTGGCCCAGGTGCTGGAGCGCAGCCCGGAGCTGTTTGCCAGGCCCGGCGGCCAGGGCAGCTACCTGCCCGGCGTCTGGCTGAGCATGATCCTGCTGTGGTTCTTCTGCGACCCGATGTTCCCGCAGCTCTTCCAGCGCTTCTTCGCCGCCCAAAGCGAACGCGCGCTGAGGCGCTCGATGCTGCTCTATCCGCTGATCACCACCGTCGTCTTCGCCCCGCCGATCCTGCTGGGTGTGCTGGGCACGCTCAGCTTCCCCGCGCTGAGCGGCAAGGAAGCCGACAACATCGTACCGCTGCTGATGGGCAGCCTCGGCGGCGACCTGATGGGCACGCTGATTTTGGCGGCGGGCCTCGCGGCGCTGATGAGCACGATGGACTCCCAGCTGCTGACGCTCAGCTCGATCTTCACCCGCGACGTGCTGCCGTGGCTGGGCCTCAAACGCGATGCATCGCCGTGGCTCAGCCGCGGCTTCGTCGTGCTGCTGGCAGTGCTGGGCCTGCTGATCGCCATCAAGCCGCCCGCCAGCATCCTGAGCATCGGCCTGACGGCGTTCACCGGCCTGGCGGCGCTGTTCCCGACCGTCCTGTTCGGCCTCTACCTGAAGCGCCCCAGCGCGGCGGCGGCGATCGGCTCGATCCTGACCGGCCAGGCCGTGCTGCTTTGCTACAGCCTCGGCTGGCTGACCGCCTCCGGCTATCTGCCCGCCCTGCCCGTGATCCTCAGCTCATCGGTGGTCTACCTGGCTGTCCAGCTGCTCAGCGGCCGCCGCCTGGAGCTGCCGCGCATTTCATGGCGCACGCTCGGCTTCAGCCTGGCGCTGGCGCTGGTGTTCGTGCTGGCGATGGACTTCTGGAACTGGGGCAAGAGCGCCCCGCGCCTGCTCGGCCTGCCCTACTGGCTGTGGTACAGCGTGGGCTTAAGTCTGCTGCAGATCGCGCTCGCGTGGCTGATGCTGCGGCGCTCTCGATCAGGGAGTTGCTGACGAGCTGATAGCTGCCGTAATGGCTCTCCATGCCCAAGTAGCCAAGGCAATCGCTATGATCACGATTAGCGCCCCGATTGCGTGGGCTAACGCACGATTGCTTATGAAGCCCCAGTCGAACAGCGGGTTTGGCATGCCCTTAGATGCTCTCTGTCTCTGCTTTCGTTTGGCAGCCTTGGCTGCGCGCATTTCTCTCGCCTTCCGCGCTGCCAAGGCCTTTAGGGGCTTCATAACCTTCGGCGAAGTGTCTAGCTCGATCTCAGCTATGACTGACAGTGCGAATCCACCGGCTGGCTGAGGCACGATCCATATCTGAGGCCAGTTTTCCAGCAATGCTAGCTTCACTTCGGGCGGGAGCTGCTCCAAGCGAAACGCCATCTCCTGTATCTTGGCTTTCACATCTCTGTTGAGAAAGCACAGATAGAGCCGGCCTCTCTCGCAGTGGATGTTGCCGGCGTTCTGCGCACCCCCTTGCTCATTGATGCAGTGCGCCATCACTTTGTAGCTGGCAACTTCTGCCCAGTCAATGCCCAGTCTCTGTTGCTCAGGCATCTCAAGGGGATGTGGCAGTTCATATAGGCTGCCCTGATAGCTGATACGCTTTATCATCACGTAAATCCTGCTTATTTCTGCGCACGGCGCAGCTCCAAGACCCACAACTGGCGCAGATTCGTTGCATTGATTATAGCGCGATAGGTGAGACGAGACGAGCTGAGTGCTAATATGGCTCCAGCAAATGTCTGCTCAAAGCGACTTGCATGAGTCCCTCCAGGACTTCGCTGCGGAGGTGAAGTCCAAGCTGAACCAGCTCGTCGGCGGGGAACCGGAAGAGCAGCTCAGAACGCCTTTCGATGCTTTCATCAAGGCGGTGGCAAGGGCACTGGGCATGACGGTGAAGTGCATCGGCGAGACGAACCTCCCTGATCGCTTGGGACGCCCCGACTTCGCCATCACCATCAAGCAGCTGCTCGCGGGCTATGTGGAGCTCAAGCCCCCTGGCACTGGTGCGGACACGAGCAAGTTCAGGGGTCACAACCGCGAACAGTGGAAGCGCTTCTCGGCGATTCCCAACATCCTCTACACGGATGGCAACGAGTGGGGGCTCTACCGCAGTGGTGAACTGAGCGGCAAGCGTGTTCGACTGACCGGAGACGTCGAGGCGGACGGGAAGAAGGCCGTCACCGCTAACGATGCTGATGCATTGGCCCGCCTGCTGCACGACTTCCTTCAGTGGGAGCCAACGCTACCTATGAGCAAAGGCAAGATCGACGTCAAGGCCTTTGCCGAGATGCTCGCACCACTGTGCCGGATGCTCCGTGACGACGTCACCGATGCGCTCAAGGACGCCCACTCCCCACTGGTGCAATTGGCAGATGAGTGGCGGAAGCTGCTGTTCCCAGACGCCACCAACGAGCAGTTTGCAGACGCGTACGCGCAGACCGTGGCTTTCGCGCTGCTACTGGGCCGCAGTGAGGGCGCGAACCCTCTCAGCCTCGATTCCGCGACTAAGTCACTGGCTGCGCAACATGGCCTGCTGTCCAGGGCACTGCAAGTCCTGACCGATGAGCAGGCGCGAAACCAGATTCAAGCTGCGCTCGACCTGCTTGTGCGCGTGATCGGGGTTGTTCCTCCCGCCAGTCTGAGTGCCGAGGGAGATCCCTGGCTCTACTTCTACGAGGACTTCCTAGCAGTGTACGATCCGAGCCTGCGCAAGGACGCCGGAGTCTATTACACGCCGGTTGAAGTTGTGCACGCCCAAGTGCGGCTGATTGATGACCTTCTGGTGAACCGACTGAATAAGCCTCTGGGCTTTGTCGATCCGGGCGTTACTACGCTTGATCCAGCCGCTGGTGCTGGCACCTATCTGCTCGGAGTCATCGAACACGCGCTAGGGCGGATCAAGACAGAACAGGGCACAGGAGCAGTTGCAGGCCAAGCCAGCGTCTTGGCGAAAAATCTCTATGGCTTTGAGATCATGGTCGGCCCCTATGCCGTGACTGAGTTACGGACGACCAGAGCCCTGCACGATCACGGCGCGGCCCTGCCTGCGGATGGGACGCACATCTACCTAACGGACACTCTTGAGAGCCCAAACGCAAAGCCCCCGCAATTGCCTCTCTTTCTACGGCCCATTGCCGAGCAACACGCCAAAGCCCTCGCGGTCAAGAGCGAGGTGCCGGTCATTGTCTGCCTGGGCAATCCCCCTTACGACCGTCATGAGGCTGTGGATGTCAGTGAGGAAGACCGCCTTTCGCGTTACGGCGGATGGGTGAGGTTCGGAGACCCGCTGCCAGACAACGACAAGGCCCCTCGACGGAGCGGGGCTCCCAAGACTGTCACTTACTCAAGGGCCGCATTGAGAAGACGAGAAGAGAGTTCAGTCCTGCGCGATTTCGTCAATCCGGCGATGGCAGCGGGGCACGGCGTTCACCTGAAGTGGATATACAACCTGTATGTCTATTTCTGGCGCTGGGCGCTCTGGAAGGTGTTCGAGCACGAATCCGCTACCGGACCCGGTGTAGTGTCCTTCATAACGGCAGCATCGTATCTATTCGGCGACACGTTTGTCGGCATGCGCGAGCACATGCGGCGGCAATGCGATGAGATCTGGATTCTCGACCTTGGTGGCGAAGGACGGGGTGCACGCAGGAGCGAGAACGTGTTTGCCATCCAAACGCCTGTAGCTATCGCGCTGGCTATGCGCACGGGCGCAGGCAACCCGAGCAAGCCTGCGAAGGTGCATTATGCTCCGGTAACGGGAAGCCGCGAGGAGAAGCTGGCCAAGCTTGAGAGTATCACCGCTCTCTCAAGCGCGAAGTGGGAAGACTGCCCAAGTGACTGGCAGGCACCGTTCTTGCCTGAGGGTAAGGGAAGCTACTTCAGCTGGCCTCAGATTATCGACTTGTTCCCTTGGCAGCACTCCGGATGCCAGCTCTTCCGCACGTGGCCCATCGCACCAGATGAGACAACTCTGACCACAAGATGGAAGGCACTTCTGGCCTCAGATGATCGGCCAGTAGCATTCAGGGAGAGCCGCGACAGGAAGGTGAACCGCACATACACGCCGCTGCTAGAAAACCAAGAGCGCGCAAGGGCCATCTCGAAACTGGCACGCTCAGCTCCTCCTCCACGAGTTAGGAGATACGGATTCAGGTCATTTGATCGCCAATACACGTTCGCTGACAGCCGCTTTGGGGATGTCATGAAGCCGGTTCTGTGGGCTACGGTGCTTGATGAGGACGCTACAGAGCAAGTATTCATCACGAGCAAGCTGTGGCAAGTGCTAGGGGCAGGACCCGCGCTAGTTGCATCGTCGTTCGTCCCTGATTTCCACTCGTTCAAGGGCTCTTACGGTGGCAAGGATGTAATTCCGCTGTTCCGTGACAGCGGCTCAACGCAGCCGAACATTCTTCCCGGCCTGCTGGACTCTCTCTTCACGACATACGGACGCCCAGTATCGGCTGAGGATTTCTTGGCGTATGCATACGGCACGCTAGCGCAACCTGCCTTCACTTCGCGTTACTCTGAGGAGTTGCTGACACGCCAGTTGCGTGTCCCAGTAACCAAGGACCCGAATCTCTTCGATGAAGTCCGTGCAATTGGTGCACGCCTCCTGTGGCTGCATACCTATGGCGAGCGTTTCGTGCCAGAGGGTGAGCAGAGGGGACGTGTGCCGCCGGGCATAGCCAAGAGCGCGAAGGCAATTCCCGAAGATCCCAACGACTATCCTGAGACATTCGAATACCGCAACGAGACCAAGACACTCAAGGTCGGGGCAGGCGAAATCAGACCGGTGTCGCGCGAGGTCTACGGGTTCGAGGTGTCAGGCCTCAAGGTAGTGCAGTCCTGGCTGAGGTACCGCATGAAGCACGGCGCGGGCAGGAAGTCCTCTCCCCTAGACGACATTCGCCCGAAGTCGTGGACCGCCCAGTTCACCAACGAACTACTTGAACTGCTGTGGGTGCTTGAGGCGACCGTAGCGACCTACCCGAAACAGGCCGAGCTGTTGGAGGCAGTAGTGAAAGGACCGTGCCTCACAGCGGATGAACTCCCGGCCGTCCCGGACGAGATGCGCAAAGCGCCGAAGACGAAGGTCAAGAGGCCCAAGCTGTTCGAGGACGATGATGACGAGGACGAGGGTTAGCCGCCACATCCCTCAGTTCAGCATGTACTTGTAGCGGTCGAGGTCCTCGAGCACCTTCATGGTGCCCAGCACGACGGCGCTCAGGGGATCGTCGGCGACGCGGGTGACGATGCCGGTGTCCTTGCTGATCAGGATGTCGAGGTCTCTTAGCAGCGCGCCGCCGCCCGCCAGCACGATGCCCTGGTCGATGATGTCGGCGGCCAGCTCGGGCGGGCATTCCT
>CAZSSB010000056.1:0-19231 GCA_964609245.1 uncultured Planctomycetales bacterium | reverse complement strand
GCGCCGGTGAACGTCAATCAAACTGTGCCCGCTTGTCCCCACAATCAACGCACGGACCACCATGAGTCCATGTGTCCGCCGCAGCCGTGGGCGGCATGAATGCCGCCCCTGTGAATCGCAGGCAGGATGCCCGCGCTACTCCTCTGCCGCCACCACGCCCAGTTCCTCCGGGGTCGGGGCGGTCTCGACCGCCAGGGCGTAGACCACGCGGTCCTGGACCACCACCTGCGCGCTGAAGTTGTCCCGCTGCTCGAAGCCCGCGTCCGGCGGGGGCGTCTCCTGGCGCATGAAGTCGACGATCAGCACGTCGCCGGGCCTGAACTCGCCCGCGCCGAATGTCAGCGGCGTGCTGGTGTGGTCGCTGCGGATCAGGTGCTTCTCATGGCCCGCGATGTAGCGCGAGGGATCGACCAGCGCGGCCGGCCCGCCCTCGGCGTCGCCCCGCCGGATCTGGAACACGTACTGCGGCGACTCGCGCTGCGGGTGGTAGTCCTTGCCTTCAAGGGCCTGGTTCATACTGGCCAGCTGGAACACGAAGCCGCTCAGGTCCTGGCGCTTGTAGTAGACCGGGCCAAACTCGGCGGGCTTTGTGGTGATCGTCAGCGGCAGCTCGTCTGCCAGGCAGAAGCGCTCCGCCGCCCGCCCGTCCTGCTCTATGCTCATCGCCAGCGGCTCACCGAAACTGACCTCGCCGCTGAACAACTCGCCGCGCAGCGTCAGGCTGACCTGATAGGGCCCGGCCTCGTCGAAGAAGCCCGGCGGCACGTTGCTCTGGGCGCTGGGCAGCGGCGCCGCGGAGTCCTCGACCGCCTTGAACAGCAGCCGCGCGTTGGCCGCCTTGAACTGCCGGGGTGTCACCCGGCACTCGCGGCAGCCCATGGTGACTTCCACGCCGGCCGGGCTGGTGAGGCTCAGCAGCGCCAGGTCGACGCCCGAGAGCCGGCTCTCGTCCGAGGTGGTGACCGTCACCAGCAGCTTGACCTGGTGCCGGATGGAGTAGTCGTTGACCTTGAGCCGCAGCGCGATGCACTCGATGCGGACGTGGTCCGCCTCGGGCACGGCGGCGGCCGTGACGGGCGGGAATGCCAACAGCAGCGCTACGGCCAGCAACATGGCCGGGAATCTCATGCCTTTCCTTCCTCCGCCCTGGCAGTATAGCAGGCCGGGCCATTCGCGCCCCCACCGGCGCTGAAACGCTAGAGGGCGCCGGGTGTCCACGGCCCGGCGCCCTAGTCGCTGTGACGACCAGTTTGTTTTACCCGCAGCGGGCCGCCGGCTCTTCAGCGGCGGTCCACCGCGTTCCGGCCTAGCCCTCGCCGGCGCCCTTCTTCAGCTCGGCGGTGAACTGGGTGAAGTCCATCGCGGCGAGCTGCTGGTAGTAGAGCCAGCGCTGGTTGACGACGCGCTCAGCGTCGGCCATCACGCCCTCGTAGTCATCCGGATACTCGCGCCTCAGGCGCCGGAAGCGGTTCTGGCCCTCGGCGAACTCGCGGAAGCTGATCTTGCGCTGCTTGGAATCGATCTGCAGCGGGTTCTGGCCCTCGGCGATCAGCCGCGGATCGAAGCGGTAGTTGATCCAGTAGCCGCTGTCGGTCGCCGCCTTGCTCTGGGCCTGGGTGTTGCTCATGTCGATGCCGTGGGCGATGCAGGGCGCGAAGCAGATGAACAGCGCCGGTCCGGGGTACTGCTCGCCCTCGACGAAGGCCTTGACCGCCTGGGCCGGGCTGGCGCCGAGATTCAGCGCCGCGACGTAGGCGTGACGGTAGCTCATCGCCTGCAGCCCCAGGTCCTTCTTGGCCAGCCGCTTGCCGGCGCTGGCGAACTGGGCGATCGCCCCCAGCGGCGTGGCCTTGCTCTTCTGGCCGCCGGTGTTGGAGTAGACCTCGGTGTCCAGCACCAGGATGTTGACGTCCGAATCCTGGGCGATGACGTGGTCCAGCCCGCCGTAGCCGATGTCGTAGGCCCAGCCGTCCCCGCCGACGGCCCAGACGCTCTTCTTGCTGAAGTAGGGCAGGTAGGCCTTAAGCTCCGCCAGCTCGTCGCCCCGACCGTTGAGCCCGTCGATGATCTCCTCCATCTCGACGGCCAGCGCCATGTTCTCACTGATCCTCAGCGGGTCGGCGTACTGCTCCTCGATGGTGGCCAGCTGGCCGAGGCGGTCCTTCAGCTCCGGCGGCAGCTTGCCGCTTTCCAGCAGCTGATCGCGCATCGCGAAGGCACGGTCGTGCAGCTGATCCACCGCCAGGCGCATGCCGAAACCGAACTCGGCGTTGTCCTCGAACAGCGAACTGGACCAGGCCGGCCCGCAGCCCGTGACCTTGTCGCGGGCGAAGGGGCTGGTCGGCGCGGTGCCGCCCCAGATCGAGCTGCAGCCGGTGGCGTTGGCCTGCATCATCCGCTTGCCGACAATCTGGGTCACCATCCGCATGTAGGGCGTCTCGCCGCAGCCGGCGCAGGCGCCGCTGAACTGCAGCAGCGGCTGCTGGTACTGGATCGCCTTGAAGGTTGGCTTGTAGAACTTCGGATCGGTCACCGGCAAACGCCGGAACTCCAGCACCGTCTCGCGCGCCTCGTCCAGCAGCTCCTCCTTGAGCACGAAGTTCAGCGCCTTGCGGCCGGTCGGCTGTTTGTCCTCGCCCTTCTCGATGCCCAGGCAGGCAGTAATGCAGGCGCCGCAGCCCGTGCAGTCGTCGGGATAGAGCTGGATCCGCAGCCGGTCGTCGTCCTCGGCCTGCTTATCCTTCAGCTTGACCGTCTTGTAGAGGTCGCTCTGGATGTCGCCTTCCTTGCTGACCTTGACGCGGATCGCCGCGTGCGGGCAGACCACGGCGCACATGTTGCACTGCACGCACAGCTCAGGCTCCCACTTGGGCAGCCGCACCGCGATGCTGCGTTTCTCGTACTTCGACGTATCGGTCGGGAAGGCACCGTCGACGGGCATCTGGCTGACCTTGACGTCGTCGCCCTCCATCGCGATAACCTTGTCGACCACGTCCTCGACGAACGCGGCCAGCTCCGGATCCTCGAGCACCTGCAGGCGGCTCTGCATCGGGGCGCTGACGGTGATCTTCTCCGGCACCGGCGCCTCGACGACGTCCTCGATGCCGGCGCGGAAGGCCTTGAGGTTGATGCCCACGACGTCCTTGCCCTTCTTGGAGAACGTCTTCTCGATCGCGCCCTCGATCGCGTCGCGGTAGACCTTCTCGGGCAGCACGCCGCTGAGCTTGAAGAACGCGCCCTGCATGGTGGTGTTGATGCGGCCCGGCAGCCCCAGCTGGGACACGATCTCGTAGGCGTTGATGCAGTACAGCTTGAGCTGCTTGCTCAGGATCTGCTCCTGCATCTGACGGGGCATCGAGTTGAACAGGTCCTCGGGCTTGATGTAGGTGTTGACCAGCACGATGCCACCATCCCGAATGCCGCGCAGCAGGTCGATCTTGCCGATGAAGCTCTCGGCGTGGATCGCCACGAAATCGGGGCGGCCGACCAGATAGGTGCTCTTGATCGGGGCGTCGCTGAAGCGCAGGTGGCTGCAGGTTACGCCGCCGGCCTTCTTGGAGTCGTAGACGAAGAAGCCCTGGGCGTACTTGTCGGTGTTGTCGCCGACCACCTTGATGTTGTTCTTGCTGGCACCGACGGTGCCGTCCGAGCCCAGGCCCCAGAACTTGGCGGCGTAGCAGCTGGGATCGACGCTGTGGACTTCCTCGGAGTAGTCGATGCTCAGGTTGGTGACGTCGTCCTCGATGCCGACGGTGAAGCCCTGGAACGGGTTGTCGCCCCGCACGTGCTTGAAGCACGCGTTGACCATCGAGGGCGTGTACTCCTTGCTGCTCAGCCCGTAGCGGCCGCCCACGATCAGCGGCATCGCCGGGAAGTCGCCCTCGCGCACCGCGGTGTTGAGTACGTCCACCACGTCGAGGTAGAGCGGCTCGCCGGTGGCGCCCGGCGCCTTGGTGCGGTCCATCACCACGATCTGCTTGACCGTCTTGGGCAGCGCCGCGATGAAGTGCCTGGCGCTGAACGGCCGGTAGAGCCGCACCTTGATCAGGCCGTACTTGGCGCCGCGCTCGCGAACCAGGTACTCGACCGTCTCGTCGGCGGTCTCGGCGCCCGAGCCCATGATCACCATCACCGTCTCGGCCTCAGGATCGCCGCAGTAGTCGAACAGGTGATAGCGGCGGCCGGTCAGCTCGTGCAGCTTGTCGTAAGCCTCCTCCATGATCTCGGGGCAGGCCAGGTAGTACTTGTTCACCGACTCGCGGCCCTGGAAGTAGATGTCCGGGTTCTGGGCGGTGCCGCGCATGGTGGGATTCTCGGGCCTGAGCGCCCGGTCGCGGACGGCGCGCACGTCCTCTTCGTCGATCATCGCGCGCATCGCCTCCATCGGCACTTCTTCGATCTTCTGGATCTCGTGACTGGTGCGGAAGCCGTCGAAGAACTGCACCAGCGGCACGCGGCTCTTGAGCGTACAGCGCTGGGCCGCCAGCGCGTTGTCCATCACTTCCTGCGGGCTGCCGCTGGCCACCAGGCCGAAGCCCGTCTCGCGGACGGCGGCGATATCCGAGTGGTCACCGAAGATGCTCAGCGCCTGGCAGCTGATCGAGCGCGCGCTGACGTGGAACACCGTCGGCGCCAGCTCGCCCGCGATCTTGTACATGTTGGGAACCATCAGCAGCAGTCCCTGGCTGGCGGTGAACGTCGTCGCCAGCGCGCCGCCGGTCAGCGACCCGTGGATCGCGCCCGACGCGCCGCCCTCGGACTGCAGCTCGCTGACCACCGGAATCCGGCCCCAGATGTTTTTGCGGCCGTGGGCGCTGTACTCGTCCGCCAGCTCGCCCATCACGGAGCTGGGCGTGATCGGGTAGATCGCGCAGACTTCATTGGTGGCGTGGGCGGCGAAGGCCGCCGAGGTGTTGCCGTCGAACATCACTTTCTTCGCGCACATGCAGGCACTCCTTCGTGTCGGTCAGGATTCCGCGGATGTGCTTGGGCCCCGCGGTGCAAACCGGCAAAGGGTAGGTCCCCTAGGTAGGATTATCCCCGCCGCTAAGGCGAGTGTCAACCGCACATCCGCATATCCGAATGGAATATGCCGGTCGGCGCCTTGAACTGAAACTCAGCAGTCGGGTTCGTCGCTCCTAAGAGCGGCATTACCTTATGTTCCCGGAGTGAACCATGATCAGGATAGTCAAATCAGTGAGTATCGTGGCGGCAGCCCTGACGCTGCTCCTGTCCACGGCGGCCCTCGCCCAGTGGGGGCCGGACGGCGGAAACCAGGGGCGGCGCGGCCAGGGGCGGCTGGCCTATGGAGTAATCACCCAGCTCAGCGATACGCTGCTGGTGATCGAGCCGCGCATCCCGGCCGAGATGGCCGAGCGGCTGACGGAAATGGGGCGCGAGCTGCCCGAACTGCCCGCCGAGCTGCGCTTTGCAATCGACGACGGCACCCGCTTCCACTACCTGGGCGAGCAGGCCGACTTCAGCGCCTTCGCCATCGGTGACGAGATTGTGGTGCGCGGCGGCCCCGGTGAAGGCGACGACCCGGTCGCGCGGCGCGTGGCTGACGCCGAGACGGCGCGGCAGTTCATCCGTGAGCGGCTCGGCCAGCGCGGCCAGGGCTGGGGCCAGGATGGTGAAGGGCCCGGCCGACGCGGCGACGGCCAGGGACCCGGCTGGGGCGGCGGTGACGGCGGACCCGGTATGGGTCAGGGCCCCGGCATGCGTGGCGGTATGGGCCAGGGCATGCGCGGCGGCATGGGCGCGCGGATCAGGCCGGTCTTCGGCACCATCACCGCGCTGAGCGATGATTCGATCACCATCAGCATCGAGATCCCCGGCTTCGTGCAGGCGAAGCTGGACGAGCGCGGCATCGAGCTGCCCGCGGACATCCCGGACAGCGTGACACTCAGCATCTCCGAGCGCACTCACTACGCCCAAAGCAGCGAGGAGGTCGACGCGATGCCGTTCGGCGTCGGCGACCAGGTCGCGGTGCTGGCCGGGGCGGGTGAGTTCTTCGGCGGCCCGGTGGCCTGCATCATCAGTGACTACGCCAGCGCCGAGGCCCGCATGGCCGAGATTGGTCGGCGCGGCGGCCCCGGTATCGGCGGGCGGAACGGTGAGCGCGCGGGCCGCGGCGACGGACCCCGCGGCGAACGGGGCGGCCGGCGCGGCCCCAGCGAGAGCAACTAACACCTCTGACCTCTGCCAGTCTCAGACTGCATCCCACCTCCCATCCCAACCCCTCCCCCCAGCGGGAGGGGTTGGGGCTTGCCTCGACCACATCTGACGGTAGGCGCGAAGCCTCTTCGCGCTCGATCCGAAGCCGCGAATAGGATTCGCGGCTACCGGACCGCTCTGATCGCAGGGAAGACGCCCGCGCTACTTGCCCGGCGGGCGGCATGAATGCCGCCCCTACTGAATCCTGATCACTGCCACTGATCCCTGGCCGCGCTACATCCCGTATTCCACAACCACCGTGCCGTTGCCGGGGGTGACGTCAAAGAGGATGTTCATGTCCTCGCCCTCGCTGACGGTCAGCGGCGTGAGGCCCTGGCGGACGGTGATGTTCATCATGCCCACCGGCACTTCCATGCTGACAGTCAGCGGCACGTCGTAGATCTCGTTGTTCAGCGTATCCGTGACGATGAACTCGAAGCGAGTATCGGTGTAGTCCAGCACCAGGAAATCGGCCAGGTTGCGCTGCAGCACGTAGCGCGCGACCTCACCCATCGGCGCGACCCACAGCGCGTCGCCGTAGCTGGCAATGTGGTTGTAGTGGGCGCGGAACTCGGCCTCGGGCCGCGGGCTCCAGCCCACGCCGGTCTCGCCGATCGCACCGATGCCGTGGCACTGCTCCACCTGCCAGCCGCCGTCGGCGATCACACCGTCGACGACGCTGTCCCACATCCACATGTCCAGGGTGTTGAGGTTGGCCCAGCTGTAGAGGTGCAGCAGCGGCGGGTTCCAGGCGTCGTTGATCTCGGCGTAGTCGGTGATGCCCTGGCTGCCGCTGCGGGCGCAGATGTAGCCCAGCAGCCCCACCTCGGTCATCACGGTCTCGTCGAACTGCTCGTAGGGGTAGATCATCGTGTCGACGTGATTGAGACCGACCACGTTATCGAGCAGCAGCTGCTGGCAGTTCAGCACTTCCTGGCGGCGCTGCTCCGGTGTCAGGGTGGTGAAGTCGGGATGGGTGCTGGAGTGGTTGGCCAGCTCGTGGCCGGCGTTGAAGGCCTGCTGCAGGTCGGGCAGGCGCGCCGGCGTGGTCTCGAACGTTTGGGCGATGATGCCCAGCGTGACGCGGAAGCCGTAGTCCTGCCACATCGGCAGTCCCCGCGACCAGTGCTCGGGCGTGCCGTCGTCGAAGGTCAGGCTCAGCGCCGCGGTGGATCCGCCCTGCCACTTCTCGACGCTGAGCGCCGGCGCGTCGACGGGCGGATCGCCGCCGGTGGCCACCACCTCGATCGTCGCCGTGCTGGTGGCGCCGTCGTCGTCCGTCACGCGCACGCCGGCGTTGTAGACGCCGACGGTGTCATAGACGTAGGCCGGCGGCCGGCCGCCGGCGTCGGCCGTCTCATAGGTCCCGTCACCGTCGAGGTCCCAGTCATAACGCTCAATGGTGCCGTCGGGGTCGGTGCTGGCGGTCGCGTCGTGCTGCACCGTCAGCGGCGCCGGCCCGTCGCTGGGCGTGATCGACAGCGCGGCCTGGGGGGCCTGATTGCCCTCGACCGGTCCGGGGCCGCCGCCCGCCTGCCACAGCGCGTAGCTGGAGGCACAGGAGCACAGCAGGGCCGCCGCGGCCACCACCATCAGGCCGTGAAACATGTTTCTCACTCCAGAAACCGCGGGGAAACGTTTGATCGTCATGACTATGGACGCTCCTTTGTGTCGGGTCCACCGCCATTGTAGGCAGCACTGCTGCCCGGCGTCAACCAGAGGACGCCTTTCAGCTCTGCCGCTAGGGGTCCTTCGGGAACTCCAGGATCAGCTCCTCGCCCCATTCGGGCAGATCGAGCCAGTCAAGATCCACCGTCTCGCCCGTTGACACGTCAGCCCACACCGCGCGGCTGGCCACCGGCGCGTCGGTGCTGAGCACGTAGCGTCCCGAGCCCAGCTGGATCGACACTTCGGCCTCCGGGCTGAGCGGCACCTTGGCAACGGGCCGCAGCGCGCCGTAGTTGAAGACGTGAACGAACAGGAAGTGCTCGATGGTGTCGTCGGCCTTGTAGGATCGATCCGGGTCACTGACCGCCACCACCGCGGGCAGCAGGTCGAGCGTCAGGGTGGCGGGGTCGCGGTAGCTGTCGATGCCGTTGATCTGGGCGTAGCGCGCCCCGGTGTCCCGCTTGCTGCGCAGCACCTCCGGGCCCATGCTGTCCGGCAGGCCGAAGCACATGCTGCAGACGATCGGCGCGCCGCGGGCCGCGCTCTGCTCCCAGGTACTGCCGAAGTCGGTCTCCTCCTTGATGCTGCCCAGTGGATACCAGCGCCCGTTGTCCATCAGCACCTCGGTCCAGGCGTGGTTGTTGTCGCAGTGCGCCCACCACGGGCAGAACGCGTTGCGCGCGGGGATGCCGACGGCGCGCAGGGCGCAGATCTCGACCGTCATCAGTTCCTCGCAGCGGCCATAGGTCCCCCTGAGCGTGGTCAGCGGCCCCTGGTCGCGGCGCTGGGTCTGCTTGAACTTGATCCGCTGCCCGACCCACTGCTTGACGCGCACCGTCGCGGCCTGCAGCGTCTGGCAGTCCCGCACCTCGTCCGCCAGCGCCTTGTGGAAGTAGCTGCGCCAGGGCTCCAGCGGCTCCTGGCTGACCCGCGGCGCCAGCACGTAGTGCGCCCAAGTGGCCTCGTCATAGCTGGCGGCGTAGGGCATCTCGCCGCTGACCACGATCGCCAGCTCGACGTGCTCGATCAGCAGGTCGTCCGTGATCACCCCGAGATCGGCCAGCGGCAGGTTGGCGATCACGAAGCGCATCGCCTGCATGCTGTAGGGCTTCTGGTTGCACCAGCCAAGCGCCGCCTCCAGCTCGCCGCGGTTGCCGCCCGCCAGGCTGAGCGCTTCCTCAAGCAGTTCATCGCTGACCTGGGGAATGCCGTCCTGGGCGCTGGCGGCCTGGGGCAGTGAGACGAAGACCGCGCCGAGCAGCATGAGCGCCGCCGCAAGCGGCAACAACCTCTGTATCAGGGAGTGGACCAGATGCATCGGGTCAGCCTCCGCGCGCGGGATGCGCAGGCAGATTATACTTGGGCGCGTGGAGGGCAGTACTCAACAGCTGCGCGCAGTGCTCGCAGAGCTGGGCGCTTCCGCCGACGAGGCGGCACTGGGCAGGCTGGCGCAGTACGTCGAGCTGGTGGCGCAGTACTCGCGGGCGCTCAATCTGACGGGCTTCGGAAGCGACCGACGGCGGCTCACGGCCGAACTGGTCGGCGAGGCCGCGCGGCTGCATCGGCTTGGCAGGATCGCCGCGGGGACCCAAGCCGTCGATCTGGGCAGCGGCAACGGCAGCCCGGTGGTCCCGCTCGCCGTGCTTTGCCCAGAGGCACATTTCACCGCCGTCGAGGTCCGCCGGCGCCGCGCCGAGTTTCTCAGGCTGGTCGGGGTGAAACTGGGGCTTGAGAACCTGGCGATCATGAACGGGCGGGTGGAGGAGCTGGCGGCGGAGCTGCCGGGAGCGTTCCAGCTGGCGACCTCGCGCGCCTTCGCCCCGCCGGCGGAGCTGCTGCCGCTGGCCAGGCTGCTGCTGGCCCCCGGCGGCGAGGTGCGCGGCTATCTCGGGGCGGATGCCGCAGCGCTCACCGCCGCGGCCGCCGAGCATGGCTTCAGAGTCGAGGCCCTGGAGCGGTACACCCACGGCGATTCAACCCGTCACGTTTATCTGCTGCGGACCTGATCGCCGCCCGCGCGCTGCCATATGCCGCCAGTGACATCAGTATATGACAATGCGCACTTCGTATATCGAATACTCACTTGACATCATTGAATGTACGTGTTACAATATACACGTAGTCGTATTTGACTGATTCTACCGCCGGAAGGCGACTGGGCACCGGACGCCGCCCCTGATTGGTGGGGCGAAACGGGAGGATCCAGGCCCCAGGGCTGGGACCCGAGCCGTAAGGCAAGGCGATGTTCGGGCAAGCAGCGGTCGTTTCCGGGACGATGTTCCTGGTCTTCATCGTGCTGGCGATCCTGTGGGCCGTCGCGCTGGTCGTGATCGCCCAGGACGCCGACGAGACCTACGGCACCGGCCTGTTCTGGATGCTGGCGGTGCTCTGCGCGCCGCTGATCGCGATTCCGGCCTACTGGCTGATGCGAATCGGCACCCAGCGCAGTCTGGACGCGGACATCGCCGCCAGCGAGCGGCTTCAGCGCCGCAAGATGCTGGACCAGCGGCTCAGCGGGATGGCGCTGGACCTTGACCGCCAGCTGGGCGGCGAGCGCGATGATGGCACTGCCGTGGGTGAGGGATCGCTCCGGCTCAAGCCACGCTTCACACCATTCCGCGCCAGCTTTGCGCCCGAGGCCGAGGCGTGGGTGGCGGACCGCAGCGAGCCGCCCGCCGATGATGATGACGACGAGAGCCCTGATACCGTCCCGGCACTGCCGGCGGCGGCTCAGACAGCTGATTCACCCTCTTCCCAAGGCTGTGGGGACAGTAACGGGGGGAGGAGCCTTAACCGGCGGCTGTCCTGGCGCTGGCGCCATCAGCCGATGGTGGCGTCGCGCTGGGACTGCTCGCGCGACGGCAGCGCGACCGACGCTGCGCGCGGGCAGACGCCGCCGTAGTCCGCGGCGGACCGGGAGCCGGGGCAGGGCTACACAGGAGCCTCCTTCCACCGGCAGGGTCCGCTCCGGCTCCCGGCCCCCGTGCAGTGTGGCCTATAATCCCCCTCGCTGTCAGACCAACACCGGGAGAGCCCATGGAGCGCCTTTGCCTCTGCTTCGCCGCCGTCGCGGTAGTAATGCTCATGACCACCGCGCCCAGGAGCGCCCGCGCCGGCATCGCCGAGCAGGCCGAGCAGGCCGCGCGCCGCGAGCCGGCGCGCATCTACGCTGCCGATCCGGCGCAAAGCCCGGTGCCCTCGCGGATGCTAACCTTCAGCCAGCTGATCGAGCGGCTTGAGCACGCCGAGGTGGTCTTCCTCGGCGAGCAGCACGGCGACCCGGCCACCCACCGCATGCAGCTTCAGATTCTCCGGGCGCTGGACCGGGCCCGCGGCGGGGCGGTGACGCTCTCGATGGAGCAGTTCGAGCGCGACGTGCAGCCGCTGCTGACGGCCTATCTCAGCGGCGAGATCGACGAGGAGGAGTTCCTGGCAGGCAGCCGCCCCTGGCCCAACTACGATCCGGACTACCGTCAGCTGGTGGAGTACTGCCGCGGGCGCTCGCTGCCGGTGGTGGCGGCCAACATCCCCAGGCCGCTGGCCAGCCGCGTGGCCCAGGAGGGCTTCGAGGCGGCCTGGGCCGGCTATACGCCCGAGGAGCGCCAGTGGATCGCGATGCAGACGGTACATCCCGAGGACGCCTACTGGGAGCTGTTCCGGCTGGCGATGGGGCTCGGCGGCGAGGCCGAAGGCGACGCGCACGGCATGGGGCTGGACGAGGCCAAGGTTGCCGGCTACTACGCGGCGCAGTGCCTCAAGGACGACACCATGGCCGAGAGCATCGCGCTGCAGGTGGGCAGCCAGCCGCTCAGGCTGGTGGTGCACACCAACGGCAGCTTCCACAGCGACTACGGCCTGGGCACCCCCCAGCGCCTGCCGGCCTGGATCCCGCGTGAGCGCGTGATGACGGTGGCGATCCGCCCGCTCAGCTCATGGTGCGACACCTACCCGGACACCGAGCTGCTGCCCCCCACGGCAGCCAGGGCCCAGACCGGCGATGCGGACGCCATCTGGCCGCTGGCGGACTACATCGTGTTCGTCAAGGGCCCGGACTGGGGCAGCGACGAGGCCGTGCCACCCACGCCACGGGATGAGGAGGCGGAAGGCGAAGCGGAAGCGGAGACGCCACCAATGCCGGCCGGGTAGCCGCTACAGGTCAAGCAGCTTGAGCAGCTCGTCCACCTGCAGGTCGAAGTGCCTGGCCACGTGCTTGAGGATATCGCTGAGCGTGCCCACCGGGATTGCGTCCTCGTCCGTCACGATCACACGGTTCCGTCCCCGCTGCTGGGTAACCAGACGCATGTGGCTGCCTTTCTGTCCGGCCTTCTCGTAGCCAAGCTTGCGGAGCGCCCTGGCCAGCCTGCGGCCGGAGAGGTCGCGGGGCAGCCTTACCAGGACAGAACCTCCTGGCGCACGAAGTGCAGGCGTACGATCGCGGGTCGCGGCTCACCGTCGTAGTACGCATCAACGGCCTCGCGGATGTTGGCCCGGAGTTCATCCAGCGTGGCTCCGTGCGTGAAGATGCCCTCGCCGAGCGCGCGGGCGCGGAAGCCGCACTCCTCGTCTTCCAGCACTTCGATGATCAGTTCCGCCATGGTATCCATGTTCGCCAGATTATAACTCCGCCGTCCGAGTCCCGGGCCTGCGTACTCCCACCGGTCCAACATCCGCCCTCCCCGCCACGTCATGGCCTGTGGTATGCATATACGGGAATCGACTCGTACGGGAGGACGCCGATGACACGCTGGCCGCTGATCATGAGCCTGGCCGCTCTGCTGCTGCCCGCCGCGGCGCTGGCCCAGGATCGCCACGCCGAGATCGTGGACTTCTACGTCTACCCCGACGAATCCCCGCAGTTCAACAAGCTGGCGGGCTTCGCCTGGCCGGACGTCGAGGAGCTGAACGCGCTGGTCCGGGTCGATGTCGGCGGCTTCCGCGGCGAGGAGAAGGTCGATCTGTTCATGGTGGTGATCGACGACGAGAGCGACGACGAGGACGAACTGATTGTCAGCAAGCACAAGCTCAAGTTCTTCCTGCCCGCAGGCGAGCACGACCTGGTCTTTCCGCGCTTCATCCGCACGGACAGCGTCTTCGGCGAGCGCGGCTTCCGCCTCAAGGTGGAACTGGGCTTCAAGGGCACCGCCCCGCAGTACAGCGAGACCGGCTTCGACATCACGGGCCCCGACGCGCCCGACGTCGAGATCCTGGACGTCGAGCTCTACAACCCCCAGGAGTCCTACCGCACCAGCTACTTCGAGCCCGGCGACGAGTTCGAGATTTCGGCGCTGATCGAGATCGAGGACAACGAGAGCAGCGTCGAGCCCCAGCTGATCGTCTTCGCGATGATGGAGGACGACGCCTTCCTGATCGACCCGGAGCTGAACTACCAGCCCTACAGCGCCCACTGGGACCGGCTGACGGTGCCCTGGCAGGAGGGGGTCTTCGAGGTGCGGGCCCGGGGCCACCTGCCCTACTTCTTCGCCGAGCCCTACAGCTTCCTCCATGACTGGCGCGTCTACGTGATCCTGGACTTCGGACCGGGCGAGGTGACCAGCGACTACGTCGAGGGCCAGCTGCAGGACGGCAACGCCGGCGAGCACCGCGCCACCGACGAGCTCAGCGAGCGGCTGATCGAAATGGACCGCGCCGGCAGCTGGCAGGTTCGGCGGCTGCGGGGCGGGCGGCCGGACACCGGCCGGTTCTGGGAGGACTAGCCGCGGCTACTCGGGCGGCGCTTCATCGTCCGCGGCGGCGGCATCCTCCGGCGACCCCAGCGATGGGCCAGCTTCGGGCCGGCGGCTGAGGAGTTCCTTCAGCTGGGACGGGTCCAGCTCGGCGGCCTGGGCGGCGGCGATGTTCTCGGCCTGGATCAGCCGCCAGACCTCCTCGCGATGCACCGTGACCTCGCGCGGGGCCTTGACGCCGACGCGCACCGCCTCGCCCTTGACGCTGACCACCAGAACCTCGACCTGGGTCTGGGGATCGGCCCCGATCAGCACGGAGTCGTCAACCTTGCGGGTGAAGGTAATCTCGCGCGGGCCGCCGTCGCCACCGACCTCCAGTTCGATGTTGCCCGGCATCAGGATCAGCGGCTGGTCGACGCTGACGATGAACTTCACCACGCCCCGAGTCACCGCCGCAATCTCGATCTCATACAGATTGCCGACGATGATCTTCTCGCCCGGCTTGCGCGTCAGCACCAGCATTGGCAACCCTAATTGTAACCGATTGGCACTGCGCGCCGCCGCTCACTTGAAGTGGAGCTTGCCCGCGCCGCGCCTGAACTGGTAGTCCTCGCGCTTGTCCGAGCCGCCCAGCCCCGAGGCGTAGACCGGTTCGGCCTCCTCCTGGGGCTCCTCGTCCGGCTCGTCGGGGGGCTGCTCGGCGGCCGCCTGAGCCCGCTCGGCCAGCGCCTCGAGGGTGGCGGCGGCCAGGCCGCGGATCACCGCTCCGAGGCCCAGCACCCGCTCGCGTACAGGCGGCAGCGGCGGCAGCGTAAGCTGCGCAGGCACTTCGGGCGGCGGCTGTGGCTCAGGCTCCGGCTCAGGGAGGACTTCCGGTGGCTCCACGATCGCAGGCTCGGGCGCGGTCTCCCGCGGCAGATCGAGCAGCGGCTCCGGTTCAGCGACCGGCGGCACCGGGACTGCCGGTTCAGGATCGACGGCCGGCCGGGCAGCAGCCTGCTGAGCCTGATCGCGCCGGCGGTCCTCCGCCCGGGCCTCCTCGTTGTAGCGGCTGCTGTCGGGCAGCTCGATCCGCTGGTAGCGGGGGTCGCTTTCGGCGGTCCAGCCGTAGAAGCCCTCGCCGCGGTCCCAGCGCCACAACCGCGCCGCGGAGTTGACCAGCCCCAGCGGATCATCAACATCCCGCTGGGTGACGGCCGCCACCGCGTATTCGTAGTCCTCGCGCTCCTCGGGGCGCACCCCCTCGTCGTCGCCCCGCCCGGCCAGTCTGAGCGGCTGTCCCTCGAACGGTGCGTCCCAGGCCTCCGGGCGGCCGGCGAAGATGCGCTCCTCCGCCGGATCGCGCAGATAGAGCAGCTTGTTGCTGTAGTCGAAGGTCACACCGCCGTAGTGCCGGGCCAGCAGCGGAAAGCCGATCGAGCCGACCACCGGCACGCCGTTGAAGCTGAAGGTGGCCGCCATGCCGGCGTCGGCGGCATTCTGGTGATAGGTCTGGCCGCCCAGCGACAGATCGACGTTCTCGACGATGTAGCGCGGCTGCAGTCCGCCCGCCACCCCGCCGAGGAAGCCGTTGAGCTTGAGCTGTTCCCCCAGCTCGTAGGTGTCCAGCCAGTCGAGGTTGACGGACAGCTCGGTGCGCTGGCCGGTGTCGAGCATCAGCAGCGCGCGGCCGGTGTCGTGCACCTCGGCCTCGACGTGGGGCATGTCGCTGATGAAGGTCAGCGGCAGCTGCTGGCCGCTGCGCTCGCCGGGCGCCGACGGCGGCGCCAGCGTCATCACGCCCTCGGCCAGGTCGATGTCGAGGCGGCAGAGCTGCAGCATCTCGCCGCCGACGATGCCGTGAATCCGCATGTCGGCGCCGATCCCCAGCGTGGTCAGCTGCGTGCCGATCACCTGCAGGTTGTCGAAATGCACCCCGCCGGCGACGAAGCTGAAGCCCTCGTAGAGGTTCATCTCGCCGCTGGCGATCGCGCCCGCCACGCGCGCCGTGCCGACCGGCTCCAGCAGCGCGTCGACCTTGAGCACCAGCTCGTCGAGGATCATCTGCTCGGCGCCCGAGTCGAAGACCAGGTTCAGCGGCCGGCCGTTGGGCAGATGCGCGCGGAACACCAGCCAGTCCTTGACCGGCCGGATCGCGACCGGCTGCGGCCCGTCGCTGGGCCAGGTCACGTAGCGCGCCGGATCGAAGGCGGGCAGCGCCGGCGGCGATTCGAGCGGCTGAGCGGAGTACTCGATTTCGTCGAAGAAGTACTGGTAGAGCTCGCTGGCGGGCCCCAGCACCGCCAGGTCCTTAACCAACTCGCGGCCCTCACGCTCGGCGGTGCGCCCGACGATCACCAGCGGCAGGCCGCGGAACTCGGCCACGATCTCGAAGCTGCCGCGGTCGTAGGCCGCGGTGGTGATCACCAGCTGGTCGGAGAGGTAGGTCTCCCCCGGCTCGAGCCGCTGGCCGCTGACCACCCGTCCGACCACGAAGTGCCTGAGCAGCGGGCTGTCATAGCGCGGCAGCGCCCCGTCCAGCCGCTGCGCCGTGCGGCCGTTCGCCTGCCAGATCGCCGGCAGCGCCGGCCGGGTGGCCTCCAGCTGCCCCGGCAGCCGCCGCCAGTTGAGCACGAAGCTGCGCTCCACCCGCTCGCTGTAGGCGGCGCTGGCCAGGTCGATGCTGCCGCTGACGAAGCTGAGCTGGTTGCGGTTGTCGTGGATCACGCGCGCCTGATAGGTCAGGCTGCCCGTCGCGGCGAGCGCCGCAGTGCATCGCAGCGCCAGGGCGCAGACGACGAGCACTAGAACAATGCGGCGCATCGGCGGCTATTATACCGGCGCGGGGCGGCTTTCGCACTTGCCGAGTGTGCCGCTGTTATAATCGGTCAGCCGCCCTGGGGCGGTACTACTGGCACAGCAATGTGTGGAAAGGCGATTGGACGCAGTAACTAAACACCTGGAGGCGGCAGCCGACGTGGATGTGCCTCCGCGATCTTGGGCGGACCTGATGTCCGCCTGTGCTCCCGCAGCTCAGCAGCTGTTCCCGGCCGCGACGGTCGCGCTGCGCGTCGTCGACGACGCGGCGATCCGCAGGCTCAACCGCGACTTCCGCGGCGTCGACGAGGCCACGGACGTGCTGTCGTTCCCCGCCGATGACCTGCCCGGCCACGGCGGCGACATCGCGCTGAGCTGGGACGCGGTCGAGCGCCAGGCGAAGGCCAACGGCAACAGCCCGGCCGCCGAGGCCGCGGCGCTGGTGATCCACGGCCTGCTGCATCTGGCGGGCTGGGATCACGCCGACGCCGCGGCCCAGGACGCGATGGACGCCCGCACCCGGGAGCTGTGCCAATCCGTCGGAATCGAGGTGAAGTCCTTTGGACACTGACTTACCCCTGTCGATGGCCCTGCAGGCCGGCACCCCCGGCGTCTCACTGCTGGCGGCGGCGCTGCTGATCCTGGGACTGCTGGTGGCGGCGGCCGGCGGGCTGACCGCCCATAGCGCCGTCGCGAGCCGCATCGGGCGGTCGGCGCTGCGCGTCGAGGCAACCCGCAGCGCGGCGGCAACCGTGATCGCCGTGATCCTGGCCGCGCTGCTGCTGTGGCTGGCGCTGCGGGCGATGCTGCCCGAGCGTGGGCTGGTGGGCCTGCTGCAGATCTCGGCCGCGCTGTGGCCGGCGCTGGTATTTCCGGTGCTGGGACTGCTCAGCGGCGTGACGCTGGCGGGGCGGCCCGACAGCGGCGGCCTGCTGGTGCGGGCCGGCAACCTGCTGGCCGACCTGCTGGCTTTCTGGCTGCGCGCGCCGGCAACGCCGGGCGGCAACGGCCAGGAGGACGACGACCGCGAGTTCGAGATCACGATGGCCAGCGGCGAGGAAGTGGAGGCCGAGGAGCGCGAGTACATCGAGAACATCCTGGAGCTGGGCGCCACCACCGCCCACGAGGTGATGACGCCGCGCACGGACGTGGTGGCGCTGGACGCGGCCTGGGACCCGCAGCTGATCGTCGCGACCGTGGCGGAGGCGCGCTTCAGCCGCTTTCCGGTCTACGAGGACAGCATCGACAACGTGATCGGCATCATGCACCTGCGCGACCTGCTGGAGTTCCTGGCGCGCAACGACGACCTGGAGCGCCTCGACCTGCGGGCGATGCTGATGGACCCGATGTTCGTGCCCGAGAGCAAGAAGATCGACGACGCGCTGCGCGAGCTGCAGGCGGCCAAGGCCCACATGGCGGTGGTGCTGGACGAGTACGGCGGCACGGAGGGCATCCTGACGATCGAGGACCTGCTGGAGGAGATCGTCGGCGAGATCCAGGACGAGTACGACGACGAGAGCCGGATGATCCACCAGCGCGAGGACGGCTGCTGGGTGATCGACGGCCAGCTGCCGCTGGCGGAACTGAACGAGGAACTGGGCTGGTCGCTGAGCGCCGAGGACGTCGACACGCTGGGCGGCTTCATCACCGATGCCCTGGGCCACATCCCGGAGCCGCGCGAAACCCTCGAGCACGAGCAGCTGACCTTCACCGTGCTGAGCGTGGACAAGAACCGCGTCAGCCGCGTGCTGGCCGCCGTGCTGGAGGACGGGGATGCCGCCGCGGACTAGCGCCGCCGCCGCGGGGCGCGGCTACTGGGCGCGGAAGTCGTAGCGCGTGCCCGGATCGAGCCGGAACGACAGGTTGGGGAAGGTGCCCAGCGCCCGCAGGTAGACGTAATCGTACTGGTCCCAGGGGCTTAAGTCCACGTCGATCAGCTGGTCGCCGAAGGCCAGCTCGCCGACCTCCATCTCGTCGAGGCGCTCGTGCGCCAGCGGGATGGTGCCCTCGGAGCCCAGGTTCACGTCGCTGCCGAAGATGAAGTAGCGCACCGTCAGGATCACCGGCACGTCCGGTCCGTAGAGGTTCAGCTCCGCCTCGTCGCCGCCGATGTCCCAAGTGGTCCTGAGCAGCGTCAGCGTGGTGTCGTTGTTGCCGCCGTCGACGTTGAACCCGCCGCCGCAGCCCGCCGCCGCGATCAGCACCGCCGCCAGCAGCGTCGTCATCAGCACTCCCGGCAGGATGCCCAGCCTGGTCGCTCTAAACATATTCTCAAGCCCTCCGTTTCGCATGCCGCGTTATCTTACCCTAGTCCCGCCGGACGGCGTACTCCGCAGCTCTCCGGACGCCATGACTTGCGTACACGTACTGCAACCAACCCCCGTCCCTATGGATAGCGGATGTCCCCAGCATCACACGCCGTGAACGTATTGCCCGACAACGTAGGGCTTCCCGAGACGATGTAAATGCCCCAGGCCTCGCTGTATGCGAAGTGAGAATTGCTGATTGTCGGGTTCGCCTCACTCACAGTTACCAGCGCATCGGCCCCTGCGCAGTACGTATCTCCCCCGTACGCCAGATCGCAGTACTTCAGGAAACACCCGCTGTCATCACTGGTGGAGGTGTAGTAGATCCCGCCCCAGTAGCCTTTCACCGGTGTGCTCCCAGCCCCGTCTGCGTTCGTGTCGCCCCCGACACTGTCATCCGTTAATGCTGTGAACGTAATCCTCTCGCTCGCAGTTCCAACCGCATACAGCTCACCGTCCACCTGAATATCTACCGCATCGTGATAGCTAGCAGGACCGAACTTAATAACTGTACCAGGATTCAATCCCAATTCCGCGTTTTCAGCTATAACTAGGTCGTCA
>CAZSSB010000055.1:0-19315 GCA_964609245.1 uncultured Planctomycetales bacterium | reverse complement strand
CTCCTCCGCGATGGCCTGCTCCAGCTCCGCGAGGTCGATGTAGTCCTCAAGCAGCTCCGTCAGCGCACGGAACTCGCGCATGCTCAGGATCGCGCTCTGCGGCTTGCCCGCGCTGTCCACGATGAAGCGGGGGCGCAGCTTGATCTTGTCGGCGTCCATCGCCAGATTATACCTGCGCAGGTCTCAGATGAACGGCCGGAGCAGCTCCATCCGGCGGGTCAGCTCCATCGGCTCCAGGCGCCACTTCTCCGGGATCAGGCTGCGGCTGGTGCTCTCGGCGATCGACGCCAGAATCTGGTACTCCATCTTCTGCGGGTAGACCGGCGACAGGTAGTCCGCCAGGCAGCCGACCAGGTCGTCGATGCCCATCTGAGCGCGGCCCTCGATCAGCGCCAGCCCCTTGGCGCGGACCAAGAGTGCTTCCAGGTCCGCGCCGCTGTGCTGCTGCACGTCCTCGAGCTTCAGCGCGGCGCCGTTCGGCGGATCGCCGAACAGGTCGGCGAACGAAAGCTCCAGGTCCAGCTTGCGCCTGAATACGTCCAGCAGGTCCTCGTAGTCCTTCTCGCTTTCCGGCAGGAACAGCGGGATGTGCTTCTCGGCGCGGCCTTGGCGCTTGAGATCCATCGACAAGAGGTCCGGCCGGTTGGTGATCAGGAACCACAGAATCTTGCCGCGGTTGGTGGTGTCGCCCATGAAGCTGGTCAGGCGGCTGAACACGCGGCTCGATACCCCGCTGTCGCCCTCGGCCTCGCGGGTGCCCAGATAGGCGTCGGCCTCATCGATGATGCAGGCCACGGGCGCCAGGCCGCTGAGCACGGTGATGATCTTCTCGAGGTTCTGCTCCGTGGCCCCGACCCACTTCTCGCGGAAGTTTTTGAGCTCGACGCACGGGATGCCCACCTCGCCAGCGAAGGCCTTGAT
Organism: uncultured Planctomycetales bacterium; assembly: GCA_964609245.1. Taxonomy (GTDB): domain Bacteria; phylum 4484-113; class 4484-113; order 4484-113; family JAFGCY01; genus JAFGCY01. Next base: position 18,394 of record CAZSSB010000055.1, on the reverse strand, counting down.
CAGGAAGCTCTTGCCGCTGCCGGCCGGCCCGGCGATCAGATAGCCCATCGGCACGGCGTCGAGGTGGCCCTTGATCACCAGCTCGGAGTCACGCTTCAGCTCCTCGACGGCCCGGGTGTGCACCGCCACCATGTCCAGCTTGTACTTGGGCTCGATGAACTCCAGCAGCCCGCGGCACTCAGCCTCGATCATCTCGCGCTTGCGCTTGTAGATGTAGGCGGGGTGGCCGAAGTCGACGTTGCCCAGCCCGGCCTCCTGCAGCAGCCCGCGGATCTGCACCAGCGTCAGCCCCGCGGTGTGCTTCTTGAGCATGTCGATCACGTCGCTGGGCAGGTCCAGCTCGGCGGTGGCGTTGACGCGGCTGATGTAGGCCGCCCGCGCGGGCTCGTCGGGCAGCGGCAGCTTGAGCTGCGCGGCGTAGGGGATGCTCTGGACGCGCTTGCTCATCGTCGCCGTGCTCTCGGCGATCAGCACGATGGTGACGTCGTTCTCCAGCACCGTCGGGTCGCTGGCCAACTCCGTCAGCGCGATCGCCGCCGCGCGGTCCGAAACGTTGGAGTAACCTTCGGCCTCGACGAAGACCGTCTCGGCGTACTTGATGATCACCGCGATCCGCTTGTCCTCGGCGTTGTTGCTGACCAGCTTGCCACGCACGATCCGCGCCATCAGCTCGATGGCCTTGAGCGGGTCCTTGGGCAGGCCCTTGTCGGCGTAGTCCGTGCCTCGCATGGTGTCGATCGCGCGCACCACGCTCATGATCTCGCCGCGCATCTCCGCGGTCGGGCACTGGATGCCGCTGGACAGATCGTAGGTGATCACGATCTTGCGCTGGGCGAAGAACACCTGGGTCAGGAAGTCCGGCAGCGAGTCGAACTCGCGCTTGCCCTGGCGCTCGTAGGCCACCAGATCCAGCACGTTGCCGTGCAGAATGAAGGTGCTCAGCGCGCTGGAGGCGTACTTGCGCGCCATGTCCTCGGCCCAGCCGGGCAGCGTGACGCCGGCGGCGGTCAGCGGGGTCTTGGTTGCCATGGCGCGTATTGTACAGGCCGCGGGCACCCGGGAGACACCGGGTGCGCGGAGGATCGCATGGCGGCATGGGCGCCGCTCTGATATCATCTGGGTGGGGAATCCAGGCCTGAGGTGGAGTGCGATATGCCGCTGCGCGGATTCCGGACGCTACTGGTAGTCAACCTGCTGCTGGCCTGCATCGCAGCTCTGTCGGCATCTGCCGCCGCTGCGCCGCGGCCCGCGCGCAGCCCGCTGTCGGTGCCTACGACCGACGCCTCGCGGACCAGTCTCAGCTGGGACCCGGCGACCAGCACGCTCAGCTGGCGCTACGCCAGTCAGGGCGACTACAACCAGGACGGCCTGGTGACGGTCAGCGACCTGACGCCACTGGGGCAGCATTTCGGTGCGGAAGGCCCCTTCGACTTCAGCAGTGCCATCTCGTGCGTCGACGGCAACCTGGACGGCTTCATCACCGTCAGCGATATTACGCCGATCGGGGTCAATTTCGACAACCAGGTAACCAGCTACAACGTCTACGCCAGCGCCTCGCTCAGCGACTATCCCGCGGGCGCCGGTGATGACAACGGGGACGCGGCCCTGCTGGGCACGGTGCCCCTCAGTTCGGCGGCGCAGCCCGCCGGCGAGCGCAGGATCGTCAGCTTCGCGGTCACTGAGCCGCCCGCGGAGTCCTACTACTGGGTCAGGCCGACTGACGGCGAGAGCGAGGGCTATCCCAGCGACTACCTGCTGATCCTCGACCCCCAGGCGCGGCAGTGGCAGATCGAGATCGTCGATGACGACGGCGACGTGGGGCTCTACGCCTCGCTGGCGCTCGAGGATGCCGGCACGCCGCACGTCAGCTACTACGACGCCGCCAGGGGTGACCTGAGGTACGCCTTCAGGGAGGGCGGTGAGTGGAAGAGCGCCGCGATCGTGATGGAGGACAACGTCGGCTGGTTTAGCTCACTGGCGCTGGACGCCGCGGACGGGGTGCACGTCACCTGCTACAACGACACAAAGCACCGCCTGATCTACGTGGAGTGGGACGGCGTCGGTTGGGATACCCAGACCGTCGACAACGACAGCACGCTGGGCACCACCACCTCGCTGGCCTTCGATCCCCAGGGCGTGCCCCACGTCAGCTACTTCAATACCGAGACCTATGAGCTGAAGCACGCCTGGCGCCCGGACGCCCAGTGGCAGATCGAGACCGTCGCCACCGAAAGCCCCCAGGACAACTGGTCGTCATCGCTGGCGCTGGACGGCGCCGGCTTGCCGCACATCGCCTTCAGCGGCTCGGGCCGGCTGCGCTACACCTATCACGACGGTACCGAGTGGCTCCCCGAACCGTTGACGCTGGACTGGTTCCAGGTCGGGGCCTACGCGTCGCTGGAGCTGGACGCCGACGACAACCCACACATGACCTACTTCGACAACTACCACTGGGTCGCCACTTACGTCTATTGGGACGGCGCCGAGTGGCACTACAGCAACGTCGAGCAGCCGGGGAGTTCCGGGCTGTACGGCAGCCTGGCCCTCGACTCCGACGGCGGCCCGCACGTCTGCTACCGCCACGAGCACGACCGCCAGGCGCGCTACGCCCGGCTCGTCGGCACCCAGTGGCAGATCGAGATCGTCGACGCCGACGGCGACGTGGGCATTCACAACTCGCTGGTGCTGGACGGGGAGCAGCGCCCCCACGTCTGCTACTACGACGCGACGCGGGGCTGCCTGAAGTACGCGACGCCGATCGGTGACTAGACCCGGCTGGCGCAGCGGGACTAAGGCCTGACCAGCGGCAGGATCTCCTCCACCGTGCGCATCAGGCCGCGCCCGTCGAGGAGGCCGAGGCCCGCCGCCGACATCCGGCCGCGCCGCTGACAGTCGGCCAGCAGCTCGCCGAGGGTGACGCTCAGCTGTTCGCGGCCGACCTCGCCGGCCATCCCCAGCGCCAGGCAGCAGCCCGCAGCGGCGAGCTTGCCGATCGTGCCGAGCTGGTGATCCTCGTGCCCGGGCACGGGCGAGGGCTGGGCGATGGCGATCGCCGGCACGCCGAGAAACGCCGCCTCGTAGAGGGTCAATCCCCCGCCGCAGATGGCCAGGTCGGCCGCCGCCAGCAGGCTGTGGAACTGCTCGCCGGCCTTGAGCCACTCCACGTCGAGCCCGCCGTCCGGCGGCTGCTCATCCGGCGCCGGCATCACGATCACGCGGCCGCCGTAGCCGGCATCCGCCAGCGCGCCGAGCGCCAGCTCGATCAGCTGTGCGCGCGGGCTGCCGCCGAAGCTGACCAGCACGCTGTGGACCTCGGTGCCGGGCTCGAGCGGGGCCGCCAGCTCCGTCTCCATCGCCCGCGCCGTGGCGGCGGCCGTCCCCCGCAGTCTGGTGACGGCCGGCGGCAGCTGCACGTACCTGGCGCCGCCCACCAGCCGCGCCCGCCCGACCCGCTCGTCGTCCATCCGCAGCGGCGCGAGCAGGGCGTTGATTACCAGAGAGGCGTGCCGGCGGGCCGGTCCGTAGTCGTCGAGCAGCACTGCCTGCGCCCCGCTGCCGCGCAGGGCGCACACCAGCCCGGGCGCCGAGTCCAGCCAGTCGACCACCACCACGTCGCGATCGGTCAGCTCCAGCGCCAGCCCCGCGCCCAGCTGCGCGCCGTCCATCTCGGGCGCGGCGAAGTCCACGCGCGCCGCTCGCCCTGTCCAGAACCGTCGAGCCTCCGCGGAGTCCAGGCAGCAGACGGCGGGGTGCAGCGGGGGCCGCTGGGCGCCCAGGGCCTCCGTCAGCCAGCTGACGCGGTGCAGGTGTCCCAGCCCCCACTGGGCATCCCCGCGCGTCAGCAGCAGAACCCTTCCCACGCCTGCATTGTAAACGTCGCGCGAGATGTGCGACAGGCGGGCCGGTTCTGTGCGACAATCGGGACGTGGACCGCGGGCGCGGCTACAATCGGACGGCACGCAAGCTGCTGCATATCGTCGGCGGCGCCGGGGCTTTGGCCCTGCCGTACATCCCCTACTGGCTGGCGCTGGCCGCGGCCGCGGGCGGGATGGCGCTGGCGCTGCTGCTCAGGCCGCGGCACGCCTGGTGGCTCAGGGTGCTGGCCAAGCCGGCGGACCGCATTCGCGGCGTGATCACCGGCGTGCGCGGCTACTGCGCAGTAATCCTGCTGCTGATCGTGCTCTGGCCGCTGCTGGACCTGCTGGACCAGCTGACCGCCGACAGCGTGCGCTACGTGATGTTCGGCTGGCTGGCGCTGGCGCTGGGCGACGGGCTGGCCGGGCTGGTGGGCCCCGGACCCTCGGTGTCCGTGACGGTGCCCTGGAGCCGGCAGAAGACCTGGTGGGGGATGCTGGCCTGCTATCTCGGCGTGCTGGCGGCCTATCTGGCGGCGTTCGCCGTCCCCTGGCCCGGTACGTTGCCCCATCCGCTCTCGGCGGCCTGGGAAGTGGCGATCCCCGTCGCGGTGGTCATCGCGCTGCTGGAGAGCCTGGCCACGCCGGTGGACGATAACTACATCGTTGGCATCGGTTCCCCGCTACTGGCCCTGGCGCTGGGCATCCTGTTCCTCTAGCGATGCGATATTCGCACCGCCGACCCGATAGTGAAGGTGAGATACCCTACGGGGTATCGGCGGGAGCTTGAGCGGGACGCGCAGTGGCCAGCCTGAGAGAACCCAGGTGATGCTATAATTCGTGCGCGTCACCTGGAGGTAACAATGCAGGAACTGAGCGAAGCTCAATTCGCCGAGAAAGTGGAGCAGGCGACGAAGCCGGTGCTGGTGGACTTCTCCGCCGAGTGGTGTCCGCCCTGCAAGATGCTGCATCCGGTCCTGGAGCGGCTTGACCTGGAGTTCGGCGAGCAGATCGGCGTCTACCACGTCGACATCGACCAGGACCCCGGACTGGGTCAGCGGTTCAGCATCTCCGGCGTGCCGACGATGATCTTCTTCAACGGTGGCCGGGAGATCAAGAAACTAGTCGGTTTCCGCGACTACGACACGCTCAAGGGCGAGGTTGAGTCGATCCTCTAACCCCGCGGCGCCCCCAGCCGTCTGAAGGGCGGTCATGTGCAGATAGCATTCGGCAGCGACGGCTTCCGCGGCATCATCGGCCACCGAATGACGGCGGAGGCCGTGGCCCGCATCACCCGCGGCGCGATCCGCTTCCTTGAAGCCCGCGACACCGCCGGGCCCACCGCCGCGATTCCGGTCGGCTACGACACCCGCTTCATGGCCCGGCGCTTCGCCGCCCAGGCGGGGCAGATTCTGGAACAGGCCGGGCTCAAGCCGCGGCTGGCCGGCGCGCCGTGCCCCAGCCCCTATCTGGCCTTCGCCGTGCGCAGGCTCAAGGCCCCGCTGGGGCTGCAGCTGACCGCCTCGCACAATCCGCCGCTTTACGGCGGGCTGAAGCTCAAGGGCGCCCACGGCGGCAGCCTGTTTCCCGCCGACGCCGACCTGATCGAGTCCCTGGCCAATGAGGAGAGCGCCGGCGCGGTGACGGGCGCGACGATCCAGGACGAGGACCTGCCCGTGCTCGACGTGGCGAAGGACTACCGCAAGGCACTCCTCAAGGCGGCGGGCTGGCCGGGTGACAAGGAGCAGCCGCTGATCGTCGACTTCATGCACGGCGCGGCGGCCGGGCTGTACGGCGAGGTGCTGGCCGAGGCGTTCGACCTAGATGAGGTGCTGCGCGCCGAGCCCGATCCGTACTTCGGCGGCGCCAAGCCCGAGCCCGTGGCGGGCGGGCTGGACCTGCTCCAGGAGCGCGTGCCCTACGAGGGCGGCGGCACGATCGGCCTGGCCTTCGACGGCGACGGCGATCGCCTGGGGGTGGTCGACGAGCGGGGCCGCCTGCTGGAGAGCCACGAGATCTTCTGCCTGCTGCTCGAGCACCTGGTGAAGCATCACGAGCGCACGGGCGACGTGGTGGTGACGGTCAGCTTCTCCGGGTTGACGCGCCGCGTGGCCGAGGCCCATGGCTGCCGGGTCCACGAGGTGCCGGTCGGCTTCAAGCACGTCAGCCGCGCGATGGTGGAGCTCGATGCCGTGATGGGCGGAGAGGAGAGCGGCGGCACGGGCTTCAGCCGCTTTCTGCCCGAGCGAGACGCGCTGCTGATGGCGCACACGCTGCTCCACGCGCGCCAGCTGGCGGACGTGCCGCTGAGCGAGATGGTCGAGCAGCTCTACGCGACATACGGCCGGCCGGTGTTCATCCATCGCGACGTCCCGCTGCCCGCCGATGCGGACCGCGAGCAGCTGCGGGGGCGGATGGAGCAGCTGGCGGGCCTCAGTAAGCTGGCGGGGGAGAGCGTCGAGGACGCCAGCACCTTCGACGGCGTCAAGCTGCGCACGGCGTCGGGCTGGGTGCTTACTCGCCTCAGCGGCACGGAGCCGCTGGCGCGCATCTACGCGGAGGGCGAGAGCGAACAGCAGGCCGGGGCCTACGCCGATGCCGCACAGGAGCAGCTGAAGCTCGGCTGAGAGGTTCCGGGCGCTATCATCGCACCAGATCGCAGATCGGGAGTCCAACTAGCATGACCCACTCATTGATTGCGAAGGCCGCTGTTGTTGCGCTGGCCATCTGCGCGCTGCCACTGGTCAGCCTGACCGCGCTGGCTCAGGATGAGACCACGCCCCCGGTGATCGACGATGCCGCGCCGCCCGCGGATGCGCCGGAGGAGACGGCGCCGTCATTCGACGCACCCGAGGTCTGCCAGCTGCCGTCCGCCGGTTTGATGGACGGCCCGCCGCTGCCCGAGGTGGTGGTGGTCGAGGCGCCGGCCTGCTTCGGGGTGCCCGTGCATCTGCCGGAGGGCTTCGACCCGGAGCGCGAGTACCCGCTGGTTGTCGGGCTCCACGGCTATGCCTCCAGCCCCGGGCGGTTCAACACGCTGTACTACGCCTTTGACGATCCGCAGTTTATCTACGCCGCGCCGCAGGCGCCCTACGCCCTGCCGATGGGCAGCGCCCTGGGCTACAGCTGGTTCCTGGAGACGGACGAGGACGAGCTTCTGGAGCAGGTCAAGCAGGTCACTGTCAACTACGTGCTGGCGGTGATCGACGACCTGTCATCGCGCTACAAGGTCGGCGAGGTCTATCTGCTGGGTTTCAGCCAGGGCGCGATCCTGAGCTACATCGCGGCCGCCAGCCACCCCGAGCGCTTCAGTGGCCTCATTTGCCTCGGCAGCCCGCTGAGCGAAGAGTGGTTCAAAGACGGCCAGTTGGACGCGGCGAGCGGCCTGCCGGTCTTCGTCGGCTACGGCGTGGACGACCCGTTCTACGGTGAAGAGGCCGCCACCGGCGCCCGCGACATCCTTGAATCCCACGGCTTCAATGTCACGCTGCACGCCTATGACGAGGGCCACAACATCCCGCCCGAGGCGCTGAAGGTCATCGACGAGTGGCTGGCGGAACGGTAATCAGCCGTCAGCTGTCAGCCGTCAGTAGTCAGCAGTCGGTGGTCGATGGCCAGTGGTTCGTAGCGGTGGCCGCCGTGCCGCCGGATTGGCCGTAGGGGCCGGACGCCGTGGCGGCCCGTCCCCGGTAGCAGGGGGCTTCAGCCCCCTGACCTTTCAATCGCCGGACTGAAGTCCGGCCTACCGGGTAGGGGCGTCCCACCCCGGCGGGACTGTGCGCCCGCAACCTTGGCCTTAACCACAGAGATCACCGAAGCCACAGAGGTGAATGAAGTAGGGGCGCCATTCATGGCGCCCGCATTAGACGTGGGCGAGGTAGGCCTCGCCCCTGCGGATTCAGACACCGAGTGCGATCCTCTCGAACCAGTCGCGCAATAGGTGGAGCAGCCAGGTAGCCAGCAATCCAAATGCGAAGGCCAGCGCAAAACAGGTGATCTTAAGCATCGTGCGACGCCGAGGATCCTGTTTCTTGCTGCTCATAGCTCCAGTGTGCAAGTACTGCGCGTCTGCAGCTTACCCCGCGTCCGCTTCCTCATCCCCGTCGGACGATTCACCCTCATCGGACGCTCCTCCCTCGGCATCGCCGCCGTCACCCTCGGCCGCTTCATCCTCGGCCGGCGCTTCCTGATTGCTCAGGGCGGCGACGCGCTCGAAGTAGCGGCGCACCAGCTCCTGGTATTCCAGCGTGACGCGCTCGCGGTCGATCGCCGATTCCTCACCCTCGGTGTAGGTCCCGATGATGTCGGCGTACTCCTGGAGCGCCTCCTGGGTCTCTGGCGCGCTCCGGATCTCCTCCACCTGCTCAGGCGGCGCGGTCGGATCAAAGGCCCCATGCAGCTGATCCTCGCTGGAAAAGCCGTGGGCGTAGTCCTCGGGCGCGTAGAGCGGCTCGAAGTCGATCGGCTGCGTGTTCTCCAGGCTGTCGTCGCCCTGGCGGTTTTCCACCTGATGCTCGGCGTCGGCCGGCGCGGGCTCGACGGCGTAGGGCGAGGTGCCCAGCCCCCAGCCGCTGCTGGCCTGGCCCTGGCCGCCCTGCATGTAGCCGCCGTAGCCCAGCTGCTGCTTCAGCTCCGCGATCTGGGCCATCAGCTGGTCGCCGAGGCTGCCCGTGCCCTGGCCCATCTGCCCCATCTGGCCCATCTGCTGGCCCATCTGCTGGCGGCCTTCCTTCATCTGATTGTTGAGGTTGCCCAGCTGACCGCAGGCGCCCCCTTTTCAACCACCCTCCGTGGATTGGAAGTGCTCCAGCGCCTTCTTGGTCTGCTCCGTGAGCCGCTGCTGCGACTGCTCGCTCAGGCTCTGGTTGCTGTCGATCGACTGCTGGGTCTGCTCCAGCGCCTGGCGCATCTGGTCCAGCGTCTGCGGATTGACCATCCCGTTTTGCGCCATCTGCTGCTGCATCTGCTGCATCAGCTGGTTAAGCTGCTCGGCCTGCTCGGGCATCGCGTTCTGCGCCAGCGAGTCGGTCAGTGCGCTGACGTCCTGCTCGAGGGCGTCGAGCGCGTCCTGCATCGCCTCGCGCAGCTGCTTATCCTGCTCGATCGCCTGCTTCAGGTCCTCCAGCAGCTTCTTCATCGCCTCGGCGCCCGGGCTCTGGGCCGCCTGGCTGTCCAGGGTTTGGCCCAGCGCCTTGGCCAGCTGGTCGAGCATCTCCTGCTGCTGGGGCGACAGCTGTCCCTGCATCAGGCTCTGGGACAGCCTGGCCAGCTCGCTGAGCAGGCCCTGCATGTCGCCGCTCTGCAGCATCTCGGCCAGCTCGCCGGTGGCATCCAGTTTGGCCAGCTGCTCGCCCAGTTCGCCCAGCAGCTTCTGCTGGCCTTCGGGGATCTGCGCCTGGGCCTGGGTCTCCAGCTTCTCCTTGAGGCGCTGCAGCTCCTTGAGCGCCTCCTTCTTCTTCAGGTTGCCGCGCTCCAGCTTCTCGCCGACGCGTTTGATCTCCTCGGCCTGCTGCTCGATCACCGGGTCCTGCCTCTTCTCGGCTTCCTCCTCCAGCTTCTTCGCCAGCTCCATCAGCTTGTGGCCCTGGTCCTGGACCAGCTTGATCTCCTCGCGGTCGCGCTCGCTGGCGAACAGGTTGAGCTGCGGCACGAAGACCATCAGGGCCGCGATCAGCAGCGCGGGCAGCGCCAGCCGCCAGGCGGGCGGCAGCGTCCAGGGATAGACCTTGCGCAGCGGCAGGCCGTCGACGTGGCCGGCGGCGTCCTTGACGAGCGACTTGACGAAGGGGTCCTTGGCGGTCCTGCCTCTGTCGAGCGCCAGCGCCGAACTGACCCGCTCGCGCAGCCCCAGCGAGACGTCGATGTCGTTGGCTACCGCCAGCGGCGTCAGCCGGACCAGCGCTGAGGCGATCAGAAAGCCCAGCGCGGTCGCGGCCAGCAGCGCGCCGGCGACGTAGTACTCGCTTACGGGGAAGATCCAGATGCGGCTGGCCAGGATCGTCAGCGCGGCGGGGATCGCCCCCCAGAAAAGGCCGACCACGAAGTAGTCCAGCACCACCTGCCAGCGCCGGGTGCGGCGCAGCCGTCCGACCACGTAGCGGATCTTCTCTTTGTCCGACATCAGGCCACTCCTGGACTGCGGGTACCGTCAAAGCTTAACACAATCGGCATCCTCCCGCCGCCCGCGTACTACTCCTAAAGACTGATACCGACGCGACTTCGTTTCATCGCTGTCCCTCGCGGCGCTTATACTTATGCGCCCTTGGCTTTAATCGCCTACGCGGTGGCACTGCTGACGCGCGGCGCCGGGCTGTACGCCTATACGTACACCGGCCCCGGCGGCCTTGCGCGCGGCCGGCTGTGCGCCGTGAGCTTCCGCGGCCGGCTGGAGCTGGGCGCAGTGCTGGGCGAGGACAGCCAGGCGCCCGCGGACCGCAAGCTGATGCCGCTCTGGCCCGCCGACGTACCGGTGATGCCGGCGTGGGGTGGGTTGCTCCTGGACCTCGCCGAACTGTCCGAGTCCACGCCGCGCCAGGTGGCGGGCCACCTGCTGTTCGCTGCGCCGGCGCAGGGCCTGCGGCTGAAGCTGAGCGTCCCGGAGCCGGCCGAGCTGCCGGCCAGGCTGCGCGGTGAAGCAGCGGCGCTGGCAGGCACGCTGACGCCCGCGAAGCGCAAGCAGCTGATGGCGCTTGACGCCTGGGAGGAACTGGTGCAGGCGGCGGCGGAGGGAGCGCTGGGGCTGGAGGTGGGCATCGCCGGCCTGCCGGCCGAGACCCGGCCTCACGCCAGGCTGCGGCACCGCTACGCGATCGATAGCCAGACGGCACGGCTGCTGGGGCTTTCCGGCAGCGGCCCGAGCGTGCTGCCGGGCAGCTACCTGGCCGGGCTGATCGACGAACTGGACCCCGGCTGGCCCCGTGCCAAAGCCGCCCGCGATGCGGAGGATATCGAGGAGGTGGTCAAGCCGCCTGCCACGCGGCTGCGCTGGGAGGACAAGGCGTGGCCCGACGGCTGGGCGCTGCACGATCGCTGGCCGGCGCTCGGCGAAACCAGCCTGTCGCGAACGCAGGCAACCTGGCGTGAACTCGGCGCCGCCGATGGGCTGACTGCGACCCTGGCCGCGGCGGCCGCGGAAGGGCGCAACGTACTGCTGGTCGCACCGCTGGGCTGGATGCTGGAGCGCATCTGGCCGCAGCTGGCCCCCTGGGCGGACCGCGTGCACCGCTATCGCAGCGAAGCGGGGCCGAGCGCCGCCGCGCTGATGCTGGGCGCGCTCGAGCGGGGCGGGCAGATCGTCTGCGGGCTGGCCGGCGCCTGGAAGCTGGCCGCCTACGGCCGCTTCGACGAGGTGATCCTGCTGGACCCGACCCATCCGCAGTTCGAGCCCGAGGGCGACCCCTGGCTCGATCCGCGGCTGGCGCTGCTGCTGGCCCTGCGTCGCAGCGGGGCGCGGCTGCGGCTGATTGAGATGGGCCTTAGCGCGCTGGACGGCACTTCGCTGCTGGACCAGGCAGTGATCATGCCGCCAGCGGAGCCGCCTCCCGCCGAGGGCCATGCCGAGCAGCCGGCGGACATCGATCCACTGCCGCTGAGGCTCCGCCAGCCGGACGTCCGGAGGCTGGTGTACTTCAACCGGCTCGGGCTGGGACGCGGCCTGCGCTGCGTCGAATGCGGCCGGCGGATGGTCTGTCCGCAGTGCGGCGACAGCCGCGTCTACGGCAGCAGCGAGGGTGCGCTCTACCGCTGCCGGGGCTGCGGCTGGCAGCAGGCCGGCCTGCGCTGCCCGGACTGCGGCACCGCCACGCTGGCAATGGGCTTCGCCGGCATCGAGGCGCTCTACCGGCGCGCGGGCGACGTGCTGGTCTCAGCCGCCGCCGGCAAGCACCAGGCGCCCGGTGAAAGCGGATCGGTGTTCGGCACCGCCCAGCTGCTGACCCCCATCGCCGGTTTCTGGCCGCAGCAGATCGTCTATGTCCACGCCGACGTCAAGCCGGCGCTGCTCGACGACTGGCCCGGGGCGCTGGATATGCTGGCTCGGCTAAAGGCGCTCTATGACAACCCGCGGCTCAAGGGCAGCTTCGCCGTGGGCGCGCGGCTCAGCGCGCGGCTGGGCACCGAACTGAGCGCCGCGCAGCTGACTGAGCTGCACGGCCAGGAGCTGGCGCTCAGGCGGCTGGCCGGACTGCCGCCCTACGGCCGGGTCTGCCACTTCCGCTGGCGCGCCCGCGATCCGCAGGCCGCTTGGCGCGCGGGCAAGACCGCGATCGAGCAGCTGCTGGAGAGCACCGCGCGCGAGATGCTGTGGCTGGGCCGGCCCTTCCGCCGCCGCGACGGCTTCCACCTGCTGGGCTACGCGGTGAACCCGGAACTGGACCACCGCGGGCTGCAGCTGCTGCGCGACATGGCGCGCCGCAACGGCGCCACGCTCTCGATCCGCGCTCAGTGGGGACCGTGGCTATAATCGGCGCGTGAGGCCGATCACGCTGCTCGCGGTGCTGCTGTCAATGGCAATGACCGCGGCGGTTCACGCGCAGGAAGCACCTGCCGAGGAGAGCGAGCCGCTGTCGGCCGGGGCGCAGGCGGTGCTTGAGACCGCGCCGTCGCTGCCGCCGCCGGCGGAGACGGCGGGTCTGCTGCGCGAGATCCTGACCGGAGACGAGTTCCAGGAGCAGGCCGGCTCGCCCGAGGGCCAGAGCCTGCTGTCGCGCTTCCTGGACTGGCTGAGCAGCCTGCTGGCGCGGGTTGGCCTGGTCACCGGCAGCTGGCAGGGCACGGTGATCGTGCTGGCGCTGGTGGCGCTGATGCTGTACGTGGTGGTCAGGCTGCTGTGGCAGCTGGCCTCGCGGCGCCGCACGGCGATGGCCGAGCGAACCGCGGGCGGCATCCAGCACATGTCCGCGGCCGATCTGCTGGCGGCGGCCGACGACGCCGCGGCGGCGGGTGACCACCGCGGCGCGATCCGGCTCAGGTTCCTGGCGCTGCTCAGGTTGCTGGCGGAGCCCGGACTGGCGCTGACCACCAATCATCAGCTGACGCGGCGCGTGGCGAAGCGCTACCCGTCGGTGGGCACCCAGTTCCGCGATCTCGTGCTGTGCTATGAGGACGCCTGGTACGGCGGGCTGCCCTGCGGCAGCGCGGACTACACGCGGGCCGGCGAACTGGCGGAGCGGGTCGCGGCGCGGATCGCGGAGGAGGCAGGCGATGAGCGGCCGGATCAGTGAGGGAATGCTGATCCTGCTCAGCATCGGCGCGTTCATCGTCGTGGCCGTCTGGCTGGTGGTCTCCTCGGGCAGCGGGCGCAACGCCTACCCGCCGATGTCAACCTACTCGCCGCAACCCGACGGCTGCAAGGCGCTTTACGAACTGGGCGCCGCCGCCGGCATTGAGCTGCAGCGCTTCCATGACAGCGAGTACGACTATCCGCCCGGCGGGGCGGTGCTGGTGCTGGACAACCCCGACTTCTCGATGACGATGCTGCTCGGCGCCGAGCTGGACGTGCGGGCGCTCAGGCTCTGGCTGGTGGATGGCGGGCGGCTGCTGCTGTTCTCCGACCCAATGCGGATGCTCGGCTCCGAGCTGTTCGCGGAGCTCGACGAATACGAGGGATTGGAGCCCTACGGGGGCAACGTGCTGGAGTGGGAGAGCCCGGCCGGCTTCGACCCAACCATGCTGCCCGAGGAGGAGTGGGCGGCCCGGATTGAGCAGCAGCGGGGCGAGGACGTGCGGGCGTTCAGGGTTCCGGAGAACCTGCGGGCTGCGCAGCTGCAGAGCGGTGGCGAGGAAGGGAACACGGGCGCGCTGTGGCGTCTCTACGAGCCCGGCCTACGCTTCGCGCTCGCCGCGGACCGGCCGCCCCGCTTCGAGCACGTCGGCCAGCTTGAGACCGCCTCGCCGGGCTTCGTCCCCTACGTGCGCGGCGACGTGCTGCTCGCCACGACCGAGCCGCTGGATCCGGTCGTGCTCCATCGCCGGGTGGGCGACGGAGAGGTGCTATGGGTGACGCGCTCGGAGATTGCGGCCAACTCCTGGCTGGACCGCGCCGACAACCACCTCTTCGTGCTGGCGCTGCTGGAGCATCTGGCCGACGGCGAGGCGGTGCACGTCGATGAGCAACTTCACGGCTACGTCCGCGAGCGGGCCAACCCGCTGGGGATGCTGACCGGCACCACCGGCGGCCGGCTCTTGCTGCTGCTGGCCGGTCTGGTGACGGCGGTGTTTCTCGGCGCCGCGATTCGCCCGGCCAGGTTCCGGCCCGCACCGACTCCGCCACGCCGGCAGGCCAGTGAGATGGTCCTGGCCCAGGCCCACCTGTACCGCCGCGCCCGCGTTTCGCGCAGCGTCGCCGAGGCGCTGATCGAAGGCATCCGGCGTACGCATTCGCGCCTGGTCCACGGGGGCTCGCCGACGAGCGCCGACGAACTACTCCGCTGGCTGCTCCACGATGAGCCATCCCTGGCGAGGCAGGTGCCGGTCCTGGTCGGCTGCCTTGAGGGAGGCGCAGTCATCGATGGACGAAGGCTGCGGCGGCTGGCCGCGGACATTGCCGTGCTGCGTCACGCGCTGGAGCGCTAGGCGCCGCCGGCCGCGCCTGGGTTAGAATTGGCGGATGGGCGTGCAGCCGAGCCGCAAACCGGTCTTTCCGCCGGCGATCGCGCCTTACATCGACGTGGCCGCTTACCTGCTCGACGCCCGTGCGCCGGCGGCCACGCTCTATCTGGACGGACTGCTGAGGGGTAAGGAACTGCTGCTGCTGACCCGCGCTACCCAGGCCGAGCAGACCGTCACCAGGCAGTGGCAGAAGTACTTCCAGGCTGCCGGCTACACCTGCCTGGTCATCGACGCCGTCTCCCGCGCCGGCATGGAGGAGGTGTTGGACTACCTGGCGGCGCTGCTCAAGCGCAAGCAGGCCGTGGCCGAACAGCGGGGCATTACCACCGCGGTGCTGCGCATGGCGGCGCTGGGGGTGCCCAACGTGGGCAAGAGCACGTTCCTCAACGCCCTGCTCGGCCGCCGGCGGCTAAGGACCGGCAATCGTCCCGGCATCACCCGGGGCCACCAGTGGGTGCGGCTGTTCGATGACGTGGAAGTGCTGGACACCCCGGGCGTGCTGCGCGATCCCGCGGCACTCAACCGTCGCAAGCCATGCTGGATGCTGCTCAACCTGTTGCCCTATGACGCGACGCTGCGCGAGGAGACCATCGAGCTGTTGCGGACCAGGCTCGACGACCGCGGCTGGCGGAAGCTGCTGACCTACTACAAAATCCCCGAGGAGCACGCCAGCTTCGCGGACTGGCTGGAGCTGCTTGAAACGATCGCGCGGAAGCGGGGCGCCGGCCTGGAGTCCGAGGATGAGGCCGACCGCGCGGCCCGGCGCCTGATCCGTGACTACCAGCGCGGCAGATTCGGCCGCCACACGCTGGAACAGCCCGGCGAGGCGGTCATTTCGTCACCGTTCTTCGAGCCCCCTGACAGCTGGTAGCCCTTGGTACGATTGGGTTTGCGGCGGCCTGGGTATATCAAAAAGGGATACATGCGTGTGGTCATCGCCGCGCTCGAACAGCTGGAGTGTCCGCAACCGCCCCTGTAACCTTTGCGGCTTGATACATATCTGTTAATATGGGCCGTTGCCGAGCGGGCACGCATGTACCGAATCTTGGTGATGGTGGAACTTGCATGAAGACTTTCGTCTATACCGCTAAGGACAGCCAGGGCAAGATCATCTCCTCGCAGGTCGAGGCCGACAACCCCAAGGCTGTTATCGAGGCGCTGCGCCAGGAGGGCTTCTTCGTCACCCGCATCGTTGAGAAGCGGCGGGCGTTCAATCCCTTCATCTTCATCGAGCGGCTGTTCAAGGTTGGGCTCAAGGAGTTGACGATCTTCTCCCGGCAGTTCGCCCTGCTGCTGAATGCAGGTCTGACGCTGTCCGAGGCGATCGACACCATCGAGGAGCAGACGCAGAACAACAGCTTCCGCGAGATCCTCCATCGGCTCAAGCTCGACGTTCAGGGGGGTGAGACACTCACGCGTGCGATGCAGAAGCACCCGCGTGCGTTCTCCAACTTTTTCATCAGCATGGTCCACTCCGGCGAGATCGGTGGTGCGCTCGACTCGATCCTGGAGCGCGTCGCCCAGTTCTATGAGAAGGAGCTGGACCTCAAGCAGAAGATCAAGAGCGCGATGGTCTACCCGAGCGTGGTGATCGTGTTCGCCCTGGCGATCTCGCTGTTCATGCTGATGTACATCGTCCCGCAGTTCGCGGCGTTCTACAGCGACTTCTCCGGGGGCGAGGCCCAGCTGCCGGCCCTGACTCGCAAGATGATCGAGATCTCCGACTGGCTGCTGCAGTACTGGGCATGGTTGCTGCTGATCCCGGTGTTCGTGATCATCTTCATCAAGTTCCGCAACTCGCGCTGGGGCCACATGGTCCTGGATCCGCTGATCCTGCGCATCCCGATCTTCGGGCCGCTGGCGCGCAAGGTGGCTATCACGCGGTTCACCCGCACCTTCGGAACCCTGACGCAGTCAGGCGTCCCGATCCTGGAATCGCTGGAAGTCGCCAAGAACACCGCCTCCAACGACGTGATCATGCGCGCGATCGTCTATACGCGCGACCGGATCCGCGAGGGCGAGACAATCCACGGCCCCATGAAACGGACCAAGGTCTTCCCGCCGATCGTCACCAACCTGATCAGCGTCGGCGAGGAGGCCGGTAACCTTGAGGAGATTCTGTTCAAGCTGTCGGATTACTACGACAACGAAATCGACGCGACGATCCGCGCGATGGCCTCGCTGATCGAGCCGATCATGATCGTGCTGATCGGTGGTGTGGTCGGCGTAATCGTCGTGTCGCTGTATCTGCCGATCTTCAACCTGGTGAACGTCATCAAGTAGCTTGGGCGGCAGCCGGCGTAGCCGGACGTACATTGACAGTGGGCCGAGAGCACGGGCAGTATCGTGGCGCGCTATTAGCCGCAATCATCCACATTCATTGCTTCCGACCACGAGCCGCCTGGGCTGGCTGTCCCACCCACCGACCAGCACGATACGCTGCGGTGGGCGCTTCAGCCGTTCCGGCCCGAATAACACAGGCAGTCAGCGCTACCTTGACGCACCTTGGTGCTCATGGTAGCGTTGGGGCGCAGAATTATTCTATTCCTTATTGTATTAAGGAGGAGGTGCGCAAGTGCGTAAGGGCTTTACGCTCATTGAGCTTCTAGTCGTTATCGTCATTATTGGGATTTTGGCGGCGATTGCGCTGCCGAACTACATCAAGGTCAAGGAGAAGGCCAAGGAGGCCGAGGTCAAGGCCAACCTGCACAACGTTCAGTTGAGTGTTGAGCGGTTCGCTGTTGACACCGAGGGTGCCTATCCTAACTACCTGATCGGCGGTGAGCCGAAGTTTGCGGCCGACGTGTTCTCTGGCAGTGCCGCCAACGCGTTCACCGACATTCAGGAGTGCGACCCGATCGAGGGCGTCAGCGACCCGCTGCTGCGCAAGGGCTACATCGATGCCTATCCGCGCAACCCGTTCGTCCGCTCAGGTATCGCGATCCACCAGGTACAGGCGAATCTGCCCAGCTCGACCGAGGGCGATGATCCGCTGCGTAACGCCTACGAGGATGGCGAGGACCTCGGTACCCGTTTCGGCGCGTACTGCACAGCGATGGGCAGCGTGCTCGCCGATCCTCGCTTTGAGGAGTGGTACTTCGTCGATCCTGCAACCGGGCAAGGCCAGCCGGCGTACACCTGGTGCAACATCGAGTACGAGTTCTGGGATATGTGGATTGGCAACAAGCCGCTTCCGTACCTGCCCGGCCAGTTCTTCTACAAGGGCGTCGGTCCGATCGTGGCGATCGGCACCGAGGAAGCTGAGGATGAGCCGATTCTGCCGACCGAGATCGACCAGTACATGCTGGGCGGCTACGGTGGTATCCGCACCAAGGGTAAGGACATCCTGGGTGCCGAGCGGCAGATCACTTACTTCCTGCGCTCGGGCGCGGGCAGCAATTGGCTGGCTGATGCGACCTGGAGCGGACCGGATGGTCCGACGATGGAGCCGCTGCAGGGCGGCGATCCCGATCCTTACGGTGGTGGTGCCGGCTTCGACACGACGCCTCTGGAGGTCTGGCCGTGGACTCGCAGTGAGATCCCGCCCGACTACACGCCGCCGAACCATCCGGCTGGCAGCCCGTACACGCCGGCTGACGTTGGTGACACCAATGAGCAGCTGCAGTACGGTAACCCCAACGGCTATCGTGACGCAGTCATTCTGGTCCTGACCGCCGGCGAGGACTACATCGGCGATCGTTAACCGGTACTGCATCAAGCAGTGGATTCGGGCACCGTTTCCCTCGGGAGACGGTGCCCTTCTCATTTGCCTGCGGCCCCGGCTGTACGCCCTGCTCAGATGGTGACCGACCTTGGCCGTGCAGGCCGACATCCCGAATCTCTCTTGCCGCAGACATCCCTTTTCTGTTATACTTGGCTAGCACGAATCTGCCGGTGATACTGATGAATGGGTAAGGAGGTGCGACGCCCGA
>CAZSSB010000054.1:17412-19985 GCA_964609245.1 uncultured Planctomycetales bacterium | reverse complement strand
ACGTCCTTTTCCACCTCGGAGTCGTAGAGCTCCAGCGAGCCCAGCGGCTCGCAGTCCAGCACGAAGCGCACCCGCTCGACGTTGTAGGGGTCGGCGACGTCCACCAGCAGCTCGCTCGCCGCGGCGACGTTGCCGTAGAGCGAGTACGGCGGCACGGAGACCGCGCCGATCGCCGGCGGATGCTCCTGATACTCGGTGGCAATCGAGATGTCATCCACCCACCAGCCTGCCGGCTGGCCGTCCTCTTCACCGGCCGTATTCTTGTTGCTTTCGAAGGCCAGCACCACGTGCACCTGCTGGCCGGCATAGTCGCCGAGATCGACCTCCACCGTGGTCCAGGCGGCCTGATAGCCGCTGAACAGCGCCTCCTCACCACTGCGCAGGATGGCCGGCGTGAAGCTCTGGCCGTCGTCGGTCGTCACATAGACCCAGCCACGGTCCCGAATGTTTGCTTTGCGCTGGATGTTGTAGTGGTGATGGAACACCATGGTGGGATCTTCGGCCTGGGTCAGGTCGATGCGGCGCGAGACCAGCACATCCAGTTCCAGGCCGCCATAGGTATTGCCGTCCTGCCCGCAGTACATCGCGTTGAGCCCCTCGTAGGCATCGGCGGTGGTGGTGCTCCACGCTCCCGGACCGCCCGCTGCGACCTCCGCCGGCGTCCAGTAGACGCCCATGTCGCCGAAGGTGCGCACGGCGTCCAGCACTGCCGGGTCGTAGTCCTTGATATCCAGCGGAACGACTGCCCGGCTGGGGTCCTCGAACCCCTCGACAACCGGGAACGCTCCGGCGCTGTTGTCGACCACCAGGCTGATCTCGGCGCTGGAGGTATCCGTGCCCTGGTGACCGATGAACTCGATCCGCGCCAGACCGAACTCGATCCCACTCGTGTCGATCGCGAAGTCCCAGGGCGCGGCGGTTTTGGAGTCCACCACGCTGCCGTTCAGCAGGCAGTCCACGCGGTCGGCTTCACCAGCCACCTCCGCCGTGATGCTCACCACGCCGGCGTGAACCAGCTTGGTCGGCTGATAGGGAATGCTGACGTGCACGGCGGCCAGCTCGGCTATAGCGGCGCCCACGTTCAGTCGCAGCACGCCCTCGCCGAAGCCGGCGACCGGATCGCCGGTCGTCTCCAACAGCGCCTTGACATCGGCGGGCGTCAGTTCCGGGTCCAGGCTGAACAGCAGCGCCGCCGCGCCAGCCACCAGGGGGCAGGCATAGCTGGTGCCACCGCCGTCATCGCTGTAGCTGCTGTCTGTCTCGTGGCGCGCACGCTTCATCCACTGGCCCGGCGCGGCGATGTCGACCGCGTCGCCGTAGTTGCTGAAGCTGCTGCGCACGTCCCACGGATCGGAGGCCCCGACGGCGACCACGCGGTCGAAATCCGAGGGGTAGTGCGAAGACGTCGAGCTCTCGTTGCCCGCCGCGCCGAGCACCAGGCTGCCGCCGTCCGTGACCTGGTTGATGATCGTCAGTTCCTGATTGTCGAAGCCGCCGTAGTGGCCCCAGCTGCAGGAGATCACCCTGGCGCCCAGCAGGTGCCCCAGCACGATGCCGGCATAGCCGTCGGTCCAGGGGAACGTTCCGTTGTTGTTGACTTTGACCGGGATTACCCGGCAGTCGGGGGCTACGCCGATGATGGTGTTGCCGTTGGCGGCCGCCGCCACCGCGCCGGCACACATCGTGCCGTGGCCGGAGAGGTCCTCGACGGTGTTGTCGCCGTTGGCGATATCCAGGGTAAAGCCCTCGGGAATCTCGCCCGCCAGGTCATCCGGTGAGAGCACCGTCGCGGCAAGCTCCTCGTGGGTGTGGCGCACCCCGGAGTCGACGACGGCAACCCGCACGGACTGATCCCCGCGGGTGTAATCCCAGCCTTCGGCGCAGTTGGTCAGCTTTATGCCCCAGAGCACGCCGCCGTACTGATTGGAGTCGAAGTAGTCGGGGTCGGTGGGTGTCCAGGCCGGCTGAGCCAGCCGGTCGTAGTAAGCGCGCTCGATCAGGCCCGGATAGGCGCTGTTCAGCCGTGCCAGCAGCGCAGCACCGTCGAGGCCCTCGGGCAGATCGAAGCTGGCGAAGTTGGCCTTGCCCCAGTAGACCTGCTGGCGAATGCTGAGGCCGTAGTTGGCCGCCAGGTAGTCGGTGATGCGCTCGAAACGTGCGTTCTCGCGGAGCAGCCCGTTCGGCTGATCCGCCGCGCGCTGGCCCGCAGGCAGTCTCAGGGCGTCCATGGTCGGGGGAATCGTCGCCGCCGCGTTGAAGATGACCGCGATGCGCCGTGGGTCGAAGTCAACGCCGGCCTGCCCGGGCGCGGTCAGCCACTGCCGCCAGGTGTCGTTTTCCGCCTCGGCAGGCGCCGCATCTGCATCGAATGCGGAGGTATGAGCGGCGCCGGCGCCGCCGGTGGATACGTGGATCGGTGTGTGTCCGGCACAGCCCAGCAGTGCTAGTACTAACAGCAGTGTAGTCGCGTGCAGTGCAGATTGCATGTCAAATAGCCTCTGGAATAACTCCACCGGCGAGCGCCGTGCGGCTGAGTATTATACCGCTCAGCGTGCAAGATTATCTGGAATCGG
>CAZSSB010000054.1:5539-17312 GCA_964609245.1 uncultured Planctomycetales bacterium | reverse complement strand
GCAGGTCGCCGGGCCAGGCGAGTCAAGACTCATGGCCGACACACCCCGAGGTCAGGAAGCGTCCTTCTTCGCTTCGCTCGCGGCGTCATCATCGCGACTGACGGCGATCGGGGGGCTGGCCTCGCCGAAGTACACCGTCCGGTGCGGGAAGGGAATCTCGATGCCGCGCTGGTCGAAGGCCAGCTTCACCCGCCGGTTAAACTCGCGGCCGACGATCCACTGCTTGAGCGGCCTGGTCTTGATCCGGCCCTTGATCACCACCGCCGAGTCCGCGAACTGATCGACGCCGAAGATCTCCAGGTCCTCAATGATCAGGTCGGCATAGGCCTCTTCGCCGCGCATCCCGCTGCCCACCTGCTGGATGATCTCGACAACGACGTCGGTGTTCTCCTTGTAGGCTACGCCGACCTCGAAGACATGGGCCGACCACTCATGCGACATGTTGCTGAGCGTCGTAATCGTCCCGTTGGGGAAGATGTGAATCTCGCCGGTCAGGTCGCGGAGGACCAGCGTCCGGAAGTTCAGCTGCTCGACGTATCCCCAGGTGCCGTTGACCCGCACGGCGTCACCCACCCGCACCTGGTTCTCCATCACCAGGAAGAACCCGGCGAAGAAGTCGCTCACCAGGCTCTGGGCACCGAAGCCCAGCGCCAGCCCGACGATGCCCGCACCCGCCAGCAGCGGGCCGATCTCCACGCCCAGCTCCCTGAGCACGATCATCAGCGCCAGCACCCAGATGGTCAGGACGACCGCCTGGCGCGCTAGCCCCATCAGCGTCTGGGCCCGCTTGCGCGACTCGCTGGGCGTCTCGCCTTCCGCCAGCCCGCGCTTGACCAGCGTACGCTCGAAGCGCGACAGCAGCTTCACGAAGACGAAGCTGGCCAGCGCCGCGGCGATGATGACGAGCCCGATCTGCACGCCCACCAGCACCATGCTGTCCCAGTCGATACTGCCCACTACTGACTGCATTGTGTCCATTGTGTCCTCCGGGCGGGCGGCACGCCTCAGGCGCTGCGCCGGCGGCCGCGCGCTACAGGTCTACATCAGGTGCGTGCGGCGGAAGAACCAGATCTGCGCCGCGGCGATCACGGCCAGGCAGCCGCAGACCACATAGAACCCATATGGATTGTCAGCCCCCGGTATGCCCAGCACGTTGATCCCCAGCAATCCCGTCAGCAGGCTCAGCGGCAAGAAGATCGCGGCAACCACGGACAGCACGTACATGTTCCTGTTCAGCTGTTCCGCCAGCCGGCTCTCCAGTTCGTCCTGGGCCACCGCCGCTCGCTCGCGCGCCGCGTCGAGATCCTCCACGTAGCGGGTGACGCGATCCGCGATCTCCCGCAGCCGCGACTTGTGCTCCGCGCCCAGCCAAGACAGCTGGTCGGACTGGAACTGGCTGATCACCTGCCGCTGCGGCGCCAGGTAGCGTCTGAGGTTGATCAGGCGGCGGCGCAGATCGCTGAGCACGGGGCGCAGCCGGCGGCTGCCTTCCTGCACCACCAGGTCCTCGGCGGCGTCCTCCTGCTCCTCGACCTGAGAGACCGCCATCGCGATCCGCTGCGTCAACCGCCCGCAGAGCTGCACCAGGAAGGTGCCGGCATCGCGGGGCCCGGTCCCGCCGTACAGCGCCTGCCGCACGTCCTCGACCGCCATCACCTTGCGCTGGCGCACCGTGATGATCCGCCCGGGCTCGATCCAGGCCCGCACGGACACCATGTCCAGCAACTCGGCGCCGGGATTCAGGTTCAGGCCGCGCAGCACCACGAACAGGCGGTCGCCGTCCGTAAACGACCGTGGCCGGGCGTCCTCGGCGATCAGGGCCTCCACCACCACCGGATCGAGGCCGCACCTGCCCTCCAGCCACTCATGGATGCGCGGCTGGCCGTAGTTGAAGTGCAGCCACAACACGCCCTGGTCCGGCGTCCACCGCGCGATCTCGTCCTCCGCGCAGTCCGTACCCGCGCCCCGGCCATCGAACCTGATCGCCGAAATCAGAGTCTGGTCCTGCATCGTCAGCCTCCGGTGTGCCTGGCGGACCCGTGCCCAGCCCTACATGATTCTAGCAGCGACGGCCAGGGCGCCGGCCGCGAGGGCGGTGGTCGACTCAATCCGCCTTTGCAGATTGAACCTATGTTTAATCGCATATACCAATGGAATGGGGTAACCTAAGTATGGCGGTCCAGGTTCCGCCGGTTATGGCGGCTGGGTTGGCGAATGCTGAAGACCTGCATCCGCCGACAACCGATAAGGAAGGGTTGAGACAGGCCTAAATGACAGACGTTGTCTACCCTGCGATAATGCTGATAGCCGGAGCTGCGGCGACGGTGGCCATCTGCCTGCTGATTCCCCGCTTCCGGCGCTGGCGCCGGGAGCATCTCTACTGGCGGCGCGAGGCACGGCTGCTGCGGCAGATCACCGACTCCATTCCGCTGCTGCTGCTGCACATCGACCGCGACCACCGCATCCAGTGGATGAACGGCATCGCGCAGCTGTGGTTCGGCCGCGAGACGGCGGAGCTGATCGGTATGCATCTGCTGGACGCCGTCGGGCCGGCGTTCTACGAGGTGATGCAGG
This sequence comes from uncultured Planctomycetales bacterium, assembly GCA_964609245.1. Taxonomy (GTDB): domain Bacteria; phylum 4484-113; class 4484-113; order 4484-113; family JAFGCY01; genus JAFGCY01. The sequence goes on along the minus strand of CAZSSB010000054.1, from coordinate 14,738 downwards.
CCCAGGTCGACTTCGCGCTGGCCGGCGAGCAAAGCTGCTATGAGAACGTGCCGGTAGTCGACGGCGGCACGCGTCACTACAGCATCATCTACCTGCCGGTGCGGGACCGTCATGGCCGGGCCACCGGCCTGCACATCGTGATCGAGGACATCACCGACCAGCACCGCACACTGATGATGCTGCGCGACGTCGAGAAGCGGATGACCGAACTCAAGACCATTCGCTCGACGACCGCCACCTGCGAGCACCAGATCAACAACCCGCTGACCGGCATCATCGCGATCGGGCAGATGCTGCAGGACGAGGACATGTCACAGGAGGACCGCGCGGCGATGGTCGGGGAGCTGCTGACCGCCGCGCGCCGGATTCAGAACGTGCTCGGGCAGCTGGCCAAGATCGACCGGCCGCGCTACGTCAAATACCCAACCGGCGACATCGACATCATCGACGTGCAGTAGGCCGCTACTGCGCGGCAATCTCGGCGGCGAACCGCGCGGCGCGGTCGCGGGCATCCTCCGGCAGCGCGTCGGGGCTGGTGCAGCCGGTGATGAACAGCGTGCCCGCCACCTCGGTTTGAGACCACCAGGCAATGCGGTCGAAGGGCGTGCTCAGCACCTCGGCGTTGCCCTCGTAGGGACCGGCGCAGGTGACCAGCAGCGCGATCCGCTTGCCCGCGATCAGCGAGACGTGCGTGCCATCGGGCAGCGGCTTCTTGAGGCTGTAGGAGCGATCGACCAGTGCCTTGAGCTGCGAGGTCATCCCCCAGCAGTACAGCGGCGTGGCCATCAGCGTCAGGTCGGCCTCGATCATCTGGTGCAGCAGGCCGTCGGCGTCGTCCTCGATGATGCAGCCGGGCTTGTCCGGCTCCAGCTTGCAGGTGTTGCAGCCCGTGCAGCCGCCGATCTCGTAGTCGATCACGTCGACGTGGTCCACCTCGTGTCCGGCGGCCGTCAGGTCCTGCTCGACCCAGCGCAGCACCGAATCGGTATTGCCACCCTTGCGGGGGCTGCCCATTACGCACAGCACCTTCATAGCCACCTCTTATTCGCGGCGGATCGGGACTCCCTGCTCGCGCTCGGTCAGGTGGATGCTCTCCACGAAGCGGACCACCTTGGAGGAATACGTCATCATCAGGCTGTCCACGCGGGCGCCGTTGCCGAAGAACCGCACGCCGTCCAGCAGGTCGCCGCGCGTCACCCCGCTGGCGATAAACACGATATGCTTGCCCGGCGCCAGATCCTCGGTGCGCAGCAGCTTGTCCGGATTGACGCCCATCCGCTCGCAGCGCTCCCGCTGGGCGTCGTCCTTGGGCGCCAGCCGCGCCAGAATCTCGCCGCCGAGGCACTTCAGCGCCGCCGCGGTGATGACGCCTTCCGGCGCGCCGCCGGCGCCGGCCACCATGTGCACGCCGGTGCCGCGGACCGCTACCGTTATCCCCGCGCTGAGGTCGCCGTCGCCGATCAGCTTGATCCGCGCGCCGACCTTGCGCAGCTCGCTGATCAGCTTCTCGTGGCGCGTCCGGTCCAGCACCGTCACCACCATCTCCGGCACCTCGCGGTCCAGGCACTCGGCGACGATCTTGACCGTCTCCGCGATCGGGGCATCGAGATCGACCTTGCCGACCGCGCTGGACGGCACGATCAGCTTGTCCATGTAGATGTCCGGCGCGTGCAACAGCCCGCCCGGTTCGCTGACGGCCATCACCGCGATCGCGTTGTTGGCACCGGTGGCGCAGAGGTTGGTGCCCTCCAGCGGATCGACCGCGATGTCGATCTTGTGCTCGCTGGAGGCATTGCCGACCTTCTCGCCGATGAACAGCATCGGCGCCTCGTCGCGCTCGCCCTCGCCGATCACAATCGTGCCGTCGATGTCGCAGCCGTCCATCGCCTGCCGCATCGCCTCGGTCGCGGCCTGGTCCGCGGCGTTGCGGTCGCCGCAGCCCATCAGCTTGGCGCTTTCGATCGCCGCTTGTTCGACGACGGGCAGCAGCTCGAGGGCGATAAACGACTCGTCCGGCTGCATCGATACGTCAACGTCTGTGACCAGCGTCATCTGTCTGTCATCTCCGTGCGGGGGATTGCCTTCGACACAGATTATACTCAGCGCATGGCCTGGGGGTTGTGCCTGGCGGTCTGGCTGGCGCTGGCGGCGTCATGCAACGAGCAGCCGCAGGTAACCACAGCCTCTACGCCGGGCTACACGGTGGCCGGTGAGCTGAGCTATGCCAACGGCGAGTTGGCCTACCAGAATGCTGACACGCCGCAGTGGCGGCTGCGGCGGCGTGGCGCCCGCCCCTACCAGATCGTCGCGCCGGGTCCGCCGGTGCTGGTTACGGCCCTCGACGACCAGCTGCAGGTAACCACCTGGGCGCTGGGCGACCGGGCCCATCGCCACACGGGCCATTTCCCGCTGGTCTGCCGGCCGCCGCTGGTTGCGCTGGCGGCGCTGCCGGAATCGGAGTACCTGCCCGCGCTGGGTTGCACACTGCTGGACACCGATGGCGGGATGCTCTGGGGCGGCCGCTATGCCACACTTCTGAGTCCGGCCACCGGGTCCCTGGACCGCGAAACCGCCTATGTGGCCAGCGCGGACGTTGCCGGCAAACCGGCGCCGGACCTGCTGTTTCCTTTCGGCTCCGCGCCGTACCTGACAGCGCTCGACACCACGACTGGCCGGGTCTGGTGGTCGATCAACCTCAAGGGGGGCGGACCGGTGGCTGACATCCAGCTCTGGGGTCTGACAGCGGAGCGGGGCCTGCTCAGCCTGCAGTACGACTACCGGCGCTACGAGTTCGTTAGCTTCGACCGCGCGCCCACAAGTGGCGGGCACGTTGAAGTGCTCGACCGCTGGCCGCTCAGTGGCCAGCCGCTGACCAGGATCGTGTACCCCGGCGAGTTCGACGAACCGGCTGCCGTCGAGGTTGAGGGCGACTACATCAGCGTGGCGGTGTTCGCGGACGCCGCCTACGAGCGCTGGGAGTTCGACCTGGCCGCGGGCACGCTGCACCGCGAGCCGGCCGCACCCCCGGGAGACTCCAGCCGCGAGGAGAACGAGGCGCCGGCCCGGGGCAGCGGCCCCCCAGCGGTGGACGATCCGCCGTTTCCCCAGCACCTGCTGCCCACGGCGGCGGCGGACAACTGGCGTATACCGGCCCTGGTCGACGCGCTAGGCCGGGTGCTGGTGATCGACGAGGCCGGTGCCCAGTGGGTAGGCCCCACGGAGCCGACTGGTGAGTAGGAGCCGACGATGAGTCCGATGGTGCTGTTCTGGTTCTGGGCGATCAGCGTGACGGTGCAGATCACGATCGCGGTCGCGCTCTACCACATGGCAGAACAGCGCTTCAGCAACGGGGCGCCGTGGGCCTGGATGGGCCTGCTGTTCGGCCCGCTGGCGCTGCTGGTCTTCGGCGCCTACGTGCTGTTCGAGGCCTCGATGGAGAAAGCCCGGGAGACCGCCGAGCGCGGCCGGGTGCAGCGCTTCATGCGCGAATACCTCGCGGATCGCGCGGACAGCAATGCGCCCACGCCGGGTGGCGGCGGCGATGCGCAGGTGGACCAGTTGCTCGCAGCCGGCCAGTACGCCGCCGCCCGGGAATACGCCACCGAGCGGCTGCGGCTGGCCCACGAGATGGGGGATCAGACGCGCGAGGACATCTATCGCGGCTATCTGAGGCGCATCGACGATCAGGCCGCGGCTGACGCCGGCTAGGCCGTCAGCCCTTCCAGCACCTGCTGTGACAGCATGATCACCAGCTGGCTGACCAGCAGCTCCCGGTCCATCTCAAGGAATTCGGGCAGGATCACCAGCTGCACCTCGCGCTGCTCACCCGTCAGGTCCGCGCGCCAGCGCAGCTGCCAGTGCGGCTCGTCATCCGCGGCGGCGGCGTCCGCACCAAGGTAGTCGACCGCGCCGACCGCCCCGAAGCTGCGTCCGGCGAGCTCCACCTGCGCCTGCTGCGCCACTTCCCGCCCGAGCTGGTCGATCGCCTCCTGCATCGGGCTAGCCTAGCACAGGAGGGCTAGGCCGGCCCGGGCTGGGGCGCACGCGCGGCCTGCCAGCAGATGATCAGCAGAATGCCGATCACGATCGCCGGAAAGGTCAGCGTCAGCACGGTGGTCTCCCCAAGGCCGAAGGTCATCTCGAAGCCCATGTCGAACTGGAACCAGGCGATCACCGACTCAATGATCAGCAGGATGCCGCCCAGCAGCGGCAATCGAATCGACACCAGGATAATCACCACGATCACGATCGGGATCAGCAGAGCTTCCACCATGCCCAGCGGTCCCAATGCGGAGCGCGGCGACATCACGAGCATCAACTTGCCCACGATCCACCAGGCCGCCCACAGCAGCAGGAGAATCCACGTGATCACGAACAGAACCCGCGCTCCCGGAGTGAGCGCTCGCTTTGCGCTAGCCATCCTATGCCTCCCGTCCGGCCGCGAAGTGAGCAGACTGGCCGGCATCTAATTCTAAGCGATGCGCGGTCAGCTAGGCCAGATCGAACAGCAGCGCCTCGACATCCCCGTCCGCCGTCAGCACCACGCGCCGCTGCTGACTGATCGCCGCCCCGTCGCCGGCCGCCAGCTGCATTCCGTTCAGCTGCAGCTGCCCGGCGATGACCTGCACCCAGGCCCGGCGGCCTTTGGCAAGCTCGTGACTCACCTGCTGGCCGTCGGCGAGCGCCAGACCGTAGAGGAACGAGTCGGAGTGGATGCCGAGCGCGCCGTGCTCCGGGGCGCTCGACAGCGGGCCGACCAGCATGGTCAGTTCGCCCCGGCGCTCGGCCGGCGGGAAGCTGCGCTGCTCGTGACGCGGACTGACGCCCGCCTCGTCGGGCAGCAGCCAGATCTGAATCAAATGCAGCGGCTCGCTGTCGGATGGGTTGACCTCGCTGTGCACGATACCGGTGCCGGCACTCATGACCTGCACGCCTCCGGCGCGCACGACACCGCTGCTGCCGGCGTTGTCATCGTGCTTCACCTCGCCGGCGACGACGTAGGTGATGATCTCCATCTCCTGGTGCGAGTGCGGCGAGAAGCCGTAGCCGGGCTCGATGCGGTCCTCGTTGAGGACGCGCAGGCTACTGAACTTCATCCAGTCCGGATCGTGATAGGTGTTGAAGCTGAAGCTGTGGTAAGTGTCGAGCCAGCCGTTATTGGCGTGACCGCGGTCCTTGCTGCGCCTGAAGGTGATCATCTTTCCGCCTTGGTCCGTTCTGACCTGGTAGGATATCTACCCGCGTCGGACCCCTCGTATCGCGCGGGCGCTACAATCGCCCGATGGCGATCGAGCTTCAGCCCCAGCGTATCTCGCGGAGGACGTGAGAAGGGCATGGCGACACCAGACATCGGCGGGCGGGACAATCCGTGGCTGGCAATCCCCGCTGAGGACTACGAAGGCCACATGGCTTCGCCCGAGGTAGGCCAGCTACAGGTGCTTAGCGAGCTGTTCGGCGAAGCCTATCGTGAACTGCGGCCGGCGCGCGTGGCCGCCCTGGGTTGCGCCACCGGCAACGGCTTCGAGCACATCGATCCGCAAATCACATCACAGGTCGTGGGGGTGGACATCAACCCGCGGTACCTTGAGATCGCCCGTACGCGCTTCGCTCAGCGGCTGCCGGGGCTCCAGCTGCTCGCAGAGGACTTGACGACCTGCGAGCTTGCTGCCGCTGCCTTCGAGTTGATCAGCGCTACACTGGTCTTCGAGTACCTGCAACCGGCACCGCTGCTCAGCCGAATTGCGGACTGGCTGGCTCCCGCCGGTACGCTGGCTGCCGTTCTGCAACTGCCCGGCGACGCCTGCGCGCAGGTCACACCGACGAAGTTCCGAAGCCTCGAGTGCCTGGCGCCCGTGATGCGGCTGGTCGATCCGGAGGAGTTCCTGGCTGCAGCCGCCGCTGCCGGACTGGCGGTCTACCGCGCGCGGGAAGTGCCACTGCCCGGCGGCAAGCGGTTCCTTGCGGTTATGCTGAAGCCCACTCCACATTGAGCCGTGGTGCCTAGTGCGCGGCAGTGCCCAGCTCAGCAATCTCGGCTGCCACCAGGTCCATCACCCCGTCGTCAAGCAACTCGCCGCCGGGACTGCGGTTACCCAGGTAGCCCGAGTGATTCTCGCCCAACTCGCCCGGTTCAGGGCTGCCGGCTTCATCGTAGCTGATCAGCTCGGTCCGCACGTCCAGCGTCCGGTAGTTACCGGGGGCGCGGTCGGCGTGCTCGATGTCGGCCTGCCCCAGCGCGCGGTCGCCCTCCTTGAAGGGAAAGAACATCGCCAGCTTGCTGTCGGCCGGACTGAAGTAGTTGACCAGCACCCGGCAGCGACGCTCAATCGCGGCGCCGTAGCGCTCGCCAAGCTCCACCTCCTCGTTGTCCACCGCCGCGCCGACCAGGTGCACGGTGTCCACCATCCAGCCGCCGCCGAGCGCCTCATCGGTGTCCGCCGCCAGCAGCGCCTCCAGCGCCACACGTGCCCCCATCGAGTAACCGATCAGGTGCACGCGGGTATCGGGACAGGTCGCGCGGTAGTCCAGGATGAAGCGGGCCAGTTTGGGTCCGTTGCCCACCGCGTGCCGGCGGCCTTCGCGGTAGCCGGTGGCGGACAGCGGGTCGTGCTGGGTGTCGGCATCCCAGCTGTAGCCGACGAGGGCGCCGTCGTAGCCCGCAGTGCGCAGACCTGCCTGGGCCGTGTCGAACTTGCTGAGCGCCTTGAGCTCGGTGTTATTGAAGCCGTGAACTGTGATGATCAGATCAGCTGGCGGTGCAGTCCCCGCGGCCAGGCCCGGCAGCGCGCCCCGCACGGCGTAGTCATAGTCTGTATGAGTAGCTGTCAGCTCACCATCGTGGAAGTGGCCGCGGGTGCTGATCACTACGGGCGTGTGCTCCGGCGCCTCCCATTCAGGTGCAAGCAGCGGGCCGATCGAACGCAGCGCCAGCCAGGTGCCCGCGCCGAGCAGCACTACGACTGCGGCTGCCCAGCCAGCGGTCCTCGCGCCTCTTGAGCCGGCCATGCCTGAGTCTAGCACGGCCGTGCCCCGGTACTCAGGGCACCCAGTAGGCCGCCATCAGGTTGTCGTTGTCATTGTCGTAGTAGAAGATCACCGGCGTGTCGTAGTTGATGACGGTCATGCTGCAGTGATCGCCCACGATCCCACTGCTGGCCACGATGTAGGGATCGTTCCAGCTGGTGCCGTTCGCGTCGGCGGCATCCACGTACCACAGATTGCCGCCCGTGTACGAATTGAAGCAGATCGCCGGTACGCCGTCCACCAGCGCCAGGTCGCAGTCGCCGCCGTAGCCGCCGCTGAGCAGCTCCACGATGCCGTCGGGCCAGGTATCGCCGGCCACGTCACCGGCGCGCCCGTAGTAGAGGCTGCCGCCCGAGGCGCCGCTGCCGGCCGCCAGCGCGGGGTAGCCCGCCACCATCGCCAGCGAGGTGTTCCAGGCAATGCGGTCCACCATTGTGACCGGGCCACTCCAGGTCGATCCCGTCTGATTCATGCCGCGCATCACGCCCACGTCGTGCTGCGCCGGATTGCTGGCGGAGGCAACGTAGCTGACCACCGGCACCTCAATGAAGCCGATGACGGCACCGATGATCGACAGCCCCGAGACCCGCCCGGTCGTCGGGCCGTCCAGCAGTTTCTGGCCCGCGCTCCAGCTGGTGCCCGTGCCGTCGGTGGCCTGGTAGAAGTAGAGGCTGGTGCTGCCCTGCGTATCGGCGTTGGCCACCGAGACGATCGACGGCTTGCCGAACACGCTGGCCAGCGCGTTCTCGCCGCCGGTGTGCTGGTCAATGCCGATCGCCACGGGGCTGTCCCATGCCGAGCCGCTCAGATCCGTCGCCCGCACCACGTACAGGTTGTACTTGTGGTCCCCGGGATACTCGCCGAAGGCGATCAGCGGGTTGCCCGCGCCGGGGCAGATCAGCGCCGGGCTGTAGCCGCAGTTGTCCTCCGTGGCAACCGGGTCCACCGGCGCGGCATAGCTGTTGCTGTTGATGTCTGTTGCGATCGAGAACTTGAGGTCCTTCTCGCCGAAGTCCTGCCAGGCGACGCAGGCCCGCTGATTGACGCCAGTCCCGCAGGTGGCCGCCGACACCGGGCGGGCGATGTTATAGCCGCTGGCGACCACCGCGTGGCCGAAGCCGCTGGAGACGGTGACCGGCGCGGTATATAGGTGGGTCGCGTAGTCCATGTCGGTGACCATCAGCGCCACGGTGGTGGTGCCGTTGATCCCGAAGATGTGGCTGAGCAGCGGTGAATCGCCCGTGTCGGTCTCAAACAGCCCGTCGCCTTCCAGGTCCCACTCGTAGCTCCGGATGCCCGTGTCGTCCGTGGTAGTCGAGGCGTCGAGGTCCACCGCCAGCGGCGCGGCGCCGCCATTCGGCGTCGCCGTGAAGTGCGCGGTCGGGGGCACGTTGGCCGGGTTCACCACCCAGAACTCCACCACGAACTCGTCCTGCTGGCCGACGTCGTCGTGGACTCGCAGCCGGCAGGCGGTCGCGCCGGGATCGCTGTAGGTGTGCGCCGTCTGCCCGTCCTCGTCGCCCACCTCGTCCCATGTCCCGTCGTCCTCGAAGTCGAAGTCCCAGAGCATGATCTCGCCGCCGGTCACGTGGCTCCCCCGCGCGTCGAAGTTCACCGTGAGCGGCGCCACGTTGCACGCCTTGTCGGGGTTCAGATCCGTGACCATCGAGGCCACCGGAGTAAGCCGGTCGCCGAGCATGATCCAGCGCAAACTGGCGGAGTCCGTGCCGGCCAGCAGCACCAGCGCGTACAGCTCATCGGCGCCACTGATGCTGTCGTCAAACGCCGCCAGATCGACGTAGTCGGCGCCCGGCACCTGATACCAGCGCCAGGCGTTGCGGCTGAAGTCCGCCACCGCGAGGTAAAGGTGCTGGTACGCAGCCGGCGGGATGCTCCAGTTCAGCTTGATCCGCTCCATGCCGGCGTATTCGCTCAGGTTGGTGAAGCGAAAGCCTGCGTAGGCCAGGCGGTCGGGGGTGGCCACGTCGCCGAGGTCCCAGTCGGGAGTGAACTCCATGTCCCCGGTCTTGGACATCGCCCGCTGGCTGGGCAGCGCCGAGTCGTCCTGCTCGCCGCTGCGATAGAGATCGCCCTCCGTCGGCGGCGTCGAGGCAGCGCGCGGGACGTCCAGCGGCCGCGGCAGCGCGGGCAGCGAGCCCGGCGCCTCGCCGATGCT
>CAZSSB010000054.1:0-5439 GCA_964609245.1 uncultured Planctomycetales bacterium | reverse complement strand
CGCCGGCGAGCAATGCCTTAATGGTACCGCAGCGCCGCCCCGCCCGCCGCGCCGATCGCGTGGGGCTAGCTGGGGTACCGGCGGGTGGTGCTGAGGAACTCGAAGCTGGGCGGCCCCAGCACGCCGGCGGCCTGCATCTTCCGGGCCAGCTCCTCGCTGGCCAGGAAAACGCGGGCCTGGTCGAGGCTCTGGAACTCGATGACGACCGTCACGCTGCTGGGATCGTCCTCGCCCTGGCAGACCAGCGAGCCCAGCGCGCCCGCCGCGGTGCGCGTCGCGCCGTGGTCCTGATAGGCCTGATGCCAGACGGCGAAGTCCGCCACCTTGTGCTTGATCAGTATGGCTGGCATGTGTTGCTCCTTGAGACTGTGTCGCAATTATAGCACATTCTCGGCCGGCCGGATCTGAGCGCGGCGACTCAGATGTTAAGTACCGCTAAAAATTCGGGCGGTTCAAGCTGTAAGTTCAAGTTTAGGTCCCCAGCCCCGCCAAGATGTTAAGGAATGCTAAGAAATGCTAAGCACCGCTAGAAATTCGGGCGGTTCAAGCGGTAAGTTCAGGTTTACGCCCTCCGCACCGTGTTAAGCAGTCCCAAGTACCGGTAAAGACTCGCCATCCCCACCGGTAGGGCGGGCTTCCAGCCCGCCATTCGCCGCCACGCCCCGATGTTAAGAGATGTTAGGCGCTGGTAAAAACTGCGGGCAGTTCAAGCTGTAAGTTCAGGTTTACGTCGCCGGCCGCCCCGGGATGCTAAGCAATGCTAACTTCTGCTAAATCCGGCCCATAGCGCCCGGTCCAAAATCCCGGGCAGTCCGAGGTCCGATGTCCGAAGTCCGCACCCGTAGCGGCGGCGGCCCTGCCGCCGGATTGGCGCGCATGCCGCGCGGCTACGACTTGAACCTGCAACTTGAACTGCTCTCAACCACAGAGAGCACAGAGGGGGATCAGGGGTCAGGGTTCAGTGGTCAGTGGTCAGTATATTCGTAGGGGAGCCGTATAGGGCTCCCACCCAACATGTGGGCGGCGTATACGCCGCCCTTACCAATCGCAAGCGGGAGGCTCGCGTCACCACAGGTCGGGGACCCCTTCCATAAGGGTGGATGATCTGCTGTGCTCCTCCTATCCTGTTGTGGCGCTCCCGGACTACGGGCCCAGACGGATCGCGTACTTCAGCTGGCCGGCATTGGCGTCGTGATAAGCGATCGCGGGCAGGCCATCCACCTCCGCCAGCGAGGCGGAGTGGCCTGTGCATTCATCCTCGCCCCCGTCCACCAGCACCTTCCCCCAATCTTCCCAGTTCATCCCGGTCGGCCCCGAGGACCAGGCGAACATCAGCAGGCTGCTGCCGGGACCGTAGTAGTCGACGTATCGGTAGGCGATGGCCGGCCGCCCGTCCACTACCGCCAGTGAAGCCCCCCATCCGACCTCCGCACCCGGATCTATGCCCCTGTGAGTCCAGTCGCCTGCATCTGAGCCGTGCGGTGTGGAACTGCGGCTGTAGACCAGGCCGGACGTGCTGTTGCTGGGGTAGGCAATCGCCGGCGCACCCGCAACGACGGCCAGCGATGTGATTGGCTCCCAGCACTCCTCGATGACGTGCACGGTTACGGTGGCGGGGTCGCCGAATCTCTTGTATTTCAGCCGCTCCTCGCTGGTGTCGTAGTAGCTGACCGCCGCACTGCCATCCACCACCGCCAGCGAGCAGCACTTCCCCACCTCGTCGTCGCCATCGGTGACGTAGGTGACCCAGTCTGACGCATCCGTGCCCGTGGTCGTCATCGACACGGCGTGCCTGAGATCGTGGTTTGAGTAGTCGTAGTAGCTGATCAGGGGCCTGCCATCCACCACCGCCAGCGAGCTGTATTTCCCCACGTCAGTCCCGTAATCGTCGGTGTCCACGATCACCCGGCTCCAGGTCGGCGGGTCCGGAGGCAGGGTCGCATTGCGCCGGGCGTAGCGCAGGGCGCCGTTTGAGACGTCGTAGTAGCTGATCGCCGGCTGGCTCTGAACTATCGCCAGTGAGGTGAATTTGCCCACGTCCACTGCGCCGCTGTCCACGAAGGTCGTGGTCCAGTCCGCGGCATCGCCCCCCCTCACCGTGCCGGACCAGGCATACTTCAGGTCTCCCTGATCCTCAAGGTAGTAGCTGATCGCGGGATGACCGCCGATTACGGCGAGGGAGCAGTGCCCGCCCACGTCTTCCGCGCCGTCCACCGTGACAATCGTCCAGCCGTTGTCCGTGGTCAGCACGAGTTTGTGCACCGTCGGAATATCACCCTCGTGTGCGACTACCGCCAGATACAGGTCGCCCTGCTCGGACCGGTGGCGGGCTTCGTCCGGGACCAGGGTCCTGCCCGCAGTCACCGGACCTTCAAGATCCCAGGTGCCGCGGCTGTAATCTGACAGGGCGATCCAGGCCTCCTCACCGGCGGGAACATCCAGCACGACCTCAATACCGGTGATGAACAGCAGCGGCTGGTGAATGCGCCAGATGCCCCAGGACAGCGCATCCGAACCGGAGACCAGTTCCAGCGAATTGCCATCGTTGATGGCATTCGCGGAGCGGTCGCAGGTGTTCGAGCCGCTGATTTCCGTTTCCTCCGTGGCGCTTGCGGCGCGGCCCTCGGGCAGCGGCGGCAGGCCGGCCAGGATCAGCGGCGCCTGAGCGGAATCAGGGCCGCCGGCGGGTGGCGCATCGTGCCGCGTCCCCCCGCCACAGCCCGCGAGGATGATGATCGCGAACAGCAGCAGACTGCGTCGCGCCGTGTAGTGAGACATACCGACCTCCCGATTCCTGGCCTGTGTGCCGGAGAGCGTTGCCCTAATAGTACCGCAGAGGACCGGGCGGGGTCAGGAAGCAGGGGTCAGGGGGAAGGGAGAAGGTTCAAGGGGACAGGGAGTAGGGGCGAAGCCATGCTTCGCCCGCAGCGGCGGGATCAGCCACAGAGGACACGGAGAGGGATCAGGGGTCGGGATTCAGTAGTCAGTGTTCAGGGGATAGGGACCAGTTCGGTACTGCAGACGGCCCTGGCTGCGGACATCTCAGATGTCTACGCCCACGGCGGGACGTAGTACCCCGGACAGGGCCGCCCATAGTCCCGGGGGCGGGCGGGCGCTATGAATGGCGCCCCTACACAATCCGGCGGCAGAGCCGCCGCCGCTACGGGATCACAGGCGGAACGCTTGCGCCACCCGGTAGGCGGGGCTTCAGCCCCGCCAATCGAATGCCGGCGGGTTGAAACCCGCCGCTACCAGGGCTAGTCGAGGCTCAGCACCAGGCCGGCGCCACCGCGGACCGCCCGGTCGGGATAGCGCGCGGCGATCTCCTCTTTGCGGCGCGTGCAGTGCAGCGGGCAGACCAGATCCAGCGGCGCCAGCTGCTCGAGGTCGCTGAAGCCGTGCAGCCCGCCGATCAGCGCCCGGGGCGGCCCGACCCGCCGCGCGGCCTGAAGGATCGCCGCCACGCCGGGATGCGCGCAGCCCGCCACCACCGCCACCCCGCCCGCGACGGCCACCACCAGCGACTGCTCCCCACCCCTGAGCGTGCCCGTCGACCAGATGCCGCCCGCCAGCTGCAGCTGCTTCGCCGCGCGCCTGACCTCAGCCGCCCCCCGCGGCGCAGCGCAGCCCCGCGGCAGCACCACCGGACAGCCGTGCACCTTCAGCAGCGCCTCCAGGCCGCCGACGTGGTCCCAGTGGCCGTGGCTGATCACCACCTCGTCGATGCGCGCCGGCTCGATGCCGAGGGCCTCCATGTTGCCCAGCAGCAGCTCGCCCCGGGCGCCGGTGTCGAACAGGATGGTGCGGCCGTGGGCCTCCACCAGGCAGGCGAAACCCCAGTCGGCGGCCAGGTCGTCGCGTAGCGACTCGTTGTCGTAGATAACCGTCAGCTTCATCGCGCCCTCGCCCCTTGCCGGCGGCCGCCCCCCGGCCGCCAGCGCAGTCTAGCACCCCCCAGCCCGCCCGGCCAGCGGGGGGGGGGAGCAGGTTAGAGAGGACAGGTTACAGGGAACTGGGATCAGGGGTCAGGGAACTGGAACCTGTAAGCAGTAAGCGTAAGCGGTAAGGGGGACAGGGAGCAGGGAGCGGCGAACAGGGGGAGGGTCAATGTTCAGGCGTGTAGCGATCAGGTAGCCGCGAATCCTATTCGCGGCCGGCGGATTGCGCGAAGAGGCTTCGCGCCTACCGGGGATGCCGGCAGGATGCCAGCGCTCCCAGCAAATCACAAGCCGCGCCGGGGCGGGGCTGCTAAGATGAGCCGGCAGCGGGAGGCTGGCGATGATTACGGAAGCACACCTCGGTCTGGCCCTGGTCAGCCCCTTGGCCGCGATCCTGCTGTGCCTCGTGCTGGTCAGGCTGAGGGGCAGCCGCGACCGGCCTTGGCGCGCGATCCTGACCACGGGGCTGCTGGCCGCGCTGTGGCCCGTGCTGTGCGCCGTGCTGCTGCACCTGACGCTGCGCGGGGCGCCGCCGGAGGTTGCGCAGACCTGGGCCAGCCTGGCCGGCCTGCCCTGCCTGCTGCTGGCCTATCTGACGGCGACGATCGCCGCCCGCCGGCTGCTGACGGACCGACCGGGGCGGGCGCTGCTGCTGGGGCTCAGCGGCATCGCCGCCGCGCTCACCCTCGGCTGGCCGGCCGTTTCGACGTACCACTACGCGCTGCACGCCCAGCGCTTCATCGCGACAAGCCTCGCGTCGGCGGCGGCCCAGCGACGGGCGCGGCCCGTGCTGGCGGTATACGGGATCGGGCTGCCCGCGGGCTACCGCGTGATCGCCTGCGAGGCCGCGAAGGCCCAGGCGAGCTTCGTGTACAGGCACCACCGGATCGAGATCGGCAGCGACGAATCCTGGACGCCCCGAAAGCCCCTGATCGAGGCGCTGCTGACCGCCGGCTACCGCGAGGTGCAGCTGGTGGCCGACGCCGAGAGCGGCCGCACCGCGCCGGTCTGGATCAACGAGCCGTTCATGGTCGACATCCACAGGTCGGACCGCTCCGACAACTGCGGCGGGCTGGCGCTCTCACTGACCCGCGACGACGACGGGCGATTCCTGGGCAACCTGATTCCGCAGTGGCAGAGGGCGGACGCGGGCAGTGAGCGGTGAGCAGCGGTCAGGGAACAGGTTACAGGTAGCAGGGGACGGGGGACGGGGATTCGGTAGCCGCCGGTCCCCGACCGGCGGACCTTCCATCTGTCCAGGGGTCAGGAACCCCTGGCTACCCTTGGGCGGCGTATGCGCCGCCCCTGCATCACAGGCAAGGCACCCTCTTCACCACGGGGTCGGGGACCCCTTCCACGGCTGATTCCATCATGATCACCCCCGCAGCCTCTCCTCGCCACTCCGGTACTGGATCGCCTCGGCGAGGTGGGGGACTTCAATGTCTGCGCTGCCGTCGAGGTCGGCGATGGTGCGCGCCACCTTGCGGATGCGCTCGTAGGC
>CAZSSB010000053.1:0-20087 GCA_964609245.1 uncultured Planctomycetales bacterium | reverse complement strand
GGGCGTCATGCCGCGCGCGATCCAGGCGCTGAGCCCGCCCTGAAGCGGCCGGAAATGCTCATCGACGAAGTTGACCCCGCACTCCTCCGGCAGCAGCCCACCTGCCGCGGGGGGCTCAGGCTCCACTGCCGGCTCCTCCGCGATCGGTTCCTCCAGCGGCGCATCGACTACGTCCAGGCCGCCGGCCTCCTCGACCGGCTCGTCGATGATCAGCTCCTCGCCCGGCGGCAGCTCGAGCGGCTCGCCCCACTCAAGCAGCAGCGCGTCCGGCGCCGCCCAGTGGATCCGCGGGTCGTCATTAAGCAGCGCCACCAGCGAGGGCAGATCGCGCGGCGGCGGTGGTTCACGCGCGATCAGCCAGCGCGCGTAGTCCAGCGGCGTCAACGGGAATACCTCCAGCTCGTGATAGGTGAAGCCGCTTTCCTCGACGATCCGCTCGAAGCTGGGCCTCAGCCCGTAGGCGTTCCAAAGCTCGCCGCGCTCCCGGGCCGTGAGACGCGGATCGGTCTCGGCCAGCAACCGCCCCGCCAGGCATTCGATATGCGGATGGCACTGGGCGTCGAAGAAGATCACGCGGTACTCAGGTTCCACCGCGCGCTGGCAGGAGCCGAGGAGCACGCAGAGCAGCAGCACTATCGCGAATCCGAGCCTCGCAGCTGCGCGCGCGCCGGTGTGCATACCATCTATGGTAACGCGCGGGCCGCCGGGCATGTTCACGCGCCTGCCACGGGGTATAGTTGTCCGTGATGCGACCGACGCATGTGCAGCTGGTCCTCGGTCCGCGAAATCCGCGGGTGCCCGGCCGCCCGGCTGGCGCCTGAGCGCCCCACGCACACGCCAGCCTCACCCGAGGCCCGGCACCATGATCCCCACCACCGATGCACGGAGCTGTGCGTTCGCCGCGTGCCGCTCTGCTAACATGCTGTAATCAAGGGAAACGACATGGATGAAGTGCAGGTTGTGAGAATCAAAGACATCGGCCCCGGGCACGCCGGACAGACGGTCCGGGTGCGCTGCTGGCTGCGCAACAAGCCCGGGAGCAAAGGCCGCTACTTCCTGTGGCTGCGGGACGGCAGCGGGGAGATCCAGGCCGTCGCCGAGCAGTCGCTGCTCAGCGAAGCCACCTGGGCCGACGTCGAGCGGATAGGCATCGAGTCGAGCATCATCGTCGACGGCGAGGTACGCGCCCACCCGAAGAACCCGGACGAGTTCGAACTGGAGCTGAGGCACCTGACGGTGGTCCAGACCGTCAGCGACTATCCCATAGGCAAGAAGAGCCACGGCGTGGACTTCCTGATGAAGAACCGCCACCTGTGGCTGAGGGGCAAGCGCCAGAGCGCCATCCTGCGCATCCGCAGCGAGCTCAGCAAGGCGATCAGCGACTTCATGCACGAGCGGGGGTTCTACCGCGTCGACACGCCGATCTTCACCCCCAACGCCTGCGAGGGGACCACGACGCTGTTCGACGTGGACTACCACGGCGACACGGTGTACCTGGCGCAGAGCGGCCAGCTCTATAACGAGGCCGACATCGGCGCGCTGGGGCAGGTCTATTGCTTCGGCCCGACGTTCCGCGCCGAAAAAAGCAAGACCCGCCGGCACCTGCTGGAATTCTGGATGCTGGAGATGGAGGCGGCCTACTTCGACCACTTCGACAACATGGCCTTCCAGGAAGAGCTGATGGCCTTCATGGTCAGGGCCGTGCTCAGTAGCTGCCTCGCTGACCTGCGCCTGCTGGAGCGCGACCCGGCCGTGCTGGAGCCGGCGCTGCAGACGCCCTATCCGCGGGTGAGGTATGGGGAGACGATTGACACAATCAACCGCGCCAGATTAGCGAGCTTGATTCGAGACGACACAAGCGAGAGGATTGCCGCGCAGTTCGGCGCGACAACCGAACAGATCTATGAGGGATTCCTGTCCTCCGGCTTGCAGCTAATCCAAACCCTCGACGACATGAGGGCAGCTGAGACTGATGCGGAAGCAACCGTCGCTGAGGTTTTCAACTACGGGCCCTTCCATTGGGGAGACGACTACGGCGCGCCTGATGAGGTGGCGATCGGTGCGCAGTACGACCGCCCGGTGTTCGTCACCAACTTCCCGGTCGAGATCAAGGGCTTCTACTTCAAGGATGAGCTGAATGACAACGGCAGTGAACGCATCGACCCGGAGTTCGCACGGCTCAAGGCCGAGCAGCCATATCTGGTCAGGGAGGGCACCAGCGGCCACACGGTGGCGGGCAGCGATCTGCTGGGCCCGGAGGGCGCCGGCGAGCTGAGCGGCGGCAGCCAGCGCGAGGACGACCTTGACAAGCTCAACGCCAAGATCGCGCACCACAAGCTGCCGCCGGAGTTCCTGGAATGGTACGTCGATCTCAGGCGCTACGGCAGCGTCCCGCACTCCGGCTTCGGCCTCGGCTTCGAGCGCACCATCGCCTGGATCTGCGGCGGTGCGGAAAACGTCCACATCCGCGAGACGATCGCGTTTCCGCGCATGCTGCATCAGTTCGAGCCTTAGGGAGTCACGGTACCGTACCGGAGCAGGTGTAGGGGCGCACAGCTGTGCGCCCCTACCGTGGATGCCGGCAGGATGCCAGCGCTCCCGCACGGGCGGCACGAGTGCCGCCACTACAGCCCCGGGACGCAGCCGGGACGGCCGCGCCACTGGGGCTCGCCTCAGGCTTAACCGCGATTGAACCGCGGCGGCGCTTGATGCCGCTACCATGCGGGTAACACAGCGGGTTTAGAAACGGGAGGTCACCAATGCACAGCTTACGTACTCTCGCAGCAGTCGCCACTGCCGGTGTGATCGCACTGCTCGTCGTACTCATCGCGGCCTGCGGCGGCGGGAGCAGCGGGCTCAATCCGCCCGATCCCAACCCGCAGCCGCCCGCCCAGCAGCAGCCGGATCCCGGCGTCCAGCAGCCACCCAGCGAGCCGGTGGCCGAGCTGGCGGACGTCTCGCACATTACGGCCGAGTTCGACAGCGCCACCAATCAGTTCACCATGGTTGGCACCGCCGGCGCGGTGATGGCGGGCGCCAGCGTGATCGTCGAGGACCCGCAGAGCTTCGTGGCCCAGGTCTGGGCCAGCCCGGACGGCGCCTTCGAATTCCAGGACGCTGATGTGCCACCCAACTTCCTCAGGGCGCCCGGCACGCAGATCGGCGTCTTTCAGTTCCGGGAAGACTACCAGCGCAGCGAAGCGGCCTACGTGACGATTCTGGCGGCCGGGCCGTAGTCCGGTCGTAGCGGCGGCCGCCGTGCCGCCGATTCAATCCGGCGACAGAGACGTCGCCGCTACGGATCGAGCGGTACGGGCGCACAGTCCCGCCTGGGCGGGACGCCCCTACTCCTCGGCCCTGAGTTCGGCGAGCCGCAGCTCAAGTCTGCGGCCGCTGTCATACAGCGTTAGCGATTCACCCCATTCAGGATTGCCGCCCACCAGGATGATCACCGCGCCCTCGGTCAGGCCATCACCATCGAGATCCCGCTCGCTGGCCTGCGTCGGACCATACCCGACGATCACATAGGCGGTTGCCTCACCGGTGTACTCGTTGATCTGCGTCAGGTAACTGAAGTTGCCCGGGGAAAGATCATGCCAGCCGAAGGGCACGCACATCGCATTGGGCTGGCCCTCTTCGCCCGGGCTGAGTGGATTGGCGTAGAAACCGGGCTCGATGTATGACTCGTCATCGTATTCGGCCCAGGGGTGCACGAGTTGATTGACACTCAGCGGATAGATGCCCAGTTCCGCCGGCGGATAGGGGCTGTTGTCCACGCCCCAGCGCTCCACGGCGATCTGCACGCGGTGCAGCTCGGCCCTGATCAGCTCGATAATCGCCTCGCTGAGCGCATCTTCGTCGCCGAGCAGCGCCGAGTCCTCACCTAACACCGCCTCGCGCGCGGCGGCCAGTTCGGGCCACACCTTTTCGGCGGCGTAAGCACCGCCAAGCCAGGTCAGAGCCAGCAGCGTGGATAGCACGGCAATTAGCTGTCGCATAGATCCTCCGGTCAGCAGCAAGTGGACTCGGTGACAGACTAGCACGACCTGTCGCCGGTTCGCGCGCTCACCGTGAGCCGCTACAATGGAGCTTGCAGGAGGCAGTCATGAAGGTCGTCGCGTTCAACGGCAGTCCGCGCCAGCAGGGCAACACCGCCCAGATGATCCGCCTCGTCTTCGACCAGCTGGAGGCCGAGGGCGTGCAGACGGAAATGGTCCAGCTCGGCGGCAATCTGCTGCACGGCTGCACCGCCTGCCTGTCCTGCAAGCAGAACCTAGACCGCCGCTGCATCATCGACGGCGACATGGTCAACGACTGCATCGCCAGGATGATCGAGGCCGACGGGATTATCATCGGCTCGCCGACCTATGTCGCCGACGTGACGCCCGAGACCAAGGCGCTGATCGACCGCGCGACATACGTGATCCGCGCCAACGGCCACCTGCTGACGCGCAAGGTGGGCGCCGCCGTCAGCGCCGTGCGCCGCGCCGGCAGCATCCACGCGCTGGACACCATCAACCACTTCTTCAGCGTCAACGGGATGTTCATCGTCGGCTCCAGCTACTGGAACCTCTGCCTCGGCCGCGAGATCGGCGAAATCCACGACGACGACGAGGGCGTGCGGTGCATGCATGACCTCGGCCGGAACATGGCCTGGGCGCTCTACCGGCTGTCGGGCTAGCCTCAGGGACTGCGCACCCACAGCCGCGCGCCGTCGACGGGGCTGGGCTTCTCCCGCCAGACCCAGCTGCGCTCGAGCCGCTCGATCAGCCTGAGCTCCTGGGCGTGGCCCGGCACCCCGCGGTGGTGCTCCCAGAGCAGCAGCACGCGGACGGGCGCCGTGCCCCTGAGCACCTGCTCCGCGTCGTAGCGGGGAATCGCGGGCCCGGCGATGGCCGCCACCGCCGGGTCGTCCAGCCAGCCGCGTGAATACGCAGCGCCCGGCAAGCTGTAGCGGCCGCCCTGCGGCCAGCCGGTGAAGTCGATGGTGCCCAGCAACTGCTCGCGACGGCCGCCCGCCAGCTCCAGCGCCGCGCGGTTGGCTTCCAGCAGGTCGCCGTGGCGCCCGTGCCACTGCGCCAGGACCGGCAGCTCGCGCCAGACGTTCCAGGCCGTCGCCGCCAGCAGCAGCACCGCGATCACAAGTGGCCGGGCGAGGCCGATCCATCCGGCGGGCTCGGGCTGCTCCTCGGGAGCGTCCGCGGATTCACCGGAGGCATCCTGGCAGGTTCCCAGCAGCGCTGCCAGCGACAGGCTGAGCAGCAGCACGGCGGCCAGCTCGGGCAGCGCCGATGCGCGGGGGGTGAAATAGGTCGGCGCGACCGCCAGCGTGTAGCCGAGGATCAGCAGCACCAGCCAGTGCGAGTGCTGCGGCAACCGCCTGCGCACCACCAGCGCCAGCAGCCAGACCGCCAGCCCGATCAGGATCGCCTTGCGGGCCATGAAGCGGGGCCAGTTGGCGGCCACATTGGCCCAGGCATCGGTCCAGCCCGCCGGCGGATGCGCGGCGAGCCAGCCGGCATAGTCCTCAAAGACGATCTCGGTGGCCCGCTGGCCGTGCAGGCGGTACTCGGTGCCCGTCGCGACCTGGGTCCACGCCGCCGTATCCGTCGAGCCACTCGCGGCGTACAGCAGGGCGTAGGCCAACGCCCCGGCGCAGACCGCCGCCAGCAGCACCGCCAGTCCGCGCCGCCAGCCGATCCGACGCCCCGCCAGCAGCAGCGCCAGCCCGATCGGCACCGCCACCAGCACAGCGTGGTACCGCAGCAGCATCAGCAGCGCAGCGAGGATCGCGACGACCGCCACCATCCACGGCGGCGCGTCGGTGCGGTCGAGCAGTGCCAGCGCCAGGGCGATCAGCCACAGCGCCAGGCCGGTGTAGAGCGCATCGAGATGGGGGTTGAATGCGATCTCGAAGACGTCGGGCAGCGCAGCGCCCAGCAGTCCCAGCGCGACGGCAAGCGCGACGGGCAGCCTCAGCCGCCGCGCCGTCCAGACGATGGCGGAGGCGCTGAGCCCTGTGCCGAGGGCACTGAGCAGCGCGCCCGCGCTGAGCGCGCTGAGGCCAGTCTGGACCGCAAGCAACAGTAGCGCGGGATAGCCCGGCGGGAAATAGGCCGAAGCCGGCAGTCCGCCATCGCCCAGCAGCCGCGCAGCGCAGCACATGTAGATGAAGTCGGCATTGCTGAGCGTCCGCCCCCAGCCGATGATAGCCACCACGGCCGCCACGACTACGCCGGTGATCAGCGCACTGCGCACAGTGCAAGTCTAGCAGCGGCGGTGTTAGAATTCCCCCATCCGCACCGGCGGACGATGGTGACCCTATGGCACGGCTGGACGAGCATCGCGGCAAGCAGCTGCTTCAGGCGGCCGGCATCGCCCTGCCGCGCGGCGACCGCGCCGAGACCCCCGAGCAGGCCGCGCGCATCGCCGCCGAGCTGGACGGGCCGTGCGTCGTCAAGGCATTGGCGCTGGTTACGGGCCGCGCCGCACGCGGCTGGGTGCGAATGGCTGATACGCCGGATGAGGCGCAGGCGATCGCCGCCGAGCTGCTGGCAGCCCCGGAAGTGAACGCGGTTCGCGTCGAAGAGAAACTGGCGATCAGGCGCGAGTTCTTCGCCGCCGCGCTGGTGGACGATCGTGCCGGACAGCCGCTGGTGGTGCTCAGCAGCCGGGGCGGCAGCGGTATCGAGCAGATCGCCGCCGAGTATCCCGACAGCGTGGCCCGGCGTCACGTGGACGTGCGCCGTGGCCTGGAGCCCTACATGGGGCGCCAGCTGGCCGCTAGTGTCGGCCTGACGGGCAAGCTGCAGGTCAGATGCGGCACGCTGCTTACGCAGCTCTACGACGCGTTCACGCGCTTCGACTGCCGCAGCCTGGAGATCAACCCGGTGGTGGAGACCGAGGACGGCAAACTGGTGGCCGCCGACTGCCACGCCGCGATCGACGACTACGCCGTCTTCCGCCAGCCGAGTCTCGGCATCCGCATGGCGCGCGAGATCGGCCACGACCCCGGCGAGCGCGAGCTGATCGCCTGGGAGGTTGAGAAGAACGACTACCGCGGCACCTTCTTCTTCATTCAGCTGGCCGACGCGACCAGCGGCGACAACTACGTGGCGTTTCATGGCGCGGGCGGCGGCGGCTCGATGATGAGCATGGACGCGCTGATGAAGGAGGGCTTTCAGCCCGCCAACTTCTGCGACACCAGCGGCAACCCGCCCGCCAGCAAGGTCTATCGCGCGGCGAAGGTGCTGCTCAGCATGCCCGGCATCGTGGGCTACTTCGCCAGCGGAAGCGGCGTGGCCAGCCAGGAGCAGTGGCAGAGCGCCATCGGCCTGATCAAGGCCTTCCGCGAGCTGGGACTGACTGTGCCGGCGGTGATCCGCCTCGGCGGCAACCAGGAGGAGCGCGCGATCGAACTGCTTCAGCGGCACTGCGCCGCGCTCGACGCGCCCGTCGAGGCCTACGGCAAGGATGACAGCGCCCGCTTCTGCGCCCAGCGCCTGAGACAGCTGGTGGACGGGTACCAGCCACCGGCGAAGCCCAGTGCTCCCGACCCGATCAGCGCGGACAAGCTGCCCCCGGACGCCTATCACTTCAGGACGATGACGGGCGAGATCGCCATCGACCAGAGCAGGTGGACGGAGGAGACCGCGCGCGCGGTGGCCGACGCCTGCCCGCGTGGCATCCTGAAGGTGGTCGACGCCGCCGAGGGTAGGGGCGAAGCCATGCTTCGCCCAGACGACGCTACCAGCCAGAACCAGGGGCGAAGCATGGCTTCGCCCCTACGGGTCGTGCTGGCGATCAGCGAGGAGGATGCGGCGAAGGGCAGGTGCATCGAGTGCCTGGCCTGCGAGCTGAAGGCCTGCGAGCTGGGGGTGAAGGCAATCAGGATCGATCTGCCGATGCCGACGCAGGATGCAGTAGCGCAAGCCCCCGTGCTTGCGCCGGGCACGAGCAGGGGCGCTCGTGCTACTGGCAGTCAGGAGGGCGGCAAATGAGCATCCTGCTGCCCGACGGGGCCAGGGTCATAGTGCAGGGCATCACCGGCCGCGAGGGGGTGGCCCGTACCCAGCTGATGAAGGGCTACGGCACCCACGTGGTCGGCGGCGTGACGCCCGGCCGCGGCGGCGAGGAGGTCGAGGGCCTGCCCGTGTTCGACACCGTGAAGCAGTGCATGAGCGAGCTTGGTGAGATCTATGCCAGCTGTCTGTTCATTCCGGCGCCGCTGGTGAAGGATGCCGCGCTGGAGGCATTCGATGCCGGAGTCGAGCTGGCGGTGATCGTGCCCGACCGCGTGCCGCTGCACGACGTGCTTCAGATCAAGGCGGCGGCCGACGAGCGAGGCGCGCATTTCCTAGGCCCCAACACGCTGGGGGCGCTCAGCCCGGACCGCTGGGCGCTGGGGATGATCGGCGGCCGCGCCGACAGCGCCAGAAAATTCTTCAGCCGCGGTCCGGTCGGCGTGATGAGCCGCAGCGGCGGGATCACCAGCTCGATGGCCTACTACCTGCGCAAGGCGGGCATCGGCGCCAGCACCATCGTGCACGTCGGCGGCGATCCGGTGATCGGCCTGCCGCTCCCGGAAATCGCGCGGCGCTTCGAGCAGGATGAGGAGACCAAAGCAGTTGTGATGTTCGGTGAAATCGGCGGCAGCCAGGAGGAGCGCGTCGCGGAGCTGATTCAGGCCGGCGAGCTGAGCAGGCCGCTGGTCGCCTACATCGGCGGCAAGGGTGCGAAGGAAGGCACACGCTTCAGCCATGCCGGCGCGATCATCGAGGGCGGGCGCGGCACGCGCGAGGGTAAGATTGAGGCGCTGGAGAGCGCCGGCGCGACGGTGGTGGACGACTTCGACGAGCTGCCTGCGGTGACCAAGGGAGTACTCGAGGCTCAGGGAATCGAGTTGTAGGGGCGACGCATGCGTCGCCCGCTACCGAGAGAAGCCTGTTGCGACACGGGCGACGCATGCGTCGCCCCTACGAGAGAGCGGGAGCACATAGCCTATGGCGGACAAATGGCAGACGGCGATTACCGAGGTCAGGCCCAACGAGCTCAGGCTGCGTGGCTATCTGGTCGCGGAGCTGATGGGGCGGGTCAGCTTCGCCGAGTCGGTATGGCTCTGCTGGATGGGCGAACTGCCGCCTGAGAAGTGGCTGCCGCTGATCGAGGCGGTGCTGCAGGCGGGCGTCGACCACGGCGCCACGCCGCCCAGCGCGCTGACCCCGCGCGTGATCGCGGGCACGGGCGGCAGCCTCAGCGAGGCCATCGCCGGCGGCGCGCTGTCGATCAACGCCAGCCACGGCGGGGCGATCGAGGGCTGCATGCGGGCGCTGGAGCGGGGAGTTGAGATGATGCGCAGCGGCGGCTTCGATCACGCCGAAGGCGCGCGGCGGCTGCTGGCGGATCTGAAGCACGAAGGGCGGCGGATGCCGGGCTTCGGCCACCGCGTGCATACGCAGGACCCGCGGACTGCCCGACTTCGGGAGCTGGCGGAGGAGGCCGGCGTCTACGGCGACTTCCTGAAACTGGCCGACGCGATCGAGGCCCAGTTCAACGCAGCGGGCAAGGCGCTGCCGCTCAACGTGGATGGCGCGGTAGGCGCGGTGCTCTGCGAGCTGGGCGTCGATCCGCTGATCGGCAACGCCTTCTTCATCCTGCCGCGCGTGGCCGGCATGGTGGCGCACTTCGCCGAGGAACGCAGCCGCGAGAAGGTGATGCGCCGCATCGACCAGAGCGCGGCGGAATACGACGGCCCGGCAGCAAGGAAGCTCGAACGGTGAGATCCTTGTCTGCCGGATCGCCAGTATTGCAGGTTCGTCGACTCAACGAACAGGAGCTGGATGAACTTCACGGGACGCACGCTGCTGGATTCAGCTTCAACGAGCAGGCTCGGGATTTCGTAGTGGCATTGGTCGACGGACAGATTGTCGCCCCGCGACATGAAGAGGTCTACTTCAGGTGCGGTTGGCTGAGGGTAAGTGACTGGAGTGAGTATCGAGCCAGAATCGCGGACACCGGCTGCCTGTTCTCCAGGCTCAAGGAGGTGTCGGCTGAGGAGTTCCTCCACAACGAGGTTGGCCTCGACACTGACTTCAGCGTACTTCATCCGC
Organism: uncultured Planctomycetales bacterium; assembly: GCA_964609245.1. Classification (GTDB taxonomy): domain Bacteria; phylum 4484-113; class 4484-113; order 4484-113; family JAFGCY01; genus JAFGCY01. Next base: position 9,978 of record CAZSSB010000053.1, on the reverse strand, counting down.
GACCTGATCGGAGCAATGTCTGGGTAGTCCTGCGATTCGTTGAACCGGCGGACACGCAAGTTTCGATTGACTTCATCGACTGCAACTGGGAAGCTGTATTTTTCGAAGACACGGAGCCATGCGATGAAAAGCCAAGACACTGAACAGCAGCTGATCGAGCTGATCCCGGAGCTGATCGGCTTTGAGGACAAGCAGCTTCAGCGGCAGGTGATAGACACGTGGGTCGATGCCTGCGTGCAGGCCGGGCGCCAGCCGGCCGAGCTTGAGGCAATGCCGTTCAGCCTGCTGGTCAAGGACTGCGACGTGTCGTTCATCGCGCACACGCGCGGCGTGACCCAGGTGTCGATGGCGATGGGCGAGGCGCTCAAAGCCGCCTACCCCGACGAGCCGCGCTTCCGCGCCGATCACGACACGCTGCTGGCCGCCGCGCTGCTGCACGACGTGGGCAAGGTGCTGGAGATCGGACCCACCGAGGGCGGCGGCTGGGGCAAGACGGAGCACGGCAGGATGCTGCGCCACCCGATCAGCGGGACGGCACTGGCCCAGGCGCGCGGGATCGATCCGAAGATCCTGCACGTGATCGCCTGTCACAGCAAGGAAGGAGACGGCTACCGCAAGACGGTGGAAGCGCATATCATCCACCACGCGGATTTCGTGAGTTTCGAACCGCTGCACTGATTAGTAGGGTCGAGGCTTGCCTCGACCACCTTTAAACGTGGGCGGGGCAAGCCCCGCCCCTACAAAGAAACAATAGGACTGACATTCGCGGAGAAGGTGCTGAGCGAGAAGGCCGGGCGGGAGGTGCGCGCCGGCAACCCGCTGTGGGAGTGCGGAGCATGGCTGCCGGGGAACCAGAATGACGGCAACAAGTGATAAGAGCAGTCAGACAGGATTACCCATCCGCTTCTGCGAGGGCACCGTCCACTACTTCGGATTCGATATTGAATCCGGCAGCTTGGCGATGATCGTGCAGGACTACCATCTGCCCTTCAACCAGGCCAAGTACAGGGGCAAGCACAAGCTTGACTTCCGCTCGGTAGTAGAGATACGGCTCTCGTATGCCGACGAGGGACACGCGCTGAGTGAGCTGGGCGCAGATGGTATCGTCGAGTTGGAGCCGGGAACGGAAGGGCTACGTCGCTTCGCGATTCACTGGGAGGGACGAGTGATGCACATCGCCTGCCGGAGCTTCGTGTTCGCCAAGGTGGACGATTCGGCTACCGTTGTCGCGGACTGAATGTGGACACTCAGGATCACTGGGGAGACCTGAATCTCAAGTACGAGGACGTCCTCTCGCATCTCTCGGCGGAAGGTACGCGGATCGACCGAGGCCTAAGCGAAACTGAGTTCGCCGGAATCGAGTCCGCGTATGGCTTCCGCTTCCCGCCCGATCTCCGCCAGTTCCTGAGTATCGGGCTGCCGCTGGGTGAGGGCTGGCTGGATTGGCGTCGAGACAGCCGTGCTCAGGTGATTAAGCGGATGAACGCGCCACTTGAGGGCATCTGTCTGGACGTCCGCCGCAGCGGCTTCTGGCACTCCAGTTGGGGCGCGAAACCGCGGTTCGTGTACCAGCGAATCTCTCGAGCGAGGCGCCTGATCGGCGATGCCCCCAAGTTGATTCCGCTCTTCGGGCACAGGTACATTCCAGACCGACCCTGTTCATCGGGCAATCCGGTGTTCTCGGTTGTCCAGACCGACATCATCCACTACGGCAAGGACCTGATATCCTATCTGGTCAACGAGTTCTTCGCGCTGAAGCTAGTCGATGACACCAAAGGTGATGAGTACAGGCCGGTAGAGTTCTGGTCTGATCTGGCCAACACCGAGGTACGGGACTAGTTCGTAGGGTCGAGGCTTGCCTCGACCACCTTAGAATGTGGGCGGGGCAAGCCCCGCCCCTACAAAGAAACAATGGGACTGACATTCGCGGAAAAGGTGCTGAGCGAGAAGGCCGGGCGCGAGGTGCGCGCCGGCGAGATCGTGACGGTCGAGCCCGACGTCGTGCTCAGCCATGACAACAGCGCCGCGATCAGCCGCACCTTCAGCGAGATCGGCGTTCAGCGCGTGCGCTACCCCGAGCGGCTGGTGATCGTGCTCGACCACTGCGTGCCCGCCGCCGACCACAAGCACGCCGCCAACCACAAGCTGATCCGCGAGTTCGTCCGCCGGCAGGGCATCGAGCACTTCTATGACATCAGCCACGGCGTCTGCCACCAGGTGCTGCTGGAGCAGGGGCTGGCGCGGCCCGGCGATGTCTGCGTCGGCTCGGACAGCCACACGACCAGCTATGGCGCGGTGGGCGCCTTCGCGGTTGGCATCGGCCGCACCGAGGCCGCCTGCACCTGGGCAACGGGCGAGCTGTGGCTGAGGGTCCCGGAGACGCTGCGCATCAAGGTCGGTGGCGCCTGGCTGCGGCGGGTGGGTTCCAAGGACCTGGTGCTCCACATCGCCGGCATGATCGGTGCCGATGGTGCGGACTACCTGAGCGTGGAGTGGACGGGCGAGGCGGTGCACGCCCTGAGCGTCGACTCGCGGATCACGCTGTGCAACATGAGCGCCGAACTGGGCGCCAAGAACGGCTACGTGCCGCCGGATGAGAAGACCGAGCGGTGGCTGGCAGACACCGTAGGGCAGACGGCTCGTCTGCCATTGAATGCCGCAGGCGAGCCGCCTGCGCTACGTGGCGGTGAGGATTACACGCGCTGGTACAGCGATGCCCGGGCCGAGCTGCGCGAGACGCTGGAGCTGTCCGTCGAGGGCCTCGAGCCCCAGATCGCGCGGCCGCACCGCGTGGACAACGTCGTGCCTCTCTGCCAGGAAGTGGGCACCCACGTGCACCAGTGCCTGCTGGGCACCTGCACCAACGGGCGCCTGGAGGACCTGGAGGCGGCCTGGGAAGTGCTGGAAGGCCACCAGGTGCATCCCCGCACCCGCCTGCTGGTCTTCGCCGCCAGCCAGGTGGTCAACCTTGAGGCCGTCCGCAGGGGCCTGGCGGAGAAGTTCATCGCGGCGGGCGCCGTGTGGATGAACCCCGGCTGCGGACCGTGCCTGGGAGCCCACGAGGGGGCGCTGGCCCCGGGCGAGAACTGCATCAGCACCGCCAACCGCAACTTCCGCGGGCGCATGGGCACCCCGGACAGCCAGATCTACCTGGCCAGCCCGCAGAGCGTGGCGGCGGCCGCGGTCACCAGCGAGATCACCGATCCGCGGGAGGTGAGCTGAGATGGGCAGGGCCTTCGTCTATGGCGACAGCGTCAACACCGACGTGCTGTTTCCGGGCAAGTACACCTACACCGTCACCGAGCGCGCCGAGATGGCGCAGCACGCGCTGGAGGACCTCGACCCCGGCTTCCGCGAGCAGGTCCAGCCCGGCGACGTGATCGTGGCCGGCCGCAACTTCGGCTGCGGCTCCAGCCGCGAGCAGGCGGTGATCTGCCTGACGGAACTCGGCGTGGCCGCCGTGATCGCGACCAGCTTCAGTCGCATCTACTTCCGCAACGCGATCAACCAGGGCCTGCCCGTGATCGTGCTGGCCGACGCCCCGCGGAAGATCAAAGCCGGCGACGAGGTGACCATCGATCTGGCGGCCGGCAAGCTGACCGCGCCCGGCGGGGAGTATGATTTTCCGCCCCTGAGCGCCGAGGTCCAAGCGATTCTGGATGCCGGCGGGCTGGTGGAGTACACGAAGCGGAAGCTGGGATTGTAGCGGCGGCCGCCGTGCCGCCGACCAAATCCGGCGACAGGGCCGTCGCCGCTACGAGGAATCGAATCCGGCGACAGGGACGTCGCCGCTACGACAAACGTGGAGGACTGACAATGGCGAAGTATCGGATTGCCTGGCTGCCGGGCGACGGCGTCGGCAACGACGTGATGGCGGTGGCGCGCCGCGTGCTGGACGCGCTTAAGCTGGACGCCGAGTATGTGCACGGCGACATCGGCTGGGAATTCTGGGTCAGCGAGGGCGACCCCCTGCCCCAGCGCACCGTCGAGATGCTGAAGGATACCGACTGCGCGCTGTTCGGCGCGATCACCTCCAAGCCCAAGGAGGAGGCCGAGCAGGAGCTTGCACCCGGCCTGAGAGGCAAGGGCCTGGTCTATCGCAGCCCGATCGTGCGGCTCAGGCAGCTGTTCGATCTGGCGGCCAACCTGCGCCCCTGCAAGGCCTATCCCGGCAATCCGCTCAACTACCGCGACGGTATCGACCTGGTGGTCTTCCGCGAGAACACCGAGGGGCTCTACAGCGGCGTGGAGTTCCACCCGGTGCACGATGACGTGCGGGGGGCGCTCAGGCAGCACAGCCCCAACATGGCCAAATTCGACGACGTCGCCGCAGGCGACCTGGCGATCAGCTGCCGCATCTTCAGCCGCCGCGCCTGCGAGCGGATCGCCCGCGCCGCCTTCGATTACGCGAAGGAGCACGGCTATCCGACCGTCACCGTGGTGGAGAAGCCCAACGTGGTGCGCGAGACCAGCGGGCTGATGGTGCGCAGCGCGCGCAAGGTGGCCGGGGACTACCCCGGCATCGAGCTGTGGGAGACCAACATCGACGCGATGTGCATGTGGCTGGTCAAGAACCCGCAGGATTACGGCGTGCTGGTCAGCACTAACATGTTCGGCGACATCGTCTCAGACCTCTGCGCGCAGCTGGTCGGCGGGCTGGGCTTCGCCTGCAGCGGCAACATCGGCAAGGACTACGCCGTCTTCGAGCCGACCCATGGCAGCGCGCCGAAGTACGAGGGCCAGGACAAGGTCAACCCGCTGGCGATGCTGCTCAGCGCCAAGCTGATGCTCGACTGGCTGGGCGAGGCCGAGCTGGCGGCGAAGCTGGAGGGCGCGATCGCCGCCGTGATCGCCAAAGGCGAAGTGCGCACCTACGACATGGGCGGCAGCGCCAAGTGCAGCGAGATGGGCGACGCCGTGGTGGCGGCGCTGTAGGCGTAGGGGCGCACAGCTGTGCGCCCGACAGCCTCGCTTCAGCAGCAGGGGCGGACAGCTGTCCGCCCCTACAATGTAAAGGCGATGCCGCACACGATCATCGAGAAGATTTTCCTGGCCCACGGCGCGGAGTCGGCGGCGCCGGGCGATACCGTCTGGCTGGACCTGGACTACCGCACGGCGCGCGACTTCGGCGGGGCCAGCGTGGTCAAGCATCTGCTCGAGCACGCGCCGGAGCAGCCGGTGGCGGACCCGGCGCGCACGCTGTTCACCTTCGACTGCAACGCGCCGGCCAACACCGCGGGCTACGCCGATAACCAGCACGTCTGCCGGCTGTTCGCCCGCCAGCACGGCATCAAGGTGCACGACGTCGACGCCGGCATCGGCAGCCACGTGCTGATCGAGAGCGGCCTGATCAGGCCCGGCACGACCGCCGTCGGCACGGACAGCCACTACAACATCCTCGGCGCGCTGGGCGCCTTTGGCCAGGGGATGGGCGACCTCGACATCGCCTACGCCTTCGCCCGCGGCCGGACGTGGTTCGAGGTACCGCCGTCGGTGAGGATCACGCTCACGGGTATGCCTGCGGCCAACGCCTCGGCCAAGGACGTGACGCTCAATCTGGTGGGCCGGCTGGGCGCGGCCGGGCTGCTGGGCCGGGTCGGCGAGGTCTGTGGCGAGTGGATCGACCAGGCGGACCTTGCCAGCCGGATCACCCTGGCCAGCATGGGCACGGAGATCGGCGCGATCAGCCTGATCGTGCCGGGCGACGATCCGGCGTTCCAGGCCGACGCGGATGCTGACTACGAGAGCGAGATCGAGATCGACATCGACGGCCTCAGGCCCTGCGCTTCACGGCCAGGGCATCCCGAGGACGTCGCGCCAGTCCACGAGATCGTCGCCGCCGGCAGCGTGCCGATCGACAGCGTGTTCATCGGCAGCTGCACCAACGGCCGCATCGAGGACCTGCGGGCGGCGGCGGCCCAGCTCAGGGGCCGGCGCGTCGAAGGCGGCGTGATGCTGCGGGTGGTGCCGGCCACCAGGCAGGTCTGGATGCAGGCGCTGGAGGAAGGGCTGATCGAGGTCTTCATGGCGGCCGGCGGCCTGGTCAGCAACTCAGGCTGCGGCGGCTGCGCGGCGGGCCAGATCGGCATGACGGGCGCGGGCGAGGTGCAGCTTTCCACCAGCAACCGCAACTTCCGCGGCAAGCAGGGTGCGGGCGAAACCTACCTGGTTAGCCCGGCGGTCGCCGCCGCCAGCGCAGTGGCGGGCGAGCTTACGGAGCCCGACAGGTAGCTGCGCCGCCCCCCCGCGCGGCTAGACCTTGACGCCGAAGACAATCAGGGCGAACAGCACGTTGGCGCTCAGCAGCATGGCGATCCGCAGCAGCAGCCACGGCGGCAGCACGCTGAGCAGCAGCAGCAGGGCGTAGCACCCGCCGGCGATGGCCAGCACCAGCGGGTAGTCAGTATCGTTGTCCGGACTGGTGGCCAGCTCGCCGGTAACGAACACTACGAAGAACGACAACAGCACGGCGACCAGATAGGCCCAGTCACTGCTCTTCACGCCGCGTCTGAACCACTCAATCACCCTGCACCTCGCCTGGCAGCAAATGATGTGTCCGCCGGTCGGCTACGGCGATGCCGCAGACAGGATACCACCGCGTTGCGGACGGCAGTGAAGTCCGAAGCTGCTTGCCGGTAGAATATAACCGTGACAACCAAAGCGCTGGCGAGCCTGCTGATCGAGCACCGGGAGGAAATCCTCAGTATCTGCGCCGAGCACGGCGCCAGCAACGTGCGCGTATTCGGTTCGATGGTTCGCGGTGATTACACGGACGAAAGCGACGTGGACCTGCTCGTGGACATTGTTGGCCCGACCACCCAGTGGTGGCCAGGTGGCCTGATTGTCGATTTGGAGAACCTGCTCGAGCGCGAGGTCGATATCGTGACTGAGTCAGGACTCAACAGGCATCTCAGGCCCTTGGTGCTTGCGGAGGCAGTGCCACTGTGAGAACAGATCTCGTATTGCTGAAGCATATTCAGGACTGCATCGAGTTACTTGAATCCTATATTATGGATACGCGACAGCCCATGGAAGATCCGCGAACGCGCGATGCAGTTCTGCGCGAAATTCAGGTCATTGCCCAGTCAGCTATGCAGCTATCAGACAGCCTCAAGTCCCGCCATCCGGAAATCGGTTGGACCCAGCTGCGAGCTTTCCGCAATATCCTTGTTCACGATTACATGAATATCAGGCTTGACTTAGTGGAAAGCGCAATACAGGATGATCTGCAGCTCCTCAAGCAAGCAGTCTTAGCCGAAATCTCGCTTACTGAGGACAAGTAATTAGTGGGACCACGCTAAGGGCATATCAATGAACGACACGCTCACTGGACACGCCTGGGTACTGGTCGATGAGCACAACAAGTTGATTGACAGCATCGACACCGACATGATCTTCCACAACCGCTACCTGCACATCACGGAGATCGAGCAGATGGGCCGCTACGCGCTGGACAACCTCAGCGGCTGGGAGGACTTCGCCGGCCGCTGCCAACCAGGCGACATCGTGGTGGCCGGCGCCAACTTCGGCTGCGGCTCCTCGCGCCAGCAGGCGGTGGACTGCTTTCGCGCGCTGGGCGTGCAGGCGCTGATCGCGGTCAGCTTCGGCGCGATCTACTTCCGCAACGCGGTCAACGCCGGCTGGCCGGTGCTGAGCTGCCCGGAACTGGATGCGGCGGCGATCGCCACCGGGGACGAAGTCGAGATCGACGTGCAGGCCGCCGGCTGGAAAAACCTCACGCGCGGCCGCCAGCTGCCGCCGCTCCGGCCGGTCAGCGACGTGCAGCGCCAGATCATGGCGGCGGGCGGGCTGTTCAAGCTGCGTGGCCGAGCCTGAGCGTGGAAACCAAACCGCGCCCGGCCTCGTCGCTATAATATGCAGATGGACTCCGATGAGGCCCCGCTGGCCCCCGCTAACTCGGAACGCCGTACCGGTCGCGAGCGGCGGCGGCCCGGCAACTCGGATCCGGCGCGGCGACAGATCCAGGTGCTGCTGGCGCGGCTGATCGCGCTGTTCATCGGCGCGCTGGTGGGCTTCCTGGTGTCCTACTTCATCTCGTGGGCGTTCATCCTGCCGCTGCAGGACCTCGCCCGCGACGCCCAGGGAATCGTCAACAACGCGCGCACGCAGCTGGGCGAGGTCGAACCGGCCTTCGTCAAGGCTCGCAAGGAGTACAACGCACTCGAAGAGCAGTTGTTCACCAGGGAAGTACCGGAGAGCGGTGACCAACCCAGCCCGCCGCCGAGCCCCGAACCGCAGCCAGGTCCGGATGAGCCGCCGGCGGCGGATGAGGAGACGGCGGCGGCCGGCGCGATGCAGACCGCCGAGGATGACGGCGGCGAGGAGCTGGACGAGGCCCTGTTCGCCTCGGCGGGCCAGCACGCCACGGACATTCGGGAAAACTACCTCAGGCTCAAGCGTCAGCGCCAGCGACTGGTGGACCAGCGCGACTTCTGGGAGCAGGAACTGCTCGACTACCAGCGCAACATCGATCTGCTCAATCTGCTGGGCATCGCCGTGGTGCTGGTCTTCGCGCTGCTGGGCTACCTGTGCTACCCGCTGGTGCTGCTGGGGCTCAGGCGGCTGTCCGGTCAGCTCGACGTGTTCTCGGCGGGACTCGAGGAGCGGACCGCCCAGGCGACGATCGGGTTCTTCGCCGGCCTGGTGCTGGGCGTGGTGATCGTGCTGGCGGTGTTCAACGCCTTCAGCGCGGACTACAGCTTCCTCGGCATCAGCTGGTTCAGGCTGCTGTTCGGCGCCTTTGTGGTGGTGGTGCTGGGGCTGGCCGGCTCGCTGGTCGGCATCACCTACTTCGGCCCGCCCCGTCAGGACGATCCCTATAAGCCGCTGCGGCGCAGCGCGGCGCCCAAGATCCTGGACAGCAGCGTGCTGATCGACGGACGCATTCCGGACATCGCCGCCACCGGGTTCCTCGGCGGCATGCTGATCGTGACCAACTCGGTGCTGCGCGAACTGCAGGCGATGGCCGACAGCGCCGACGAGCGCAAGCGCGTCAAGGGCCGCCGCGCGCTGGAACTGGTGCGCACGATCCAGGACGACTCGCGCATCGACGTGGACGTCTTCGACGACAGTGCCTTCGAATCACATGCCCAGAGCACCGACGAGCAGCTGATCATCGTCGCCCAGGCCGTCGGCGGGATGGTCGTCACCAACGACTACAACCTCAACCGCGTCGCCGCGATCCGCGACGTACGCGTGATCAACATCAACGCGCTGGCCAACGCGGTCAAGACCAAGCACCTGCCGGGCGACCTGATCGACATCGAGATCATCGATCACGGCAAGCAGAAGGGCCAGGGCGTCGGCTACCTGGAGGACGGCACGATGGTGGTGATCGAGGACGGCGAGCCGTATATCGGCAAGACGCGGACCGTCAAGCTGACCAGTGTCTCGCAGACCGTCCAGGGCCGGCTGCTGTTCGGCCGCGTCGACCTGGCACGGGAGGAGCAGCGCGGCCATGGCTAGCAGCTTAAGCGCGGTGATCGCCGCGGCGGGCGCGGGCCGCCGCTATGGTGGCCTGGGGCAGCTGCAGGACAAGGTGGGCGGCAAGTCGGTGCTCAGCCACAGCCTCGACGTCTTCGAGGCCGACGAGGACTGCAGCGAGATCATCCTGGTCGTCAGCGCCGAGGTGCGGGCCTGGATCGCCGGCGACCCCCTGACCTTCGCCAGCGGCAAGCTCAAACTGGTCGACGGCGGCGAGACCCGCGCCGACAGCATCGCGGCCGGCGCGCGCGCGGCCCAGGGTGAACTGCTGGCGCTCCACGACGGCAACCGGCCGAACATCAGCGAGGCGCTGCTGGCGCGGCTCAAGGCCACCGTGCTGCCCGAGCGCGGCGCGGTGCCGGGCCTGATGCTGACCGACGGGGTGGCCTACCTGACCGCGATCGGCGACCCGGAGTCCGGCAACGGCAGCCAGGCACCGGTCGACGAGCTGTTCGGCGGCAAGAAGACCGATCA
>CAZSSB010000052.1:0-21279 GCA_964609245.1 uncultured Planctomycetales bacterium | reverse complement strand
CGTCCCACCATGGCGGGACTGTGCGTCCCTACTTCCGCGCGCGCCAGATCAGGAACGTGGAGGCCACCAGGAAGACGCCCGGCGCCAGCCAGCCCGCCAGGTGGGGCGGGAAGAAGTTGGTGCCGCCCTCGATCAGCTTGTGGCCGGCGATCATCACGTCCTGGGGGACGATGATCCCGCGGCTGCCGAAGGTGCGGGCGATGAAGAACACGATGTAGTAGGCCATCACCAGGATGAAGGTCATGATGATGCCCAGGTTGCGCTCGTCGCGCGGGCCGCGCAGGCTGACGGGCACGGCGACCAGGATGAAGGCCAGGCAGGCGAAGGGGATCGAGTACTTGAAGTAGTACTCCGTCCAGTCGCGGAGCAGCCGCGTGCGCATCGTGGGGCTGGGGAAGCGCGCGGCGTTGAGGGTGTCGCGGGTGCGCGAGATGCGGTTTCTCAGCTCCTCGGCGGTCAGCTCCGTGGGATGCGGCGCCAGGAAGTACTCCTTGGTGCGCGTGCCGATGTCGATCTTGATCTCGGGCATGTGGGCGGCCACCAGGGTGTCGCCGCTTCTTTCGTCCAGGTTGTAGAGCGTCACGTCGGCCAGCACCAGGAACTGGTCCTTGACCCAGGCGCGTTCGGCGGTGAAGATCCGCGGGAACTCGCGCCGCTGCTGGCCCTCGCCCGCGAAGTAGTCGTAGAGCCTGAGGTCGTACATGATGTCTTCGGTGCGGTTGATGTTGTCGACGTAGAAGTACTTCTTCTGCGGCGCCTTGATCACGATCCCCGGTTTGATGAAGTCGACCACCTGGGCTTCCCAGAAGACCTTCAGCACCTCCTTGTACTGCTGGTTGTTGGGCGGGACGACGTGCTCGTAGATCAGCCAGGTCATGATGCCGGCGAAGATCCCCAGCGAGATGAACGGAATGAACACGCGATAGAGGCTGATCCCGTTGGTCGAGAAGGCCACCAGTTCGTTGTCGCGGTTGAGGCGGCTCATCCCCATTAGAGTCGCGAAGACCACGGCGACCGGAATCGCCAGCACCAGGAACGCCGGCGCCGAGAGCATCAGCACGCGGGCGATGGTGAACGGCGGGATGTTCTTGGAGAAGATCTTCTCGCCGAGGCTGAAGATCGAGGTGATCAGCATGAAGATCGTGAAGCCCAGCGAGCCCAGCAGGAAGTGGCCGAAGCACTCCGTCCACAGGTAGCGCTCGATGATCAGCAGCTTGGGCTTCAGCCCGAAGGCCCAGGCGACGGTGTTCACCACCGCGCGCACGGCGCGCTGCAGCGGATTCAGCCGCCGGCCGCGGCTGATGCTCAGCGGCTGGCGCTGGCGCTGGCGGTCGACGTGGACGGTCAGTTCGAAGCCGAAGTACTCCGTGGCCTGCTCCGCCTTGGCCTTGGGCCGCGGGCGCCCGCCCAGGCCGACGGCGCGGCCGTAGCGCCGCACGTAGACCGTCAGGTTGGTGCCGCTGAACTGCTCCAGCTCCTCGGCCGTGGCCGTGGCCGGCGCCTCCTCCCGGGGCGCGGCGATGCCGGCGGTCTTGAGCGGCGCGCCGGCGTCGCCGCCGGGCGGCCTCTGCTTCCGTTTCTGCCAGGGCCAGCGCATCGGTTACTTCCGGCTGAAGAGGAAGATGACCGCGGCGATCAGGCCGAAGACGATGTCCTTCATCCAGGCGGCCAGCCACGGGGGCAGCACTTCGTTGTAGCCCATCAGCTTGGACACAAAGAAGATGGTGTAATAGATCATCCCCAGCACGAAGCAGAGGATCAGTCCCAGCAGCCGCTCGTCGCGCGGGGCCCGCAGGCTGAGCGGCATCGCCACCAGCGCGAAGGCCAGCGAGGCGAAAGGCCCGGAGAACCGCAGATGGAAGTCGGTCAGGTCCTCGGCCGGGTTTTCACCCAGCGCCTTCTTCTGCCTGCTCTGCTGGGCCAGCTCAGTCTGGGTCAGCTCCTGGGGCGTGCGCATCTGCGTGATCTGCGTCTTGAGATCGACGCCCAGCGACAGCCGTTCGGTCGGCTCGCGGATGTACTTCTCGCACAGCCGGTCGGTGGGATCCAGTTCGTAGACGATCGCCGGGCTGCCCGCGCTCTGCCCCATGATCAGGTCGCGTCCGTCCGTCTGGCCGTAGTCGGCGACGACGAAGGCCCGGCCGCCCTCGATCGCCCAGTCGTCGTAGATCACGTTGGTCAGCCGCCCCTGCTCCTTGTCGAACATGGTGGCGGTGACGAACTGCCCCTGGTCGAGCTTGGCGATGAAGGGGTCGGGCTCGCCCTGGACCGGCTCCGGGCGGGCGCCGGGGTACTTGAGCAGGATCTCTTCCTTCTTGCCCGCCGCGGCGGTGGCCAGATACTCGTTGGTGTAGTAGGAGAGCCCGACGGCGATGCCGGACAGCAGCAGGAAGGGCAGCAGCAGGCGGTAGAGGCTGACCCCGTTGGTGAACATCGCGGTCAGCTCCAGGTCCTTGGCCAGCCGGCCCATGCTCATCAGGGTCGCGAACATCACCGAGATCGGCAGCGCCAGCGTGGCGAAATAGGGGGTGTCGAGCAGCACGCGCAGCACGATCGCCAGGCCGGGCTTGGTGGGATCGAGGATGTTCTCGGCTTCCAGAAACAGCATGTTGACCACCAGGAAGCCCAGAAAGCCGCTGAAGCCGAGCACAAACAGGCCGAAGGCCTCGCTGAAGATGTACCGGTCGACGATTCGAATCAGCCGCACATATGCCCCTGACGAGAAAACCGCCCGCTCTATTCTATCTTGGACGCCCGGTCCGCCGATTCCGACCAGCCGGCGCCCGTCTCCGGCCGGCCGGTCGCAGTCGCGCGGCACCAGCCTCGCGGCCGCTGAAAAGGCAGACCCTATATGTTATTATAATCGCGACAACAGTGACCTGGGAACGGGCCACGGGTCGGCCAGCGGGGACAGTGCCGCTTAACGCCGGCCGGAAGGTGGCCTTTTTTGTGCGATGTATACGGATGTATTGCAGCTGGAGGACGAGCTGGACGAGTTCCTGCACGATTTCGGCTATCAGGTGGTCGATCTGCAGACCGCGGGTCGCGGCTCCGGCCGGCTGGTGCGCCTGTTCCTCGAACGCGTCGACGGCGAGCCGCTGACGATCGACGACTGCAGTGCCGCCACGCCCCAGATCCGGCTGTTCCTCGAGGCGCGGGGGCTGTTCGACGACAACACCAGGCTGGAGGTCAGCAGCGGCGGGCTGGACCGGATCCTCAAGCGGGACCGGGACTTCGAGCGCTTTCTGGGCAGCGAGGTCAAGATTGCCTGGTTCGAGGGGGCGGCCAGGCAGACCATGACGGGCCGGCTGGCCAGCTTCACCGACGACTGGCTGGTGGTCACCACGGCGGGGGATGGAGAGCCGGTCAGCCATCGCATCGAGCGCAGCGCGCTGGCTCGCGCCAACCTGGTACCCCAGGTGGAGCTTTAGATGAAACTGCATGCGAACTTCTCGGCCTACATCCAGGAAATCGAAACGACGCGGGGGGTTCCGCGCGCCCGCATCATCGAGGCGCTGGTGGAGGGCCTGCGGGCGGCCTACGAGAAGAGCCACGGGATCACCACCAACCTGGAAGTGGAGATCAACCTGCAGTCGAGCGTGATCGAAGCCTACCTCAGCAAGCAGGTCGTGGAGCAGGTCGGCGAGCCCGCCACCGAGATCGCGCTCAGCGAGGCCCGCGAGATCGACGAGGGCGCGGAGATCGGCGACAGCATCCTGCTGCAGGCCGACATCTCGCGGCTGGGCAACCTGGCCGTGCACACCTTCAAGCAGCGCGTCAAGGCGCTGATCCGCGAGGCCGAGCGCGAGAAGGTGCTGGAGCTGTACGGCAACCGGCTCTACGAGATGATCAACTGCAACGTGCTCTACACCGAGCGCGGCGACGTCTACGTCGAGACGCCGGACAAGATCGAGGGCATCATTCCCTACAAAGAACAGATCCCCCGCGAGCGGCCGCAGCCGTACCAGCGCATCAAGTGCCTGCTGACCGAGGTCCGCAACGTGCGCAAGGCGCCGATGCTGGTCTTCAGCCGCGTGCACAACGACCTGATGCGCGAGCTGATGGCCAACGAGATCCCCGAGGTGCGCGAAGGCAACATCGAGATCGTGGCGATCGCCCGCGATCCGGGCTTTCGGGCCAAGGTGGCGGTGCGGTCCAAGCTGCCGGAGCTCGATCCGGTCGGCAGCTGCATCGGCAGCCGCGGCATCCGGATCACCGCGATCAGCCACGACCTCAACGACGAGAAGATCGACCTGGTGCTCTACCGCGAGGATCCCTTCGAGTTCATCGCCGAGGCGCTCAGCCCGGCCAAGGTGCTCAGCGTCGAGATCTTCGAGGACGAGCGGCGCGGGGTGGTCGTGGTTCCCGACGACCAGATCAGCCTGGCGATCGGCAAGGGCTGGCGCAACGTCAAGCTGGCCAGCAAGCTGACCCGCTACTACCTCGACGTCAAGAGCGTCTCCGAGGTGGCGGCGGAGCAGGGCGAGGTGCCGGCCGCCGCCGTGGCGGGCGAAGCGGGAGCCGATGTCGCGGAACCCGCGGAGCCGGACGCGGAGGCCGCGGATGCCGAGGAGGCCCCGGGCGACGACGCCCCGGAGCCGGCCGACGAGAGTGCCCCGGAGACCGAGGACGAAGAAGAACCGGAGCCCGCTGGCGAGGACACTGCCGCAGAGCCGGACGAGGAAGAGCCGGAACCGGTTGACGAGGACACCGCCGAGCCGGCGCCGGAGGAGGCCTGACGGTCGCGGGCCAGAAGGGACGTCCGGAGCGCCATCAGCCCATGCGCCGCTGCCTGGGGTGCCGCGAGCGGCTGCCGCAGGCGGAACTGGTGCGGCTCCAGCTCAAGGGCGGCAAGCCGGTGGTGGTCGAGCATCGCGACCAGCGCCAGAGCGGCCGCAGCGTCTACGTCTGCCCCAAGCTGGGGTGCTTCGACAAGGTGCTGCGCCGCGGCGAGATCGTCTTTAAGCGCTCCAAGTATGATAAGATTATCGTTTGTCTGGAGCCGCGGCAGGCGGAGCGCCTGCGTTTCGCGTTCGCGCACACGGCCCGGCGGCTGCGCAGCCGCCTGGGCGTGGGGCCGCGGGACTGAGTACTGACAGCTATGGCCAAGACCGTCATCAACCTGGTTCGGGATCTGGGTGTCAAGAGCACCGGCGAGGTGCTGGAACTACTGCGCCAGGTCGGCGTCGACACCGAGGCCGAGGGCTTCGGGGTGATGAGCAAGGTCGACGACGAGACGATCGCCAAGCTGCATGCCCTGCGCGATGAAGACGGAGCCGAGGCGGAGGAGGCGGCGGCCCCGCGCCGACGCAGCGCCAAACCCGCCGCCAAGGTCGATCTGAAGAAGCCGCGGGTACGGCGCCGCGTGACCAAGGACTTCTTCGGGGCCAAGCCCGCCGAGGCCGCTGTGGAGGTCGAGCCAGAGGAGGCGCCGGCGCCGGTCAAGGCCGCGCCGCAGCCGGCGGCCGCGGCGGCCAAGCAGGCGCCCGCGACCAAGACCGGAGCGCCGCCGCCGCGCGTAGCCAAGCCCAAGCGCGACGGCAAACTGGACCTCTCGGACGGACCGCGGATCATCTCGATGCCCGATCCCGAGGAGACGCGCCGCCTGCAGGAGCAGCGCACGGCGGGCGCGCCGGCGGCGGCCGCGACCGCCGCGGCGACCACCAAGAAGAAGCGCAAGAAGGCCGGGGCGCGCACCGAGGGCGAGTTCAGCCGCGAGGGCGGTGCTGGTCGGCGGCGGATCAAGGAGATCGGCGGGCGCACCGACGATGAGCAGCGGGTCCGCTCCCGCAAGCGCGTGTTCAAGGTCGCTGGTCACAGCACCAGCGAGGCACCGGCGGTGGTGCCGCACATCAAGATCAGCGGGCCGATGACGATGCGCGAGGTGGCCAGGGCCACCGGCGTGCGCGTGCCGGAGATCGTGCGCTTCCTGATGAACGACCTCGGCATCATGGCGGGCATTATCTACACTGCCAACGTCGAGGAGATCCAGCTGATCGCCGAGAACTTCGACATCAAGTACACGGTGGCGCTGGAACAGCAGCCCGAGAGCGAGCTGGAGCAGTTCGAGGCGGTTGACGAGTCCAAGCAGGAGGCCCGTCCCCCGGTGGTGACGGTGATGGGCCACGTCGATCACGGCAAGACCAAGCTGCTGGACGCGATCCGCCGCACCAACGTCGTCGATGACGAGGCCGGCGGCATCACCCAGCACATCGGCGCCTACCAGGTCGAGCGCAAGGGCAAGCACGTCACCTTCATCGACACCCCGGGCCACGAGGCCTTCACGGCGATGCGCGCCCGCGGCAGCCAGGTGACGGACATCGTGATTCTGGTGGTGGCCGCCGACGACGGGGTGATGCCGCAGACGATCGAGGCGATCGATCATTCCAAGGCCGCCGAGGTGCCGATCATCGTGGCGGTCAACAAGTGCGACAAGCCGGACGCCAACCCCGAGATCGTCAGAAACCAGCTGTCGGAGCGCAACCTGGTGCCCGAGGAGTGGGGCGGCGACACCGTGTTCGTCAACATCAGCGCGCTGAAGGGCGACGGCATCGACGAGCTGCTGGAGATGATTCTGCTGACCGCCGAGCTGGCGGATCCCAAGGCCGATCCCAAGGCGCCGCCCTGCGGGGTGGTGATCGAGAGCCAGGTCGACACCGGCATCGGCGTGGTGGCGACGGTGCTGGTGCAGCAGGGGCAGATGGGCAAGGGCCAGTTCATCCTGTCGGGCACCGCGATCGGGCGCATCAAGCGGATGGAGGACCACCGCGGAGAGGAGGTGCCGCTGGCCGGGCCGGCGATGCCGGTCAGGATCATCGGCTTCAACGAGCCGCCGGAGAACGGCGACAAGGTCTACGCCTTCAAGAACAAGAAGCAGGCCCAGGCGATCGCCGACCAACGGGTGGCCAAGGCGCGGGTCACGGCGACGGCGGACGTCGGCGGGCGGATGAGCCTCGAGGCGTTCTTCAAGCGCGCCGAGGAGGGCGAGGTCAAGGACCTGGCGCTGGTGGTCAAGGCCGACGTGGGCGGCAGCGCCGAGGCGCTGGTAGACTCGCTGAAGAAGATCGAGGTCGAGGGCGCCGAGTGCAGCGTGGTCGCCAGCGGCGTGGGGCAGATCAACGAGACGGACATCAACCTGGCGGCGGCCAGCAACGCGGTGATTATCGGCTTCGGGGTCGGTGTCTCGCCGACGGCCAAGCGCCTCGCCGAGCGCGAGCACGTCGACGTGCGGCTCTACGACATCATCTACGAGATTACCGAGCACATCGAGAAGGCGATGAAGGGCCTGCTGGACCCGCAGTTCGAGCGGCGCGATCTGGGCCGGGTCGAGGTGCGGGCGATCTTCAAGACCGGCAAGGACGGCAGCGTCTGCGGCTGCTACGTGCTGGACGGCATCGCCAAGCGCGGCGCGCGCTACAACCTGCTGCGCGGCAAGGAGACCATCAGCGAGGAGCGGACGCTGCACAGCCTGAAGCGCTTCAAGGATGACGTCCGCGAGGTGGCCAGCGGCTATGAATGCGGCCTGCTGGTCGAGCACTCGGACGTTGCCGAAGGCGACATCCTGGAGCTCTACGAAATGGTGGAGAAAGAGCGGGAGTAGCCGCTCCGCTTGCCTACTTCACCCTTCCCGGATTCATCAGCTCTGCCGTCAGCTTGCTTCTCATCCCTCAACTCCTGTAGCTGGACAGATAGCTTATCTAATGTTAGCATATCCTTGGATGCCACGAATGTCGCAGGATGCCCTGTTCACCGCCGCCGACAGCGATATGGCGCGCGCGGCGGCTGCATCAAGGCTGGTATGTTCGGACAACCTGCGGTTCCTGTCAGAGCTGGAGTCCGAGAGCATCCAACTTGTGGTGACCTCCCCGCCGTATAACATCGGAAAGGAGTATGAGCGGCGGGGCCCGCTCGTCGAGTACGTGCGGCAGCAACAGGCGGTGATCGAGGAGTGCGTCAGGCTGCTGCGGCCCACCGGGTCGATCTGCTGGCAGGTCGGCAACCACGTCGACAACGGCGAAGTCGTGCCCCTGGACGTCATCCTGTATCCGCTGTTCCGCAAGTACGGCCTCAAGCTGCGCAACCGCATCATCTGGCACTTCGGGCATGGCTTGCACTGCAGCAAACGCCTGTCCGGTCGCCACGAGACGATTCTGTGGTTCACGAAGGGCGATGACTACACGTTCAATCTCGATGCGATCCGCGTTCCAGCCAAGTACCCGCAGAAGAAGCACAGAAGGGGGCGCGGGCGGGGTGGGTCGTCGGACAGCGCCCAAGCTGCCAATCCGACTGACTTCTGGGAGATTCCGAACGTCAAGAGCAACCACGTGGAGAAGACGATTCACCCCTGCCAGTTCCCGGTCGAGCTCGTGGAACGCTTGGTTCTGGCCCTAACCGACGCGGGGGACGCGGTGCTCGATCCGTATGTTGGCGTGGGCTCAACCGTCATCGCAGCAGTCAAGCATGGACGGCTGGGTTATGGGTGTGACATTTCGCAGAAGTACATCAACATCGCGAAGGAGCGGCTGCGTAAGCTGTGTGCCGGTACGCTCAGACTGCGGCCGATGGGCCGGCCGATCTACGACCCAAGCAAGCCCAAGGGAGGGCATTAGTGGGGGCTGTGCAGCGTAATCATTCGAAGGCCAGCCTGAGGCACTCGGCGGCATGCCGGTTTGGGCGCTTGAGGCGGCATCGGTTGGTGCATCCTCGCGGCCGCAGCTGGCGCGCGCATGCCCGGGCAGTGCAGCACGGAACCAGGCGGGCAATACGCATTGGTCACTGCGAAGCGCAGGCTATACTGGTTGCGATGGCGCTGCGCGATGACGTGAAGTTCGTTGAACGGCACTACTTGACGCTTGACTGGCGCCACGCCAAGGCGATCTTGAGGACCGAGTACCGCCCTGAGTGGGCGGACATCATGGCTGCGCTGGCGGAGTTCAGGCTGCTGCGCAGCGAAGTTGAGACTCCCGGCGGCGCCAAGACTGCCATAGCCAAGCGGCTTGACGGATTTCTGCTTGACAGAGGTTGGGCGAAGAAACGGTTTGAAACCCAAGTTGTCGTGGACGGATCTTCACGGGACAATCCCACGCATGAGATCGACTGCTACAGAAACCGTGTCGCTGTCGAAGTGGAGTGGAACAACAAGGATCCCTTCTTCGATCGTGACCTCAACAACTTCCGGATTCTGTTCGAGTTGGATGCCGTAGCCGTTGGTGTGATTGTCACTCGGAGCGATGAGCTGCAAGCGATCTTTGACGACCTGGGAAGGGGCTCGTCCTATGGGAGCTCCACAACGCACTGGAGCCGCCTTGCCCCCCGCATCGAGGGAGGTGGCAGCGGAGGATGTCCGGTGCTTGCGTTTGGAATATCACGTAGTCTGTATGTCGATGAAACGGCCGGTGTTGCGCGCGCAAGGGGCAAGCGATGAGAGAGCAGGTATCGCACCATCGGTCAATCTTGAGCCTCGGCGCTGGCAAGTACGGTACCGTGCTGGCGGACCCACCTTGGCGGTTCGCAAATCGGACCGGGAAGGTAGCCCCTGAGCACAAGCGCTTAGAACGCTATCCCACGATGGATATTGATGAGATCAAGTCGCTACCCGTCAAGGAGATCAGCGCAGCTCAGAGCCATCTGTATCTTTGGGTGCCGAATGCTCTGATTCGGTGGGGCATCGATGTGGTCGAGGCATGGGGTTTCACCTACAAGACCAATATCGTGTGGTTCAAGGTCAGAAAGGATGGTGGGCCTGACGGACGCGGCGTTGGCTTCTACTTCCGGAACGTGACGGAGTTGGTTCTGTTCGGGGTACGCGGTAAGCTGCGGACGCGCGAATCGGGGCGGCGACAGACTAACATCATCCGTGCTCGCAAGCGTGAACACAGCCGCAAGCCCGATGAGCTGTACGACATTGTCGAGGCATGCAGTCCCGGTCCATATCTGGAGATGTTCGCTCGGGGGCAACGGACAGGTTGGGACTCTTGGGGAAAGGAACTCGATCCATGCAGCGAGCAATACATGCGGTATCAGAACAGAACACCCGTTAAGGGGTATAGCTGGGATACCGGAATGGAGCCTATCTCCGCCAAACCCCCGGAATAGCCGGGTGAAGCCGCTGCTGCCAATCTAGCCCTGATGCCCTACACCCCTTCAATGTAGTACATCTCGTGGAAGAGGTCGAAGGTGACGGTGTACTCGTCGAAGAAGCCGTTGCCGAAGCTGGCGATCTGGTTGCGGTTGGGGGCCTCGGCGGGGGCCAGCATCTCCAGGTGGGTGCGCGGGCTTTGGATCACGATGTCGCCCAGCCGCACTTCCTCCGGCTCGATGATCGCGAACGCCGTCGGCCCGTGGACGGTTATCCCGGTGCCGATCGACAGCGGCGTGTATTCCAGCCCGGCGTCGACGATCGCCCACTCCGCCAGCGTGAAGAAGTGCTGGGCGCCCGTGTTGAAGTAGGCCCCGCCGCGGATGGCGCCGTCCACCTCCACCTCGACCCAGGGCATGGTGTCGCGCACCACCGGCACGGCGTGGTAGCCGGGCTCCAGGTGCACATCCGGGTCGAACTGGTCCGGCGGATAGAGCCACATCTTGGAGCGCCGGAAGCCGATGCGCACCACGAAGTCGTGCAGAAGGAAGTTGCCGAGCAGCCCGTCGACGCCCTTGTCGGCCAGCGCCTGGTCCAGGCTGTCGTCCTCCAAAAGCACCGCCGCGGGCCAGGGGGGCAGCTCGACGCTGTAGTCGCGGCCCTTGCCCTCCAGCACGAAGCCCTCCATCCGCACGTACTGCACGCGCGCCGAGCCGCCGTGCCCGGTAATCTGGCCGTGGTTCTTCAGCTCGAGGCCCATGCCGCGCGCCACGTCGCCGCGGATCAGGCCGACGTTGGCGCCGGTGTCCAGCTCCAGGCGCCGCCGGGTGCCGTCGGGCCCTTGGCAGCGCACCACCACAGTGTCGTCCAGGAAGGTGATCGGCACCTCGTAGGGCACGCTGGGCAGCTGCGGGCTCATCAGCGGCGGCGAGCTCTGGGGGCTGAACTGGCCGGGCAGCAGCGCGCCCATGGTCTGCACGCCTTGGGTGGTAATCCGCCGCTCGCGCAAAAGCTCGCCGCCCGGCGAAAAGCGCTCGATGCGGATCACCGTCGGATACCAGACCGGCCCGAAGTCGGCCCAGTCCTCGTACAGCGTGACGGTGTAGATGATCGAAGTGGCCAGCTGGTGGTTGTTGCCCAGCAGCATCCCGCTCAGCCGCAGGTCCCGGGGGTCGATCAGCACCAGCGCCTCGCTCATCTGCGGCGGGGCGAAGCGCAGCACGGCGTAGCGCTCGCTAAGGCCCAGCGGCACCTGGCCCTGAAAGGGCGTCAGATACTGGGCGTAGCCGCTGGTCAGGTAGGCGAAATAGCCGATCAGCTGGGCGGTCAGGTCCGGGCTCTGGCCCTGGTCCAGCAACCGCGGCAGGCTGTAGTCGCTGCCGTGCCAGTGCTCGCGGCCGTCGTAGCCGAAGACCTCGGTGAAGCCGACCCAGTAGAACTCCTTGCGGTAATGGCCATCCTGCCAGTAGAAGGTGATGTGCTCGCCGGTGTCCTGATCGCCTTCCAGGTAGTCGATCCTGACGGTGCTCTGGGCGAAGGTGTCGACGATCGGCTGCATCCGGCGCTGGTGCTCGCCGGCCAGGTCGCCGGACTGAAGGGCGGTCACCTCGGCGGCGTGCGGCGGCGCGGCGGCTCCCAGCCACCAGGCCAGCGCGGTCAGAATCAGAATCAGGCTCGCTCGCTTCATCGCCGGCAGGTCTTCCTAGTTGATGTTCACGGGCAGCTTGGTCCCCCCGTCGTCCTCGTCCGCGGCTTCTTCCCCGGCTTCCGCCGGCCAGGATTCCTCGCCGTCCCCGGCGCCGTCCTCGGCTTCCTCGTCGGCGCGCACCATGTCGGGCGGCACCTCGTAGTACATCCGCTGGCCGAAGAGGTCCAGCGTGACCTTGACGTCCAGGAACATCGTCATGCCGACGAAGCCCAGCAGCCCGCGTCCCGACAGCGTGCCGTGGTTGTCCTCGGTCAGCGAGGCCAGCGCCTGGTCCATCCGCAGCGCGCGGTGCCCCTCCGGAATGCCCTCGCTCAGCAGTTCGAAGCTGGGCAGCTGGACGTACTCGAAGTTGCGGACGCCGCCCACCACCGTGTTGGCGCGCTCGTCAATGGTGGTCATCTCCACTTCGTGAAGCTCGACGGTTTCGCGCAGCAGCGCCAGGTCCTGCTGCAGGCCGCTGTCGATCATCACCTCGCCCTCCAGCTCGTCGTTGAGCCGCGCCGGGCAGTAGATCAGGTCCTCGACGTCGAGGTCCAGGACGTAGAGATGCTCGGTGGGGATCTGGGCGGGATCGAACAGCTGTGGCGGCGTCAGGGTCAGGGCGCCGCCCGGATGGTCGAAGGTGGTCACGTACTGATGCAGCGGGGCGATGCCCAGCAGCCCGGATACGCCGTAGAACCTGAAGGCGCCCAGCACGTCGTTGCCCTCGGGGATCGCCGTGGCGGTGAAGCCGTCCAGCGGCGCCTGGCTGTCGCTGCCGGCTTCGCCCAGCGACGCCGTGGTGCACAGCCCCAGCGCGAACTCGGCGCGGCTGCCGTGGCCATGGGTCGGCAGGCTCAGCACCGGCTCCAGCCCGGCGGCCTCGGCGGCCGCGGGATCGAGCAGCGAGCTGGACGCGCCGGTATCGAGCAGGAACCAGAAGGTCTCGTCGCTGCCCGCGAAGGTCAGCGGCACGATGAAGTAGCCGCCGCCGGTGCGGGCCGGAACGGTGACCGGTGCCTCCAGCGCCGCCGCGCTCCGGCTGAAGGGCTGGCGCTCGAAGTTGAAGTCCATCTCGGCCGGGCGCTGCTCGGGCCGGCCGGTTTCCTCGACGCTGTACTCCACGTAGTTGATCGTTTCGCCGTTGTCGTCGACCTCGCGGCCGGTCTCACGTTCGGTCAGGATTCGGCCGGCCTCGTCCACGGTGTAGTAGTAGTAGGCGCGGTAGGTCACGCAGGTATCGTCGTGCTGGGCCATCGGCAGCTCCACGCTCATCACCTGCAGGTACTGCGGCTCGTCCGGGTCGCTGTAGAGCTCCACGCTGACCGGCGGCAGGTCCGGCGGGGTGAAGCTGAACACGTAGGCGCCGGCGGTTTCCTCCACGTAGCTGAAGCACTCCCACCAGGGCTCCTCCAGGTAGCGGCCGTCGGTCAGCAGTTCCAGCACGCTGTTGGCCGGGCTGTCGTCGGGTTCCACCTCGTAGGGCAGGCCGTAGTTGCTGCCCGACCAGCTGCCTTCCGCGCCGGTGTAGCCGAGCCACTCGATCGCGCCGAAGCTCTGCTTCACCAGCCAGGCGCCATCGTAATGGTAGGCGGTGAACTGCCCGGGCGAGTCGTTTCGCAGCACAGTTCCCTTGAGCGTGACGCCCGGCTCCAGCGACGACAGGTAACGTTGCGCCGCCTCGCGATGCTGCGCCTTGATCTGCTCGCCGTCCGTCGCCTGGGCGATCAGCGGCGGCGCCGCCAGGCTCAGGCCGGCCACGAGCGTCAGTAGTATTCTCAGGTTGTTCATCATGAATCCCGGTGTCCGCCGCGGCGGACGATTGTGTTTTCAGTCGCCGCTAGACATTGAAGCGGATCGTCAGAAAGTCGCCATCCGCGACGATGTATTCCTTGCCCTCCAGCCGGACTTTGCCGTCCGCCCGGGCGGCAGCCAAGCCGCCATATTGTACAAGAGTCTCGCCGGCGATCGTTTCGGCCCGAATGAACCCGCGTGCCATATCGCTATGAATGACTCCCGCGGCCTGCTGCGCGTTCGCTCCGCGCCTCAGGCTCCAGGCGCGGCACTCCTTCTCCGTGCCGGTGAAGAAGGTGAGCAGCCCCAGGCAGTCGAAGGCGGCGCGGATCAGCTTGGGCAGCGCCAGCTCCTCGACGCCGAATTCCGCCATGTACTCCGCGATCTCCTCGTCGCTCAGCTCCGCCAGTCCGGCCTGCATGGTGGCGCTCAGCCTGACGATTTCCAGCCCCTCGTCTTCCGCGGCCTGCCAGGCGCCGGCCATCCCGGCGATCCCGCTGTCACTGCGCGCGACGTCGTCCTCGGCGACGTTGAAGATGGCGATCACCGGCTTGGCGCTCAGCAGGCCGTACTCGCGCAGTAGCCGCTGCTCATCGTCACTCGGCGGCGCGCGCCTGATCGGCTGGCCGTCTTCCAGCTGCGCGTGCAGCCGGCCGAGCAGCTTGAGGCGCTTGGCGCTGTCCTCGTCGGCCTTCAGGCGCGCGGCCTTTTCCAGGCGCTGGGCCGCGCCCTCGACGGTGACCAGATCCAGCAGGGTCAGCTCGTCCAGCAGGGCGCGCATCCCACTGCCGGCGTCACCGGCGGCCGCGGGATCGAACAGGTTGACCGTCAGCGCCAGCGCGTCGCAGCGGCGGTAGTGCTCCAGCACGGCGCGCTTCAGCTTGCTCTCCGTGCCGGCCGGATCGAAGCCGGGGATGTCGACGAATTCGACGGTGTTGTGCACCGTCTTACGAGCCTTGAGCAGCGCGCTCAGCGCGTCGAGGCGTGGGTCGGGGATTCTGACCACCGCCTGGTGCGGCTTTAAGTCGTAGCCCAGGAACTGGGGCTCCACCGCCTGGCGCGTCAGAGCGGTGAAGATGGTGCTCTTGCCCGAGCCCGGCAGCCCGAAGAAACCGACCGACGTCACAGCATGATTGTAGCCGAGATTGCCGCCATCCGCAGCGCGGCCGCTGTGCTAAACTGCCGTAAGCGCAATGCGGGCGCCGACAGAAGCGGCGCCCTTTGCTGTGGGAGGATTGGATGCGTCAGCTGATATTGCTTGTTCGCTTGTACCTCGGCGCGGTGCTGATCACCGCCTGCATCGCGGGCTGCACGTCCGGGCTGGGGCCCCAGGAGACGGGCCCGTCCGCGATTGACCTCCCGGCGGTCACCGCGCAGCTGCCGCCGCCGTCCGGGCTCCGGCGGGCCAGCTACGAGCCGGGCGACCTGGTGCTGAGCGGCAGCGCCTTCGGTGTGCTGGAGTACAACATCACCGTCAGCGGCGACTTCGCTGATTTCGCGCCGAATCCCGCCGGCGTCGGGCTGGAGCGCTGGTCCTGGGGGCTGTACGCCTTCACCATCACGGACTACGACGGGATGGTCTCCGTCACCATGGACTGGACCGGCGGCGAGCCGCCGGCCGACCTGTGGCTGGGAGTCTCGGACTGGACCCTCGATTCCTGGTACTTCGTCGAGGCGCCGGGCGGTACCGCGCAATTCGGTGACTACACGGAGTCGGGCCACGAGCTGATCAGTCCTGACGACAGCTCGCTCTACGCGCTGGTGCTCTACGGCGGGGCGGACCCCGTCACTCTGGAGCAGATCCGCATCGGCTACACCGGCTGGGGCGGCTGGACCCACACCTGGGGCGGCGGCGATGTCGAGTTCATCAGAGACATCGCGGTGGACGCGGAAGGCAGCATCTACTTCGCGGGCCGGACCGATTCATTCGACGTCGGCCAGGGCGACGTGCTGGTCGGCAAGGTCAGCGCGGCCGGCGCACTTGAGTGGGCGCGGGTCTGCGGCGGTTTCGGGCGTGAGGAGGCCAATGCCATCTGCCTGGGCGACGGGGTGCTCTACGTGGGGGGCGTGTACTACTCGGCCAGCGGCGGGGACGACGCGCTGATCCAGCGCTGGGATCTCAGCGGCAACCTGCTCGACTCGAAGGCCTTCGGCACCGCGGACGACGAGCTGGCCGCCGCCCTGGCGCTCACGGTGTCCGGCATCTACTTCGGCGGCTACACCTACAACCAGGAGGCGCCGGAGCGCACGGACTGCGACGCACTGGTGGCCAGGCTCGAGCCCGACCTGTCCGCGCTGGAGTACTACCGGGCCTGGGGCACGGAGCAGTACGACCAGATTGTCTCGCTGGCGATCCCGCCTGCCGCGTCCGACGCGGTGGCCTGCGTGCAGAACGTTGGGCCCGACCAGTGGATGTGGGAGAACCTCGCCCCGCGGCTGTCGATGGTCTACGACGTCGGCGGCGCGGACCACTACGCGCTCAGTCTGCCCGGCTGCCCGACGGTCGGGGCGCGGGGCAGCGTGGCCGGCGCGGGCTGGGACCACTACCTGACCGGCTGGTTTGTCCCGCCGGAGCCGGACGCCGAGCCGGCGGTCTGGCTGCTGAGATACAACTGGGGTGCCGCGACACCGGGCGAGATGGCCGGTCCGGCCTGGACCTGGACGGCGCCGGGCGCCGACTACGCCGAGGGCTGGTGCGTGGACTACTGCGACGGCCGGCTGTTCGTCGGCGGCTCGAGCGGGCTCGACGACTGGCCCGGCGGCAGCATGTATCCGACGGTGTTCACCGCCTCTGACGGCGGCTTCGATCGCTGGGCCGGTCGCTGGGGTGATGGCATAAGCGGCTGGACGGTCCACTCGCTGCGCTGCATGCAGGGAAGCCGCCTGGCGGTTGGCGGCGATGTGGAGGCCCTCAGCGGAGACTGGAACTGGTATCGCGCCGGCCTGATCGGGCTGCGCATCGCGGAGAACAACGTGGCCGCGCCGACCGATCGCGTGCTGGGCAGCTACAGCTACTTCGACACCGCGCCGACGGTCACCGACATCACCAGCGATTTCGAGGGCGGCGAGGACGTCGGCGCCGGCTTCGCCGACGCGTTTGTGTCCGCGCTGTTCAGCCTGGGCCAGGAGCCGGAGTAGGGGCGAAGCCCCGCCCCGGGCGCGAGGAAATGCTCCCGCTGGGAGCGCCGGCATCCTGCCAGCAATCCGGTAGGCGCGGATCTTATCCGCGCATTCGGTGCGCTGCGCATAAGATGCGCGGCTACCATTCGTAGGTGTTAGGTCTCAACACGTAGGGGCGCCATTCATGGCGCCCGCTGCGCCGGAATTCACCACAGAGATCACAGAGGCCACGAAGCTGGGATGGGGTAGGGGAGCCCCGCCCAGGCGGGGCTCCCACCCTGGATGTGGGCGACGCATGCGTCGCCCCTTGTATCTTGGGTGGTATGCGGGATGCCCGCACCACCGGCCACTGACCACTGACCACTGACCACCGATCCTAGTCCAGGTTCTTCACCACGAAGCCGCCGAAGGCGTCGTCGTCGCGGCCCAGCGCCAGCTCGCGGGCGCCGGCGGTGTTCCAGCTCATGCCGGGCATTTCATACACGCTGCCGCACAGCGCCACGATCCAGCCCGGACCGCCCGCGTAGCGCACGTCGGTGACCGTCAGCGGCCGGCCGGTCGGGTCGCCGGTGTAGCCGGAGTCATCGGTCAGGCTGAACTGGGTCTTGCTCATGCAGACGTTGAGGTCCACCCCGCCCAGCTCCTCCATCCGCGCCAGGCGGGCTAGCACCCCACGGCTGAAGCGCACCTCGCCCGCGCGGTAGATTTGCTGCGCGATGGTCTCGATGATTTCGGTGGCGTGCATCGAGACGCTGTAGAGCAGGTTGCAGTCGGCCGGGTTCTCGGCCACATCGCGCTCGATGGCCTCCACCAGCTTGCCCGCCAGCTCGGTGGCGCCGTCCGCGCCGTCGCGGTAGCCGGTGTGCGCCGCGCAGGGCGCGCCCAGCCTGTCTTCCACATGGCTCCGGATCGCCTCGATCTCGGCGTCGGTGTCGCTGTCGAAGCGGTTGATCGCCACCACCACGGGCACGCCGTATTTGCGCAGGTTCTCGATGTGAATCCTCAGGTTCCACATGCCGGAAAGGCAGTCATCGATGCTCTCGGCGAAACGCATCTTGCGCTGTTCGGCCTTGCTCGCGCCCAGCGGCTCTGCTCCGCCCTGGTTCTTCAGGTCGCGCGTGGAGCACACGATCACGACGGCGCTGGGGCTGAGGCCGCCCGCGCGGCAGACGAGGTCCATAAACTTCTGAGCGCCCAGGTCCGCGCCGAAGCCGCCCTCCGTCAGCACGTAGTCGCAGGCCTTGACCGCCAGGCGCAGCGCCAGCACGCTGGCGTTGCCGTGGGCGATGTTGGCGAACGGGCCGGTGTGGATGAAGACGCCGTTGCCGTAGAGCGTCTGCACCAGGTTAGGGTTGACGGCGTGCATCAGGATCGCCAGCATCGGGCTGACCGCGTCGAGGTCGCGCGCTGTCAGCGGCCGGCCGTCCTTATAGTAGCCCACCAGGATGCGCGCCAGCCGGCGCCGCAGGTCGTCCATGTCGCGGGCGATGCCGAGCGTGGCCATGATCTCGCTGGCGGCGGTGATCACGTAGCGGGTCTTCACCGCCATGTCCTCGTCCTTCAGCTTGCCGCTGGCTGCGATCCGCACCTCGCGCATGGAGCGGTCGACCATGTCCACCGTGCGCGGCCACAGGAAGCGCCTCAGGTCCACGCCGTGCTTGTTCTTGCGGTAGTAGGCGTAGGCCATCGCCATCGCGAACAGCAGGTTATGGGCCGCGCCGACGGCGTGGATGTCGCCGGTGAAGTGCAGGTTGATGTCCTCCATCGGGATCACCTGGCTGTAGCCGCCGCCCGCCGCGCCGCCCTTCATGCCGAAGACCGGCCCCATGCTCGGCTCGCGCAGCACGGCGGTGGCGCGCTGGCGGGGCTGGCCTTCGCCGCCCAGCAGGCGGTTCAGGCCGTCGGTCAGCGCCACCGTGGTCAGCGTCTTGCCGCTGCCCTTGGGGGTCGGCGTCATCGCGGTGACCAGGATCAGCTTGCCGTCCTCGCGGCTCTTCAGCCGGTCCGTGCGCAGCGCCTGGGTGGCGTCGACCTTGGCGATGATGCTGCCGTAGGGGAAGAACTCGGCGGGATCGACCGGCAGGTCCATGTTCTGGGCGACCTCGCCGATCGGCCGGGCGCTGAGCAGGCCGTCGGCGGCGATCTGGTAGTTCGGCGGCGTCGGACGCGTCACTTTCGGCGGCATAGGTGTCCTCCCGTTGCCGAGCATTATAGGAGCAGCGCTGGGAGCGCCGGCATCATGCCGGCAGTTCTCGGTAGGCGCGAAGCCTCTTCGCGCCTGCTCGAATGCCGCGAATAGGATTCGCGGCTACCTATGGCCTGGGTACTACGGCCCGCCGTGGCCCTAGACATTCGAAAAGGACTGCAGTCCCGCCTGGGCGGGACCGGCTGCAGTACCCGCTGCCGGGGCGCCTGCTGTACTGCCCGGGGGTATAATGGCGATAACAACCCACGCAAAGGAGGCCGGTCGTATGCACAGGACAACAGGGCACAAAAGCGCTTGCGCGCTGAAGCGGCTGGCCGCCCGCCGCACCTAACAGGCCCACCGGTCAGTCTCCCGCTTCAGCCTAATCCCCACTGACACGCCGCGCGACTGCGCGCGGCGAGCGATCGCCGCCAAAGAGGCGGCTGCGGATGGACTATCGGAGAAGAAGCAATGGAGACAGGAACCGTCATCGGCCAGCACCGCGAGACCTATGCGGTGCGGCTGGATGAGAGCGGCCGCGAGGTGGCGGCCCAGCTGCGCTACTGGGAGGCGGCTCAGGACAGCCGGCGGCGCGAGGAGCTGTCGCGGGACGGCGAGAATATCGCCGCCCAGCAGGTCGCGGTCGGCGACCGGGTGCAGGTCAGCGAGGACGGGGCGGGCCAGGGCATCATCGAGCAGATCGAGGAGCGCCGGACGGTGCTGGGGCGCAAGTCGGGCAAGCGCTTTCAGTATCGCTACCAGGTGCTGGCGGCCAACGCCGATCAGCTGGCGGTCGTGGTGTCGCGGCCGCGGATCGCCGTCGGCTTCATCGACCGCTGCTTGTTGGCGGCGCGGCTGGGCGGGCTTCAGCCCCTGCTGGTGGCCAACAAGGTGGACATCGACCCGGAGGTCGGTGAGCGCCCGGAGGTGCGGGTCTACCGCGACTTGGGCCTTCCGGTGCATATTACCTCGGCGCTGGAGGGCACCGGGCTCGACGAGCTGGGCGAGGCGCTCAGAGGCCGCAGCACGGTGCTCTGCGGGCTGAGCGGCACGGGCAAAAGCTCGCTGCTGGCGCGCCTGACGGGCGAGGAAATCAGGGTGGGCGACGTGCGGCGCACTGGCACCGGCAAGCAGACCACTGTCGGCTGCCGGCTGTATCAGCTGCCCGCGGGCGGCAGCGTGATCGACACGCCGGGCGTGCGTGTCTTCGGGCTGGCGGGGCTGACGGAGGTTGAGTTGCGCGCGCACTTCAGCGAGATCGTGGAGCTGGCGGCGGGCTGCGGCTTTCGCGACTGCACCCACAGTCACGAACCGGACTGCGCCGTCCGGCGGGCGCTTGAGCAGGGACTGCTGCTTGAGGACCGCGTGACCAGCTACCAGAAGCTGCTCCGCGAGTGCGCTGGCCACCGGTAGCAGGGGGCTTCAGCCCCCTGTCCTTGGAATCGCGGGGTTGAAACCCCGCCTACCATCACGCCGGTAGCGGCGGGTTTCAACCCGCCGACGTTGAAGTGCCGGACTGAAGTCCGGCCTACCGGGTAGAGGCCGGACCCCGCGCCGGCCCATCCCCGGTAGGGGCGCACAGCTGTGCGCCCCTACATCTACCCCGTCACTTGATTCCTCTGTGCACTCTGTGTCCTCTGTGGTTGAGAAGAGCGGCCGCGCATCAGATGCGCGGCTACCCCTGTCCAGTAGGGCAGGCGTCTCGCCTGCCATTCGTAAGTCGCGGGCGGGACGCCCGCGCCCGGGTAGGGGCGCACAGCTGTGCGCCCCTACATCATCCCTGTCCCCTGTCACCTGTCCCCTGCTCCTCACCCCACTTCGCGCTCCAGCCACTGCCGCGCCAAGGCGTCGGCCTCCTCCTCCGGCAGCAGGTACCGCTCGATGCCGGCGGCGATGCGCTGGCGGGTCAGCTCATAAAGGCACAGCGCGGCGGTGACGGAGAGATTCAGGCTCTGCACCATCCCGCGCATCGGGATCGTCAGCTTGCGGTCGGCCAGGCTCAGCGCCTGCTCGCTGAGGCCCCGCTGCTCGCTGCCGATCAGAAGCGCGGTGCGCGGCTCCGTCAGCGGCGCCTGGTGGATCGGCTCGGCGCTATCGCTCAGCGCGGTCGCGACGACCTCATAGCCCTCGGCGTGCAGCCGGCCCACGCACTCTTCGGCGCTCCCGTACGTCTCGAAGCTTAGCCACTTGTGGGCGCTGGCGCTACTGGCCTTGCCGATGCGGCGCGGGTTGAACGGCTTGCCCTCGTCGAAGATCAGGCAGACGTGCTGGATGCCGAAGGCGTCGCAGCTGCGGAAGACGGCTTCGGCGTTGTGCGGGTCGTGGATGTCCTCCAGCACCACGGCACCCTGCTGGCGCGCCCGGGCCACCGCCGTCAGCCGGGCGAGGCGCCGCTTTGTCATCATCTCGTCGATC
>CAZSSB010000051.1:7540-21366 GCA_964609245.1 uncultured Planctomycetales bacterium | reverse complement strand
GCGGCGGGTTTCAACCCGCCGATCTCTCAATCGCGGGGATGAATCCCCGCCTACCATCCCGGTGGCAAGGGGCTTCAGCCCCCTGATTCTCTCGCGGCAAACATTCGAATCACCGGACTGAAGTCCGGCCTACCGGGCAGTTGTGCTCACCTACCCCGCGCCGTTCGGCGACGACTGCTCCTCGGCGGCCTGCTTCATGGCGGCGGCCTCCTCTTTGCTGGGGCCGTAGATGCCGTGGACCGGCAGGCCCGCCAGCCGCATCAGCGTCACGATCTGGCCGCGATGGTGCGCCTCGTGCTTGATCAGCTCCCAGAGCAGCTTGCCGCGCGTCATCTTCATCCCCCACAGCTCCAGCTCGGCCGCTAGGTCGTCGTCGCCCCAGTTCTGCTCGATCCAGCCGGTGGCCTTCTCCGCCGCCTCGCGATAGAAGTCCGCCAGTCCCGCGGCGGTCTCCGGTGGCTTCTCGCTGAACTTCTCGCCCGGCCACAGCTTCAGCTCGTCGATGAACACGTAGTGCCAGACCGAGGCCAGGTGCCAGAGCTGCTCGCCGATCGAGAGCAGGCCCTCGCCGGCGCGCTGCTCAAGCGACTCGTCCGTCAGCACATCCCAGTTCTTCTGCGCCTCGCGCGCTTCCTCGCGATAGTCCGTCAAGAAGTC
This sequence comes from uncultured Planctomycetales bacterium, assembly GCA_964609245.1. GTDB lineage: Bacteria > 4484-113 > 4484-113 > 4484-113 > JAFGCY01 > JAFGCY01. The sequence continues at coordinate 20,709 of CAZSSB010000051.1, read as the reverse complement.
AGTTACCCGTGTGAACATGCCGTTCCTCCTTTGCGCCAGTCTAGCGCACGCGGTCAGCCCACGCGCGGCATCGTGACGCCCTTCTGGCCCTGGTACTTGCCGCCGCGGTCGGGGTAGGTCACCTCGCAGTGCTCGTCGCTCTGCAGGAACAGCACCTGCACCAGCCCCTCGCCGGCATAGACTTTCGCTGGCAGGGTGGTGGTGTTGCTGATCTCCAGCGTGACGTGGCCCTCCCAGCCGGGCTCCAGCGGCGTGACGTTGGTGATGATCCCGCAGCGGGCGTAGGTGCTCTTACCGACGCAGACGCCCAGCACGTCGCGCGGCACCTTGATGTGCTCCATGGAGGCCGCCAGCGCGAAGCTGTTGGGCGGAATCACGCAGACGTCGCCCTCGTAGTCGATGAAGCTGCGCGGATCGAAGTTCTTGGGATCGACCACCGCGGTGTTGACGTTGGTGAAGATCTTGAACTGGTGGCCGACCCGCAGGTCGTAGCCGTAGCTGGAGAGGCCATAGCTGATCTTGCCCTTTGTGATCTGCTTCTCGGTAAAGGGCTCGATCATGTGATAGCGCAGGGCCATCTCGCGGATCCAGCGATCGCTCTTGATGCTCATGGCGGCTGCCTTCCTTCCTCGGGATGCGCGCTGGGTGCGGCGCGAGGCGATTATAGCAAGCCGGGCAGTGGCAGGGGGCGGTCCTGGTGGCCTGCGCAGGTATAATCTGCTCAAGTGATGTCGGGCATCGAGCAGCCGCGTATCGGGGAGGTGTCGCAGGTGAGTCAGCTACAGGTGAAGGTCTTTCGTCCAGTCCTGCTTGCGCTCATTCCGTTGCTGCTGGCCTGCTGCAGCACGGGGGGCACAGGTCTCGTGTCGCAGCAGCCGGCACCCGCCGCTGTGCAGCCGCCCGATCTGGGCGACCTGCTGCCCGGGCCGCGGGCGCTGCTGGCGAGCCGGGAGCAGCCTCGCTCCGTCTCGTTCTCCGAGGAGGATTACATCAAGCACGGCGACGAGTACGCCGGTTCGATGCCCAGCCGCAACGCGGTCATGACGCCCGGCGACGGGGTCAGCTTCACCCCGTCCTGGTCGGAATCGAGCGGGATGGATCCGTCCGGGCTGGCGTTCTGCATCTACGAGTACCTGCTCCCCGCCTTCGACCGCAATCCGGAGCTGCACTGCGGCTGGTGGGTCGAGCCGCCGGACGCCGCTGCGACCTGGTTCGGCCTGTCAGTGTGGGACAGCAACAGCTGGCACTGGCTGCGGGGCGAAGCGGACAACGTGATCGGCTTCGGCGCCAGCGAGCCGTACTTCGACGAGTTCGACCGGCTGCTGGTGGTCGTGCTCAGCGCTAGCGATGATGCGAGCGAGCTGCGCTACCTGCGCGTGGGAGAGCCGCTGACCGCCCTCAAGGTGCTGACGGTGACACCGCGGTACACGCGGCCGCCGGCCTCGGTGACGGCGGACGCCTCGGGCTGCAGCGTACCGGTCGGCACGGTCGTGTCCTATGAGTGGGACTGGGACGACGACGGCGGCTTTGAGGAAGACACCGGCACCGACGCGCACTCCGCACACCTGTTCGACACCGCCGGCGACTACCCGTTCTCAGTTAAGCTGACCAGCAGCTACGGCGAAACCAACGAGGCCGGCGACACGGCGCACATCGTGCCGCCCTGGACGCACTCCTGGGGTGACAGCTACTACCAGGACATCACGGGCATCGTCACCGACGGCTCCGAGTTCTGCTACTCGGCGGGCAGCATCACCCGCGAGGCCGGGCACCGCGATGCGCTGCTGCTGAAGCACAACCTCGGCGGCGGGCTGGAGTGGGCGATGGCCTGGGGCGGCGCGGATGCGGAGTCGCTGACCGACATCGAGCGACGCTTTGGCAGCCTGTTCACCGTCGGGGTGACGGACAGCTACGGGGCGGGCGACGAGGACGTGCTGATCGTGCGCTGGAACGAGGACGGCAGCATCTACTGGAGCGCCGTGTGGGGCACGGCCGGACTGGACCGCGGCGAGGGCATCGCGCTGACTGATACCGCCGTGTACGTGGTCGGCTCCACCATGGCGATGGGCGACCGCGACGTCCTGCTGCTCAAGTACGACCTGGGTGGCAACTTCGTCTGGGCCCGCACCTGGGGCGATTCCGGCTTCGATGTGGGCAGTGACATCGTGGCGTCCTTTCAGACGCTGTTCGAGGAGTGGGGCCTGTACGTGACCGGCGCCACCTTCTCGCCGTCGCCGCTCTACCAGGACGTGCTCTACCTGCGTTTCGACGAGGAGGCCGCCATCCCCACCGAGCGGGTGTGGCGCAGCACCACCGAGGCGAACCAGTACGGCAGTGCGCTGACAGTCGACGGGCTGGTACTGAAGGACATCTACATCACCGGGTCGATCGGCGGAAGCGGGGACCGCAAGATGCTGGCGCTGAAGGTCAGCAGCAACCCCGACGGCCCGGCCATTGGCTGGGTGAATGGCAGCGAGTGCGTGGGCGATGAGATCGTGCGGCTGGGGAGCGCCCTGTACATCGCCGGGCGGAGCTGGGACCTCGGCGTTTCGAGCATGGGCTTCCTCACGGAATACGTGCTGGCCGGTCCCCCTTACCGCTATACGCACTGGGCGGACGGCGACGCCAACACCGGGTTCGCGGCGCTGTGTTCGTTCCCCGGCAACAGCCTGCTGGTGGGCGGCAACTGCCAGGCCGCTGATCCGGGGTCGTGGTCGGCGGGCGTCGAAGGCGAAGTCGGCTACGATGGCACCTGGTCTGACTACAGCGCCACCGTGAACGTACCCATGGAATCGACCGAGTCGCCGGCCGCCGACTCCGAGGAACTGACCGGCGGCGTGATCGACACCGGCGGCGGCGACTGGGACGCGCTGCTGTCGATTGTGCAGTTCCCGTAGCTGCCCTGGAGTCGCCTAGACCGGGTAGCCGCGCTTGCGGATCCGAAGGTGCACTGCACGTATCACCGCCGCCGACGGGTATCAGTCACATGAGACCTGGTCTCATTTATCAGAGGCCCGCGTAGCGGCCTGGCTGCGCCGCGTCGACTGGCGGCGGCTGGGCCGGCTGCTGCGCCGGTACTGGTGGGTTTATCCCGCCTGGCTGCTGCTCAAATGGGGGACGATCTTCCTGGTGGGCTACTTCGCCTGGGACGAGTGGCTAGCCCGCTGACCGGGCGTGCTATCATCGCGGCTGGCAGCGCGCCACTGGGAGACCGCGATGTTCCACGACATCCCACCCGCGATCAAGCAGCGGATGGAGCACCTCGAGCAGCTCGATGCCGAGGATCGCCGGGATGGCACGCCCCGTCTCGAGCGGCTCAGGCAGATTCCGCCCGAGACCGGCAGGTTCATCGCGCTGCTGGCCGCGCTGGCTCCCGCGGGCCGGCTGATCGAGATCGGCACCAGCGCGGGCTACTCCGCGCTGTGGTTGTCGCTGGCCTGCCGGGCGAGTGATCGGCGGCTGACCACTTACGAAGTGCTGGCGGAAAAGGCCGCCCTGGCGCGTGAGACGTTCAGCGTGACCGGCACGGACGATGTGGTGGATCATGTTGAAGGCGACGCCCGGGACCATCTTGAGCAGCTCAGTGACATCGGCTTCTGCTTCCTCGACGCCGAGAAGGAGATCTACGCCGAGTGCTACGAGCTGGTGGTTCCCCGGCTGGTCAGCGGCGGGCTGCTGGTCGCGGACAACGCCCTGAGCCACCGGGACGCGCTCAAGCCGATGCTGGATCGGGCGCTCAGTGACGAGCGCGTCGATTCCCTGGTCGTGCCGGTGGGCAAGGGCCTGCTGCTGTGCCGCCGGGTGTGACGGTTTGCCGCTGAAGCATCAATGCCGACGTGTTATCATTTCCCCGGAATTGAGGGCGGCACAGACGCCCGCCTGGACTTCAGCATCACGGCAATCAGTGCCGAAAGAGGCGCCATATGGGTGGTAGGACACGTTGGCTCGCTCTAATCACCGTACTGCTGGTCGCCACTTGCCACCTGACTGGCTGTGGTGGGACCACACCCAGGGAGTACCCCGATCCCCCGGTGGCGCCGGATTTCACTGGGTTGTTCCCATCCCCGGCCGCATTGCCTGACCCGCCTGTGCCCGCGCGCGGTGCGTCGTACGACGAGATTGACCTGATCAGGAACGGTGGCGACGACGATGTGACGCTGCTCAACCGTGCGGTGGAGGCTGGCAGCAGCATGGAGTTCACGCCCGAGTGGTCGCCGGAGTCCGGGCTGAGCGCGGATCGGCTGGCGTACTGCAGCTACGAATTCTTCATGATCGACTGGGACCGGCCCAACGAGCTGCACTACGGCTGGGAGCAGCCGCCCAGCGACCCGGCCTCAGTCTGGCTCGGCTTCGCCAACCGCGATGATGATCGCTGGGACTGGCGCCGCGGCAATGCTGTCCAGATGGTGACGCTGGGTTCGTTCGATCCGCACATCGGCGGGGGCAGCGAGTCGATGCGCGTGCTGGTGGTGCTGGCCTGCGACGAGACCTGCCGGCTGCGCTGGATCCGCGTCGGTCCGCTGCAGGTCTCCGCCGACCTCGACGTCTTCCCGCAGACGGCGCTGGCGCCGGCGGAAGTGATGGCCGGTGCCGGCGACAGCCATGCCGGCGTCGGCAGCATCGAGAGCTTCGAGTGGGACTGGGACGGCGACGGCGTGTACGAGGAGGACACCGGCACCGATCCGCTGAACTCGCACGCCTTCAGCGAAGTCGGCGCGCAGCAGGTCAACCTGCGGGTGACTTCCAGCTACGGAGTGCAGGCCACTGACAGTGCCGAAGTCACGATCGTCGGTCCCTGGACCCACTCGGCGGGTGGCGCCGACCTTGAGGAGATCCACGACGTCGCCGCCGGCGGTGACAGCATCTATGCGGTGGGCTACACCGCCTCCCACAGCGAGGGTCTGGATGACGCGCTGGTGCAGAAGTACGATCTGGAAGGCAATCTGCAGTGGGCGCGGGCCTGGGGTGGTGAGTTCGCGGACGGTGCGACGGGCGTGGCTATTCACGTCAGTGACGAGGTTCGGGCCTGGGTCTGCGGCTATACCGGGAACTACGGCGCGGGAGACCTCGATGGCTTCCTGCAGTACTGGGACAGCGATGGCACGCTGCTGTGGACGACCACCTGGGGAACCGGTGAGGCGGAGCGCTTCAATGCCGTGGTTGCCACCCCGGAGGGCGTCTACGCCGCGGGCAGCCTGGAGCATGAGGGCTTCGGCGCAAAGGACGTGCTGCTGGTGCGATTCACCGAGTCCGGTGAAGCGGTCTGGGGCCGCACCTGGGGCTGCAGCGGGGGCGGCAGTGAAGAGGCTACGGACGTCGCCGGCTGGTACGACTACTTCGGCGGCACGCAGCACGTCTATCTGACCGGACTGACAAACGACGCGGGAAACAACGGCCCCGACCTGATCTACATGGAGTTCAGTTCCACCGGCACTCATCTGGCAAACCTGGTCCTCGACGGTCTTGCCGCGTCCGCAGGCTACGCGATCACCACCAAAGGCGCGCTGGGCAACGCCATCATGGGGGGGACGCTGTACCACGATGGCAGCGTTCAGGCCCTGCTGATGGAAATGGGTGAAGTCTCATACGTGTTCCGGGTCTGGGGCGGCAGCGGCGAGGACTCCGTGCGGGATGTGCTCTGGACGGGTGACAGCTACCTGCTCTGCGGCGAAGCCAACAGCTTCAGCGAGAACCCTGCTGGATTCCTGCTGCAGCTCTCCGCGGAAGCGGCGGTTGAGGGCTCAGTGCTGTGGGAGTGCGGGGAATCCTCCCCGCTCAATGGCATGTGCCTGCTGCCGGGAGGGGGAGTGGCGCTGGGTGGCGCCGGCGTCGCGGCGGACAGCGGCAGCTGGTCTCAGGTTACCGGCGCACTGGCTACTCCCGAGACGTACCTGTCGCCCCTGCTCGGCGCCGCGGTCGAGATCACCGGAACCAGCGCCTCACCTGCGGGCGTCGTAACCGAGATAACCGATGCCACCATCGACACCGGTGGCGGCAGTGCGATTGATGCCGTAGTCGCAATTCAGCCGTATCCCTAGCGGAACGGTACGTGAAGAACGGAGGCAGACATGTTGAAAGCGCTAACGTCCTGCCGGCTGGCAGTGCTGGCGAGCCTGACTGTCGCCCTGGCCGGCTGTGGCGGCCAGGATGTGCCGGTGGCCTTCGGACCGTCCGTCGGTGTGCTACCCGCGCTGATCACCGGTGGCGCCGAGTTGCTGCCCGCACCGTCGGAGCTGCTGGAGCAATCGGACGCCGTGCCGCGGACGCCTTCCGCCTTCCCCGAAGAGGACCGCATCAAGCACGGCAAGGACTACGATGAGCTCCTGCCCAACCGCAACGTCGCGGACTCCGGAAACAATGCGGAGTTCCAGACGCATTGGGCCGAAGGACCGGGGATGACCCCCGCCAACCTGGGCATCGCCATCTATCAATTCGAGGTTCCGGGCTATGACATGGCGCCGGAGGTGCACTACGGTTGGGACGACGCGCCGGTCGATATCGGCACGGCCTGGCTGGGGCTGGGCGACTTCGACACCGATCGCTGGCACTGGTTCCAGTGCGAGGAGAGCGGGACGGCCAGCGTACCGGCGATGGCTCCCTACCTGAGTCCGGCGGCTCACGTCTTTGTCGCGATCGTGATCGCCAACGAGGGGACCAGCCTGCTGCGCTTCGTCCACCTCGGGCCACCGCTGGTGAGTGCGGTACTCGAGGCCGATCCGCAGCAGGGATTCGTCAGCCTGCCGGTCAGCTTCGACGCGTCGAGCAGTGCCACGAGCGCTGGCACGATCGACGAGTATGCCTGGGACTTCGACGGTGATGGCGCCTACGATGACGCTGGCCCCGGAGATACCAGCAGCCACAGCTACACCGCGGCGGGCAGCTTCGATGCCGCCGTGCGTGCCACCAACAACTACGGTGAATCGGCGACTGCCTCGGTGCCGATTGCGGTTGCGGACCCCTGGGAGCACAGCTGGGGCCTGAGCGACTACGAGCAGTTCCTGGACTGCGCTGTGGACGGCGCCGGCAACATCTACGCGACGGGTGCGATCCATACGCCCGATATCGACTACGAGGGCGATCTGCTGCTGGCCAGGTACTCGCCGCAGGGCGAGTTGCTTTGGGTGCGCAGGTGGCATCAGGCCGTGGGCGTCGCAGGGGGGGAGGGCAGCGTCGGTCAGGCCATTCACTGCTTTGAGGATGGAATGATCTACGTGACCGGTCTGGTGGATAACCGGGACACCGAGGTGGGCTCCGCGCTGCTGCAGCAGTGGACACCGGACGGCACTCTCAACTGGAGCAAGGCCTGGGGCGGCCCCACCGAGAGCTGGTCGATCGGCTACCAGCTGCTGATGCGCAGCGACGACATCTATGTGGCCGGCTGCAACAAGACACCGGCAGGAGACTACGATGCGTTGCTGGCTCGATTCAACGTCAGCGGCACGCTTGACTGGGTCGTGACCTACGCCGGCCCGGACTGGGAGCTGATCAGCGACGCCTGCTTCACAGGGCTGCTTGGTGAGAGCGGCGTGGCACTCTGCGGCATGACCCGCAGCTTTGGCGCCCAGGGTGAGGATGTGCTGCTGCTGATCTTCGATCTCGAGGGCGTGCTGGGCCTGCAGCGGCGCTGGGATGCACCGGACAACCAGCGCGGTCAGGCGATCGTAAGGACGTCGGGCGGCACCCTCTACCTGACCGGCGAGGATGTATCAAGTACCGGTGAGAGTGAAGTGCTGCTGCTTGGCGTGGATGGCTCAGGCAACAACATCCTCGACCTTACCTGGGGCACGGCCGCTGACGAGTACCCGTTGGGGCTGCTGTGGACCGAGGGCGGCGAGCTGCTTGCCTGTGGGTACTACACCGACCTGCCCACTGATCCGTACGATGCGCTGCTGGTGCTGCTCGACACTTCGGGGGTTGAGCAGGGCGCTTCGCTCTACGGCACTACGAACGAAACCCGTGACTGGTTTTTTGGCATCGAATCCTGGGCGGGAGGCCAGCTGATCTGCGGCACAGCCAGCTCGGTGCCGAACGACTGGACCCCATTCACCGGCACGGTGACCACTCCGCTGGGTTTCAGCTGGGCCGGCTGCAGCGCCACGCCGGTACTGCTTGACGAGGAGGAGAGCGTTGATGTGGCTGGCACCACCGAGGACGTGCTGGGCGAGGGAGTGATCGACACCGGCGGCGGCAGCGATGATGCGTTGCTGATCCTGGCGGAGTGGCCGTGAGTCTGGTGGTCGCAGCTTTGCAGGCGCTACACTGCTCGCCTGCAGTGTGGTCGCATGCTGGATGATTCGGATTGACATTCGGGAGGTGGTGATGAACTGCCACAGAGGAATGGGTGCGTTGACGTCAGTTCTCAGCGCGCTGGCGGCGGCGATTCTGCTTGCCGGCTGCGGAAGCGCGGCGACTTCCGGCACCGAGGCCGGGCCGGCGCCGCAGCAGGCCGGTCCACCGGCGCTGCTTGAGCTGCCCGCGCCCTCCGAGCTGGCCGGCATGGCCGCTGCGCCGCACGCAGCTTCATACACCGAGGAGGGGCTGATCCACCACGGCAAGGACTACGAGACGGATTTCCCCAAACGCAACGTCAGTGTGGTCGGCGAGACGGCATCGTTCGAGCCCTCCTGGTCGGAGAGTACCGGCCTGGGGCCGGAGAATCTGGCCTTCTGCATCTACGAGTTTGCCGCGGACGGCTTCGACCGCGACGCACAGGTGCGCTGGGGCTGGGAGATCGCGCCCGCCGACGGCGAGCAGACCTGGCTGGGGCTCTCGAACTGGAGTGCGGACAGCTGGGAGTGGTATCTGCTCGGTCCGGCCGGCTGGCGGCCATTTGACACACTCGATCCGTACATCGGCGGTACAGGTTTGGTGTTCGCGGCAGTAGTGCAGACGGGCACAAGTGTCAGCCGGCTGCGCTACATCCGGCTGGGCCCGCAGCAGCTGTATGCCCAGCTGTCGGCATGTCCCGCCACCGGGGTGGGCCCGCTTGAGGTCACCCTGGACGCTCGCAGCAGTTACAGCCTGGCGGGCGATATCGTCGAGGCGATCTGGGACCTGGACGGCGACGGCAGCTACGACGTCAGCAGCGGAGCGCTGCTGGAAAAGGACCACACCTATGATTCTCCCGGCCAGTGGCAGCCGCGGGTGATGATCACCAGCGAGTATGGCGTTCAGGCCACGGACAGCACGGTCACAAGGGTCGATGAATCGTGGGAGCGTGTCTGGGGGCTGGATGGACGCACCATCGTGAGCGGGATGGCAGTCAGCGAAGGCAGCGCAGTCTATGCCGTAGGCCGGCAGGAGATGGGCGCCGAGGACGACGACCTGCTGCTGCTCAAGTACAGCCTGAACAGTGACTTCCAGTGGGCCCGAACGTGGGGCGGCCCGGACTATGACTACGGTATGGACGTCGCCGTCGCGGCCGGCGGTGATGCGTACGTAACCGGCGGCACCTACAGCTTCGGCGAGGGATTGACCGATCTGTTTGTGCAGCGCTGGGACACTGCGGGCAACCTGGTCTGGACCCGCACCTGGGGCGGGGAGAGCACCGATGTGGGCTACGGCGTGACGCTGATCGACGACGAGATCTTCATTGCGGGCCGTACCGACAGCTTCGGGGACGGCACCGGTGAGGTACTGCTGCTGGCCTACGATCCCGATGGAGAGATCGCCTGGCAGCGGGCCGTCGGTGGCGGCGGCCAGGACATCGCCTTCGACGTCGCTGCCTGGCGCCATCCGTCAACCGATGCCCGGGCGCTGTACATCGCCGGTACGGCCTACTCGTTCAGCGCGATGGGCCAGGCGCTGTACGTGCGCTTCAACGGTGATGGCGATCTGCTCAACTTCGATACCTGGGAGGCCAGCTACCGCTCGTCAGCCATTTCGATTGCACTCGCGCTGGTGATCCCCAGTCCGCGGATCTTCATCGCCGGTGACACCTGGGGCACGAACAACGATGCGCTGCTGCTGGAGGCGGGGAGCGGCGCGGTCAACGCGATGTCGTGGGACTCCGGCTATGCCGATGTTGCCTATGCGCTGACCATCTCCGGTGGCAGGCTGATCGCCGCGGGTCTGACTCAGATCAACTCCGACAATGATGACGGCCTGCTGCTGGGTTACTCGCTGGATTTCGAGCCTCAGTTCGCCTGGGCCTGGGACGTGTGGGAGGAATGGGAGGATGCCAGATTCGAGGCCCTGGCACCCTATCCGGACAGCGGTGTGCTGATTGGCGGGCAGTATCCGTATCTGTCCGGAACCTGGCTGGCCAGAGCGACAGACACGGCGGTGCTGTCAGGAGCCTGGGTGGACCGCACGGGATCAGTCACCGTGATGACGCCGGAGGGAGTCACCACTGCGCCGAGCCAGCCGGCTGCCGAAGTGACCAACGGTGATGAAACCGGCAGCACCTCCGGCCAGAACGCTGTGTTGTTCGCGCACCCGGCTACCTGAGCGCGTTGGCGGGACTCGCTGACTCGCCAGTGCAGCTTCCCGCGCCCCGATGCGGTAAGATACTCGCCTAATGGACGCAGCGTCGAGGGTTGCGGCTGAAAGGCGGATCATGCTCGCCGGGGGCGGCACGGCCGGGCACGTGATGCCCGCGCTGGCCGTGCTCGACGCGCTCAAGCACCGCTGTGCGCAGCTGAGACCCGTCTGGGTCGGCAGCGAGCGGATCGAGTCCAGCCTGGTGCCCGAGGCCGGCGTCGACTTCCACCGCATCGACATCCGGTTCAGCTACCGCGTGCCCCGGCCCGGCAACTTCGGCTACTACCGCCGCCACATCCTGCCGCTGCTGGGCGGCAAGCCCTTCCGCCAGGCCCAGGCCGCGCTCAGTGCCCACCGGCCGGACGTGGTGCTGGCGACGGGCGGCTACGTCGCGGCGCCGGTGGTCTGGGCGGCGCTGAAAAGCCAGATACCGGTCGCGCTGCTGGAGATCAACAACCCGCCGGGCCTCGTCAACTGGTTCTTCGCCGACCGCGCCTGGCGCGTCTACGCCGCCTCGGAGGCGATCGCTGCCGCGCTCAGCGCCCGCTGCGCCGTGGGCAAGCTCAAGGTCAGCGGCTGTCCGGCGCGCTGCCCGCAGCGCTCCCGCGCCCGTGTCTGCCGCGACCTCGACATCGATCCCCAGCGCCGCATCCTGCTGGCGATGGGCGGCAGCCTGGGGGCCGGGGCGATCCACCGCGCGGTGCGCGAGTTGCTGTTCGCCGCCAGCCGCAGCATGGATGCCCGCTGGCACAAGCTGGCCGTCCTCAACGTCGCCGGTGAACGCGCCGCGCTGCGCGACGGGCTGGCCGGCGGCGACAACCTGCCCGCCGGCCCGGTGGCGTACTACACCGTGGACTTCCTCGACGGCGCGATGGACGCGCTGGCCGCCAGCGACTTCTACCTCGGTCGCAGCGGCGCGGCGACGGTCGGCGAACTGCTGGCCTGCGGACTGCCGGCGCTGCTGATCCCCGATCCGCAGCATGCCGACCACCAGCAGTACGGCAACGCTGAATTGCTGGTGCAGCGCGGCCAGGGCACCCTGCTGGAGCAGACCGAGGTGACCGGCGAGGCGCTGCTCAGCTGGCTGGGCCGCGCCTGGGACCAGCCGCGGCTCAGCGGCCCGCAGCCGCCCGCCGCCGAGGTGATCGCCGACGACCTGACATCAGTCTGGGAGACGCCGTGATCCGCCCGCTGGCCGCCCTGAGCCTGGCGGCGCTGCTGCTGCTGGCCCCGGCTGCCCTGCGCGCCGAGACCCACTACCTGATGCTGGGCAGCCGCGTGATCAGCCTCGACCATCCGCCGGTGATCGAGTCGGAAGGGCGGCTGTACCTGACGCTGGCGCTGCTGGATGAACTGGGTGTTTCCACCACGGCGGTCCCGCCGGCGGGGGCGGCTGTGCCGCTGGGTACCGATGGGCAGGACGAGCAGCCCGCCGAGCACTACGCGCCGGACGACAGCGGCGATGAGGCGCCGGCCGAGGAGGACGTCGCCGCCGCGGAGAAGCTCACTGCGGAGGCGGTCGAACTGCTGCCCCTGGCGGGGACGCTGGCGGGCGAGCGGATCAGCTACAAGCTGGCTACGCACACGCTGGAGACGGCGCGCGGCGGCCCGCGGCCGGCGGTGCTGATCGACGGCCAGGCGGCGGCCCCCGCTGAGCTGAGGCGCCACGGTGGCGTCGACTACCTCAGCGAGGCGGGCTTCGCCAGCGTCGGGCTGGCGCTGGCCTACGACGCGCTCGACGACCTCTACCAGGTGGTGGGGCTGATCCACCGCGTCGATTACCTGCCCGCCGAGCGCGAGCTGCAGCTGGGCTGCCTGACCCCGATCGAGGCCGAGGGCATCCAGGTGGACGATCAGCGGCTGACGGTGCTGGTCGAGGGCGGCTGGCTGGCGGAAACCACCGGCCGCCACTTCACCGGCGATGAATGCCTCAGCAAGCTGGGCTTCAAGACCCAGCCGCGCCTGGGCCGCAGCTTCGTCTTCATCCACCAGCCGCGCCGGACCGGCTTCAAGGTCCAGACGGACCCGCGGGTCGGCTTCGCGCGGGTACGGTTCGGCAACTACTTCCAGGTCGCCAGCTACCAGCAGTCCAGCAGCGGCGAGCTGGCGGTGGCGGTCCAGCTGGGGGCGCCCTGCGCGGTCGAGCACCAGCGGATCGAGGGCCCGCCGCGGGTGGTGGTCGATTTCCCCGGCGTGATCTACGAGGACGCCACCGAGACGATTCCGGTCGGCATCGGCATCGTCGAGCAGATCCGCATCGGCCGGCCCGAGGCGGGCACGGTGCGCGTGGTGCTCGATCTGACGGAGCGGGCCGACTACCGGCTCTTGAGTACGGACGACGGCGCGCGCTACTACATCCAGCTGCTGCCGCCCGTGACGCTGACGGCGACCGCCGGCGAGCTGCGGCAGGGCCGCGTGATCATGGTCGATCCCGGCCACGGCGGCAGCGATCCCGGCGCCGAGGGGGTGCTTCAGGGCGTCTGGGAAGCGCCGGTCAATCTTGAGATCAGCCTGTATCTGGTCGACGCGCTCAGGGAGCTGGGCTACGGCGTGCTGCTGACCCGCGACCGCGACCGCTTCGTCAGCCTCGGGGCGCGTGCCGACTACGCCAACCAGGTGCTGCCCTACCTGTTCGTCAGCGTGCACACCAACAGCCTGGACGACCCCGACTACCAGGGGATCATGAC
>CAZSSB010000051.1:0-7440 GCA_964609245.1 uncultured Planctomycetales bacterium | reverse complement strand
CGCGGCATCGACCGCTACGTGACGGGACGGTAGCCGCCCGAGCGGAGGGCCTGCCCGGGTCGTGCTACAGTGAGGGTACAATGAAGGTGAGGGATGCGATCAAGGCCCTTGAACGCGATGGGTGGTATCACGTGCGAACTAAGGGAAGCCACCGGCAGTTCAAGCATCCCACCAAACCAGGGCTGGTCACGGTGGCCGGCAAGTTGTCACTGGACCTCAATGAGGATACGTTGAGGAGTGTTCTGAAGCAAGCGGGCATCAGGGATCCAAGGTAGCAGCGATGACTGAATACACGGTTGTCTACGAGCGCGGTGACGGGAACTGGTCGGCGTATTCGCCCGACGTGCCCGGCTGCGTGGCCGCCGGCGAGAGCCGCGAGGAAGTTGAGCGCCTGATCATCGCAGCGCTGGAGTTTCACTTCGAAGGCCTGCGCGCCGAGGGCCTGCCCGTGCCCATGCCTACGACCGAGACGGGCACCGTACGCCTGCCGGCCTAGAGCACGGCTCGACCGCTACGTGACGGGACGGTAGGCGCGAAGCTTCTTCGCGCCCATCAGCCTGGAGGGGCGGCGCATGCGTCGCCCGCAACGGAGGATCAACCACAGAGATTACAGAGAACACACAGCAGCCAGGAAAGCAGGGGCGATCCCGCCAGGGCGGGACGTCGCCATCCCCGGTAGCAGGGGGCTTCAGCCCCCTGGCCTCAAATGAGGGGTAGCGGCGGGTTTCAACCCGCCGACCTCTCAATCGCGGGGTTGAAACCCCGCCTACCTCTCTCTCGTGGGTTAGACCCCGCCTACCAGCAGCCCGGTAGCGGCGGGTCCCCGACCCGCCGACCTCTGAATCGCCGGACTGAAGTCCGGCCTACGCCGGCGGCGCATACTGCCAGAAGGTCAGCAGATTGCCGTCGGGGTCGGCGGTGCTGAACCAGCTCAGGCCGCCCTGGTTATCGTGCAGCTCGCCGGGGGCGGCGCCGCCCGCTTCCTGCCGCGCGCGCTCGGCCGCGATGTCCGGGCACTCCAGGAACAGCCGCACCCGCGCCGGGGGATCGCCGCTGACCGGCTGCTCCCACCAGCGCGGCCAGTGATAGATGCCCAGCACCGGTCCGCCCGCGCGCCGCATCTGGCTGAACACCTCGCCGTGGCGGTCGGTGATCTCGAAGCCCAGCGTCCCGGTGTAGAACCGCTCGCCGGCCGCCATGTCATCGATGAAGAACAGGCACTCGCCGAGGCTGTAGAGCGGCGCGCCCTGGCGGCCGGCCTTGTACTCCTCCACCACCTTCGTCGCCGGCGCGTCTGTGGTGTCCTGCCAGACGAACAGCTCGATGCCCGCCGGGTCGCTGATCGCGCTGGTCAGCATGCTGGCCGGATCCCCGCCGACCTCCACGTCGGCAAGCCCGCGCGCCCTCAGCAGCGCCGCGTCAGCCTTGAGGTCCCGGCTCTCCAGCGCCAGCTGCGGCCCCGGTACCGGCTGCCCTCGCTCCCAGCCCGGCGTCCACTTGGCGGCCACCAGCGTCAGCTGGTAGACGCCGCCCGCGTCGAGCATCGCCATGTTGCCCGGCGACTGCCAGATCACGGGCCAGCCCAGCTTGTCGCGGTAGAACTCGATCGCCTCGTCGACGCCTGCGGCGTAGTGCAGGACCTCGATCACCTGCAGCGTCAGCTCGCGCGCTGTGTCCATCTTCTCCTCCCCGCCTGCGGTTTGGCAAAGTGTAGCGGCTGCCGACAGCGGCTTTGCATGGGGTAGTATGTTGCCCATCCAGGCTTGGCCCTTGAGGGGCCGCGCTACTGAGGCGAGGCACTATGTCGGACAAGCAGGGCGATCTGCCCCCGCGGCGTGCGTCGAGCCGCGACGAGCTGGTTCAGCGCACCGTCGACGCGCTCAGCTCACCGCTGGAATGGAAGCTGGAGCACTTCGGCCACCGCTTCCGCAACATGCTGCTGCCCTCGCGGCACAAGGTGATCCAGTGCGTCGAGAACCTGCGCAGCGTGCTGTTTCCGGGCTACTTCGGCTACCGCGAGTTCCGCGAGGACACAATCCAGCACCACGTCGGCGCCGAACTGGATCGGACGGCCTACACGCTCCAGGAGGAGATCCGCCACGCCGTGCGCTTCGTCGCGGACGGCGACTACGAGCGCAACTACGCCCGCCTCGAGGACGTCGAGGGCGTGGTCGACGACTTCATCGAGTGCCTGCCCGCGGTGCGGCGCAGGCTGGTTGCCGACGCCCAGTCCTGCTTCGAGTGGGATCCGGCCGTTTTCATTCCGGAGGCGCCGGTGTTCTGCTATCCCAACATGCAGGCGATGATCAACTATCGCCTGGCCCACGAGCTCTACATCCGCGGCGTGCCGTTCATCCCGCGGATCATCACCGAGCACGCCCACAGCCTGTCGGGCATCGACATCCACCCCGGCGCCCAGATCGGCTCGCCGTTCTTCGTCGACCACGGCACCGGCGTGGTGATCGGCCAGACGGCGATCGTCGGCGACCGCGTGAGGCTCTACCAGGGCGTCACCCTGGGCGCGATCCGCTTCCCGCTCGATCCACGCACCGACCGCCCGATCAAGGGCATCCCGCGGCACCCGATCGTCGAGGATGACGTGGTGATCTACGCCGAGTCGACCATTCTGGGCCGCATCACGGTCGGCCGCGGGTCGATCATCGGCGCCAACGTGTTCCTGGCCAAGAGCGTGCCGCCGGAGAGCAAGGTTTTCGCGCCGCCGGTGCGCGTCGGCAAGCTCTCGAAGGTCGAGCAGCGCGAGGGCATCGGCGACGAGTAGGGGCGGCGCGAGCGTATAATCGAGTCATGACCGCCGCGCTGACTACCATCCTCGGCAATGACATCTTCGGCCAGCCGGCGGGCCGGCTCTGCGCCATTCACTTGCGGGACGGGCTGATCGTGCGGCTCGAGCCGCTGGCGGAGGTGGAGCTGCCCGCGCTGATCGCAGCAGCCGGGCCGGGGCTGATCGACCTGCGCGGGCTGCTGATCCTGCCCGGGTTGATCGACAGCCACCTGCACGCGATCGCCACCGGGATGCAGCTGCTGACCGGCGATCTGCGCCACATCAGTTCGGTGAACCAGCTGGCGGCGGAAGTCAGCGCGGCGGCGGAGAGCGGGGCGGAGTTCGTGCGCCTCGGCGGGCTAGACCCGTCGCGGCTCGGTTCGGCCGGCGTGGATGCCATTACGCGGCAGTGGCTCAACGAGCTGACGCCGGGGCGCGCGCTCTACATCAAGAGCGTCGAGGGTCATTCGGCGTGGTTCAACGCGCTGGCCTGGGAGCGCGTCGGCGTCAACGCCGTGCTGGAGCGGCTGGGCGTGTCCGACGCCCGGCGGCGCGAGATGCAGCGGGCCGGGCGCGTCTGGGGCAACGCCTACGAGCAGCTGACGACGCCGATCTACGACAGCTACAGCTTCGCGGAGCGAAAGCAAGGTATGGCGCTGGTGATCGAGCGGGCCAAAGCAGTCGGGCTCTGCGGGCTGCACTGCCTGGAGGGCTACGGCGAGCACCGCCGCCACGATTTCGAGATGATGCTGGAGCTGGATCAGCAGGGCGACATCGACCTGACGCTCTACTGCCGGGACGAGACGCCCGCGCTGGCCGGTGAGCTTGCGGTGCCGCGCTTCGGTGGCTGCTGGTGCGTGGACGGTGCGATCGCGGCGCACTCGGCGGCGCTGGCGGAGCCCTACTTCGACAAGCCCGAGCTCAGCGGCGAGCTGTACTACAGCGACGAGCAGCTCGCGGCCTGGATTGAGTCCGGCTGCGCGGCCGGAATGCAGGTCTGCCTGCACGCCATCGGCGAGCGCGCGCTGGACCAGGCGCTGAGGTGCTTCGAGCAGCTGGCGCCGCGCTACGACCTCGAGAAACTGCGGCCACGGCTCGACCACTTCGTGATGGGCACGCCCGAGCTGGCGCGGCGCGCGGCGAAGCTGGGGGTGCTCAGCTCGATGCAGCCCGCCTTCGACGCGCTCTGGGGCGGCGCCGAGGGCGGCTACAGCCAGCGACTGGGACCCGAGCGTGCGCTGCGCTCAAACCCGCTCGGCCAGATGATCGGCTGCGGCCTGCGCGTGGCCGGCGGCAGTGACAGCTACATCACGCCGCTCGACCCGCTGGGCGGCATCCGCGCGGCGATGAACCACCACAACGAGGAGATGCGCGTCGACTTCGAGAGGGCGGTGGGCCTGTTCAGCCAAGACGCGGCGTATCTGGCGCATCAGGAGGACGAGCGCGGACGGATCGCCGGGGGGTATCAGGCCGACTTCACCGTGGTGCGGGGCGACCGCACGATGGCTGCGGACGCGGCGGTGGCGCTCACCATCAAGGGTGGCCGCGTGGTCCATGACGCGGCTGAGGCGTCGCGGTAGTATCTAGGGTAGCGATACTGGAGGTGCTCAGATGAAGACAGGCGCGAGAAACCAGCTCGTGGGCGAAGTGACGGAGATCAAGCGCGGCAACGTGATGGCCCAGGTGAAGTTCACCGTCGCGGGCGGCGCCCAGATGTCGTCGGTGATGACGCTGGAGTCGCTCGACGACCTCGGCCTGAGTCCCGGCGACCAGGTGAAGGTCTACGTCAAGGCCGTCAACGTCCTGCTGGCGAAGGAGTAGGGGCGCACAGTAGGGCAGGCTTCCAGCCTGCCATTCCCCCGTAGCGGCGACGGCCCTGTCGCCGGATTGTAGGGGCCGGACCCCGCGCCGGCCAGCGGTTCTCGGTAGCAGGGGGCTTCAGCCCCCTGATGTCGGTCCCGGCGATCGCGCCATCGCGGGGTTGAAACCCCGCCTACCGGGCACTTGTAGCCGCGAATCCCATTCGCGGCATGGGAGCCGGCGCGAAGAGGCTTCGCGCCTACCCAGGTAGACGTGGCAAGCCCCGCGTTCCCTCCTGGTAGCAGCGGGTCATGGGCCCGCTGTTCTCAAATGCCGGCGGGTCGGGGACCCGCCGCTACCGTTTCTCTTGCTGACCACTGACCACTGATTTCCCCTACACGCCCGTTATGCTATAATCAGGCGTTATGTCCAGGGTTGGGATGAAGGCCAAGGCGGGCCGCTCCGCCAGGCGGAAACGGGCGCGCAAAGGCCCCGACGGAGACGAGCAGCGCCTCAGCGCCGCACCATCGATGCTGCTCGACGCGGCGATCCTCCTGTCACTGGCGCTGGCGGTCTTCGCCGCCGTGGCGGTGTTCTATCCCGGCTTCTCCAGTCCCGCCGGCGAGGCCGCCCACGCGCTGCTCAATCGCTGGCTGGGCCTCGGCATGTACTTCGTGCCGTTCGTCTTCGCGCTGCTGCCCGCCGTGATCTGGCGCACCGCCTGGCACGCCTTCTGGCTGCGGGCCTGGGCCTGGGCCTGGTGCCTGCTGCTGCTCTCAAGCCTCGGCGGCGGGCTGTTCATCGACCGCGGCTGGGGCGGGATTCTCGGCGACGCTGTCGCGATGCTGGGCTACCAGTACCTCGACTGGTTCTATCCGGTGCTGCTGGGAATCGTGGCGCTGATCGTGCTCATGCGCCTGGCGGGCCGCAGCTTCGTCAAGCTGGTCGGCTGGGGGGCCTGGCGCGCGGCGGTCAAGACGGGCGCGGCGGTCGCGGACTACGGCGCGCAGGTGCGCGAGGAAGCCGCCGAACTCACCGAGGTGCGCCAGCAGCGACTCCGGGAGCGCGCCGAGAAACGCGCCGAGCGTCTCAGGGCGCAGGAAGAGGAGCGCGAGCGCCGCGAAGCCGAGCGCCAGGCGCGCGCGCAGGACGTGCTGGCGGCGGAGATCGAGGCCGCCGACGCGCCGGAGGGCGAGAGCCCCCTGATCCGCGACCTGAGCGGGCGGGCCGAGGAGTTGCGCGGGATCGAGGCCGCTTCGGAGGAGCCGCTGCCCGACACCGGTCCGGGCCTGCCGGACGTGGTGGCCCCTGATAGTGAAGCGGCGCCCGCCGTCGCGCTGCTCGGTGACGACGGTCCGGCGGTGGAGGCCGAACCGGAAGCCGCGGTGGCGGCTGCCGCCGAGGACGACTTCGACAGCGTGGTCGAGGCCGCCGGGCAGGGTGACTTCCCGCCGCGGCCGGACCAGGCGGACGGCGACTTCGTCTGGGACCGCGACGGCCAGCTGATGCTGTTCGCCTCCACCCAGGAGGGCTACGAGCTGCCGCCGCTGGGGCTGCTCCGGGACGCTCCGCCCGCCGCCGGTGAGGAGCAGCATCTGGAGCAGCGTGCCCGCGTGATCGAGCGCACCCTGACCAGCTTCAACATTGACGCGGCCTGCGTCGGTTACATGGTCGGCCCGCGGGTCACGCGCTACGAGCTCAAGATCGGCCCCGGCATCAACGTCAGCAAGATCCACGGCCTGGCGGACAACCTGGCGCTGGAGCTGGCGGTCAAGGCGGTGCGGATCGAGGCGCCGATTCCCGGCAAGAGCGCCGTCGGTATCGAGGTGCCCAACGCCGCGCCGCAGCTGGTGACGCTCAAGGACATTCTGGAATCGCCGGTCAACAAGCGCGCCAACCATCCGCTGACGGTCGGGCTGGGCCGCGACATCGCCGGCCAGCCCGTGCTGGCCACCCTGGCCAAGATGCCCCATCTGCTGGTCGCCGGCGCCACCGGCAGCGGCAAGAGCGTCTGCCTCAACGCGCTGATCGTCAGCCTGCTCTACCGCAACGCCCCGGACACGCTGCGGCTGATCCTGATCGACCCCAAGCGCGTCGAGATGACCAACTACCAGGACCTGCCGCATCTGGCCTGCAAGCTGGTTCACGACGTCAAGGAGGCCCAGAGCGCGCTGAAGTGGGCCGTCGCCGAGATGGACCGCCGCTACCGGCTGCTGGAAGCCGCCCGCGCGCGCAACATCGCGGCTTACAACGAGCAGGCCGGGCCCGAGCAGCGACTGCCGTTCGTGGTGATCGTGATCGACGAGCTGGCCGACCTGATGATGCTGGCGGGGCAGGTGATCGAGAAGCTGATCTGCCGCATCGCCCAGCTCAGCCGCGCGGTGGGCATCCATCTGGTGATCGCCACCCAGCGGCCGGACGTCAAGGTAATCACCGGCACGATCAAGGCCAACATCCCCAGCCGCGTGGCCTTCGCCACCGTCAGCTACATCGACAGCCGCACCATCCTGGACGGCAGCGGGGCCGAGAAGCTGCTGGGCTCGGGCGACATGCTGTTCGCCCCGATCGGCGAGAACGTACCGATCCGCGTCCAGGGCGCGTTTCTGGCCGACGACGAGATCGACCGCGTGGTGGACTGGTGCCGCAGCCAGTCCAGGACGCGCTACGACGACAGCATCACGCAGTTCACGCTGGAGGATGAGGGCGGCTCTGCCGCGGGCGAGGGCCAGGACGAGTACTTCGGCGAGGCGGCGGAGATCGTGCGCCAGACGGGCCGCGCCAGCACCAGCTACCTGCAGCGGCGGCTGAAAATCGGCTACAACCGCGCCGCGCGGATCATGGAGGAGCTGGAGGACGCG
>CAZSSB010000050.1:0-21972 GCA_964609245.1 uncultured Planctomycetales bacterium | reverse complement strand
GCCGTGTCGTCGAAGGTCAGCTCGGCGAAGGCCAGTTCCAGGTAGGGCTTGAGGTTGTACTCCGAGGCCTTGTAGACGTTACCGTCCTGGTCGGCGACGAAGTACTGCGAGTCCGCCGCCGCGCCGAGCGTCAGCGTGAACTCGCCGTCGGCGCCGCTGAACAGCAGGCTGGGCTGGGCTTCGCCGAGGCCGGTCTCCTCCGGATCCGGTTCGTCAACGAAGTCGCTGACGGTCAGATCGCTCAGCTTCTCGATCAGTTCGGTCAGCACGTTCTGGTTGCCGTTCAGGCCGTCGGGCGTCTTCCAGAAGCCCTCGTTGCGTGTGAAGGTCAAGGCCTCGCCCTCCATCTCCGGTGGCGGCGCGATGGTGACGCTTTCAAGCAGCTGCGGATCGAAGCCCCAGGGCTGCTTGGTGCGGTAGTCGCGGAAGCTGAAGCCCACCAGCGACTTGACGTTCTCCATCGCGCGGTAGACCTCGCTGTGGCCGCTGAGGCAGACGAAGGCGCCCTCGTAGTTGGGGGTGGCCTTGCCGACCAGCAGGTGGACCGCCGGCGAGGCGTTGCCGGTGTAGACTTTCAGGCCGATCGCCTGCGCCTCGTCCAGTTCATAGGTGGCGTGGTTCTCCGCCTTGTCCGTCGCCAGCCCGCTGCTCCTGAGACCCGGCAGCTGCTCCAGCAGCTTCTCCAGGCGGTCCGGGTTGGCGCGGTAGCGCCGCTCGCCGCGCGCGACCCACCAGGTGTCGCCCTCGCGCTCGAGGCGGAAGGGCTCGTCGTCCTGCTGGACGATCTCGAAGGCCGTGATCTGGCCCTCGGTCACGTCGCAGAGCGTGATCTGCTGGGGCTCGTCCTCGCTGGGCTCGCCAGTGGCCGGCCGGAGCCAGCCGAACGGATCGTTGACGATCAGCACGAGAACCACCAGCACAACCAGAATGATCAACGGGAATACAACTCGCCTAGTGCTATGCATCGCCTTCATTCACCCCCTAACTTCCGTAGTGACGCGCAATCGCGCGACGGCGCTGGCTCTTGAGAAACCAGAGCAGCAGCCCGAACAGCACCAGCAGCGCCGAGACGCCCAGCACGTTGACCCAGCGATAGAAGCTCATCTGGGCGTCGCTCAGCTGCTTGAGCGGCCGGGCCGTCACCGGCGTGGAACGGATGCCGAGCAGCTCATCGCCCATCAGCATCATGTCCATCACGTTGGCGACGAACAGCGCGTTCTCGTTGAACTGCCGGAGGAAGCCGTCCGAGATCGCCAGCGCCGAACTGAGCACCACCAGCCGGCCCTGGCCCGTCCCCTTGCGCAGCTGCGCGTTCGGATCGAACTCCGGAGTCAGCGTGGCGGGATCGGGCTCCTCGCCGGGCTCCGGGCGGTCGACCGGCGACGGCGGACCGTCGGGGAACGCCGTCGGCAGCTCGCCCGTCAGCATGCAGGCCACGGTGTAGGGGCCGCTGGTTGCGGACTCGGTCTGGAGGAAGGCCCAGTCCTGGTCCGGATCGAGACTGAACGGGCTCTTGATTGTGAACGCCTCGGAGGTAGTCTCGGCCAGCGAGACGAACTCGATGCCCTCGCCCTGGACCTCGCTCAGCGGGCAGCACCACGGCATCACCATCGATTCCAACTGGGAGACCGCGCCGACATTCTGGCTGAAGCCGTTGGGCCCGATTCGAGGCCACAGCAGGTACTGCCTGACGATGGTGAACATCCCGCCCGACATCGGCGCCTGGGCGGCCTGCTGATCGACCACCAGCTGCTTGTTGAACGACACGCCGTAGCGCGCCAGCTGGTCCTCGATGGTGGGCAGACTGGGATAGGCCTGCTGGGGCTGACCGGCCTGCTGCTGGGGCTGCATCATCGGATCGATCGCCACCAGCACCTGGCCGCCCTTGAGCAGGAACTGGTCGATGTCGTACTTCATGCTGTCGGCCATGCCGAAGGCGCCGGCGATGATCAGGCCGTCGAGGTCCTCGGGCAGCGTGCGGTTGCCCTGGGCGGTCAGCGTCACGAACTCGTAGAGCCCTTCGGCCCCGCCCAGGAACTGGCGCAGGCCATCGTAGGTCGGCCCCTGCTGCTGCTGGCTGGTAGTGAAGTTGCCGACGAACAGCCCGACCTTGGGCTTCTTGACCTGGGTCAGCTTGACCAGCCGGCTGGTTACCGCGTATTCCAGCCCGGAGGGATCGACCATCTCATCGGTCCGGATCGTCTCGGTCTTGTCCTCGTAGGCGAGCACCAGACCGAAGAAGACCTTCTTGACGCTCAGGGCGTCGCGCTCCGTAATCTGGACCTCCAGCTCCTGGATGCCCAGCTGGGTGGCGCGCTGCTTCTCCTCCTCGTCGTCGCCGGGATCGGTGACCTTCAGCTTGAACCGCCCGCGGCCATAGGCCACGTATTCATCCAGACGGTCGCGCACGTCGTCGCGCACCGACATGAACTGCGGCGGCAGATCGCTGGAGAGGAAGAACTCGGCGCTGACCGGATCGCCGAGGCTGGCCAGCACGTCCTTGGTGGCCTGGCTGATGGTGTACTGCTTGTTCTCCGTCAGGTCGATGCGGCGGAAGAACTTGTAGCCCAGCCAGCTGACCACCGCCAGGATCAGAATCACGATCACGATTTCCGCGATGTTGCTCGATGTATAGCGTAGTTTGTTATGCATGTCCGCCCCCTAGCTCCACTTGCGGCTCTCGACCGCCCTGACCGTGAGGAACAGGAACAGGAAGATGACGCTCACGTAGTAGATCAGATCGCGCGTGTCGATCACGCCCCGGGCGATGCTGGCGAAGTGGTAGCGCAGGCCCAGGTATTCGAGGAAGGTGACCATGAAGCCCGGCGCGAAGAAGGTCACGATCGCCTCGCCGACCATGATGCCGACGAAGATCAGCGCCACGCCCAGGATGAAGGCCACGATCTGATTGCTGGTGAAGCTGCCGACCCAGCCGCCCATCGCCAGATAGGCGGCGCCCAGCAACAGCGCACCGAGGTAGCTGGTCAGCAGTACGCCCCAGTCGAGGCCGTTCTGGCTGAGGCCCGCCACCGTCAGCGGGGTGCTGAGCGTCAGCGCCAGCACAACGACCAGGAAGCTCAGCGCCGCCAGGTACTTGCCCAGCACCACTTCCCACTCCGAGACCGGCTTGGTCATCAGCACTTCCAGCGTGCCGCTGCGCAGTTCCTCGGCCCACTGGCGCATCGTCAGCGCCGGAATCAGCAGCAGAAACGCCCAGGGCAGCAGCCCGAAGAACCCGCGCATGCTGGCCTCGCCCAGCAGGTAGAAGCCGCGGAAGAACAGCCAGTTCATCAGCACCAGGAAGACGGTTATCACGATGTAGGCGATCGGTGAGAACCAGTAGTCCCGGAATTCCTTGCGCCAGATCGCGCCGACTCTAGTCATCGCTCTCACCCCCCATCGCTTCCCGCGGCTCGCCTGCAGGCGGCTCCTCGATCGTCGCCGCAGCCGGCGGCGCCTGCTCCTGGGTCACGATGCCGCCCGTCAGCCGGAGGAAAACGTCCTCCAGGCTGGTGGTGGCATGACTGAGCTCCAGCAGCTTGAGCTGCCGGCCGACCGCGAAGTCGAACAGCTGCGCCCGCAGATCCGTGCCGCGCTCGGCGGAGACGCGGAAGCGCATCTCCCCGTTGGCACTCAGCAGGTCGACGCCCGCGATCAGCGGCACATTGCCCAGCGACACGCGCACTTCGTCGGGCCCCAGCCCGCCGGCAAACGTCACTGTGTAGCGCTCCTCGCCGGCCGCCATGTCCAGCAGCTCGTCGCTGGTGCCCTCGCCGACCAGGCGTCCCTCGTTGATGATCAGAATCCGGTTGCAGGTGTTCTGCGCCTCGGGCAGGATGTGCGTGCTCAGCAGAATCGCCTTCTGGGCTGCGATCTCCTTGATCAGCTCGCGGATCTCGACGATCTGCCCGGGATCCAGCCCGCTGGTCGGCTCGTCGAGGATCAGCACCGGCGGATCGCTGAGCAGCGCCTGGGCCAGGCCCACGCGCTGGCGGAAGCCCTTGCTCAGCTCGCCGATGTCCTTGTGCGCCATCGATTCGATCGCGCAGATCTCGATCACCTCGTCGACCCGCGCCCGCCTTTGCGCCGCGGGTACGCCCAGCAGGCCGGCCATGAAGCTCAGGAAGCCGAGCACGCCCATCTCGTCGTAGAGCGGGGTGTTCTCCGGCAGGTAGCCCACCTGTTGCCGCGCGCGCCGCGGGTTATCCAGAACGTCGTGGCCGTCGATGGTCGCCGTGCCCCTGGTGGGGGCGAGAAAGCAGGTCAGAACCTTCATCATCGTGGTCTTGCCTGCGCCGTTGGGGCCCAGAAAGCCCACGATCTCGCCGCGGTCCACCTTGAAACTCACGTCATCGACGGCCAGGGTCGTTCCGTAGTACTTGGTTACGCCCTTGACCTCAATCATCTATCTTCCCCTAAACTGGTGGTCGGTTCCCGTCCCTGACGGGTATAAGTCCTTAAGTGACGGGAGCCCCGACGGATTGTTCAAAGGGTACGCATTCCTATACCCAGCTGGTAATCATAGCATCGTCAACATGGACCTGAGGTTCGGCCAGTTCAACTACCGCGTGGCGGGCGTCATCATCGAGGACGGCCACGTCCTGCTGCACCGCGGCGAGGGCGACGAGCACTGGGTGCTGCCCGGCGGACGCTGCCAGCTGATGGAGCATTCGCAGGCCGCCCTGGCCCGGGAGCTGCGCGAGGAGCTCAGGGAAGACGTGCAGGTCGGCCGGCTGCTGTGGTTCGCGGAGATGTTCTTCGGCGAGCACGGCCGGCACTGGCACGAGCTGAGCATGTTTTACGAGGCGCGGCTGGCCCGCTCTTCCGCCTGGCGCGACAGAACGCGCAGCTACCGGATCGAGGACGGCGGGGTGGCGCTGATCTTTCAGTGGTTCCCCCTGGCGCGGGCGACGGAGATCAACCTGGTTCCCGTGTTCCTGCGCGAGGGCCTTACGCGTCTGCCCGCCGCCCCACAGCACCTACTGATCGACGAACTGGCCGGCGGCTAGCCTCCCGCCCGCATCGCCGCCGCCGGCAAGTCCGGCCAAGCCTGGCCGATCGCCGCCAGCGCCCCACGCCGCATCTCTTCAATGTCACAACAGACGGTGACCACCGGCGGCGTCACCTGCGGCAGCAGTGCGTGGATGGCCTCGTCGAGCTGGCGCTGGTAGTCGGGCGAGGTCTCGCGGAAGCTGTCGTCCCGGGGCGGGAACTGGACGGGCAGGTAAAGCACCAGCCGGTAGCGGTGCATCGCGCCCAGCGCCGCCTCGCGGTGGCGGCTGAACAGCTCCGGCGCCGCGTTGCGGTTGACCGCCAGGTAGCTCAGGTGGTCCACCGGGGTGCGGTCCGCGACCGCCAGCGTGGCGCGGGCCCGGCTGTCACGTTTGAAGTAGGCCGCCAGGAAGGCGTCGTAGTCCGAATCGCGCATCTCGCCGTCAATCCGCACCCCGCGTGCAGCCAGCAGGCGGGCCAACTCCGGCAGCAGCTCGCAGATCAGTCCGCGACCGCTGAGTTCGGCCGTCAGCCAGCCGGCCAGCGTCGTCTTGCCCGTGCAGGGCGCGCCGCAGATGCCCAGAATGCGTGGCTGGTCCGCCATGCTGCTTCCCCTCAGATTCTAACGCTGCGCTACAATACCTGCGCCGATGAGGAGATCACCATGACCGGGCGCGGGCTGCTGCTGGACGAACTGGACCGGATCGTCGCCAACTGCTGCCGCTTCCTTGAGCTGGCAAAGCCGGAGCAGCACGACTGGCGGCCCCAGGAAGGGATGCGCACGCTGATCGAACTGGCCAACCACCTGGCCCAGATTCCCTCGGTCGACCTGAGGATCATCAAGGGCGACACTGAGCAGCAGGTTGAGGATTACGAGCGCGAGCTGACGCGCGACAGCGGCCGGGCGCTGTGCGGGGTGATGCGCGAGGGCGCGCGCGACGTGCGGCGGTTCATGGAGGGACTCGGCTTCGACGACTACGAGAACGGCAGCGCGACGGCCTACTTCGGCCGCACCCAGACCCACAGCCAGTGGCTGCTGGAGACGGTCACCCACATCTACCACCACCGCGCGATGCTGTTCATCTACCTCAAGCTTAACGGCCACCGGATCGGCACCCGCGAGCTGTACAGCTAGTCCGCGTCAAGCGACGACGATCCGTGTTAAGCTACCACCATGACTACGGGGCGGTGGGTGGTGCTGGCCTTAAGTCTGCTGCTGGCGGCCGGCTGCACGATTCAGCCCGCGGGCAAACGGACGCAGAGCGCCTACGTCCAGCGCGAGCTGTCCCCGGCCTTCAGCACGGTAGCCACGGCGGCCCAGCTGGGCGACGACTGGCAGGATACGGGCTGGCTGCGGACGGTGACCGAAGTGTATGCCACCCTCGACGGCAGCCGAGCTCTGTTGCTGAGGACCGGCGCCCATTCGCTTTGGCTTGATGGCGGTGGAGCTCGGTCCCTTTCCCTTGATCGCTCGATCGACTGCGCGGATCCGGGTCGAGGGACAATCTACACAATCAAGGGCTCCGCCGAGAGAGAGAACGACTCGATCCTGACCCGCGAATTGCCGGAGGGCAGCTGGCGAATGCTAATGGCCAGCACTAACATCGGCTGGCCCGGTGGCAGAGTCTCGGCGCTGGCTCGTCACGCGCTCGGTGATGTTCTCTGGGCCAACCACTGGCTTCCATACCAGGTAAATGGACGACACCTGGATGTTGGCTATGTGACAGAGGACGGAGACTTCATTAGCAGCGGGTCAATCGACCGTGGCGAGTCAGAAGTCAGGACAATCGGGCCCGTTCCTCTCGCTGGCGGCGACGCACTGATCATCTCCGGTGACGCCATCTGGTTTGTCAGCAGCGGCATCGACGGCGCGGAAGAGGTCTGCTCGCTTCCCGCAGGCCGTGAATGCCAACTGGTAGCGGACATCGCCGAGCCTGAGACCGCCTGGCTGCTGGTTGAGCCACAGCGAGGCGGCGCGGGTACCGCCAGGGAAGGTGCAGGGGAAGAGCCCGGGTATCTCGTGGCGTTCAATACGCACGGAGCGGAGTTGGCACGGATCAGCACCGGCGATGTACGCTTCACCCGTATCTTCGGCGACTGGGCTAAGCGGCGCGCGCTGCTGCTGCATCCCAGCATCGGCGTGGCGCTGGCCAACGCCCAGACCGGCGAGCTTACCTGGCTCTTGCGCCAGGGCGGCGCCGCCCAGCTGCAGCTGCTGCCCGGCGGGCAGGTCTGGGCCTTCGTGCCCGACGGCATCATCGGCATCGAGGGCGATGACCTGATCCGGCTGGCGCCGAAGCTGGCCGCGGAGCAGGTGCTGACCCGCGAGCAGCTGGCCCTGATCAAGCCGGCGGCCGAGGCGCTGCGCTGGCAGTGGGACGACGTGCAGCTCTCGCCACTGGTGCACGAGCCCGGCCAGCTGACGCTATTCAACGCGGGGCAGGTGGACGCGGACTGGGCGGAGTTCGACTGGGACCTGAGCCGCGAGCTGGTCAGCCGCCTGCTGATCGCTCGCCGACCCGAACCGGGCGACCTCAAGCTGCCGGGCTTAAGCGACGCGCAGCTCGACGAGCAGGTGCTGGCGCTGCTCAGCGCGCTGGGCTGGCCTGATGCCGCGCGCGAAGCGGAGCGCGGAACGCACGGCGCTGACGAGCTGAACGCCTTCTACCGCCTGAGACCCGCGGACGGCGAGGCCTGCGAGTTCCAGCTCTGGATCACCAGCGGCGCGACGATGCTCAAGCTGAGCGCGGCGGACGACTCGCCAGCTCCTGAGCCGCCGCCGGATGACACAGGCGCGGAGCCCGCCCAATAGGGGGCAGGATGGACTTCTATCAGTTCTTCAGCTTCAGCGCCAAGAAGGCGATCTACCGCGCCAACGAGATCGCCGCCCAGTTCAGCAACCAGTATCTTGAGCCGGAGCACATCTTCTACTCCACCCTGAACCTGCGCAGCTGCTCGGCGGTGCAGGTGCTGCATACGCTGGAAGTACACCTGCCCAAGCTGACCTACAGCCTTGAAGCCCACCTTTACGGGCATGCTGCAAGCTACAAGGGCACGGCCAGTTTCTCCAGGCGGACCATCGAGCTGCTGAGTGAGGCGATGAAGGAGATCAAGCGCCTGCACCACCGCGAGATCGGCACGACGCACCTCCTGATCGCCCTGGCTCAGGACCGCGCGCCGTTTCTCAGGGAGCTGATGGCCGATCACAAACTCGACGCCAAGCGCATCCGCAACGCATTCATAACACATCTCAAGGGGTACTCGCATACGGCCTGGACCGGTCCGGTGAGGATTCCTGAAGCACCATGGACGCCGCCCAAGCCAAGTCCGGAGAGCGGGTATTCGAAGATGCTTTCGCCGCCACTGCGCGACGCGATGCAGCAGGCCAGTTCACTGACACAGGCGCTGGGCCATGAATACGTGCAGCCCGAGCATCTGGCCTGCGCCCTGCTGCAGGACCCCGCGGCGTTCACGGACACCGGAATCGAAACCGGTCAGTGGAACCGCGGGGCGCTGCTGGTCAGGCTGATGCAGCACCTCGGTGAGAAGGCCACCACGCCGATGGCAAGACCGCCGCAGCCCGGCCGGCGCCTGATCAGCATCCTCAGCGCGGCCTACGGCTCGATCATCAAGCTCGGCACAGTGGAGATCGCGGTGGGCAACGTCTTCGCCGCGATGCTTGAGGAGCAGGATTCGTTCGTCAGCAGGCTGTTTCACAACGCGGGCATCTACGACGCGCCCGAGGAAGAAGCGGAACTGGACAGCGGACAGAGCGGCGATGGCGACGATATCGAACCGCCCGACGATGACGACGGCGCCGAGGCCGAATAGCGCCCCCATAGCGCACGTCAGGGGTAAGTGAGGTAGTATTACAGCGGCATGGATTTCTATCAGTTTTTCAGTTTCAGTGCCAAGAAGGCGATCTACCGCGCCAACGAGATCTGCGCGCAGTTCAGCAACCAGTACCTGGAGCCGGAGCACATCTTCTACTCCACCCTGAACCTGCGCAGCTGCTCGGCGGTGCAGGTGCTGCACCAACTGGGCGTCAACCTGCCCAAGCTGACCTACAGCCTCGAGGCCTACCTTTACGAGCATGCCGGCAGCTATAAGGGCTCGGCCAGCTTCTCCAAGCGCACCATCGGGCTGCTGGACGCCTCGATGAAGGAGGTCAAGCGCCTCCACCACCGCGAGATCGGCACCACCCACCTGCTAATCGCGCTGGCCCAGGACCGCGCGCCGTTCCTGCGGCAGCTGTTCGCCGAGCACAACCTCGACGCCAAGCGCATCCGCGACACCTTCATGACCCACCTCAAGGGCTACAGCCACGGCCAGGAGCGCGAGCCCAAGGAGTCCGCGGACACCGTCGTCGAGAAGTACAGCCGCTCGCTGACCCAGCTGGCCCGCGACGACAAGCTCGATCCCGTGATCGGCCGCGAGGACGAGATCAGCCGGCTGATCCACATCCTTTCAAAGCGCACCAAGAACAACCCGATCCTGGTCGGCGAGCCCGGCGTGGGCAAGACCGCGATCGTGGAGGGTCTCAGCCAGCGCATCGTCGCCGGCGAGGTGCCGCCCAGCCTGGCGACCTGCGACGTGCTCAGCATCGACCTCGCCGGCCTGGTGGCCGGCACCAAGTTCCGCGGCGAGTTCGAGGAGCGGCTCAAGGCCTTGATCAAGGAGATCCAGGAGGCCGAGGGCCGGATCATCATCTTCATCGACGAGCTGCATACCATCATGGGCGCCGGCAGCGCCGAGGGCAGCCTCGACGCCGGCAACATCTTAAAGCCCAGCCTGGCGCGCGGCGAACTGCGCTGCATCGGTGCCACCACGTTCAAGGAATACCGCAAGTACTTCGAGAAGGACGGCGCGCTTAGCCGCCGCTTCCAGCCGATTTTTGTCGAGGAGCCGGACTACGACGAGACGATGGACATCCTGCGCGGCCTGCGCGCCGAGTACGAGGGCCATCACAACGTCAAGGTCAGCGACGATGCGCTGGAGCAGGCGATCCGTCTCAGCCAGAAGTTCATCCCCGACCGCAAGCTGCCGGACAAGGCGATCGACGTGATCGACGAGGCCGCAGCCTGGGTGCACCTCGATCGCGAAACGCGGCTCAAGCGTGAGCAGCCGGCCGAGGGCGACGAAGGCGAGGAGGCGATCCCGCTCAGCGCGGGCCTGCCGGCGCTCGGCGACCAGACCAGCATCGAGGAGTTCACGGAGGACCGGACCGCCGAGCCCAGCCAGACGGACGACGGCGCCGACGAGGCCGCGGTGGTCAACGAGGAGCACATCGCCAAGGTGGTCGAGCTGTGGACCGGCATCCCCAGCCAGAACATCACGATGGACGACCAGCGCCGGCTGATGACGATGGACGATGCGATCCGCGACCAGGTCGTCGGCCAGGACAACGCGATCGACATCATCGTGCGCGCGATCAAGCGCAACTCCAGCGGCGTGCGCAAGGGCGGCCGGCCGATCGGCAGCTTCGTGTTCCTGGGCCCCACCGGCGTGGGCAAGACCTACCTGGCCAAGATCATCGCCGAGCACGTCTTCGCCCACGGCGAGGCCTTCATCAAGATCGACCTCAGCGAGTACGCCGAGAAGCACAGCGTCAGCCGCCTGATCGGCAGCCCGCCGGGCTATGTCGGCTACGACGAGGGCGGCCAGCTGACCGAGGCGGTCAAGCAGCACCCCTACAGCCTGATCCTGTTCGACGAGATGGAGAAGGCTCATCCCGACATCTTCCACACCCTGCTGCAGCTGCTGGACGAGGGCGTGCTGACCGACGGCCAGGGCCGCAAGGTCTACTTCCACAACACGATCGTGATCTTCACCACCAACCTGGCCGGCCGCTTCTTCGACGAAGGCGAGACGATCGGCTTCAAGCGCGACGAGGACACCAGCCAGGACACCATCGACCAGCGCTACGCGGGCTACAAGAGCCGCGCCGAGGAGCACCTCAAGAAGTACTTCCGCCCCGAGTTCATCAACCGCCTCGACGACGTGATCTACTTCCGGCCGCTGAGCCGCGAGGACGTGGTGGAGATCGCGCGCCTAGAGCTGGGCTACGTCAGCGACAACCTCGCCGAGCAGCACCGCGAGGTCAGCTTCAGCGACAAGGTCATTGAGCTGGTGGTCGACGAGGGCTTCAGCCCGACCTACGGCGCGCGCAACATCAAGCGCACCATCCAGAAGCACGTCGAGGATCCCTTAAGCGAGATGATCCTGCGCGGCCAGCTGCCGGACAAGCCGGTGCGCCTGACGATCGACGACGACGGCAACCTGGCGGTCGACCTCGACTTCAGCAAGCTGGATCCCGCCGGCTTCAAGCCCGAGGAAGAAGAAGCCGCCAAGGACTAGGCTCCGAGAACAAAACGGGCCTCCGTTGGTCTCACTAGACAGCCGACCGCTGGTGGGAATGGTCAGGCGCCGCTTCGTCCGATTCGAGAGATCGCAGTTCGGCGCACCTCACCTGCATCGTGCCGTGCCAGCCCGTACCTCGGCAGGCAAGCCTGCGGCGGGGAAGCTGGACTTGGGCGGCATAGCGGTTGTGGCGATGGGAGGCTCTGATGCTACTGCGCGAGTACCGCTGGCCACGAGTTGGTCAACTGTTGCTTGAGACCGTGCTGCTTCTGATCTGCGCCCAGGCGCTGGGCGCCTGCGGTGGCAATCGCCGCGCCGCGCCATGCCCGGCTGGCGCGCCGGCCGTGCCGGGATTCGACTTGCCCGATCCCGCCAGCCTGCCGAGGGCGGCGTCATACGAGAGCGAGGACCGCTACCTGCCGGGACGCAGCTTCAGCGATACGCTGCCGGCGAATCTGGTGGAGGTCGACGGCAGCTATGCCGTCTTCTCGCCGAACTGGTCGGCCACCAGCCACGAACTCGCCTACTGCATGTTCGACTTCAGCCTCGAGGGCTTCGACGAGGCCGCCGAGGGCTACGTCACGCCCGCCGCGGCGCCCGAGCCCGGGACCGGAGTCTTTCTCGGCCTGGCCAACTGGGACCGCAACAACTGGGTCTGGCATGCCGTGCCAGCGGACGGCCGGGTGGAACTGGGCGGAATGGACGGCTTCGTGGGCGAGGCGGGGCGGATTCTGGCGGTGGTAGCGGCCACCGGCGTCGCTGAATACACTCTCGCTTCGCTGATCATCGGCCCGCCGCTCAATCCGATCGCCGTGCTGGTCGCCGATCCGATGGAGGGCGACGCCCCGCTGACGGTGACCTTCGACGCCACCGACAGCTATGACCTGATCGGCGCCGTCACCGACTTCCGCTGGGATCTGGAGGACGAGGGAAAGTTCGTCATCTCGCCGAACGAGCCGATCCAGGTCAAGACCTTCAACACGCCGGGCCCCCACCGCGTCGGCCTTGCCGCAATCAGCGACCTGGGCTACTGGGGGTATACGTGGATCACCATCGAAGTCTTCAGTGACTGGAGCATCGAGCAGGTCGACGACTACGGCCACCCGGGGCACTACGGCTCGCTGGAGCTGGACTCCGCCGGCCGTCCGCACATCGCCTCGTTCATGGCCGACTGGGAAGGCGAAATCGTCGGCCTGCACTACGCCCGCTACGACGGGGCCGAGTGGCAAACCGAGGCCGTCAGCCTGAACGAAGGCATCGGCGAATACACTTCGCTGGCGCTGGACTCCGGCGATCACCCCCACATCGCCTGCTACGACAGCGTGAACGAGTGCCTGATGCACGTCCAACACACCGGCACGGAATGGGAGCTCGAAACGGTGGACGACACCACGCAGGCGGGCGAGCTGGGCACCTCGATCCGGATCGACAACCTGGGCCACCCCTGCATCAGCTACTACGGCGACCAGGCCCTGAAGTTCGCCCGATCCGACGGCGCGGCCTGGGCCCTGGAGCAGGTCGACGCCGACGGCTGGCCCGGCACCATGAGTTCGCTCGCGCTGGACGACGTCGGCGATCCGCACATCGCCTACCGTGGCAGTCTGGGCCTGCGCTATGCCTGGCACGACGGCGCGGACTGGCACACCGAGCACGTGGACGAGTCGGCGGGGGGTGGTGATCGCGAGATCTCGCTGGCGCTGGACGGCCTGGGCCATCCGCACATCGCCTACGGTGACAGCAACCTGGACATCTTCAAGTACGCCTGCCACGACGGTTCGGACTGGACGCTGACGGTGCTGGACGACACCGCAGTGGCCGGAGTTGACTGCAGCCTGGCGCTCGACGCGCTGGGCCACCCGCATATCGCCTACTGCTGCGTGGTGGACTACGACGACGATCTGATGTATGCCAGCTTCGATGGCGCGGACTGGCAGCTGCGGCTGATCGCCGATACCGGCAGTGTCGGGCGTACGCCTTCGCTGGAGCTGGACGCCCTCGACCAGCCGCGCGTCAGCTTCCACGACGGGACCAGGGACTGCCTAATGTACATGTGGATCGGCGACCACTAGGAGCGCGCGCCGCTAGTCGGCCACCACGATCCGGTGCGCGTGCTCCGGGTGATCGTTGCTGATGTCGTCCCAGCGGCGGATGCGCAGTTCGTCGTCCGCGTAGTACGTGCGCTCGTAGAGGTAGTAATCGCGGAAGCCGAGCTGATAGTCGCCGGGCGCGCTGAACCGCAGCCGGAAGTTGAACAGGTCGCCGGCCGCGGTGGTGACGCCCCCGTTGATCGGCACGACGTTGAAGATCAGCAGCTGCTGGCCGGGGACGTCCGTGGGCAGCGGGCCGACGTAGTCCTCGTTGATCTCCATGAAGCCCTGCGGAGCGCTGCTCAGCGTGGACCACACGCCATCCACGTCGGCGGCAGCGCCGCCCGGTGCGCCGGCGTTGAAGCTGCCCGCCACGTAGTCGCAGCCGCTGCCGACGGTCAGGCCGACCGTGTACACCGTGCGCAGCGGCGCGTCCGCGGGCAGCTGACCCGTCACGACACGCACCGTGACGGTTCCGCCGGTCTCGGCGCTAGTCTGGGCTGGGATCGCGTACAGCGTCCCCGGCAGATACTGTGAGCTCTCCTCAACGCCAAGCGTGAAGTGCTCGGTGCAGCTTCCCGCGCAATTGGCAACCGTGACCGAGCAGTCGTACTGCCCGGGCTCCTGCAGCCGCACCAGCGGCTCACACTGGCAGCTGGCACTCGGCTCGGCGGCCTCGCCAAACTCCCAGGCGCAGCTCAACGGCTTGCCGCCGGACGCCGTCTGGATCGAGAAGCGGTGGGTACTGCCACCGGTGCCGACCCGGGGCAGAACGTCCTCGATGAACGGCGGGGTTGCCGCCCCCAGCCAGATCGAGTCGACCTTGAGCGTGGCTGTCCCGGTGTACATCAGCACGACGCTGCAGGCGCCGCCCACCACCTGCCGGGACGGCTCCAGCTGCGCAGTAGCGCTGCCGTCCAGCAGCCGCCAGCACCAGCAGTCGCAGCCGGCGTCCCCGATGCCGAGCCAGACCTCTCCGACCGGAATACCCCCGTCGATGGCCACGTGCACGGCCTCGTCAAACTGGCAGGCGGGTACGCCGAGCAGATAGCAGGCATACGCGTAGCCGCCTTCCGGCTCACCGGTGAGGCTCAGCCTGTCGTCGGCGTCGGAGGTGAATGCCTGCCGGTGGGGCCAGCCACGCTGGTACTGGCAGCCCGCCAGATAGCAGGCGGACTTCAGTTCGTCCGAGCCCTGACGCAGGGCGGACGGAGGACTGAGCAGCGGTGCCGAGCCGGCTGAAGGCTGGGTCACTGACTGCGTGGAGCAGGCCGAAGCCGCCACCATGAGCAGGCCCAGCGCTACCCGGAATGCGCGGCCCGCCTGCATCACCCATACCTCTCTTATTGATAACTCGTTATCATATTGTACCCGCAAATCGCCCTGATTGTTTCAGTGCGGGCATCCGCTACACTCAGCCTCTGGCACCACCGCGATCCAGCCGCCTGCTCGCCGAGTCCGCGCTGCTCTACGCCGCGGCGATCTGGGGCAGCACGTTCTTCGTGGTGAAAGGCGTGCTGGCATACATCGACCCGGTGGTGCTGGTCGGCTACCGCTTCACCGCCGCAGCGCTGCTGATCGGCCTGTGGCTGGTCTGGCGCCGCGCAAAGCTCTGGCACGGAATCAAACACGGCCTGTTCCTCGGGTTTATTCTCTGGATTCTCTACGTGGCACAGACGATCGGGCTGGGGATTACCACGGCCAGCAATTCCGGCTTCATCACCGGCCTGTTCATCGTCTTCGTGCCACTGACCAACTGGCTGCTCTACCGCCAGCGGGCGCGCGTCCGGCACCTGGCCGCCGTCGGCCTGTCCCTGATCGGCCTGTGGCTGCTGACCGGCGGCGCGGGCGGGATCAACGCCGGCGATCTGCTGACGCTGGCGGCGGCGGTGACGTATGCGATCCACGTGATTTACGCCGGGCGGTGCCTCGGCGAGCGCGGGGAGCGGCGCATCGGCGAGCAGGTTGATCCCTGGGTGCTCAACTTCCAGCAGATGCTGACCGTCGGCCTGCTGGCGCTGCTGACCGCCCTTACGCAGGGCGTGCTCAGCGCGGGCGGACGCGGGCTCGACCTGGCAGCGTCAACAGGGCAGCAGTTCGCCGTCACCAGCGCCGGGGCGTGGTGGACGCTGCTGTTCCTGATGCTGCTTCCCACCATCACCGCCTACGTCGCTCAGCTATATGGCCAGCGGATCGTCAGCGCCACGCGTGCGGCGCTGATCTTTACCATGGAGCCGGTCTTCGCGGCGCTGTTCGCCTGGACGCTGGGCCGCGAGCCGTTCCTGGCGCTCAGCGCCCTGGGCGGCGCGTTGATGGTGGCGGCGATGCTGGTCAGCGAGATCGAGTGGACCCGCCCACGACGCAGCTCAGACGCAGTGAGCAGCGGCTAGCGCCCGTAGATGCGCTTCTCGCACTCCTTGCAGTAGGGGAACAGCCCGTCGGCGTAGCGCCCGTCGCGGGTGAAGTCCTGCGGCGGCTTGAACTGGCCACAGAGCCGGCACTCCTTGGTGTTGCGATCGCGCATGGCCTCGACCGCCGCGGCGGCCTTGTCCTTCGCCGCGCGGTCGAACAGCCGGTGCGCGCGCTCCTCGCCGAGATAGCGCTCCAGCTGCTTCATCGAGACTTCGTAGGTGCGCTGGCTGCCTCGCATGTGGGCGCCGATCTTGCTGGTGACCTTGAACAGCCCGGCGCGGATGTCCCGCAGCAGCGAGCGCTCGCTGCGCCTCAGGATTCGCGCCACTTCGCGCAGAGTGTATCTAGTCCGCCACATGCCGCCTTCTCTTAGTACCCTATTCAACGGCAGAGTGCAACCCCGGCTGGAGTGATCGGCTCCTCATACGAACATAGTCTCCGCGATGCGGGTCATGGGCATATCGGCGCGCTAGGATGTATCAGCGTAACTTGCGCGTCTTCGCAGTAGTCTTTTCTACTAGGTACGCTAAAGGGGTAGGTTATGGGTTGGCTCAGAGAGCATTGGCTTTCAATCGTCTTCTTTGGCATCATCGGTATCGTCCTTGTCGCCGTCGCCTTGCCCAATTTCTGCCGAGTCAAGGACAAAGCGCGGCGCGTCGACGCCCAGATGACGCTCAGCTCCGGCATGGACAAGAAGGCCAGCCGCGGCTACGCGGTGACCGAGGGCGGAGTCGCCGGCGCCGACGTGGCCTGGGAGCAGGAAATGGCGGAGGAGCCGGGCTGGAACCAGCCGCTCGCGGAGCCCGCACCGGCGGCGCCGCCGGCCGGCACGTCTCCAACCGCAAGCACCGGCGGGGTGATCACCGCGGCGCTGGCGGCGGCGGGCATCGAGGAGCAGATCGGCGACTGGATCCTGCCCAAAGCCTATGCCCAGGACCACGGCATCGACGAGCAGTACCTGGTGCGCACCGGCGAGTGCGCGCTGGAGGTGGAAAGCTACGCCGACGCCGAGAAGAAGATCGCCAGCATCGCCGGGCTCTACGGCGGGATCGTCAGCGACAGCCAGTCCGAGCGCTACGGCGATGACCGCATCGAGGGCTGGATCAGAATCCGCGTGCCCGCCGACAAATTCTTCGAGGCCTGGGAGGAGGTGCTGGCACTCGGCGAAGTCTCCAGCCAGAGCATCAGCACCGACGACGTCTCCAGCCAGTTTCTGGCCAACCACAGCAAGATCAAGAACCTGCTTGCCCAGCAGGCCACGCTGCAGAAGATGCTAGACGAGGCGCTGGCCGTCCAGCGCAGCCGCGGCCTCGGCGAGGGCTACTCGATCCTGCTCGATACCCAGGAGCGGCTGTTCAACGTCACCGAGCAGCTGCAGAGTGTCGAGGACCGCCAGAGCGCGCTGGCCGACCGCATCACCCGCAGCACCATCACGGCGCGCCTCAGCGAGGTCAAGGAGATCGCCGAGGTGGTCCGCGAGGAGTGGACCTGGGGCACCGGCACCACCGCCGGCGACGCCTACCGGGCGCTGCTGATCCGCGCGCGCGCCAGCTGGCAGGGCTTCATCTGGTTCATCATCACCTGCTGGGCCTGGCTGATCCCGCTGGCGTTCTGGGTCTTCATCGGCTGGCTGATCTGGCGCTGGCTGATCGCCCCGCGGCTGAAAGCGCGCCTGGCACCGGCGCAGGTCGCCCCCGACACGGGCATACCGCCCGACCGCGGTCCGGATGAGCCACCGGCAGGTGGGCAGTAGGCCAGGCTTCCAGCCTGCCACTGAGAATCACGGGCAGGATGCCCGTGCTAGTAGAGCACCAAGTCGTAGCCGAGAATCTCGTCGGGCCTGAGTTCGCTGGCCGGCGCGACGCCCTGGTGTCCGCGCAGCAGATAGCTGAAATCGCCATGACCATGCTCGCCATCTGGCGGCACGCAGCGCATCGGCTGGCCGGTGAACGGATTGACGGGCATCTGCTCCAGATACCCCGCCTCAAGCAGCTCATCAATGCTCGCGGGATAGACACTGCCCGGGCTGTCGACCGCGAAGCGCTCCAGGCCCAGCTGAATCAGGTGCATGTTGCGCCTGGCCTGGTTCATCCTGCTCTCGTACTGGCAGCCCGGCACCCAGACCGCGAAGAGCAGCCAGGCCAGCACGCCGATGCTCATGTAGGCCAGCCAGAACCTCACCGCCGGCCAGCAGAGCTTATCGTCTGCCCCTGCCGCATCCATGTCTATGTGACTACGCGGGTGACGATGTTGTTACACGGCTGGTGCCCGCCGGTGATAGTAGGGCAGGCTTCCAGCCTGCCGTCCCGCGTCTGAGGCAGGATACCCAAGCTACTGCAGATCGCGGGCAGGATCCCCGCGCTGCTAGTACTGCTCGCTGAGCACCAGGTTGCCGCCGGGCAGGTCCAGCTGATTCATCACGTCCTCGAAGCTGAAGCCTGCCACCCGGCAGCCCAGCACAAAGCTGTCATCGACGGTACCGCAGATCGTCAGCCGCGACAGCGCCTCATCCCATTCGGTGGACTCCGCGGGCGGGAAGGCCCGCCACAGTGACAGCGCGGCTGTGCTCTCCAGCACCGGCAGGTCAATGTCGCCGCTGCCCCGCGTGTAGAAGACCCGATTGGGCTGCGGCGGCAGCACGCATTCCAGCGGAGCTGAGTAGCTGATGGTGCTGCCCTCCAGGGTCAGCTCCTCGGTGAAGACCTGGTTGAAGGCCCAGTTGCCGATGGTACCCGTCATGTAGCGCAATTCAAATGCCATGAAGTCCTGGCCACCGAGATCCACCAGCTCGCCGTGGGTCACGGCCAGCAACCAGTCGTCCTCGCCACCGGCCCGTACGTCGAAGTACAGCGGATTGATCAGGTTCTCGGTAACGCGACTGAAGCCCGAGCCCGCGTTGTAGGTGGCGAACGCCAGCACCGCATCGTAGAAGTTGGGGAACGAGAACGACCCGTCACCGTGGCTGAAGACCATCGTCGCCGCGCCGGCATTGTTGTGGCAGACCCGCACCTGGGCGATGTAGGGGGCGGACTCGTAGTCGTCGATCTGGTCGACAGCCGTCGGCACAGAGCCACTGAGGTCAACCACCAGGAAGTGCACCGTCTGCTCGCGCTCCGGATCGACAACCTCCGTAATATGGCCGACGTAGGCCGTCATGCCTGCTTCGTCGTACAGCACGTCGAGGCCGACGTGCGCCACGTCCGTGCGCGTGAACAGCGCCGTGTTCGTCCAGCTGCCGTCGACGTTCTCCTGCAGCAGGTCGATGTTGCCGGAGTCGTCGGCGGCCACGATCGCCGGGAATTCCCCGGGGAAGAACACCTGAGGCATCACGTAGTGCCGCGCCGCCGAGATATCGTGGATCACCCACTCGCCGTCCGTCAGGTAGCTCTGGCGCAGGGTGCCCGACAGCGGATCCGCCCAGACCACGCACAGCCGCCGCGCGCCGTCGGGGCTCGATGCGATGTCCGCGAACTTGACGGCCGCCGGAAACTCATGCCCGCCTTCCGGTACTTCGTCGAACCACGGCCGTGGCGTTGCAGCGGCGCTGACGAGTGCGGTGCTGTTCGCTGCCGGCGCGCTGTCGGTGGCCACAATGCCAACGGTGTACTCCGTGCCCAGCGCCAGGTCGTCGATCCGCTGCGGCATCGCGGGATAGCTGGCGTAGGCCTGCTGCCAGTCGGGGCCGACCTCGAACATCGGCGTCTCGTCCCAGGACAGCGTGTAGCTGACCGGTGCGGAATCGTCGTCGCTGGCCTCGTTGAACCAGACCAGCAGGTGGCCCTCGCGCGGCTCCACCACCAGGCCGGCGTCCGGCCCCAGCCACACGGGGGGCGTCTCATCCGGCGCCTGCACCGTTACTACCACGTCAGCATCGTCACTGCCGCCGTTGCCGTCGTCCACCGTGCAGGTCAGGGTGTAGTCCCCCGCCGTATCGTGACTCCAGCCGGTCTCCGCCGCCGCTGCGTCAGCGAACGTGCCCTCACCGGTCCATGTATAGGTCAGCACATCGCCGTCATCGTCGCTCGCCGCGCAGGTCAGGGTCGTCTGCTCGCCGATCAGCACGGTGGTCGGGTCGGCGGCAATGCTGTCGATCACCGGCGCGGCGTTGTCGGACAGCACCGTAACGGATACATTGTCCGAGACCTGATTGGTGGCGTCATCTGTCACGGTGCAGGTCACCTGATGGCTGCCGGGCGTATCGTGGCTCCAGGTGGTGCTGGCGGCGGCCGGAGTGGCGAAGCTGCCCGGCCCTGACCAGCTGTATATCAGCGCGCCGCTTTCCGGATCCGTCGCGCTGCAGCTCAGCGAACTGTTCTCGCCGACCCCCACGGATTGCGGCGTGGCTGTAACGCTGGCGATCTCCGGCGGCAGGTTGACCGCCGCCGTAGTCACGTTGATCACCAGTTCGCCCGTCACACTGTGGCCGTGACCATCGCTGACCGTGCAAGATAGCGGATAGCCACCCTCACTATCGGCGCTCCATTCCGTGCTGGCGCTGCTCGGCGCGGTGAAGTCGCCGGCCCCCGCCCACAGATAGCTGAGCGTGTCGCCATCCGGGTCCGTGGCGCTGCAGGTCAGCTCCGCGCTCTCGCCGACGCCCAGCGTGTAACTGTCCGCGGAAATGTGCGTAATCGTCGGGGCGCCGTTGGCCCCCGTCGCCCGTGACAGCGCATAGGTGCCGAAGCGCTGCGACATGAACTGCACCACTCGACGCGCACCGTCCTGCACCAGCGTACCGCGGCCGACCAACGCCCAGTAGCCGCCGCCCACCTGGCTGACCGCCTGGGTGGACTCAAAGCGCCAGATGTCCAGCTGCGCGCCGACCGCCACGCCGGACTCGGGCGCGACCGGGATGCTGAGCTGCACCGCCGGGTCGAAGCGGGCGCCCGCCGGCGTGTACGTGGCGCCGCCGACGAACAGCGCCGTGCCGAAGCTCTGGCCGCCATCCGCGCTGGTGGTGCCGGTCGCCGCGGCCGCCACCCCCACCTCACCGAGCGAGACGGCGAAACCGTCCGCCCACCCGTCGCCGTCCGTGTCATAGCGTGGGTCGTCGGTGGCGACGCGCGTGCCGGCCGGGATGGTCACCGCCGCACCGCTGCCGTCGTCCCGGGCCGTAGCGGCCGCCCCGAGCACGCCCGCCATGGCCGCCACGGTATTGCCGGTGACCGCCGCGACCGCGGGAAACACCGTCTGCTGCGGCTGCTCGGGCTGGGTGCTGCGCTTGGAGCTGCAGCCGGCCATGAGTAACACTACGGCGCACAGGGGGGCAAGGACCTGGAGCAATCCAAGGCGGCATCCCATACTCTTATCCTCCCGGTTTCTCGCAGCAGCTCAGGTTTCGGGGCCGGAGCGGCCCCGGGCAGCGGCCGGATCGAGGGGCGGACCTGATCCGCTGCGGGCAGCTTCTTGCCATGATTGTATCAACATCTGCGCTCGCGGCCCGGACGTCCGGTCCACGCCGGCGGCCTAGAGCTGCTTGGCCAGCCCGCCGCTGATCAACGTCGCGGTCGAGTCCGGGAAATAGTGCACGTACAGGCTGGCGGTGAACTGGTCCCAGCTATAGCTGCCGCCGAGGTTGACGCCCAGCTCCTCGCCGTCGACGGCCACGCCCTGATCGCTCTCGAACATGTCCTGGTAGGCGATAACCGTCGCACCGGCGCCGATCCACCACAGCCCGAAGTCCTCGCCGCCGCAGTTCTCGCAGTCGAAGCACTCGAAGTTGTGGGCCAGGATCAGATCGGCCTGCCCGCCCAGCAGGGCGGACTCCTCGTTCCAGCTGTGCGCCAGCCAGGCCTGCCAGGCGATCTCGTCGGTCAGTCCGCCGATGCTGACGCCCAGCAGCGACTCGCGGGCGAAGCTGCCGCCCGCGTCGTCACCGGCGAAGACCAGCAGCACGCCGCCGATCTCCAGCTCGCGGTCGTCGAGCGCGGCGTAGGTGGCGGCCTGGGCGCGCAGAGCCCACGCGCCGGCCAGCAGCAGGGTGATCGCGAAGACCAAAGCTCTCATCTCAACCCCCGGCATGCCCCGTCAGACTCTGGAGCGTACTCGGTTCAACCCTCGGACGCGGCACCCCGGCTGAAGAAACGCCCCGCCGCGTCCGCCTCTGTTGTACCACGAATGC
>CAZSSB010000049.1:0-23497 GCA_964609245.1 uncultured Planctomycetales bacterium | reverse complement strand
AGCAATCCTGGAGCGGGGAATCATCCCTTGGGTTAACGGGTAATCTAGCCGCCGGTCCAGCGAGTGCCTTCGGGTTCCTGCAAGGCCGGCGGTGTCTTTGTATGCCCTGCTTCATACTCCGCGACCAGCAACATCTCCGACCAACGTGGGTCCCAGCGCTCGACTCCAGCAACCAAGTGCATCCATAGACCACCTTGGTACGTCTCCACACCTCCAAGTAGTTCAGAACATGATGTACAATACAAGTCAAAGCTGTTTCATGGATGGTTGCGACGCTGCGAAATGGGAAGATTAACGTTCACTGCTGATCACGGCAGACTAACGTAGGAAGAGCTGCCTGCGGGCATCTGGGCCGTGTTGAGGAGAAGAGACATGGCAGGCTTAGGCGATGGCCAGGAGGCCGGAAGGACTCTACCGAGCACCCTCATCAGCGGTGTCACGACGATAGCGTGGCTAATGCTACTCGTTACATCATTCGCGGCGTGTAGTTCCAGGCCGGTGAACTCAAGTACGGGCGATCCCCTGACTGACTATTCGCTGACTTACCTTGTTTGGGTGACTGGTATACCGCCCGTGTGCTGGGTCGTGTACGTGTATAGCCGCACGATTGCGAGACTCCTTGCACGTGGTCGATGGGGCACTTTCTGGTTCGGTCTTTTGGGCAGGCGTGACATGTGGGGCATGGCATATCGAAGGGTGCTCGAGAGGATCATGTTCTCAGATCTCCTGGCCTTCTGGATCACTTACGTCGTCTTCATGAGTCTTGGCGGGTTCGCATCGTACACGCTGGTTAGAGCTCTTGGCAGCATTCTCGCGGGGGACATTGAGCTTGCCGCGGCCCAGACCGGCATAGGAGCAGCGGAGCTGCTGGCTTGTGGCATCTCCTACAAGTTCATCTCTCTCTTCGCGACGCAGCTGCGCGAAAACAAGAGAATCCTGACGAAGATGGTCCGCATGTGGGACAAACACATGCTGCAGATGCACGCAAGCCATAAGTGGTCTCTGCATGACCGGTCCGGTGAGGTCGAGGAGCCAGACATCGGACCGGAGCAGCTGGAGGAGCTTCTCAGCATCCTGCAGGGGGCCGACTTGGATGCGGAAGTTCTCGCGGACAGATCGAGCGAGAGAAGGCGGACTGGAATGGAGACTGACGATGAGGATTGACCATGACGAGGGACCAACCGGCACGACTGGGCGTGGGGCACGAAGACAACTGCGTGCTGGAGAACCTGTACCGCTGGATTCAGTAGCGGTGGAGCGAGTGCAATGCATAGGAGGAGAAAGTGAGAGAGACAGGGAATGCGAAGTGGGACAAGGCACACATTCTGTTGAACCAAGCCGTGGCGAGAATCTGGACCGCGCAGTCGTCCTTCTCGTCGCCTATCGAAGGGAAGGTCTTGGAAGTCTCTAGCGGCTGGGTGCGATTGCAGTGGGATGAGGATACGGTCTACGACATCGCTGTCGATCAGATAGTGGCTGTTGCGATCATTCCACGCGAAGGCGCTGAAGGTGACTGACCGGGCGCCCCGCTCGGTGCTGTGTGCACGATGGAGGCTGGACGAGGGTGCGCTCAAGTGAGCGCACTGTCTATCGGCGGCGCTCATGCCGCCCGCGGAGGTGAAATGGTGAGCAGTGCAGAAGGCAGTGGAATCAAGGACACACCCGACAAGGAGTTGGGGCTGTGGGAAGCCCTGTACAAGGCGCGCGGCGTCACCGAGAAGCACTGCGCACTTGGTCGGAAGCGGTACTGCATCGGTAAGCCAAAGAATGATGGGACAAGGGAGTGGCACATCAGCGATTACCAACGCTGGCAGTGGCACATGGATTACTTCGTCGCCAAGCTGGCCACTGACCGTGACCAGCGCATGGAGTCGATGGCCAAGGACATGCGCTGTACCGGACGAACAGCGATCATCGTAGCAGGAGCCGCCGTAGTCGTTGCAGCTTTGCAGATCGTTGTGATCTTGGTCCTGCGATGACGCGTGCTGTGCTCTACGCCAAGCGTAGCCCGGACAACGGGGCGGCGCTTCTTACGTCTGTACGGGGAGGAGTGATGGCTGACTGGGAGGACAGGATCGAGTCTACTGCCAGATGGGCGGGCCAGGAGTACGGTTGCTGGGCATATCGTGTGATTTTCGGCGCTAAGTGGGAAGCGCGACGGCGAACTCAGCAAGGCGGACTGAAGCTGATGAAGAAGGATGACGAGTACTTCACGTACAAACCAATCGCGGACCGAGAGCTGTTGGGGGTTCTGCTCGAAGCCCAGCGATACGTCGAGGAGGAGTGCAGGGCAGTCGGCAAGATCAACTGGACGCCGCCTGCGCA
This sequence comes from uncultured Planctomycetales bacterium, assembly GCA_964609245.1. Classification (GTDB taxonomy): domain Bacteria; phylum 4484-113; class 4484-113; order 4484-113; family JAFGCY01; genus JAFGCY01. Next base: position 21,172 of record CAZSSB010000049.1, on the reverse strand, counting down.
AGTGGGCAGCGAGCCCAATTCATAGGAGGCAAGGATGACAGCAAACAGCAAAGAGATGGAAGTGGAGCGCGCAGGGATTAGGTTCCAACTGAGCGCGGAGCAGGGCGACGATGGCAAGTGGCGGTACAACGTCTACCGGCTACTTGACGATGGCAATCACCACGAGCATGGCCCGGTGGAATACACAACGGTGCATGTTCAGCAGCCCAATGGCCATTTCCTCAGGGGGCTCACTGACGAGGAGTGCTTGGAGGATGGGTTGCTGCAGGCGGACAATTGGGTGCTTGAGAACGTGCACAAGTGGCTAAGCTAGCGAGTGCAATCCGTGGAAGGAGAGGGTAGACCATGCCAATTCTGACCATGCAGTTGGTAGCGGCGATTCTGAGTGCCGCATTAGGTGTCTTCACTGCTTGGGCGATGGTAGTCCGTGTTAGGAGAAGCCTACTGGAAGAAGTCGAAACGAAGGCTCCTGTGTACAGCGATCACTTGAAGGAGCTGATGGGGATCCTTGTGAAGGCGTCTGAGCAAGTCGACGCCGTACTGAAGGACATCGCTCTTGCCGGCCATCAGAGGGACGCACGGTTATTGGCTCTGAAGACGCAGATCGAAGAGGCTGAGTCTCGTGAACAGGAGCTGAAAGAGAGAATAGAAGCTCTTGCCGACGTGCCCTTGCCGGTGGCCGAGTATTTCACACAGTACCTGCGGTCTGAGAGGCGAAGGGACATCAGACGCGACTATGCCCTGTTCTTAGCAGGCGTGGGCGTAACAACGATCATCGGATTCGTCCTGCAATTCGTGTTCAGACCCGGAGGTCCTTTTGCCTGACTGCTAGCTCCGCACCATCCCGCGCGCACCTCATCGCAGCCGGGGTATCGTATACTTGTGATTGATCCGCGGTGGGGATAGGGTCTGGTGGCCCTGCTGGTCTTCAAAACCAGTCGCGGCTAGATAAAACTGGCTGCGGGAGGTTCGATTCCTTCCCTCACCGCCAGGATACTACCTCAGTCGCGCGTGCCGTGGGTCGCTGCGGGGCCCATCATTGCCAGCCGGTCCGGGACTGATCACCACACGCAGCGCGGGTCTATCTGGGCTGATCCCCGCGCGCAGGACCGAAGCTACTCCCCGCCGCCCTCCCAGTCCTCATTGAGCACCCGCTTGTCGCCGACGCGCCTCAGCATCCCCTGCTGCTCCAGCAGCTGCAGAAACGGCAGCGAGTACTTGCGCGTGGTGCCGAGCAGCTGGCCGAACTGGCTGACGGTCAGCGTCTGCTCGCGCTCGAAGTGCCCCTTAAGCTGGCGCTTGGCGCGGGCCACCACCTCTTCTCCGAAGTACATGCCGGCCTGGGTGGCGATGCGGCCGTGCTCCGTAAGGTAGCTCAGCAGCTGCCGCAGCCGTTTGCGGTCCACCGGCAGCTCGGCGGCGAACTCCTCGGGCTGGTCGGGCTGCGCGCTGGCGTTGAGGCGCCGCTCAATCTCCTCCACCGCCCGCCGGTCGCGCGCGCTGAGCTCGATCTCCTCGTGGGGCAGGGCGTAGGTCTCGTCCACGCGCACCAGTACGCCCGCCGCCACCGCCTCGTCCAGCACCGGCCCCAGCACCTCGGCCGGCACACCGCCGCCGCCGCGGTCGATCGCCTTGATCAGCGCCCGGGCGCTGAGCCCCTGCCTGACCAGCGGGTTCTCCGCCCGATGCGCCCCAAGCGCCGCCTGGGCCGCGCTGACGATCCGCTCGCGATTGGCGGGCACCGTCAGGATGGTCTGGCGCCCCACCTGATGCGTCAGCAGCCCGCCATCCCCCTGCTGAGCCTCTTCAATCGCCGCCGCCAGCTCATCATCCGTCAGCTGCAGCCGGCGCGCGGCCGTGGCGGCGTCGAGGCCGGTGATCGACTTGGCGGCCTCGTGCAGCAGCGCCGCGACGGCGTCGGCGCCCCGCAGCCTCTCAAGCTCCGCGGCAGCCCGCCGGCGCTGGCGGCGATGCTTGGTGGGGTGGGCGTCCAGCACCACGCCGCCGCCGATGGTGTGCTCGGAGCTGCTGTCGCGCAGGATGAAGCGGTCGCCGACCACCGCCGGCAGCTGCTCCCCGAACCGCAGCTGCACCAGCGTCGCGGCCCCCGGCGAGGCGTAGTCGCCCTCCAGCGGAAAAACCTTGGCCGTCAGCTCCGCCGTGCCGATGTGCAGCATCAGTTCGCCGCCGCGCCGCACCGGTTTGGCCAGCTCGGCGAGCAGCTCGATCTCGGCGTCCAGCATCCAGGTCACGGGCAGCGAGCCCGGCACCGCCAGCACGTGCCCGCGCCGGATCTGGTCCTTGTCGAGGCCGACCAGGTTCAGCGCCACGCGATGCCCCGCCCCGCAGCGTCTGATCGACTCGCCGTGCAGCTCGATGCTGCGCACCCGCGCGCGCTGGCCGCCGGGCACCAGCTCCAGCTCGTCGTCGACCGCCACCTCGCCGGCCAGCGAGGTGCCGGTCACCACCGTACCGACGCCCTTGACGGTGAACACACGGTCGATCGGCAGCCGGAACTGCCCGCCGCCGCGCCGCGCGCTGACCCCGGCGGCGGTCTCCATCGCGGCCTGGGTCAACTCCTCCAGCCCCGCGCCGGTGGTCGCCGAGACGGGTATGATCGGGCAGCCGTCCAGAAACGTGCCCTTGATCAGGTCCTCGACGTCGGCGATCGCCAGCTCGCGCAGGTCGTCGTCCACCAGGTCGGTCTTGGTCAGCGCCACCAGCCCGGCGGTGACGCCCAGCATCCGCGCGATGTGCAGGTGCTCCCGGGTCTGGGGCATCACCCCGTCGTCGGCGGCCACCACCAGCATCACCAGATCCAGCCCGGCCGCGCCGGCCACCATGCTGCGCACGAAGCGCCGGTGGCCGGGCACGTCGACGATGCCCAGGTGGGTGCCGTCCGGTAGCTGCCAGTGGGCGAAGCCCAGCACGATGGTGATCCCGCGGTCCTTTTCCTCGGCCAGCGTGTCGCAGTCGATGCCGGTCAGCGCCTTGATCAGGGTGGTCTTGCCGTGGTCGATGTGGCCCGCCGTACCCAGCACCAGATAGCGCTCCGCCGCATCCACGCTACAGCTCCCCAAAGCGCCGAGCGATCGCCTCGACGTCGCCCTTGAGCAGCGTCAGGACATTCAGTGTGTAGACCCCGCCCGAGGCGTAGCCCACCACCGGCGGCCGGCCGTGGCGCAGCTGCTCGTCCAGCTCGTCGGCGCCGAGCCCCTTGGCGTCCACGCTGACCAGTATCGCCGGCACGCTCTCCTCGGGCAGCGAGCCGCCGCCGTAGAAGCCGGTGCCCTCGGTGACCTGGAAGTCCCAGTTGGGCTGGGCCTGGCGCAGCAAGCGCGTCAGCCGCCGCGCCGTGCGGCGCTGGCCGGCCAGGTCGCTGGCCAGATGGGCGCGCTGCGTCAGCTCCGGCGCCCCCCCGCGGCTGCGCAGCTGCTGGGCGATGGTGGCGCCCAGCGCGGCGACGGTGAACTTGTCGATGCGCAGCACGCGCCACAGCGGGCTCTTACGCAGCCTGAGCACCAGCTCGCTACGGCCCAGCACGATGCCCGCCTGCGGCCCGCCCAGCAGCTTGTCGCCGCTGAAGCTGACCAGATCGGGGCCCGCGGACAGGGTGTCCAGCACCTCCAGCTCGGACAGGCGCGCCCCATGCTCCGGCGCCAGATAGCCGCTGCCGAGGTCGACGAAGACCGGCACGCCGTGGCGGCGCCCCAGCTCCACCAGTCCCTCAAGCTCCGCCTCCTCGGTGAAGCCGATCACGCGGTAGTTGCTGGTATGCGTTTTGAGGATCAGCGCGGTCTGTTCGGTGATCGCCGCCTCGTAGTCGGCCAGCCGCGTGCGGTTGGTGGTGCCGACCTCGACCAAATGGCAGCCGCTGGCGCGCACCACGTCCGGCACGCGGTAGCTGCCGCCGATCTCCACCAGCTCGCCGCGGCTGGTGATGACTTCCCGGCCCTGGGCCAGTGCGCTCAGGATCAGGAAGACCGCCGCGCTGTTGTTGTTGACCACCGTCACCGCTTCGCAGCCGGTCAGCGCCCTCAGCAGCGGCTCGAGCGTCACGTCGCGCCGCGTGCGCTTGCCGGTCTCAAGGTCGAGTTCCAGGTTGCTGTAGGCTCCGGCCACGTCGGCCACCGCGCGCTGGGCCTCCGGGCAGAGCACCGCGCGGCCGAGGTTGGTGTGCAGCACGATGCCGGTGGCGTTGACCGTCGGGATCAGCAGCGGCGCGCCGAGTTCGGCCAGCCGTCTGGCCACCGCCGCCGCGACGCCGCTGGCAATGCGGGGCTCACTGCTCCGGCCCGTCGTAAGGTCCTCGCGCTCGCGATCGAGCTCGCCGCGCACCAGTCGCTTGACGACGTCGTGGCGGAATTCTGCCAATGTGGCGGTTAGTTCACTGCAGGAGAGGACCGCTTCAACCTGGGGCAGCTGCCGGAGCAGCTCGTTCAGGCGCTGCTTGTCTGCTGACATATGACTTCGATCATACCAGCATGCTCCTCCGTTACGCGCCCGATGACCGCGACGTCCAGCGGGTAGCCGCCGCCGCTCAGACGCTCGATCAACTGCGCGGCCCCGGCCGACGGCAGCGAGACCAGCAGGCCGCCGCTGGTCTGGGCGTCGTTGAGGATCGCGCGGGCCTCCTCCGGGCAGTTCCGATAGGTGGTGTGACAGTCCGTGTAGTCGGCGTTGGCGCGGCTGCCGGGCGGAAGGTTGCCGCGCCGGGCCAGCTCCGCCGCCCGCGGCAGTTGCGGCACCGCGGCGAAGTCGATCTCGATGCCCGCCCGCTTGTGCGCCAGCATGTCCAGTGCATGCCCGATCAGCCCAAAGCCCGTGATGTCCGTCGAGGCGTGGGCGCCCACGTCGCTCAGCGCTTCGCCCGCCGGCTTGTTGAGGGCAGCCATCACGACGCAGGCGTGGGCGACCTCCTCGTCGCAGGTGTCGCCCGTCGCGTGGCTGTGGATCAGAATGCCCGTGCCGAGGGGCTTGGTCAGCACCAGCACGTCGCCGGGCCGGGGCGTGGTGTTGCGCACGATCCGCTCGGGGTGGATCACCCCGGTCACGCTGCAGCCGAACATGATCGTCTTGCCCATGATCGTATGTCCGCCGGCGAGCACCGCGCCGGCCTCGGCCAGCTTCAACCGTGCGCCGTCCAGGATCTGCAGCAGATGCGCCGGATCCTCTTTGGCCGGCGTCGCCAGCAGATTCAGCGCCGTGACCGGCCGCGCCCCCATCGCATACAGGTCGCTCAGCGCGTTGGCCGCCGCAATTTGGCCGAACAGGTGCGCGTCCTCGATGTGCGGCGGGAAGAAGTCGGCGCTCTGGACGATCGCCAGCTCCGGCGTCAGCCGGTAAACGCCCGCGTCCGCGCCGTACTCCGGTCCGACCAGCAGATCGTCATTGCGCAGCGGCGGCAGCTGAGCCAGCAGCTCCTCAAGGTCGCACGGACCAAGCTTCGCCGCTCAACCGCCGGCCGCCTTGTCCAGTTTCAACTTCTCATCGTCCACACTAATAGCTTACACCGCATCAGAGATTTCAATTCTGTTATAGTACCTCTGTAGGAGGTTCTTCGGACATGCGCATCGCGATGACCTGCCTCATCGCTGCTGGCTTGGCAATGTCCTGGAGTCCCGGCCTGGCGGATGAGGCCCCGCTCAGCGTTTACCACTACACTCCCTGCGAAGCGCTCTGGGTCGACGGCGGCCATCACATCGGTCTGCTGGTCGGCGGGAAGTACCGTTGCGGCCGGTTCAGCAGTATTGCCTTTCCGCCGCTAAATGATGCTGAGTTGGATGGCGTGGTCCAGCAGCTGAAGCGCGAGGGATACCTAGAGCGAAGCTTTCCCGACGAGAGGGCGCGAGCAATACTGCACCGGCTTGATGGCTGCGTAAGCATCCAGTCGTGGGATACGGACTCTAATCCAGTTCGCTCGGCGCTGCTCAAGTGCTGGCTCTACAGGAAAGCCAGTGGACTGCCGCCGCAGGTATATCTCTGGCTGTCAGTCGCGGGGGCGGACGCAGTCTACTTGGATGAGTCGAGCAAACAGAGGTTGAGCAGCGGTGCCGGAGGCCTGGCTCTGTATGCTTACAGCATCGACCGCGTCACAGACAAGGGCCACAGCTCATTTCAACCACTGGGGTTTGCTGCATTCAGGATGGCCCTGGAGAAGGACATCCCCCTGACCGCTGATGATTGGCCCTCTCAGTACTCGGCCCAGCAACGTCCGTGGGTAGATCTAATCTGCAGTGACGAGTTGAACAGCACTCGCCTTTCCGTTGGGCAGTGGTTCATTGCTGAATCACCTTACGCCGTCCGCGTCGAGTTTAACCAAGAGACCTCGGAGGACGCGGGCTGGGAACGCGCAGATGGATCAAGCGCAACCCCTGACAGCTTCGCAGTGGATGACCGGGGCAGGGTTGCATTTGCGTTGGAGATTATCCAGTTTGAGCCAGAAGAATCTGACCTGTACACCATTCTCAGGTTGTTGGTCGGTCAGGGTCTCGTGATCGATCTGGATCACCAGATTCAGGGGTCTATCAGCGTGATGGACTGGGCGTTCACTCAGCCAGGCGTTGACAGGCTGTGGGCCGAAGCTGGTTTTGACTAAAGGCGGAAGATCCACTCGCACCAGCCGCCCGGCGTCGGATCGTCCGGCGGGCACTGTACGCACTCCACGTCGATGCGGCTGTCCACCGTGGTGGCGAAGGTGGTGAACTCCACGATGCCGACGCTCTTGCAGGGAAACGGCGGCAGCTCCTTGCGCCGCCGCGCGTCCTGCACCCGGCAGTCGACCATCCTGATCTTCAGCTCGGTATCCCCGCGCGCATGCAGCGTGAAGCGGCAGATGTTGGCGTACAGCCGGTTCTTCAGGCAGGCGGCCAGTGCCTTGAGCCCGCCGCCCGGCTTTAGCCCCAGGCGCGCCATGATGCGCCTGGCCTCCAGCATGGCGAAAGTGGCCCAGGCCTCGGTGTCCCCCTCGATCGCCTCGTCGATGCCGTGGCGTTTTTCCCAGGCCAGAAACCACAGCCCGTCGTGGGCCAGCCACAGCTTGCTGGCGTCGGCCAGGGCCTGCTTCAGTTCATCACGATCGGCGGTGTCCCGTGCGGGGGTTGAATCAATCTCAGTCCAGTCCAGCGCTTGCTCTTGCAGTTCAGTCATCGACAACTATCGTAGCATCTGGACAGCGGGCCATATACTGGTGCGACGAAGCATTCCAGCCGGAGGAGTAATGGGCATTTATCTGGATCACGCGGCGACGACACCGCTCAAGCCTCGGGTCGCGGAAGCGATGCACCGCGCGCTGACGGACGCCGAGACGATGGCCAATCCGTCGTCCAGCCACCTGCCCGGCCGCAACGCCCGCGCCGCCCTCGACCGCCTGCGCCAGCGCGTCGCCGACCGGCTGCTGTGCCAGGCCGAGGAGGTGGTGTTCAACAGCGGCGGCAGCGAGGGCGACACCCACGCCCTGGTCGGCACGGCACAGCACTTCGAACGTCCGATCCATCTGGCGGTCAGCGCCATCGAGCACGAGGCGGTGCTGGAGGCGGCCGGCCTGCTTGCTCACCGCGGCAACCGGGTATCTACGATTCCGGTTACCGGCGACGGCGTGGTGCCCGTCGAGGCGGTCGAGACGCTGCTGCGCGATGACCGGCCGGACCTTGTCAGCGTGATGGCGGTCAACAACGAGGTGGGCACCGTCCAGCCCGTGCGCGAAATCGCGGCGCTGTGCCGCCAGTCGGACGTGGTCTTTCACAGCGATGCAGTGCGCGCCGTCGGGCACGGACTGGAGTCGATCGTGACCGATCCCAACATCACGCTGCTCAACTGCACCGCCCACAAGTTTGGCGGGCCGCGCGGCGTCGGCGCCCTGGTCCAGCGCCGGCTCAGACTGCCCCAGCTGATCTGCGGCGGCGGCCAGGAGCAGGGCAGCCGTGCCGGCACCGAGAATCTGGCCTCCATCGCCGGGCTGGCCAGCGCGCTGGAACTGGCCAGCGCCGAAGAGGCGGCGGGCATCGAGGAGCTGCGCCGCTGGCTGGAGTCGGAGCTGGTCTCGCAAGTGCCCAGTTGCGAGATCCACGGCAAGCGCGCCACGCGCGCCACCCACATCACCAGCGTCTCCTTCAAGCCGCTCAGCGGCTACAAGCTGCAGGCGGCGCTCGACAGCCTGGGCATCGCCGTCGGCACCGGCAGCGCCTGCCACGATGACGGCGGCGTGAGCATCAGTCCCGTGCTGGCCGCGATGGGCATCGAGGAGTACCTGGCGCGCGGGACGCTGCGCCTCAGCCTGGGCTGGTCGACCACGCGCGAGGAGTTGGAGCAGTTCCTCGAGCACTTCATCGAGTTGCTCGATCAGTCCGACGACAGCCTGAATTGCCCGATATAATCAGCCTGCCGATGATCACCATCCTGCAAGACGTAAGGCTGGCGGACTACTGCCGGTTCCACATCGGGGGGGCCGCCGATCACTTCGCCGTCGCGAGCGGTGACGCTGAGCTGCTGGAGGCGCTCATGTACGCGCGCGATAGCGGCCTCAGGCACTTCGTCTACGCCGGGGGCAGCAACCTGTTCTTCGCCGACGCGGGTTTCCGCGGGCTGGTGATCAAGCTCGAGGACGGCTGCTGGCGGCTGGCCGGCGGTGGCAGGGAGGTGCTGGTCAGCGCCGGCTATGAGCTGGGCGCGCTGGTGCGCGAGCTGGGGGAGCAGGGCCATGGCGGGCTGGAGTTCCTGGCCAACATCCCGGGCAGCGTCGGCGGCGCCGTCGTGGGCAACGCCGGCTGCTATGGCAGGTGCGTGGCGGACGTCCTGACCGGTGCGCGAGTGCTGGACACCGAGAGCGACGCGGTGGACAGCGTCGGTGTCGACTTTCTGGAGTACGACTACCGGCACAGCAAGCTGAAGGGCTCCGCCCGCTACGTAGTTCTTGAGGCCACATTCGCCGTCACCGATCGCGTGCCGGCGGAGATCGCCGCCGAGGTGGAGCAGGAGCTGGAGCTGCGCCGCGGCAAGCACCCCCACGACGCGTGGTGCGGCGGCAGCTACTTCAAGAACCCCAGCCGCGAGCGGCCCGCCTGGCGGCTGATCACCGATGCCGGCATGGCCGGTGCGCGCGTCGGTGATGCCGCCCTCAGCGAGCGACACGCCAACTTCCTGGTCAACGAGGGCTCGGCGACGGCGGCGCAGGTCATCGAGTTGACGTACGCCATCCAGCGCGCAGTCCATGACACGCACCGCGTGCACCTGACGCCGGAGGTGCGCTACGTAGGCCCCGAGGGCGTGGTCGAACTGGACTGCCGGCGCGGCTGACCGCGGCGCTCAGTCCGCGTCGACGAACGCGGCCGCCGGGCGTGAGGCCCTGGTCTTGTTGAAGCCGTTCAGCGCCGCCAGCTTGTAGACCTCGGCCAGCGTCGGATAGTTGAACACCGTGTCGAGGAAGTAGTCGATCTTGCCACCGTTGATCAGCACCGCCTGCGCGACGTGAACCAGCTCGCTGGCCTCGGAGCCGATGATGTGCGCCCCCAGCAGCGTGCGGTCCTCGGGATCGAACAGCAGCTTGACCAAACCGTGTTTGTCGCCGATGATCTGGCCGCGGGCGCTGTCGCTGTAATGCCCGATGCCCACCTCATAGGTTCTGCCCTCTTCCCTTAGCTGCTGCTCCGAGGCGCCGACAACCGAGATGTCCGGGAAGGTGTAGATGCCGTACGGGAACAGCGGCTCGAACGGCACGTCATCCAGGCCGAGCAAGTGGTTGGCCGCCTTGCGGCCCTGGTCGATGCTCGTGCTGGCCAGCGACGGCCAGCCGATCACGTCACCGGCGGCGTAGATGTGCGGCACGCTCGTCTGGTAGTTCCCGTTGACCTCCAGGTAGTTGTCCTTGACCGCGCTGAGCCCCGCCGCGGCCAGGTTGAGTTCCTCGGTGTTGCCCTTGCGGGGCGCGGCGTACATCAGCATCTCCACTTCGAGCCGCCGCCCGCTGGCCAGTTCCACGTCCACCTGGCGCTGACTGATCGCTTCGACGTGGGTCGCCTTGTCCTCCATGTAGAACGTGACACCGTTGCGCTGCATATGGTCGGCGAGCGCGTCGACCAGTTCGCGGTCGATCCACGGCAGCAGCGTCGGATGCTTGCTGACCACCGAGACGTCGATGCTCAGCAGCGAGAACATCGAGGCGTACTCGAGACCGATCACACCGCCGCCCATGATCATCAACCGCCGCGGCAGGAAGCTGAGACTCATGATGTCGTCGGAGTTGACGATATTGACGCTGTTGAAAGGCAGATCCTGCAGAATGTTGGAAGTGGCTCCGGTGCAGACAACGATGTAGTCACCACTGATGTCGGTAGTGCCCACCGTGCTCGTCACGCGCACAGTGTGCTCATCGCGGAACATCCCCTCGCCGCTGAAGACGTCCACCCTGTTGCGGGTCAGCTGCTCGTGAATGACATCGATCTCGCGCTTGATGATCGAATTGCAGCGGAAGATCAGGTCCTCGGCGGTGATGTCCTCCTTGACGCGGTAGTCCTCGCCATAGATGATCCGCTCGTAGTAGCCCGACAGGTAGATGATCGCAGCGCGAAACGTCTTGGACGGGATCGTCCCGATGTGCAGACAGCGACCGCCGACCACCATCCGGTTGTCCACCAGCGCGACGCGCCTTCCCACCTTGGCGCACTTGACCGCCGCCTTCTGCCCCGCCGGCCCGCAGCCGAGCACGATTACGTCATAGTCAGCCATCTGCCGCAGCCTTCCTCTCGCGGCTGTCTCGCCGCGCGTGGCACGCCTCGCCCCGGGCGCACCATAAGCATAGCAGCACTGCCTCACTCGCGCAGCACTGACTACAGACTACCCGCGGAAGCCAGGCCAATACGTGTCCGCCCGTGTACATCAGGGAATCGACAAGTGCTTGCTGCTCCGAATGCCGCGTGCTAAACTAACGTTAAGTTACACACTCAATGCCCGAACACGGGGCGGGAGGTGCATTGTGGAGGCGATGAAGACTACGGCGCAGGTTCCGATGGAGGTGCAGTACCAGCCGGCGTGGCTGACCTGGGTGGCGTCGGCCACGACCTGCCTGCGGGCGCTGGGTGTTGATTGTGACACCGCCGACGTCGCCGGGCTGACCGGCTATGCATTCGTCACCACGGTGCATGACGAGCTGTGCCCCAGCGGCCCGACGATGTTTGACTGGGGCATGCTCGACCACGGCATCAACATGCTGGGCCGATCGACGCTGGTGTTCAGCAGCAGCGACTGCCACACCAAGGATGGCAGGTTCGGTGGCGAGCACACGCGCGAGCACTGCCGGGTGGCCTTCGAACTGGTGGCGCGGGAGGTGAGTGAAGGACGCCCCTGCGTGCTGTGGGGGGCCTACGTGCCGGAGTTCGCGGTGGCCGTCGGCGTCGACGACGGCAAGTACCTTGTCAGAAGCTTCAAGGAGGTGACCGGGGATGAGCAGCCCCCGATCGCATTTGACGACCTCGACGCGCCGGGTGGTCCGTACGTGATGGCCTTCCCGACCGCCACCAACATCCGCAAGGGCCAGCTCTGGGGTGACTGCTACGCCGTGGGGCTGGCTGTGCAGCTGCTCAACAAGCCCTCGGCGTTCCGCCGGTATGGTACCGGACTGAAGGCGTTCGACGTCTGGGTCAGGGCGCTGGAGCAGAACAAGGCGGACCCGTTCGGCAACGCCTACAACGCCCAGTGCTGGGCGGAGGCCCGTCGGCTTGCGCGCGACTTCCTGGCGCGCGTCGCCGAGCGCAACCCGGCGGTGGCGGATTCAGTGACGCGGGCGCACGAAGCCTACGTGGACTCCGCGGCGGCAATGCGGCGCGTGGCCGAGCTATTCCCGTTCCCGGCCAAGGACGAGGTGGCCAGCGCGGACAACCGCCAGGCCGCGATTGCCGCGCTCCGGGACGCCCAGGCCGCGGAGACCAAAGCTGCCGCGGCGCTCATGGAGGCGGTTGAAACCGACTGGGAGTCGGCGGCGGCTGCCGCAGGCTAACTGGCGGTACGGGCGGTGTCGCGGTAGTATATGGGTATGATGCGCTGGCTCAGCTGGGTAGCGGCAGTCTGTATCCTGGCAGCGACGATCGTAAGCTGTGGTTCGGGGTATTGGGGTGCGACCTACGGTTACGACTCCTACGATCGCGACTACTACTACTACGACTACGATCCGTACCGCTACTACTCGGACTGCCCGCGGCACTGGGTCTACGGCCCCCTCGACTGCTACCGCTGCCACTGGTAGCAGCGTGCAGCAGGCGGCCTGGGGGCGCGGACGGGTGCCGCCGATTCAGGCCGTCTCAAGTACCTTCGCTCGATAGCTGCTTTCCCCGGTGCGCTGTGCCTCGATGCGCACTGCGTCCACCTGGTCGTGGTTGTCGAGCAGCAGCTGCACGATCTCGATGTCGAGCTTGCCGGATTGCCCCATCTCGGTGAGCACCTGCACCACCTTTTCCCTCGGCATTCCCGCCCGGTAGGGCCGGTCCTCGGAGATGGCGGTGAACACGTCGGCCACCGCCATGATTCGTGCCCCGCGCGACAGCTCCGCCGCCGAGTGGTGGAACGGGTAACCGTTGCCGTCGAGCCGTTCGTGGTGCGACGCGGCCCAGCCCGTGATCGTCGTCAGGTCGCTGATCGGGTCCAGGATTCGCCGGGTCTGATAGGTGTGGATCTTGACGACGTCGAACTCCTCGGGAGTCAGGCTGGAGGGCTTTTCCAGGATCTCCGCCGGCACGGCCAGCTTGCCCAGGTCGTGCAGATAGCCCGCGATCAGCATCCGCTGGCAATCCTCGCCCGAAAACCCCGCCAGCCTGGCCAGCTGCTCGGCGGTGGCCGCCACGCCGGCCGAGTGGGTGACGGTGAAGGGGCTCTTGAAGTCGATGATGTGCGACAGCAGCATCGCCAGCTTCGCCATGTCGTGCGCGTCCAGCACCAACTCATCGTGTCCGATCCGGCGCCTCAGGATCTGATCGAGGTTCGGCGCGGACAGGTCCAGCCAGAAGTACTCGCGCTCGGCCAGCCGCCGGTAGGCTGCAACGTGCTCGGGAATGAACAGCGAGCCCTGGGCCTCCTCGATCCTGGCGGTGATCTGCGGGGACAGCTGCAAGATGTGGGTATCCTGGCGCGCCAGCACGTCGACGCGGTCCGCGAGGTGCAGCAGGTGGCTGGCGTCCGGGACCGGCAGGCCGTTGAACGTCTCCCCGGCGCCGCTCTCCCAGGGCACGTGATGGAAGCGGATGATGCTGGCCACGCCCGCCAGCGGCTCGAACTCGCGCAGGAACCTGTAGCCGAGTTCCGCGTGCCGGTGCGGAGCCTCCATTTCGAACCGCAGGGTGTCCAGCCGGTCCTTCAGCGAGAAAGCGCCGATGTCGTGCAGCGCGGCGCCGATGGCCAGCTCCCGGCGGCCTGCGGTGGCCAGCGCCAGTTCGGCGGCCAGGCTGTCGGCGATATAGGCCACGCGTTTGTGATGGTCGGCCACGGCCGGACTGACCAGATCGGCGGCCGAGGCTACCGCCAGGATCAGATCGGCGACCGGAATGCGAAACGAGTCAGCCATTGCCATGCCTCCACTTCTCAGGAACTACCCCTGGGCCATGCACATCTGCGTGTATCTTACCGCAACATCCGCGCCGTCGCGGACCGCGCCGGGATCGACCGCCCACCGGCCTGAGCCGCACACAGCACTGCCAGTGCTCGTCACGCTTGATCAGCCATGGGTCATTTTCATTGCCGATGCCCAAATGGACGGCCGCTACGTCCATAATGTCGCGATTCTCCCGACGAGACCCATGACTGGTGCCCATATGGGCACCAATGATCGCCCATACGGCGGCAAGAATGTACCTGAATGGTGTACTAGGACGGTCCGATCAGGTAGAATCTGCGAGTGAACAGAGAGCAGGCAATGGCCGTTGTGCGGGAGTGCATCGAGGATCTCCGGCAGACGCGCAGGCTGACGTTCGAGGAGATCGGGGAGCTGGCCGGCGCGTCCGGCCGGACCGCCGAGCGCTGGTACCGCGGCGAGCGCGAACCCAGGTTCTCACAGGCCATGCATTTGCTGGATGAGGCGGGCTGGCGCATTGTGAACGACGAGGTTGTCAAGGAGCCACTCGAGGCTCCGCAGGTCATAGAGGCTGACGAGGAGTGGCGCCGGCGCGCGCTGCGTGCCGAACTGCTGCTCGACCGGCTGCTGACGGACGACGCCGACGGCAGGCCACATGCGGCCGCTGGCGGGCAGGCTGTCGTGCGGGAGCCCATGAGCTGCACGATGGCGCGTCAGGGGCTGCAGCGCGAAGTGCTGGAGGCGTTGAGCAAGCTTGAGGAGGTTGCGGAGGACATACTGAAGGAGCAGGAGGCCCAGCAGAACCTGACCGGCTGACCGGACAGTATGAATCCGCCTTGGTATGGGAGCCAGGGGGCCGGAAACCTTCGATACGTATTGCCAGAGAATCTGGCTGCAGGGGGCGCTCGCCAACGAGAACGAGTTCCGGCGAGTGATGCTGGCGATCGTCAATGACTGCCAGGAGTATTGCCGGCAGTTCGACATCACGCGGCTCAAGTGCATGGTGCGAGTTCTGCACTGGGTGGAGCCGCACTGCCGCGAGGGATCGCTGGCGCTGGCATATGAACTGGGCTGCCGCCTGAGCGCACTGCTCGTGGCCGATGCGTGCGCGAGGCTGGGGCTGTTTGACCACGCCTATCGAATCTGCGAGGCGATTAATGACTTGCTGGCGGACAGCGATGCGCGCCAGCGGGCCCGGGGACTCAAGCCCCGTCCCAACAACGAAACACGCTACACCGTGCTCCGGGTCCTGGGCGAGTGCAAATGGATCCAGACGGAGCAGCACCGCGACCGGTTGATCTCACCCGAACGCATGCTTGAGGATTTCGAGCGGATCTACGCGGAGGTCGACCGCAAACTCGGTGGTGAACTGCCCATGTCGCCCCAGCAGATCGCGGACCAGCGGATGCACTTGGAGTTGGTGGAATACGAGTTGATCAAGGTTGCCGCTCGTTTTCTGCCCGACCGGCTGATCAAGCTGATCCTGCGGTTCAACCGGCGCTATGGCGCGTCGCTGGCGGCGGAGGTCGGGCACTACAAGCGCGGCAGGCCGGTGGCCGACTGCCTGTGGTACTGGGACTTCGAACTGGCCAAGCTCTGGATCGCCGGCCTGCTGACGATTCAGGACCTGGAGTACTGTCACGAGCAGCGCGTGGCCGCGGCTCACCGCCAGGTCGATTTCAACATGAGCGACTACCTGTACGGCCTGGAGTGCGAGTGCCGTCTGATGCGGCGCCAGTGCGCCAAGCGGCTGGAGGTGCTCAGTGGCTGAGCTAGGTGTCAGGCCAGCTCTCGATGCTCTGGCGCAGCAGGTCCTCGCCGCTGAAGCTGGGGGCCGGCCCGCCGCACAACTCTGCGGTTGCCTGCAGGGCCAGCTGGAAGTCGCTTTCGAAATCCTGCCCGAAGTACTCACCGGCGAAGGTGCCGGTGATCGACGCGGTAGAGGTCGTCGGGAAGTGAAAGTTGGCGCACACGCTGTTCCACTGTGTCGATGCGTTCATCTCAACTCCTCGATTCCGGCCCGCCAAGGCGGTGGCCTTAGGATAGGAAATTATAACGTGGGTCCACGAATGCTGCAGATGCAGCGCCGGTTACTGACTGACATGCCGGTTGTACCGGTGGGCCGCGCCACACGGACGCGGCCCACCGGTGCATGTCCACGTAGCGGCTTGCAGCGGGATCCACGGTTCGAATGGCGGATTGCCGCTGGTGCCAGGCGGCAGGGGACGATCGATGAGACAAGTGACTGAAGGAGGTTTCGTCGGCGTGGAGCAGGGACTGCGGCTATTCCACAAGGCGGTCGAGCACGAGGGAGCGTTATTCGACGTTGACGTGGTCTGCTCCGGCGCTGGCGGTGACGTCTGGGAATGGAGCCTCTACGCTCTCGTCCCTCACGCCACGCAGGAGGGCGGCTCGATCTTCTACTACACCCACGTGCCGATCAAGGGCCCGGTGCAGTACAGGCCCGATCCGCCGGAGCCTCACACCGGCGTCAAGGGCATCGAGGCGATCGCCGATCTGGGCTTCGACCTCGCGGAGCAGTGGCTCGAGAACCACAACGACGAATGGCGCGCCCGTCTACCTGGCGGGGCGAGCTAACGGCGGGCCGCGGCGGCCTGTCCGCGCGCGACCGGACCATCCATCCCAAGGGGGGGGGTTGGCGGCGGCAGAGCGGGTGAGACCTACAGGGGGTGGGACTTGAACCCACGGCCCCCAGATCCACAATCTGGTGCTCTAACCAACTGAGCTACCCCTGCGCAGGCTTGGCATTATACCGCTAGTGGGTGGCCGCCTGTGCATCCCGCGGCCGGACGGCGTTAGAATACATGGTCATCAGGAGTATCCCGGGAGGAGACACATGTACTTGCAGAGAATCACATGCTGGGGACTGGCGGTGGTGGTGTGCCTGCTGGGCGCCGCCTGCAACAAGGTGGCCGAGAAGGCCTCCGAGGCGGCGGCGGAGCAGGCCATCGAGGCCGCGTCCGGCGGACAGGTGGACGTCGACTACAGCGGCGACACGATGAAGGTGACGGACAAGGAGACCGGCGTCACCACGGAGGTGACGGGCGACGGCGAAAGCGGCAGCTGGACGATGACCGATCCGGAGACCGGCGAGACCACGGAGGTGAAGGCGGAGACCGGGACGATGCCCGAGGGCTGGCCGGCGAGCCTGCCGCAGTACCCCGGCAGCACCATCGAGATGTCGCAGGTAATGGACAGCCCCGACGGCCGGATGCTGATGGTCAGCCTCAAGTGCGCCGACGCAACGGACATGGTCACCGCCTTCTATGCGGACAAGGCCGCCGCCGCGGGCTTCAAGGAGATGGGCAACTTCTCCACGCCGGAGGGCGGGCAGACGATGTACGAGTCCGACACCCAGGCCCTGACGGTGCATTACAGCCCGGACGAGGGCGGCACGGACGTCACGTTGCAGCTGATGGACAAGTCCTAGCGGGCGATAGCAGCGCTGAGGCCAATCTGACGGACCAGCGCGGGCTGCTGGCGGGCGCGGTGGCTCAGGCGCCGGCCTCGGCCGCCCCTACCAATTCGACCACCTTCTGGGCGCCGGCCCACATCGAGTCGGCGAACACCAGCGGTTTGCCGCAGTTGTCCAGGATCTCGCGGGCGATCTCCTCGCGCGTGCCGGTGAGGCGGATCACGATCGGCACCTGGCGCGGCAGCTTGTCGTAGACCTCGACGATGCCCTTGGCCACCACGTCCGTGCGGGTGATGCCGCCGAAGACGTTGACCAGGATACCCTTCACGTCCGGGTCGCGCAGGATGGCGTTCAGCCCCTTTTCCACGCCCTCCTGGGTGGCGCTGCCCCCGAAGTCGAGGAAGTTGTTGGGGCTGCCGCCCGCCTTCTTGACCACGTCCATGGTGGTCATCACCAGCCCGGCGCCGTTGCCGCAGACGCCGATGTTGCCGCCCGGCAGGTGGACGTAGGTCAGTCCCTCCTCCTTGGCCTGTTTCTCGTACTCGTCGAGGTCGCTGGAGATCTCGCGCCACTGAGCGATCTTCTTCTGGCGCGCCAGCGCGCTGTCGTCGATGTTGATCTTGGCGTCGATCGCGATCACCTCGCCCTGCTCCGTGATCACCAGCGGGTTGATCTCGGCCAGCTCGGCGTCGACCGCCATGCAGCACAGGTAGAGCTTGCGGATGAAGCTGGTCAGCTCGCGGGCCTTGGACTGGTCCACCCCGCTGCCGTAGATCGCCTGGCGGATCTGGAAGTCCTGGATGCCGACCGTCGGGTCGACGTTGACGGTCATAATCTTCTCGGGCGTGGTGGCGGCGACCTCCTCGATGTCCACCCCGCCGGCAGCGCTAAGGATCAGCACCAGCTTGTTGTCGTCGCGGTTGACGGTGAAGCCGAGGTAGTACTCCTCCTTGATATCGACGGCGTCGGCGACCAGCACGCGGTCGACGGTCAGCCCCTTGATGTCCATGCCCAGGATGTCTCCGGCCTTCTCGAAGGCCTCGTCGGGGGTCTTGGCCAGCTTGACGCCGCCGGCCTTGCCGCGTCCGCCGACGTGGACCTGGGCCTTGACGACCACCATCTTGCCCACCTTCTCGGCGATGGCCCGGGCCTCCTCGGGCGTCCGCGCCACCTCGCCGTGGTTGACCGGGATGTCGAACGCCTGGAACAACTCGCGCGCCTGATACTCATGGATCTTCACGGGTCTGCCTCCCTCCCGGGAATTGATGCCCCACGATTATAGCGCGGGCGCGGGGTGGGCTACACACTGCGGTTTACGCCGAGTCTGGCCGGCCATTAGCCATGCGCTAGGCGGTACAGCAGTGCAAGGCACGCATCTTACTTCACCAGGTAGAGCGTATCATTCTTTGCATTCGAGAAGCACAAGTAGGGCAAGCTACCGGCATCCAACGCGAGTGCCACTCCCCCTGATGCGATGTTCTCAACAGGTAGGATCATTCGCTTCCAGACGCCTCCTGCCTTAACGGCGTATTCCACTCTCAACTCATGTTCGCTCGTTTGGTATGCGACATGTGGCTGGCCTCTCTCGTCAATCCTCAGACGGCCAGCAGGCAAGGCATCTTCTCCTTCGGTAGTCATGCATTCCGTTGCCCATGACCCATCCGTGCGCCATGAGTACTTGAGCAGTGCGTCATCCGCCTCAACATGCGTGATGTGCGGGCGATCAGCATCGTCTAGCGCCAGTGAGCACCAGTGCCCAGCATCACCTTGATCATCCACTACCTCAGTGCTCCATGTCGAACTCCCCCGGCTAGCGTACATCAGCTTGCTCCCGTGCAAGGTGGACGAGCAATAGGCAATGTGAGGGGTGTCGCGGGTGTCCAGCGCCATCGAGAAGAACACACCGGCTTCACCTTCGTCGTTGACCTTCTCGGTTAGCCAGTCACTGCCGCTACGCACGGCATGAATCAAGTGTTTGCTGTGTGGCTGGACGTAAGCGATGTGCATCGCCCCTCCGTTATCGATCTCGAGTGACGTTCCACCGTACACATAACCGGCATCAACCGTTTCGACTTCCCAGGTCTGACCGTCATAGGAAGCGATCTTCAGATCGCGTTCTTCCCATTCGACGTAGCTGATCGAAGGTAGTCCCTCGGAGTCCAGGGCCAGACTCGGGAAGTCCCCGGGCATACCCTCATTGTCCACCAGCATCTGGGTCCAGTCTCCTTGCTCATACACGCCGTACGTCAGCGCGTTGGTGCCCTCGTCCCGAAAGCAGATATGAGCACGGCCTTGGGCATCGACCTCCATGTTGTTGAACCAGCTGCGGACGATCATGACATCTGTGAGCAACTCGGTGACCTCCCAGATCTTGCCCAGTTGGCTGGCGATCCCCTCGTTGCCGTCGCGGTCGCAGCCCCTGACCCAGAAGAAGTCGCGGCCTGCCTCAGGCGGGGGCTCATAGGAGAAGGACAGCCTGTCCTCCGCCCGAACCCCTGCAGCAGCGCTCAGCTCGACGCTGCCCATAGGATCCGATGCTGAAGGTCCGGTCGCGAGGTCGGGGAACTCACCCGCGGGTCCGCTGTATACGTTGAATCCCCCGGCTATCGAGTTCAGGTAGTTCGCGCCAATCGGCGTGATGTCGCTGACTTCCAGATAGCCGTCCTGGTTGCCGTCAACAACCCACAGCGCGCTTGTCTCCTCAAACGGTCCTTCCGCCAGGTAATGCGCGCCAAGCGGTGTCAGGTCGCTGCTGTTGACCTCGCCGTCCTGGTTGTAGTCGCCCTGGTTGGCGAACAGCCAGGTAATCGAGCCTGTGTCTGAATCAGCGAGGAGCGGTGCGCGCGAAAGCTGCGATTGGGGCGCGCTGGAGACTTGTCGTGTTGTCCCCGCCGGTCGAAACGCGAAAGAAACGGTAGCTAGGTGCCCTCTGCCACATAGCCCGCCGCTCGATGCTGGCCGGACCGGGAGGCATGCGCTGTGAACCTCGCCGGGCAAATGCAGGACGTCCAACCGGAGAATGGCCTCTGCGTGGACGTCATCTTCAAGTCTGCCGGAACTCGTGACAGCGACAGGGCAGAGATTCGCCTCGTCGTATCTCAGTGTGAAGAACAGGGCCTTAAGGTCGGTTGCACCGTCGACCCACACTTCAGCCTTGAGCGAAACCCCATCCGAAGCCTGGCGTAGGTAGAAACGGCCAGTGGGATTCTCACCGAGATAAGTGTCTTCGAGGATTGAAAGCGACAGGCCGGTCCGACAGGTGTAGGAATCCTCACCCACTGCCTGCGGGCCGCCACATGACACGGCCAATGCCAAGGGGATCGCGATAGCGATACTTAACAGCAGCGCGTTGAGCCCATAATAAGTGGATGAGCATGCGCTGTTCTGCACTCCGAACCCCCGTGCCTTCTCTTTCAAGGAAGTGTACCGCAGGATCGCGGAAGGATCAGAACTTGTATTACAGGATCGGGCCGGATTCGCTGGCCAGCATCGCGCAGACCGCTGCCGGTAGCACAGGCGTGTTGTTAGCTGAGTCGCTACTGGCCATTCACAGGTCCAGCAGCTCCAGCAGCTGAGCGCGGCTGAGGCCGGAGTGAGCCTGCACCTGCCCCAGCAGGCGGCTGAGCATCCCCGTCTTCAACCTCCTGTGCATGGGAATGTACAGCGTGTGCCTGGTAGGAGTAATGGTTGTGATTGCCAGATGGCTGCCGCGCTGCCTGCCCGCGATGTAGCCCAGCTTGACCAGCGCCTGCGCCAGACGGGTTCCGCTGACGTCCCGGGGCAGCTTCGTCATGCCGGAGTCCGGATGCGGCCGGTGAAGACCATCGAGTACTCGATGCCTTCGGGCATCGGCTGGCCCGTTTCGTCGATCAGCGTCGCCAGGTAGAGCTGGCTGACTTCGTCCAGGTTGCGGCGAAGCTCATCGAGGGTTTCGGCCTGGGTGAACAGGTCGTGGCTTCCGGCCCTGGCCTGCGCGTAGTAGCCTCCGCCTTCATCCTCGAACACCTCAAAGACCAGTGCCGGCATAGTGCTTGATTATACCTGCGCCAGGGAGGGCGGTCCTCCGTGTCCGCTCTCAGCTCTTCGGAATAGCGGTCAGTGCCGCCCGCCGCATCAGAACTGGTAATACAGGAACGGGCCGGATTCGCTGGCCAGCATCACGCAGACCGCCGCCAGCACGCCTA
>CAZSSB010000048.1:0-23988 GCA_964609245.1 uncultured Planctomycetales bacterium | reverse complement strand
GCGGCGAGGGCGACCTCCGCACTGCGATCGGCCCTGAGCCGCCTCAGCTGTGGCAGCGCGTGCTGCGCCGCCCGCCCCAGCCGTCCCAGCGAGAGCGCCGCCGTCCGCCGCACGCCGGCGTCCGGGTCGCGCAGAGTCAGCAGCAGCGCGGGGACCGCGAGGTGCGGATGGTGGCCGTAGTTGCCCAGCGCCTGGGCGGCCCGCAGCCGCACCGTCGGGTGGCGGTCGTCGAGGGCCCGGGCCAGCGGCGCCAGTCCTTCGGGGCCGATCCGCCCCAGCGCCCCGACCGCCGCGGCGCGTACCGACCAGTTGCGATGGTCGAGCAGCATGACCAGCTTCGGGCGCGCGCTGACCGCCGCCCGGCCGATCCGCTCCAGGGCGCGGCAGGCCGACCGGCGCACCGCCACCGACGAATCCGTCAGCGCCACCGTCAGCTCCGGCAGGGCCTGCTCGGCGGCACTGCCGATGCCGGCCAGGGCCTCGGCCGCCGCGCGCCGCACGGGCTGGCTGTCATCAGTGAGCACCCGGCGCAGCTCGCCGAGCGCCCCGCCGGCCGGCGGTCCGATCGCCCCCAGCGCTTCGGCGGCATGCTGGCGAACCTCGGCGAAATCGTCACCCAGCGCGCGCGTGAGCTGGTTAAGGGCACAGGGGCCGATCCGTTTCAGCGCCTGCGTCGCCCAGAAGCGCACCTTGGTGTCGGGATCGCGCAGCGCGGTGATCAGCACGGGCACGGCGCCCAGCGCGGGCGGTCCCAGCCGCCCCAGCGAAAGCGCGGCCTGCTCGCGCACCTCGTAGTCGCCGTCGAACAGCGCGACGGTCAGCGCCGGCACGGCGTCCTCGCCGATGCGGCCGAGGGCGCGGACGGTGCGCAGCCGCTCATGCCGGTCGGCGGCCACCAGTCCCTCCTCCAGCATCGGCACGGCGGCCGTCGCCAGCACGCCCAGGTTGCCCAGCGCCACCACTGCGGCCTGGCGCACCTCCTCGTCCGGGTCGCTCAGTGCGCCGATCAGGGCATGCACCACCGGCTCGGAGGCCCGCAGGCTGCGCCCCAGCCACTGCACCGCTTCCTCGCGCACCGCCGGGTTGCGATCGCGGAGCATCCCGATCAGCAGCGGGGGCACCCCGCCCAGGTGGCGGCCCAGCCGTCCCAGCACCTGCACCCCGTGCAGCCGCCGGCCGTCGTCGTCGGCGCCGAGGTCGAACGCGTAGTGCAGCAGCGAGCGGCGGCGGGGCCGCGGCGGATCGGCGGCCGGACGCGCGCGCGGCTCCCGGCTGAAGATGCGCCGCACCAGCTGCGCCAGGCTGTCGTTGGCCAGAAGCTGCATGGACCGCCGCCTGCGAACCGGCCCCGCCCCGGCGGGGCTGCCGCCAGATTATAACTGCGCGTACACGGCGCCCGAGATCGTCGGTAGGCGCGAAGCCTCTTCGCGCCGCCCTCTCCGCCGCGCATAGGATTCGCGGCTACCATCACTGGTGGCGCGGGCGTCTCGCCCGCGATTCGTTACGCCGACGGCTCTGTCGCCGGATTCACGGTAGGGGTGATCAGAAGAACGCCAGGATGTCGGTGAACGTCACCACCAGGATCAGCCCCAGCAGCATGATCATCCCCACCAGGTGCACCAGTGCCTCGCGCTGGGGGGCTACGCGGATGCCGATGCCGCTGAGCATCACGAACACCAGCCGCCCGCCGTCCAGCGCCGGCACGGGCAGCAGATTGAAGACGCCGATGAAGACGTTGAGCAGGATCACGATCTGCAGCAGCGAGTACCAGCCGCTCTGGGCGCTCTGACCGATCAGCGCCATGATCCCGACCGGGCCGGAGACGCTCTTGACGCCCTGCGGGGTGAAGAGGACCCGCATGTTGAGCGCCACCAGCAACACCATGTCGCGGGCGTCACTGAGGCTTCGCAGCAACGACTCGCCGACAGGCAGCCGTTCGAGCCTTGGCTGGAACTGGACGCCCACCGAGACCATGGAGGTATCGCCCGGCAGCAGGAAGTTGAGGGTCTCGCCGTTGCGCTGGACGGTCAGCTTGACCGGCTCGCCCTCGCCGGGCTCAAGCGGGTTGCCTTCGGCGTCGACCGGATTGAACTCATCGTCGACAGCGGCCAGACTGAGCAGCACTTCGTAGCCGTTGTTGATCGGCTGGTCGTTGACGTGGGTGACCACGTCGCCGATCTTGAGCCCCTGCTCATAGCCGACGGTCTTGGGTGGTACCAGCGCAATCCTGGTTGTTGTGTAGAAGATCTCGGCCATCGAGACGCCCAGGCTGGCCTGGTTGTCGTTGAAGCCCTCGATCAGGCGCGGCGTGGCGGTCAGGCTTAAGCGCTCGCGGCCCCGCTGGATCAACAGCTCAAGCGGCCGGTCGCGATGGTCCCGCACGATCTCGATCAGCTCGCTGGAGCGGCTGATCGGCTGCCCGCCCAGTTCCAGGACGAGGTCGTTGGCCAGCAGGCCCGCCTCGGCGGCGGGACTGCCCGGCTCCACGCTGCCGATCATTACGGCGTTGGCGGGGAAGCCGATCAGGCCGATGGCAAGCATCACGATCAGCGCCAGCACGAAGTTCATCAGCGCGCCGGCGACCAGAATGAAGGCCTTCTGCCAGCCGTTCTTGCCCTGCCAGGTGGCGTGGGTCGGAAAGACGCGGCCGTCCTCCCTGAGCCCCGGCGCGTCGGCGGCGTCCCCTTCCATGCCGGCCACCCGGCAGAAGCCGCCGATCGGCACGGCGCAGAGGTGGTAGCGCGTCTCGCCCCAGCGGCGGCTCATCAGCGTGGGGCCCATCCCCAGCGCGAAGTCCGGAACCGCCACCCCGCAGGCCTTGGCCGCCAGCATGTGGCCCAGTTCGTGCACGAACACGATCAGGCCGAAGACCAGCACGATGGCGAGGATGCTGAGCACCATAACTACTTAGATGTTACCACCGCCGGTCCGGTTCGACTCTGCGTTGGCCGGCCGTGTCTCTCGCATCGCGGGGATTGTGTTGGAGGGATTGCATCGGAGGGCAACTGCCCTAGTACGGGCCTCAAGACGTGCCGCAGCCGCCACCGTCGCCGCCCTGGCTCCAGGCGCGGGCCACGTAGATGAAGCCCCCGATCAGGCCGATGGTGACGAGCAGCTGCAAGAGGTCCATACTCCCCCAATATACCATAGGGGGTATCGCGTTAGTGTGTTGGCGCGGATTGCGGCCGGGATCGAGCGTCGCGCGGCAGCCTTGACAGCCGCCCCCGCCGTGGTACACTTTGTGGCTTCGACCGGCCCTTTCAGACCGCGCGCACGTAGCTCAGTGGATTAGAGCATCTGACTACGGATCAGAAGGTCGGGGGTTCGAATCCTCCCGTGCGCGCTCTGCACCCGCTTCCACGCCTGCCGCTGCGGCGCGCAACCGGCCACCGGTCGCTACAACTCGCTATGGTCGACGTTGATCCCGTGCTGCCTCAGCAGCGTCTGCAGCGCGCCGCGGTGCCCGGCCTCGTGGGCCATAACCGCCATCACCACGCGCAGCACGCTGGCCGGCCCGCGCTTCTCCATCATCGCGGTGTCGTGGCCCTCCTCCTTGAGCTTCTTCAGAAAGCCGTCATAGGCCTTGCGCGCGCCGTCCGGGACGTCCAGCAGCGTGGTGTAGGGCTGGCTGATCCACGGATCGTAGACCGCGCGCGTGGCCTTGAGGCGGTCCAGCAGCGCCTGCTTGCCGTCGTACTCCCTGAAGGTCCAGACGCCTTCCTCGTTCGGCCCCTCGCTGGTGGCCCAGTACTGGTCCGCGGCATCCTCACCGGTCAGCTGAGTGCTGAACATCAGCCGCGCGTCGGCGATGTGCATCACGATCTCGGCGAGGCTGAAGCAGTACTTGCCGCTGGGGTCCTCGGGCCGCCAGTCCAGCAGCTCGTCGGGAATCGCGGCGGCGATCTTGTCCGTGTAGTCCAGCGTCATGCCCAGCCATAGCAGGTACTCGTCGACCGTCAGTTGAACCTGCGGCGTCGCGTCCATGAAATCACCCCGTGTCTAGCTGAATCCACCAAAGCCGTAACAGAACCGGCGCTCTCGCCGGGTCCGTTCTGGCGCCGATTATAGCGGCCGGCGCGGCGCAATATAATGCCCCCATGGACAAGAGGCTGAACATCATCTACGCGCGCCGCTCGATCCGGCGCTTCACCGCAGAGCCGCTCGGCGACGAACTGATCGAGGAGTTGCTGCGGGCGGCGATGGCGGCGCCGTCGGCCAACAACCGCCAGCCCTGGCGCTTCCTGGTGGTCACCGATGAAGCGCTGCGCCGGCAGCTGGCGGAGGCCCATCCGCACGCCGCGTTCGCCGCCGAGGCAGCCGCCGTGTTCATCATTTACGGCGAGAAAGCCGGCGAGCTGTTCGAGCAGGACCTGGCGGCGGCGACCGAGAACCTGCTGATCGCCGCGGCCGGGCTGGGGCTGGGCGCCTGCTGGTGCGGCGTCACGGACGCGCGGCGCCCGGGCATCCACCAGGCCACGGGCATCCCGCGCAGCCTGGAGATCGTCAGCATGATCTGCGTCGGCCACCCGGCGGAGCACAAGGAGCCGCGCAGCCAGTACGACCCGGCCAGGGTCAGCTGGCAGCGGCACCAGGGCTAGCGCGGGCGCCCGGCATAGCGGAAGTCGCGGCGGCTGTTGGCGTGGATCGACTGCAGGATCGCCATATACAGCCACATCGTCATCAGCGCCGAGCCGCCGGCGGAGACGAAGGGCAGCGGCAGGCCGGTGATCGGCGCCAGCCGGATCGTCATGCCGACCGCGATGAAGACGTGAAAGAAGATCACCGCCGAGGTGCCGTAGCAGATGTAGCGCTCGTAGACACTGAGCGCGTCGCGTGACAGCGCCAGGATGCGGGCCAGCAGCAGGAAGTAGAGCAGCAGCAGCCACAGGCAGCCGAAAAAGCCGTACTCCTCGCCGACGACGGTGAAGATGAAATCGCTGTCCACCACCGGAATGAACCCGCCGTGCACCTGGGTCCCGCGCAGAAAGCCCTGGCCGCTGAGGCCGCCGCTGCCGACGGCGTTCTCGCTCTGGATGATGTGATAGCCGCTGCCCGAGGGGTCCTGCTGTGGGTCGAGGAAGGCCATGATCCGCTGCTTCTGGTAGTCCTTGATGAACTGGTAGTAGCGCGCGTTGCCGTTGCTATCCGTGCCCAGCGGGATGCTGACCTGCCAGGCCAGCACGCCGGCCCAGAGCATGTAGAGCGCCACGATCGCGATCCAGCGGCGCGGGATGGGGGCAAACAGGCTCATCACGAAGAAGATGATCACGAACACTAGGCTGGTGCCGAGGTCGGGCTGGATCACCACCAGCGCCTGCAGGCTGAGCATGATCAGCAACGCGGGCCAGAAGCGGCGCCTGACCTGGTGTGGCTCGCCGCTGTAGAGCCAGGCCAGGATCAGCGTCAGCGCCAGTTTGGCGAACTCGCTGGGCTGGATGTCGAACAACCGCAGCTCGATCCAGCGCGTAGCGCCCGTACCGCGGTCGCTGCCGATGAAGGGCAGCGCGATCAGCAGCAGCACCGCCGGCACGTAGAACCACAGCCAGCTCTCGGGTTTGAGGCCCCAGTTGATGCGCCTGAGGATGAAGAAGACGATCAGCGCCGCCACCAGATAAGCCGCCTGCTTGACCACCTTGGGCGAGACCCAGGGGCCGACCGGGTCGGGCGCGACCCACGTCGCGGAGTAGATGTAGACCAGGCCGCTGATGCTCAGCGCCAGCGCCAGCAGGAACAGCCACCAGTCGAAGCTCGGTCCGCGCCGCATCACAGCCATTATCGCGTCCCCCGCCGGCTTCCGCAAACGTGCGGGCGCCGCCCTCGGCGATAATGGCGGCGTGTCACTGGGCGAGATCGACGTAGCGGTGCTGGGCGGCGGGCCCGCCGGCGCGCGCTGCGCCGAGCTTTTGGCCCAGGCCGGGCGCAGCGTCCGGCTGTATGAGGCCCGCGACCCGGCGCGCGCCAAGCCCTGCGGGGGGCTGCTCAACCGCCGCGCCCAGGACCTGCTCGCCGAACTGGGCGGGCTGCCGGGCAGCGTGCGCGTCGGGGCCGAGATGCCGGGCCTCGAGTTCCCCCTGCTGGAGTACCACGACCTCGACAACCGCATCCGCGCGCGTTACCGTCCGCACTACCGCAACATCGACCGCAGCGCCTTTGACGCCTGGCTCATCGAGCGCGCGGCTGCCGCGGGTGCGGAAGTCGGCTGCGGGATGCGGGCCGCCGAACTGGACTGGCGGGACGACGGCGTCTATGTCCGGTTCAGCGCGGACTGGCTGCGCGCCCAGTGGGTGATCGACGCCACCGGCGCCGCCGCCCTGACCCGCCGCCGGCTCCAAGGCCCGGCGGTCAGCCGGCTGCACGCCCTGCAGGGCGCAGCAGTGATCGACCCGCCGGTCGAGGCCATGTGGGCGATCTACCAGACCGCCTATACGCCCTTCTTCAGCTGGGTAATCCCCAAGGGCGAGGGGGTGCACCTGCTGGGCACCGCGCTGACCCGCGCGGGGCTGCGGCAGGCCCGGGGGCGCGGCTGGGACCTGCTCAGGCCGCTGCTTGAGTACCTCGCGCGCCGCGGCTGCCGCGTGCAGCTGCTGGATGAGCGGCCCCGCGGGGCGCAGCTGACCTGTCCGGCGGGCGGGGCTGAGCTGTGGCACGGCCGCGGGCCGCTGCTGGCGATCGGCGAGGCGGCGGGGCTGGTCAGTCCGTTCAGCGGCGAGGGGATCAGCTATGCGCTTCAGAGCGCCGAGGCGGCGGCCTTCGCCGTGATCGGCGGGATGGGAGCCCAGGCGCTGCCCGAGCTGCTGAGCCGGCCGCTCAGGCGGCTTTCCGGCGCGATGCTCAGGGCCCGCGTCGCGGCCTGGCCGTGGCTCAGGCCCTGGGCGCTGTGGCTGCTGCCGCTTCACACCCGCGAGCCGCTTGAGTATCTGCGCTGGGATACCGGATTGCGCGCTGTGTAATAATCTAGCCGGAGGTGGCGGCATGATTATCGTGCGCGCGATCATCGGCTTCTTCAAGACGCTCGTCAATATCTGGGGCTGGCACGAGTGGTTCTATTACACCCGCAGCGGCTTCGACCCCAAGGTGCCCGCCGCCCGGCGCTGGGAGATCTACGTCAAGGCCGAGGACAAGGCGCCGGAGACCGCCGCCGAGGAGCTGCTGCCGACCAGGAACCACTGGCTGATCCTGCGCGACAAGTTCATGCAGGCGCCCGACGAGGTGATCTTCTACAGCACGGACCGCGAGAAGGTCGAGGTGCTGCAGCAGCAGTACGAGCGCGAGATGCGCACCCGCAGCTCCGGCGACTTCTACTACAAGATGGTCAAGGGCCGCAACCTGGACTTCATCCACACCTACAAGCACCTCGACGAGGAGCCGCTGGTGGAAGGCACCGAGATCGATGCCGAGCAGGAGCGCGAGAAGTTCCTGCGCTAGACCGGCCCGGCCCCATCGCGGGTAATCAATAGTGTGCCCCCGGCACACCGATCTACCGCGCTGAACGATGAAAAGGGAGGATTACTGATGCAGACAGAGATGAAGGAAGCGGCGCTGCGGCTGGCGCGCCTCAACCCCCACGCGCTGCTGACCACCGTGGCCGACGGCAAGCCGCGCTGCCGGACGATGCAGACCGCGCGGATCGACGACGACTTCACCGTCTGGTTCGCCACCTACGCCGAGTCGGCCAAGGTGGACCAGCTTAAGGCCAACCCGCAGGTCTGCGTCTCGTACTACATTCCGGGCATCGACCTCAACGTCTACGGCGAGGCCGCGCTGCTCGACGACCAGCGGCTGAAAGACGAGCTGTGGCGCGACGACTGGAAGAAGTTCTTCGCGGGCGGCAAGACCGACCAGAACTACCTGGTGATCAGAATCACCGCCGCGCGCGTCGAGTTCCGCGACGTCCTGCACCAGGGCTTCGAGCCGGTGCTGCTCAGCTAGCCGCGCACGGCGACGCGGATCGCGGAGACGCCCAGCACCAGCCCGGCGACGATCGCCAGCGGCATCAGCCGCGGCACGATCAGCGCCGCCCCGAAGAACACCGCCATCCACAGCAGGTGGTGCATCACCCCGTCGAACCTGTCCATCAGCGTCTCGGCGCCGGGCCTGTCCGGGGCATCCTGCGATGCCGGGTTACCGGTTCCCTACGACGACGAATCCATCAGTCCGGGT
Organism: uncultured Planctomycetales bacterium; assembly: GCA_964609245.1. GTDB lineage: Bacteria > 4484-113 > 4484-113 > 4484-113 > JAFGCY01 > JAFGCY01. The sequence goes on along the minus strand of CAZSSB010000048.1, from coordinate 15,828 downwards.
GACACCAGTCTGCCTGACGCCAGGGCGCCAGCCCAGCGCCCGTAACCTCCAGGTGACATGACGCCCCAGTGGACCGCAGGTTACACCCCCGCCTTCTCCACCTTATCCTGACCCCGCGCCACCTTGACCGCGTAGTACAGCAGCGGGATCACGATCAGGCTGAGCGGCGTTGAGGCCGTGATGCCGAAGATCAGCGCCCAGCTCAGGCCGCTCCAGACCGGGTCGGTGATCATCATCAGCATGCCCGCCATCGCCGTCACCGCCGTCAGGAAGATCGGCCGCGTGCGGATCGCACCGGCATAGATCACCGCTTCCCTGAGCGGCATGCCGGCCGCCACCGAGTCCTGGATGAACTCGATCAGGATGATCGAGTTGCGCACCACGATGCCCGCCAGCGCGATCACGCCGATCATGCCGGTCGCGCTGAAGAACACGTCCCAGACGCCGACGATCGCGAAGCCGGGCAGCACCCCCAGCATCGTCAGCGGCACCGCCCCCATCAGCACGATCGGGTCGAGGAAGCTCTTGAAGCGCCCCACCAGGATCAGGTAGATCAGCATGATCGCCACCAGCATCGCGATCCCGAGGTCGCGGAAGACCTTGAGCGTCAGGTCCCACTCGCCGTCCCACCTCAGCTCGTGGCTCGGCGGCAGCGGCTCGGCCTGCTGGCGCAGCAGCATGTCGATGTTGGCGTAGACGCTGCTTCTGCGCTCCATCTCGCCGTAGACGTAGCTGACGGGGCGCAGGTTCTTGTGATAGATCGGCCGCCGCGCCTCCGTCTCACGGATGCTGGTCAGCTCGCTGAGCGGCACCGGGCCCTGGGGCGAGGGCAGCACGATGTGCTGAAGATCCCCCAGCTCACTGCGGTAGGTGACCGGAAAGCGCATCACGACCGGCGTCTGCACGTTCTGCGCGTCGTCGTGGATATAGGTCACCGGATAGCCGGCCAGCGCGGCCCTCAGCGCCATCGTCACGTCGCTGACCTTCAGCCCGGCGCGCGCCGCCTTCTCGGCGTCCACCTCGATGCGCAGCTCCTGCGCCACCGTCGAGACGGAGTCGTCGATGTCCGTCACGCCCGCCGTTTCGCCGAACCAGCCACGCACCCTGCCGACCAGGCTGCGCTGCAGCGCGCCGTAGGGGCCGTAGATCTCGGCCAGCAGCGTGGAGCGCACGGGCGGGCCGGGCGGATCCTCGATCAGCTTGACTACGGCGTCGTATTTGTCGCCGAGCGCGTGCAGCTCGGGGCGGAGCCGGAGCACCATGTCCTCGCTGCGCTCGCTGCGCTGCTCCTTGGGAATCAGGTTGACGCGCACGTCGGCCTGGTAGGGCTGGCTTCTAAAGCTGGTGCCTCTGAGCAGGCCGTTGAAGTCGATCACGGAGCCCGTGCCGACCGTGCTGATCACGCTGACCACATTCGGCTCGTCCTGCAGGCGGTCCTCGAGCTCGCTGACCAGGCTGGCGGTGCGGTTCAGCGCCGCGCTGGCGGGCAGATCGACCTGCACCAGGAACGTCTTGACGTTGGCCTTGGGCAGCATCCGAAACTTGACCCACGTAAACAGCGGGAAGCTGAAGGTCACCAGCAGCGCGATGACGAGCACCGCGAACAGCACGTTGCGCTTGCGCGGCACCTCCATCAGCGGCGTAAACATGTTGCGGAACATCCTCAGCAGCGTCGGGTTGGCGCCCTGGGTCTCGTCGCCCGCGCTGTCGCCGACGGGCTTGACCCGCAGCCAGCGGCGCGAAAGGTAAGGCGTCATCTGGAACGCGATCACCAGCGAGATGATCATCGCCACCGGCACGTTGAACGGGATCGGTCCCATGTAGGGGCCCATCATGCCGGTCACGAACGCCATCGGGATCATCGAGACCACCACCACCAGGGTGGCGTAGATGGCCGGATTGGCAATCTCGTTGACCGCCGCCACGCAGGTGCTGATGATCCCGCGGCCGCGGGTGCCGATCGCCATGTGGCGGTGGATGTTCTCGACCACCACGATCGCCTGGTCAACCAGGATGCCGAGGCTGAGGATCAGGGCGAACAGGGTGATGCGGTTGATGGTCTGGCCGGCCAGCAGCCCGATGCCCAGCGTGGAGAGCACGGTGATCGGGATCGCGACCGCCACAACCGCGGCGTCGCGCCAGCCGAGGAAGATCACCAGCAGGCCGATCACGATGACAATCGCCCAGGTCAGGTTGTAGACCAGTTCGTTGACCGTCTTGTTGGCGGTCTTGCCGTCGTTGCGCGTCGTCAGCCAGCTGGTGCCGGCGTCGAGGTGCAGCGGGGCTATCTCGCTCATGCGATCGACCAGCGCCTGGGCGATGGTCACCGCGTTCTTGCCCTGCTGCTTGGCGATCGCGATCGTCACCGCCTCGAAGCTGCGGCCCGAGGGATCGCCCAGCCCGTCCGCCAGGCGGCCGGTGCTTTCCCCCAGCCCGTGGGGACCGAAGCTGATGCGGCTCAGGTTGCTCAGCTCGGCGGGCCCGTCCGTGACCGTCGCGATGTCGCGCAGGTAGATCGGCTCGCGGCCCTCGCCCGTGGGCAGCGGGTGGGTCTTGATCACCACGCTGCCGACGTCCTCGGCATTGCGCAGGAACTGCCCGCTGCGGATCAGCACCCGCTCGCCGCCCTGCTCCAGCCGGTCGGTGGGCAGCCGCAGGTTGGCGCCGCCCAGCGCCTCGGCGATCAGCATCGGATCGACGGCGAAGGCCGCCGCCCGGACCGGGTCGATCTCGACGGTGATCTCGCGGTCGTCACCGCCGACGATCACGCTCTCGCTGGTGCCGGGCACCTCGCGCAGCTCATCAAGGATGCGGTGGGCCTGCTGCCTGAGCTGATAGCTGGTGCGGCTGTCGCTGAACAGGGTGAAGGCCACGATCGGCACGTCGTTGATGTCGACGGGCTTGACCAGCGGCTCCATGATGCCCTGGGGGGCGCGGTCGATGTTGGAGTCGACCGTCTCGAAGACCTTGAAGACGCTGTCCTCCTGGTCCTCGCCGACGTGGAACTGGGCCGTCACCACCCCGAAGTCGGGGAACGCCATCGACATCACGTGCTCGACGCCGTTGATGTTCCAGATCAGGCGCTCCAGCGGCTGGGTGATCAGCTTCTCGACCTCCTGGGGCGAAGCCCCGGGGAACGGCACGATCACGTTGACCGCCGGCACGCTGATCTGCGGGTTCTCCTCGCGCGGGGTAACGAACAGCGCCAGCAGCCCGAAGCCCAGCGTCGCGATCATGATCAGCAGGGTGATCTTGGAGTCGATGAACATGTGGGCCATCAGCCCGCCGATGTTGAGCTTCATCGACTGCTGGTCGATGCCGAACAGCCGGTCCTCGCCGCCCGCCTGCTCGGGGGGACAGGCCGCCCGCGGCTGATCCGGCGTGCCGCCGCCGTGTTCGTCCTTGCCCGATCTCAGTCGCCAGATCCACTTCATCGCGTCCCCCTACTCGCCCGCCGCGCCGCTGATCACCGCGCCGGCGAACAGGCCCGGCTGCGGCTCTGCCACGATCCGGTCGCCGTCGCTGAGGCCCCGAATCACCGGCAGCCGCTCATCCTCGGGCGCCCCGACCTCGACCGGCGCGCGGCTGATCACGCCGGCCGGCGAGACCCGCCAGACGAAGGCCTGGTCGCCCTCGTAGCTGACCGCCGCCACCGGCACCCACAGCTGGCTGCGCTCGCCGCTGGGGATCCGCGCGCGGACGAAACGGCCGCTGAATAGCCCGGCGACCGGTTCCAGCGCCAGCTCCACGCGCACGTTGTGGGTGCCCGGACTGGCCGCCGCGCCGATCACGTCCACGATTCCGCTGGTGCGCGTCTCGCCGCCGTCGGCCGCCTCCAGGATCACCTCCACCTGGTCGCCCATGCCGACGAAGCCCACCAGGCCCTCGGCCACCGCCAGTTCCACGCGGAAGGCGCTGTCGTCCTCCACCATGTAGAGCGGGTAGCCGGGGTTGGCCATCTGGCCTTCTTCGGCCATCTTGCGCGTGATCACCCCGTCAAAGGGGGCGGTCAGGGTGGCGTATTTCTGGTAAGAGGCCGCCTGGGCGTCCTTGGCCGCGGCCTGCTGGTCCTTGGCCGCCACCTGGGGGCGTTTGGCCTCGGCCTGGTCGATCATCGCCTCGGCCTGAGCCACGCCGCCCCGGGCGCGCTCGACGTTTTCTTCCGCGATCCTGAGCCCCAGTTCCGCCTTGTCGCGGTGCACGCGCGGGATGGTGTCCTCGGCGGCCAGCCGCTCGGCGCGCTCGTAGTCCGCCTGGGCGTCGTCGCGCGCCGCCTCGGCCTGGGCCAGTGCCGCCTTAGCCTGGGCCAGCCCGGCCTCGCCCTGGGCGACCACCGTCTCCACCTCGGCCAGCGCCGCCGCCGCCTCCGCGCGGTAGGCCGCCGCCTCGCTGCGCATCGCCTGGATGTCGCTGTCGTCGATCCGCACCAGCACGTCGCCATGGCTGACGCGGTCGCCTTCCTCGTAGCCCATGTAGGTGATCGCGCTGAACAGCTTGGTGGCGATCGGCACCGCGCTGGCGCCTGTCACCGTGCCCGTGACCTCGGTGTAGCCGGGCGCTACGGTGCGGGTCACCGTCGCCAGCGAGGCGCTTATCGTCTGGCGCTCCACCGCCTGGCCCCCGCCGCGGTTGCAGGCCGCCGCCCCCAGCAGGACCGCCGCCAGCAGGGCGGTCGAGATGATCCTGAAGTGAATGTTCGTGCTAAGCATCGCATCCTCCCGTCGCTGAGAGCGTCTCAGCGCTGCTCGGTTCCGTCCCGCCGAGGAACGGGTCGTAGCTGCTGCCCGTCAGGCCGGCCGCCATCAGCAGCCGCATGTAGGCCAGCAGGTAGTCGTGGCGCGCCTTGACCTGGCGCAGGCGGCTCTCCTTGTGCTCGCTGATCGCCATCCGGAGGTCGAGGTAGTTGGTCAGCCCCTCGCCGTAGCGATTGCGCACCACGCGCAGGTTTTCTGCGGCGCGCTCGGCCTGGGCGGTGAAGGTCTCGATCGACTGGTGGGCGATCAGCGCCTCGGTATGGGCCTGGGCCACCGCGATCCGCGCCATTTCCTCAAGCTGCGCGAGGCCCAGCTTGGCGGCCTCCAGGTCGGCGCGGCGCTGCGCGATCTCGCCCCGGATCACCCCGCCGGTGTCGAGATCCAGCGTCAGCTGCGCGCCGAAGGTCGCCTCGCTGTGGCCGTCCGTGATTCCATTCGGCGTCGAGTGCTTGCCCTCGGCGAAGACGCCCACCGCCGGGTTGCGCCGCTTGATCGCCTCATCGAGCATGTTGGTCGCCGCGCAGACCCTCAGCCCCATCGCCGCCAGATCGGGCCGGCTGTCGAGCGCCAGCGCCGTCATCTCCTCAAGCTCCGGAACGGGAGCTTCGGCCAGTTCGAGCGGCACGCTGCTGCTGAACTGCCCGCCGGTCGCCTCGCCGGTCAGGATGAAGAGCGTGTCCTCCACCAGCACGCGGTAGGACCGCACGCGGTTCAGTTCGTCGGCGATGTTGGCCAGCTGCACGTCCGCCGCCGCGATGTCGCTGCCGATCACCAGTCCCTCGGCGTAGAGCTGCTCGATCATCCGCTTCAGCTCGTCGACCGTCAGCTGTGCATCGCCGATCACCGTCAACTGGTCCGTCAGCAGCGCGTGGTTGAAGTAGGCCTCGATCACGGAGGCCGTCAGCTCGTGCTCGCGGGCCAGGGCGTCGTAGTCGATGGCGCCCGCGTTCAGCGCCACCGCGTCGCTGAGCAGCCGCACCCGGCCGCTGTCAAACAGCGGGTACATCAGCATCAGCTTGTACTCCACGTTGCCGAAGTAGTCCGGGTCGTTGAGCGCGGCCGGGTCGAAATCCATCTGGGTCACCCGCCCCTGGCTCAGGCGACTCGCGAAGACCCCCAGCGGGCTGTTGGTATGCATGCCCATGACGGACAGCTCAGTGCTGATCCCGCCGTAGCCGGCGATCGAGTCGCTCTGAGCGTAGGCGCTCAGCGCTTGCCACTGCATCGCCGCCAGCCCCGGGCTGTGCTCGACGGCCGCCGTCACTACATCCGCCAGCACCAGCAGCGGCGGCCCCTCGGCGGGTGGGACGTCGTCGTCGACCGGCACGCTGACCTTGACCACGGCCAGTTCGGCGCCGGAGCTGAACTGCTGCCAGGCGCTGCCGGCCTCGCCCGGCTTTGCGGGCCTGATGACGATCACCTCCGGCGGATCGACCGCGGCTGTCTCGCCGGCGGCTTCCGCCTCGCTGGAATCCCCGCCGGCCGCCAGCACTTCGGTCACCGTCGTGCCGCCCGTCGCGGCCCACGCCGGCACGCTGGTCAGCACCGGAACTATCAGCAGCGCGGCCAGCCAAAGAGGCCGTCGCGCCCATCCCCTGTCTTCAGTAAGCATCCCGAACTCGCTATGCTCCGTCCTGGTTTGACACCACCACGGAAAGCACTGCGCAGCCGCCTTCCTCCCGGCTTGCCCCAGGTGCCTTCCTCCCGTCAGCAGCGGGACTTACGCCGCTCTGCTGATAGCTTACCAAGCGGCATCGTGGATTGTAGCATATACCCCTAGGGGTATGTCAATATCGCAGTCGATTCAGACGGCATTCGTCTGCGTACTCGTGCGGTCATCGCACTGGCACTGCATGACGTAGCCGATTGTTGCTGGCTGTAGTATCGCAGAGATACCTACCTGGGTATACCCGCTGAGGGGAGAACTCGCGTACGGTATGGTGACGCCGCTGTATAATCGCGGCTGATGGCTCACGAGCAGCCAGCCGCGGCTCCGGCCAAGCACGGCTTCGGCACCTTCGGCGGCGTCTTCACACCCAGCATCCTCACCATCCTCAGCGCGATTCTGTTCATGCGCGCCAACTTCGTGGTCGGCGAGGCGGGCGTAGTCGGCACCATCGCCATCCTGCTGCTGGCCAACGTGATCGCCGTCTTCAGCGCGATCAGCGTCTGCGCGGTCAGCACCAACATGCAGGTGCGGGGCGGCGGGGCCTACTTTTTGATCAGCCGCGTGCTGGGGCCGGAGTTCGGCGGGGCGATCGGACTGGTGTTCTTCATCGCGCTGTCGCTCAACGTGGCGTTCAACGTGCTCGGTTTCACCGAGGCGCTGATCGGCACCGTGCCGGCGCTGGGGCCGTATTTCATGCACATCGCCGTCGCGGCGGCCGTCGCGCTGTTCGCGATCGCGTTCATCGGCGCCGAGTGGTCGATCAAGACCCAGTACTTCATCATGATCTTCCTGGTGCTCTCGATCGCCGCGATGTGGGGCGGGGCGCTGCTGCTGTTCAGCCCCGAGCAGTTCAGCGCCAACCTGGGCCCCGGCTACACCGCGCTCATCGAGGCGCCGGACAGCGGCATCCGCTACGGCTTTTTCATCGTCTTCGCCATCTTTTTCCCGTCGGTGACGGGCTTTCTGGCGGGCGTCAACATGAGCGGCGACCTCAAGGATCCGATGCGCAGCATCCCGCTGGGCACCTTCCTCGCCGTCGGCGCGGGTGCGCTGATCTACCTGGTGACGATGCTGCTGGGGGCCGGCGCCTTCAGTCGCGAGGACCTGATCTACCGGCCGTTCGAGGTGCTCAAGGACAACGCGCTGCTGGGGACGGGCTTCCTGGTGGCGGCCGGCGTGTTCGCCGCCACCCTCAGCACGGCGCTGGGCAGCTATCTGGGGGCGCCGCGGGTGCTGCAGGCGGTGGCCCGCGACCGGCTGATCCCGCTGCTGGGACCGTTCGCCAGGGGCTCGAAGGGGGCCGACGAGCCGCGCCGGGCGCTGTGGCTGTCCGGGCTGATCGCGGTCGGCGTATTGGTCTGGGCCGGCATGCTGGGTGGCAAGGGCGCCTTCAACACCGTCGCGGGCGTCATCTCGATGGTGTTCCTCGCGACCTACGGCATGATCAACCTCGCGGCCTTCATCGAGGGCTTTGGCAACAACCCCAGCTTCCGCCCGCGGTTCCGGGCGTTCCACTGGGCAGTCGCCCTGCTGGGCTTCCTCGGCTGCACCGTGGTGGCCCTGCTGATCGATCCGCTGCCGGCGGTGATCGCGGCGGCGGTCATCGCGTTGCTGTGGTGGTATCTGCGGCGCCGCGAGCTCAGGGTATCCTTCGGCGACGCGCGCCGCGGCTACGCCTATCAGCAGGCGCGCAACTACCTGGCGCAGCTGCGCGGGATGCCCGAGGATTCCCGTAACTGGCGGCCGACCATCCTGGCCTTCGTCGGCAGCCCGGCCAAACGCGAGAAGCTGGTCTCCTACGCCGTGTGGCTGGAGGCCGGGCGCGGCATCGTGCTGCTGGTACACATCCTGCGGGGCGAAGCCTCCGACGAGAAGCTGCTGCACCTGCGGGCTGCGCGGCAGATCGAGGCCTTCTGCCACAAGCACGACCTGCTGGCGTTTCCGATCGCGGCGGTGGCCGACGACGTGGCCTGCGGCATCCAGCTGGTGCTGCAGACGGCGGCGATCGGACCGATCCGGCCCAACGTGGCGCTGTTCGGCTGGAACAGCGGCGCCAGCACGGCGGCCGACTATGTCTCATACCTGCGCAGCGCCGCCGACAGCGGGATGAGCGTGGTGATCGTCAGCGGCGACGAGCTGCCGCTGGAGGAGGGCCGGAGCACGATCGACGTCTGGTGGCGGGGACGGAAGAACGGCCCGCTGATGATGCTGCTGGCGCACCTGCTCAGCCGCAACTGGGAGTGGTCACACGCCCGCATCCGGCTGCTGCGGGTGGTCGACGACCCGGATGCCCGGGCGCCGTCCTGGCACGCCCTGAGCGAGCTGATCGCCGGCGCGCGCGTCGGTGCCCAGGCGGACGTGATCCTCAGCCGCCGGCCCTTCCGCGAGGTGCTCAGCGAGGTCAGTCGCGACTCGGACTGCGTGTTCCTCGGCTTCGAGATCCCGCCGGAGGCGGGGATCACTGAGTGGCAGCAGACCTACGAGACGTTCTTCAACGGGATGCCGACCACCATCATGGTCTGCTCAGCTGAGGAAGACGACCTGCTGACGTGAGCGGGGCGCGCCGTCATGCAGGCAGTACCAGGCTGGATCTTGGGGGCTGAGGATTAGACGGAGCCAGTGACAGACCCGCGCGCAGTGCCGCTAGGCCGAGGTAGGGGAAGCGGCAGCACCCGTCGGCATCAGAACGAGGTTCCCGCTAGGGTTGTTTCCTCTTCATGAATGCCCGGACCTGGCCATACTCCGCGAGATCCTCGAGATTGTCGTGCTCAATGTCACAACCGTCACCCAGCTTGCTGGCCCACCTGCCGGACGGGAGCAGTCTGGCGGCGTGGGTTGCACCAAGTCCGTTGTGGTATAGCGCAATCTTCTCGTAGCCCTGCTCCGCACTACCGTCAACGCACTCGCGAAAGCCCCTCGTCTCAAAGGCCATCATCAGTGCCTTGATGGAAATGTCCCTCGGCGCTAACGGTGGCCAGTAGTCATTCTGCCTTTCGGGAAACGGCGCCCACCGCCTGTGGGTCTCGTGCGCCGCGTAGGCGAAGCAGTTGTAGTCTAAGCTGGGTTGACTGGCAACCGTGAAGTGTCCTCGGGCACCCGGGAATCTCGCTATCACCCACTGCTCTTCATACGTTAGTCGTGCCATCTGCCGTGGAAGAGATCAGGACAGATGCGGGCGCAGCCATCCCGGGGTTGTTGTCTGCCCATGCGAACCATGCCTGACGGATACCCTCATATGTAACTTCCGGAAGATCCCGCTCAGGGGCATAGCCCGTGAGCTCGGACAGGGCCGGCGACCATTCAAGCCGCCCCGCCGCTATTTCCTCAAGTAGCACCGCTACCATGTCCTCGCCCAAGGCCACTACCGCCCTATACGTGGGGTGCGCTGCCTTCTGCGCGAGTAATGAATGATGCGCGGTTGACTCCTCCCACTGCACGCGAAGCTGCTCAAACCTGTGTCGCAAGTCAACCCGACGGAAAAGAATGGACCTTGTGGGCGACACAACTGCCACAACATCGCTGGGGGTCTGTCCGGCGGCTTTGAGTTCTTGCTCATCAGCCTGTACAAGCTTGTATCTCCTGTCTGTCTTGGCCATCAAGGGCTTCAGTGCCGAGTCCATTGAGCTAGTCCCCCAAAGGCAGATCAGGGTGATTGTCTTTTAGATGTCTGCGAAACACATCCATAAACTCCCTCGCCTTGGCAGGGCTCATGACTACCCTTGCCACGCAGTAGGTTCCAACATACTCCACGCTGCTTCGCTGCTCTTCTGTGAGATTGACTGGCGGATCGGTCTGGAAGAATGACGCCATTACCATTCCGTCACTAGGCTGCAGCAGTATGCGATCCACGTACTGGGCCAGGGTGCCTTCCTGAATAAGCCACTTGAGTGGGACCTTCCGTCCTTCTTTTGCCCCGTCCATGCTCGACATTATACCCGCGAGATTGCTGCTGCTCCTCTGATCGTGCTTGAGCGGTCCAGTATTGCACTGATCTGAACAGCCGGATCATCGTGAAGGGCGGCGTCATTCTCGCCACTGTCCCGCAGGCCAGCAGCATCGCCGACACGTACCGCATGACGTGCGGCGCCCGCTACTGCTTATGGGTGGCCTCGAAGCCCAGGCCGTTCAGTTCGGCGATCAGGCGGTTGACGTCGTAGGCGCGGCCCAGGATCGTGGCCGTACCGGCCCCCAGATCGGCCTGCGCCGCGCTGACGCCCGGCTGGCTTTTCAGCGTCCGCGTCACGGAGGACACGCAGCCTTCGCAGGTCATGCCCTGGACGTCGAGCACCGTCAGCTGCTCGCCCGAGCCCGCGGTCAGTTCGGCCGGCCTCCGGCGCGGCCATAGCGCAAAGCCCAGGATCAGCAGCAGCGCGACGGCGCTGGCACTGTTGACCCAGGCGGGCGGCATCCACATGCTGTGATCGGCGACGGGCAGCCCGGTCACAGCGAACAGCCGGTCCAGCAGCAGCCCGCCGAGCAGCGCGCCGACGGCCACCGTGGCGAGGTAGGTCAGCGCGGCGCGGCGGCCCAGCACCTTCCACAGCGTGGTGATCGAGGCGGCGTTGGTCGCCGGGCCCGCCACCAGGAACACCAGCGCCGCGCCGGGCGAGACGCCGGCGACGATGAAGGCCGCCGCCATCGGCACCGAGCCCGTGGCGCAGACATATAGCGGGATGCTGACGATCAGCATCGCCAGCATGCCCCAGACGCCGGGCAATACGTTGGCGAAGAAGCCGTGGGGCACCAGCGCGCCGATCAGCGCCGCGATCGCCAGGCCGATCAGCAGGCTCCTGCCGATGTCGCGGGGCAGCGTGATGAAGCCGTACTCCAGGATCCGGCGCCAGGCGGGACCGTCGCTGGGCGGCTCGCCGCAGCCGTCGTCGCACGTCGCTTCGGCGACCGCGCTCTCACTCGCCGCGGCGCCGTTGCGCTCCACCGTATCCACGATCAGCCCGCCGGCCACCCCGGTGATCAGCGCGGCGATCGGACGGTAGATCGCATACAGTGGTCCCAGCAGCGCCAGCGTCACCATGATGCTGTCGACGCCGGTCTGGGGGGTGGAGAGCAGGAAGCTGGTCGTCGCGCCCTTGCTGGCCCGGTGGCGTCTCAGCGAGGCCGCCACCGGAATCACCCCGCAGCTGCACAGCGGCAGGGGGATGCCCAGCACGGAGGCCTTCAGTGCCGGCCACAGCCCGCGGCCGCCCAGATGGCGCTCGATGAACGAGCGCGGCACCCAGGCCGACAGCAGCCCGGCTACCAGAAAGCCGAGCAGCAGGTACGGCGACATCTCGGCCAGCACCTGCCAGAACTCCCGGATCAGCTCAATCATCCATCCCTTTATAACACTAGATCGAGCGGATTGTTTTGCGCTGAGGCCAGATTGGGACAGGGCTGCGAATGATCTATCATTATCAGCGCAGTCCGGGAGCGGCCTGAATTGGGAAGAGGGTTGGAGGCAACGTCTTCGAGGGCATCGGTGAGGGGGCCCTCAGGAGAAGCTCAGGGGGGGCACCGGTGTTACCCGCTTGCCCCCCCGAGTTTCCCATAAGACCAGAAAGGATGGAGGTTAACGCTGTGGACGTTTATCAAGACCAACGCCGCACTGGAATTGTTCCATATCCCGCCCGGATTCGCACTGCCCCGCGCAGCCGCGGCCGGGGGGATCAATCGTGCGCTAGTCTCTCAGCCCGCATCAATGCAGGGTCTTGTGCTATAATATGACCGGTCGTCATGTTATTTATGGGCGATGCCGAGGGACGCATTCGAAGCGCGGGAGTGACGGCCGGGGGTGCCGATGCCTGCCAAAGAGGAGCAGCGAACCAACCGCCAGAAGATCGTGGACGCCGCCTGGGAACTCCTGTGGCGGCGCGGCTACCACGCGTCGAGCGTCGGCGACATCGCCCGGCTGGCGGGCGTACCCAAGGGCAGTATCTACAACTACTTCGACTCCAAGGAGGAGCTGGCGGCGCACTGCCTGAGCCGCATTCGCTACCAGACCGAGACCCACCTGCGCCTCGAGGTGCTGGAGGGCACCCTGGCGCCCGGCGACATCATCAAACGCCTGCTGGACCACTACGAGGAGCTGTTTGCCCGCTTCGACTACGGGCGCGGCGACCCGCTGGCCAGCAGGCTGAACGAACTGGCGGACACGCATCCTGACCTGGTCGAGCGGCTGCTGCCGGTCCAGGCGGTCTGGCACGAGGTGGTCACCCAGAAGCTGTGGGCCTACGCCACGGTGGCTCGCATTCCGGAGCTGGTCGAGGCCGCCGACGGCCTGGCGGCGCTGATCTATGCTGCGCTCCAGGGAGTGCTGCTGCAGATGAAGGTCGCGCACTCGCCGCAGCCGCTCCGCACGGCGCGGCAGACGCTGGTGGCGATGGTCAATGCCTACGTCTCGGCGCTGGCGACGGGCGAGGTGCGCAGCTAGCCCGCCTGGCCGTCGTCCAGGTATTCGAGCGGCTCGAAGTAGAAGTACGGCCGGTGGTAGATCGCCAGGATCTTGTCCAGCGCGCCGCTGCGGTTCTTGATGATGTCCAGCACCACGAACTCGCTGTTCAGTGACTCGAAGTCCTTGGTGTCGCGGCAGTCGGTCTCCAGCTTCTGGAGCCGCTCGTGGATCGGCTCAATCTCGGCCTCGCGTGGCGTACCGATCAGGTGTGTCTTGAAGTAGTCGCGCAGGTTCAGCAGGCTGTTGCCCTGACGGGAAACCACCGTCACCGTATCGGCGAATTGCGTGTTGAACAGCAGCTCGCGAGCCTCCGGGTCGTTCTCGGACAGCTCGCTGAACAACCCGCGATGGCTGACGTAGTGTTCGAAGGTCGCCAGCACCACGATATCCAGCTCGCGGGCCAGCGCCTTGAGGCGGCTGGTCAGGGTTCCGACGTCCCAGCGCGACAGCTGCCGCTCGGGCACCACGCCTTCCTCGCCCAGCGCCAGCTCGGCGTGGTGGGCGCGCATCATCGCCACCATCAGCTGCAGACTGTCGACGATCAGCAGCATGGTGCCCGGGCGTCCGGACTGGCCGCGCAGCTCCTCTTTCTTGTCCTGGATGAACTGCGTCAGCTGGCCGAGGTTGCTGGCCGCCGCGCCTTCCAGAATCGTGATGTCATCGGCGTACTGCTGGTAGCGCTCGAAGGCGGCGAAGATCCGGCGGTTGAACTGCTTGTCGTCGTAGAGGTCGGTCGGGTTCTGCCGCTTCTCGTCGATCTCGCTGGCTGGAATGTGGCCGATGCTGGAGAGGCTGTGCTTGAACAGCTCCTCGACACCGTGCTGGAAACCGACGAACAGGCAGTGGACGTCCTGCTCGGCGGCCACGTGGTTCATCATCTGCAGCACCATCGCCGAACTACCGCTGCCGGGGAAGCCGGCCACGATGTACAGCTGGCCGGGGTACAGCCCGCCGGCCAGCGCGCGGTTGAGGTGGGCGCTGGGGGTCGTCAGCACGCGGCGGCTTTCGTCGAACAGGCGCCTGAGCAGCGTCGGGGCCAGCTCCTTCAGCGAGGCGATGCCCGTCGAGGCGCCGCTGACGCGGTAGAACAGCGAGGCGATCTTGTCGCTTTCGTCCAGCGCGGTGTCGCGCACCAGGCTGGTCCGCACCGAGTTGAAGAACTCGCTGGCCTTGGACGACGGCTGGGCCCAGCGCTCGCGCACCGGCAGGTCCGGCCGCCTGAGCGAGAACTCGTGCAGCCGCTGGTAGCTCATCTTCTTGAAGGCCGCATAGCTCATGCGGATCTTGAAGATATCGCGCCCGCCGGTACTGACCATCGTGCCCGGGATGTTGTAGAGATAGTCGTGGCGGTAGACGTCGAGGTCGATCTGGCTGAACGAGGCGCTGCGCTCGGGCTTGAGCGGGTCGACGCCGATGATCGCGCAGGCCATCCGCCGGAAGATCTCGTGCAGGCTGTCGGTCGGCGCGATGCCGAAGACGGTGTAGTCGACGTGAACCTCGATGTTGCGGTTGGTGTAGTAGACGCTGATCGCGTCGTAGGGGATGTCGTAGTTTTCCTTGAGCCGCTCCACCAGCTCGATCGCCTGGTTGATCGCGTGGACGATCTCGGCGCTGCTCGAGGCGTTGAACACGATGAAGAAGTCGCCGAGCAGCACCAGCTTGCCCTGTTCGGACTGCGCGTCGATCAGCGACTTGTCGCCGATGCCGTACAGGAAGTGGCTGCGATAGACGTCGGCGCGGAACTTGGCGGTGAACTCCGGCAGATCCTCGACCGGGACCACCACGCCGCGGCCGTGGCCTTCCTGGCCCCCGAAGGAGAACAGCGCGGGCTGCAGCGGCTGCTCCTCCTCTTCGGTGCGGACCATGTGGCCGACCTCGACGAAGTGGAAGCTCTCGGCGGCCTGGCCCGCGGTCTCGCCGGCGGCCCGTCGTTCCAGCTTGACGCCCAGCGCGCCGCCCAGCTCCTCCAGCGCCTGGTCGAGGCCGGTGCCCTTGGCCAGCGCGTACAGCTCCAGCAGCGTGCCGCCGCCGGCGTTCATGCTGCTGGCCTGGCAGGAGAGGTTGGTGCAGTAGGCGCGGCCCGAGTCACGCTCGATCACGAAGCTCATCTTGGAGCGGTCGTGGCAGACCGGGCAGTAGCAGCGGGTCTCGGTCTCGTTGTCCACGAAGTCGCTGTTGCCGATGCCGAGCTGCTCCAGGAAGGCGGCGTGATCGAGACGGTCCAGCACCGCCTGGAACGAAGCATCGCTGTAGGTCTGCGACTTCACCCCTTATCTACTCCCAGTCCGTGACTGGTAAAGCTGATATTCTAGCATGGCTGGCTCAACTGCGCCGGTGCCGGCCCCTAACTAGATACCACATGCCGCTACGTGGCCGGTGGTTACACCATGATTTTACCTTCGCCGGGGCCGCCGCAGCGCCGGGGCGGGATGCTATGATTCAGGGTTCGTGCGCAAAAGCTTGGACGAAATCGCGAAGCGCACCGCGCAGGTGCTGGCCCGGCACGGACTTGAAGCCGGCCGGCCCGCGCTGATGCCCATCGAGCCGCCGCGCGACTGGGGGCTGAGCACGAACGTCTGCTTCGCCCTCGCGCCGCGCGTGGCCAAAGACGAGATCGAGCTGCGCACCGACGGTCTCGGCAAGAAGGAGAAGAAGCAGCTGGCGGCGCAGATCACGCGCGAGGTGGGCGCCAAGCTGGCCGAGGAGCTGGCCGCCGAGCTTGCGCCGCTGATCGCGGCGGGCGAGCTGCCGTTCGTGGCGCGCGTCGAGGCCGAGGGCGCCTACGTCAACTTCTACTACGACGCCCCGGCGCTGACGGCGCAGCTGGTCAGCGAAATCGTGGCTGCGTCCGACCCCGATGATTCACAGGTGGGGCGGCCGTCTCTGCCCGCCATCGACCTGGCCGACGCTTCGCTCTACGGCCGCGGCGCGCCGACGGGCCGCCGCATCATGGTGGA
>CAZSSB010000047.1:0-25407 GCA_964609245.1 uncultured Planctomycetales bacterium | reverse complement strand
ACCACTTGAGGCTAGCGGCGTCCGGCGGTCGCCGGATGTGCTAAGATGCCAGCGGCGCATGGGGAGCCCCCGCGGGGCTGAGAGGTGCGGGCCAGCATGCTGGCGGAGCCGACCCATGGAACCTGATCCGGGTAATGCCGGCGCAGGAATGTGCTAGCCCGCCGATCCCCTGAGCTTCGTCGCGGCGCCCCGGCAGCTGACGGTTCGGGCGCGTCTCCGCGCCCCGGGAGGAGGATGACATGGGCGACGGCGGGATCAAGCCGACGCAGCCGAAGCAGCGCACGCTGGGCACGCTGGACCTGATGCTGATCTGGTTCGGCGCGGCGATTGCGATCACCGAGATCTGGGCGGGCGGACTGCCGCAGCTGACCGGTCTGGGGCTGATGCTGGGCCTGGTGGCGATTGTGGTGGGGCGGCTGATTGGCAACGGCCTGATGGGGGCGATGGCGCGGATCGGCGCCGATACGGGCCTGCCGACGATGATCCTGACGCGGCCCGCCTTCGGCCTGCGCGGCAGCTATCTGCCGGCGGCCTTCAACATCCTGCAGCTGATCGGCTGGACGGGCTGGATGCTGTTCGTCGGCTTCCTCTACATGGACATCCTGGCGGGCTACGTCAACCTGCCGGTCAGCGCGGATCAGCCGGCGATGCGCTACCTGTGGGTGATCCTGCTGGGTGTGCTGTGCACGCTGTGGGCCTGGGGCGGCAGCCGCTTCTGGCAGGTGGCGCAGCGCACGGGCGCAGTGCTGCTGCTGCTCCTGACCGTCGCCCTGACCGTGATCGTGCTGCAGCAATACGACGCTTTATCCCTGTGGCAGGCCGGGACGGGTTCGCCGCTGGGCATCCTGGCGGGCGCCGACCTGGTGATCGCGATGAGCGTCAGCTGGCTGCCACTGGTGGCGGACTACAGCCGCTACGCGCGCAAGCCGCGCTCCGGCTCGCTGGGCACCTTCTGGGGCTACTTCATCGGCGGCACCTGGATGTACGCCGTGGGCCTGCTGGTGGCGCTGGCAACCGCCACGGAGTCGCCGGACCAGATGGTGATTCAGGTGATGGGCCAGGCCGGTCTGGGCTGGGCGGTGGCCGCCGTAGTGCTGGTGCTGATCAGCACCGTCACCACCACGTTCCTGGACATCTTCAGCACGGTCGTGAGCACGCAAAACCTCTGGGCGGGCTTTCCGGAGAAGGTGGGGAACCTGATCGTCGGGGCGCTGGGCATCGTCACAGCGCTGGCGCTGGACGTGTTCGCCTACGAGCCGTTCCTGCTGGCGATCGGCGCCATCTTCCTGCCGGCCTTCACCGTGGTGCTGACCGACTTCTATCTGGTGGCCGACCGGCGCGTCTATCCCTCGCAGGTGGCGGAGCGCCGTGGCAGCTACTGGTACAGCGCCGGCTTCAACTGGCGCGCGCTCCTGGCCTGGGCACTGGGTTTCGTGGTCTACGACTGGGCGAGCGGCTTCAGCAGCATCGGCTACTTCGCCGGCATGCTCGGGAGCCCGATCGCCGCGGAACCGCTGCCGACCGGCTCCAGCCTGCCGTGCATCGCGGCGACGGGCATCGCCTACCTGCTGCTGACCATGATCTTCGGCCGCGGGATCGGCAGGAAGGTCTAGGCCTCGGCGTCCGTCTCGGGCTCGGGCTCCGGGTCGTCCTCGCCGGTCCACTTGCCGTCCGCCAGGTACTTGTCGATCGCCTTGGCGGCGTCGCGGCCCGCGCCCATCGCCAGGATGACTGTCGCGGCGCCCAGCACGATGTCGCCGCCGGCGAACACGCCGCGCTTCGTGGTGCGGCACTTGTCGTCGGCGATGATGTTGCCCCACTTCTTGGTCTCGATGTCGGGCGTGCTCTGGGGCACCAGCGGGTTGGGACCGTTGCCGATCGCGATCACCACCGTGTCGACGTCCATGATGTACTCGCTGCCCTCGATCGGCACCGGCCGGCGCCGGCCGCTGTCGTCAGGCTCGCCGAGCTCCATCTTGAGGCACTCAATCTGGCGCACCCGCCCCTTCTCATCGCCCATGCACTTGATCGGCGTTGTCAGCAGGTGGAACTCGACGCCCTCGTGCTCGGCGTGCTCGACCTCCTCGACGCGCGCCGGCATCTCCACGCGGCTGCGCCGGTAGACCAGCACCGATTTCTCGGCACCGAGCCTCAGTGCCGTGCGGGCCGAGTCCATCGCGACGTTGCCGCCGCCGACGGTCACCACCACGCCGCCGCGCAGGGTCGGGGTGTCGAAGTTGGGGAAGTCATAGGCCTTCATCAGGTTCGAGCGCGTCAGGTACTCGTTGGCCGAGTAGACGCCGATCAGGTTCTCGCCGGGGATGCCCATGAACCAGGGCAGGCCGGCGCCCGTACCGACGAAGACGGCGTCGAAGCGCTCCAGCAGCTCGTCGATGGTCTCGAGCTTGCCGACCACGTAGTTGTAGTGAATCTCGACGCCCATCTGCTTGAGCACGTCGACCTCGGCGTTGACGATCTTCTTGGGGAGCCGGAATTCCGGGATGCCATAGACCAGCACGCCGCCGGGCTTGTGCAGGGCCTCGAAGACCTCGACCTTGTGTCCGGCGCGCGCGCAGTCGATCGCCACCGTCAGCCCGGCCGGACCGGCCCCGACCACCGCCACGCTCTTGCCCGTGGACGGGGCGATCTCCGGGACGTCGACCTGGCCGCTCTCGCGCTCCCAGTCGGCGATGAAGCGCTCCAGCCGCCCGATCGCGACCGGCTCGAACTTCTTGCCCAGGATGCACTTCTCCTCACACTGGGTCTCCTGCGGGCAGACGCGGCCGCAGATCGCGGGCAGCATGTTGGTCTCCTTCATCTTGCGGATCGCGCCGCGGAAATCGCGCTCCTCGATCAGCTTGATGAAGGCCGGGATGTCGATGCCGACCGGGCAGCCGTCGATGCACAGCGGCTTCTTGCACTGGATGCAGCGCCCGGCCTCGATAACCGCCGTTTCCTCGTCGTAGCCGTAGGGGACCTCATCGAAGTTGTGCGCGCGGACCGCGGCCTCCTGCTCGGGCATCGGCTGGCGCGGGACCTTGTGCTTCTTGGGCTTGTCCTTGGTTTGTTCAGTCATCGCTGCTCACCTTCTCGATTTCAGCTTCCAGCTTGCACTTGTGCTCGTGCCAGCGCTCCAGCGCTTCCTGCTCCTGCTCCTTGTAAGCGTCCAGCCGCTTGAGCAGCAGGTCGAAGTCGACCTTGTGGCCGTCGAACTCCGGACCGTCGACGCAGACGAACTTGGATTCGCCCTCGACCGCCACGCGGCAGCCCCCGCACATGCCGGTACCGTCGATCATGATCGAGTTGAGGCTGACCAGGGTGTGCACCCCGAAGGGCTCGGTGGTCTTGGCCACGAACTTCATCATGATCGCCGGCCCGATTGCCACGCAGAGGTCGACCTTGCCGTCGCCCTCCAGCAGCTCCTTGAGCGGTTCGGTGACCAGCGCCTTGCGGCCGTAGCTGCCGTCGTCGGTGGTGACGATCAGCTCGTCGCTGACGCTGCGCATCTCATCTTCGAGGATGAGCAGATCCTGGCTGCGGGCACCGATGATCGAGATGATGCGGTTGCCGGCTTCCTTGAGCGCCTTGGTGATCGGGAACAGCGGCGCGATGCCGATGCCGCCGCCGACGCAGACCGCCGTGCCGAAGTTCTCGATGTGAGTCGGCCGGCCGAGCGGCCCGACCAGATCGAGCAGATGGTCGCCGACCTTGAGCGTGGACATGTGCTCGGTGGTCTTGCCGACTACCTGGTAGATCAGCGTGATGGTGCCCGCCTCGGCGTCGGCTCCCGCGATCGTCAGCGGGATCCGCTCACCATGCTCGTCGATGCGCAGAATGATGAACTGCCCCGCCTGGCGCTTCCTGGCGATCTTGTCAGCCTCAACCACCATCCGGTAGACCTGCGGCCCCAGCTGCTCATGCGCGAGTATCTTGTGCATGCTTAACTCCTGATGTGGACGCTGCGGATGGGATTAGCTCAACTGCACTGTCGCAGCCGGCAGTAGAGATTATCACAACGGCGCGCATATTTCAATGTATCCTGATATGCGAATGTTTGACGTGGCTCGGTCTTAGCACGTTGGATGGGGGCTGCGACGGTTGCTGCTTCTCACGGGAGGGTTGCCCCATTGCTGTGGCCTAACCAACAGGTGCGCCCCCCTTGCCTGACCAGAGTCGCTGGCGACGGCCGAGCCCCTCCACCAGCGCTTGGCGAAGGGGGTAGCCGTGCGGGCTGCTAGGAGTGAGGCCCGGCAATGCACACGCCGACGAGAACTGAGCTGCCAGCATGATCAGCGCGGCTCTGCTCATACGGGGACAACACGAAGGCGGGTCCACTCAGGGCTTTGTCTAGGCCACAGAAGGCACGACATGATTGTGAATGCCAATTCGCTGATGTGATTGAGCCCCAATGCAGTTCAATAGCCATCTTAAGTGATCGAAATCCACCAGCTAGGAGAGGCAAATACCATCTCTGCTCGCGTAATACGGCGTATTACGAAGTGCGGTGTATAATATGTTATCGATAATTGCTACTGATTTGATTGCATATTCAACGATTGAGGGAGGTGTGCTCTTATGAGAGCATATGTATCGTTATCGTTAGTTGTAGCGGCTATCATTGTGATGGCCGTTGGTTGCAGTGTGCCTCAAGCGACCCCAAGCAGCGGCACGGAAGATGCCATAGCCGTGACTCAGGAGGAGGCGAAGACGGCATCCAACAACGTGGTCAGCGGCTGGAGTTCCTGGGGCTGTGACTGGTACAACACCCACCGTGGTCGTGCCCCGCAAGGGCCGCATGAGAATATCGCGCACCGCATGACCGGCGTCGGCATGTCGATTCACTCGGATCCCATGACCGTGGGACAGCCCGGGGAGGAAGACATTGTGTACGTCACCACCACCGGTGGAACATTGGCGCGAATCGACTGGAACCAGTACGGCAACCTTGAAGTAACCCAGTACGGGGGACCGGGTCTGCCGTGCAACAACAACGCTTCGACGCCGTCAATGAGTAACTACGGCCGGGTGCACTACGCGCTGACGGGGGGCTACCTGGTGACCTTTGACACCAACACTCTCACCTTCGGGCCTCACTACTCGCTGGGCGCGCCGCTGTCGAATCGTTTCACATCGCCTGAAATTGGGAAGATCGACGGGCCGAACGACAACTCGCCGATTGTCTACGTGCAGGGCGGAGACGGCTTCTACGTTACCTCGACGGACTCGGACAACTACGATGACTACTGGAGCTTCGTCCACGGGGTCAACTGCTGTGGTCTGTTCAATGATCCCTGCAACGGCGCAGCTCAGTTCGTGGTGCTGCAGGAGAACCTGCTGGGATGCACTGTCATCAACTGCTACCGGGCGCGTGCCCGGCAGGACCTACCCCTCGAGTGGCGGATGTACAGCGTGCCGTTGGAGGGCGCCATGGTGCAGAAAAGCGTCACGATGATCGACGTTGATCCGTTCTTCTGGCCGGGCGATTGCATCGTGGTCTGCGACAACGCGATGTACTACCTGGCGAAAGATCCCGAGCAGGACGTGCATGATCTTCCGTGGCGCCTGATCCCGTTTGATTGCGAGCCGATTCAGCCTGAGCTGGGGGCCTATGTCTCCAGTGCGGCGCTGGTCTTCACGCATGGCGGCTGGTATGCGTATGTGCTGCAGCTCGAGTACGTGCAAGGCCCGGAGCCCTACCACGACCTCCGGCTGGTGGTCTATTCGGTCAATCCCGTCACCAAGCAAATGGCGTATTTCTGGAATTCAGACGCGCTGGACTACGCCGGCAGCGGCCACACCACTCCCGCCGTCGACATCAGCGGCTACGCCTACATCACGGCCACAATCCCCGATCCGTTCCAGCCGCCGGGCCAGCCGCCGATGACTGCCAACCGCTTCCTGGTGTACGACCCCTGGGGCGGAGACGACGATCCGGAGTTCGTCTATCCGATCTACGGCAGTGACATCCAGTCGTCGCCGTCGATTGGCAGCGATGGCCGTGTCTACGTGACTACCGACGTCGGCACGGTGCATGCATTCTACGAGCCTTAAGGCGGCACCCGTTAGGTTGCAGGCGTGATGCCGATGACTGGGGCGGCCCCGGGAATCCCGGGGCCGTCCTTCTGACTGCGGTACTCCGGAGCAGTGCTCCACACGAACGGGGCGGTGGCGGAGGCTGCTACAATCCGCGCCGTGCAGGCGCTCGGCGACTGGCTGGCTGGATTCCATCCCCTCTGGGGGGTGGTGATTCTGACGTTCGTGCCGGCGCTCGAACTGCGGGCCGCGATTCCGTTCGGCTTGCTGATCCCCAACGCGCCGCCGTGGTGGCTGGTGACGCTCACCGCGGTGGGTACCAACTGGCTGGTGGCGCCGCTGGTGTACCTCTTCATGCGCTACGCCGTGGACGGCCTGCGGCGCTGGCGCTGGTTCGAGCGGCACTGGGAGCGCTACACCGAGCGCGTCCAGCGGCGCATCCACCGCCAGGTGGAAACCTGGGGCGCCTGGGGGCTGGCGCTGTTCATCGCGGTGCCGCTGCCCGGCAGCGGTGTCTATACCGGTGCGCTGGGCGCTTACCTGCTGGGGATGGGACTCCGGCGCTTCATGTGGGTGGCGCTGGTGGGGGTGATCCTGGCCGGCGCCGCGGTGACGCTGATCGTGCTCAGCGGCAGCGAGGCCTGGTCGTGGCTGGTCAACACCCGCGCGGTGGCCGGCTAGGCTCAGGCGTCCGCCGCGATCGCGCGGGACGCCGGTGGTGCGCCGGGGCCGCGATCGAGTATAATCTCAGCATCTAGCCGATGGGGTGGAAGCAACTATGCGTTTCGCTATCGCTATGCTGATGTTGACCGCGGCGTTCGTCGCCAGTGCCGCCTGGGCGGGCGAGGAGATCCTGCCGATCACGCGCACCGTCGAGTGGCGGATCGTCGAGCCCTGCGACGTGGAGGTCGCCAGTGGCGAGGTTACCCTCAACTGGGAGGAGTGCGGCGGCGCCTTCGAGGTCGTCAGCATCGAGTACGAGGACTACCCGCACCCGATCAGCCTGCTGTTCTTCGCCGGTTCGCCGGATGTCAGCACGCTGGACCCGCACGTCTATGCCTCGTTCTTCTGCAACAAGTGCTGCACCAAGAAGCGGCCCGACGTGTACTGCGCCGACTGCAATCCGTGCCAGTGGTACTGCTACTGCACCTATGCGGAGTGGTGCTGCGAGACGGTCTGCGTCTATGCCTATCTGCCCTGCTGCATGGCGCTGGACATCCGCGACATCTACTAGCGCCACGGGCTGAGTCCCGACCTGGCGAGGCGGCGCCGAGCGGAATTCCCGGCCTATTCGGCCCGATGGGTTGCGTGGCGGGGCGCGGCTCACTATAATCCCTGCGGGCCGTTAGCTCAGTTGGTAGAGCAGCTGACTCTTAATCAGCGGGTCACGGGTTCGATCCCTGTACGGCCCAGTTCCCCCCCTTGGCGCCCGCGCGCGCGCACCGCGGCCGGTCGGTGGCCGTGCGCCCCATCGGCGATCTGGGACGCGGGCGAATCGCGGGCCGGGAAGCCCGCGCCACCAGTCACAAGCGCGACGGCCTGCGACAGCAAGTAGCTCGCGGTCCACGCTGTTATAATCCGCGCATATGATGCGCAGCAGAGTCGCCATGGTTACTGTCGTCGCGTGCCTGCTGGTGCTGGCCGGCTGCTCCGGTAGCGATCGTGTGGAGCCCGCGGGGGTTTTCCCAGACGCGCTGGCGGCGGTGCCGCCCCCCCTGGCAAGCATCGGCCCGCCGCGCACCGCCGCGGCGCCCTATACGTACGAGACGCTGGGGTGGTCGACGGCTGAGCGCAACGAGTACTGCGAGAACGTTGACCAGACGCTGCGGATGGCGCCGGACATTACGGGCTTCGCCTGGGCGATCTACGATCTTGCCACCGCCGGGCACCCGCCGCTCACTTTGTCGGCGGAGCTGGAGATCGAGGACGGCCACGTCTGGCTGGGCGTCTCGGACTTCAGCGCGGCCACCTGGCGCTTTTACCCGCCGGTGATGGTGACCGGCACCCACGAACTGGAGCTCAGCGCGGTCAACGCCGCCGAAGACGACACTGTCTACCTGGCGGTCGTCTCCAGCCCCGAAAGCCACGTCACGATCAACCGCATTCTGCTGACCATCGACCAGCCGGGCTGGCTGATCTACACCCTGGCCGACGATGGCGGCCTGTGGGCCGACATTGAGATGTTCGTCCAGGACCTCAGGCCGATGATCGTCTACGGTCCCGCCCAGGCCGCGATCCGCTTCCTCCGGGCGCACACCTCGTTTCCGGCGGGCCCCGAGGAGTGGACCGGCATGATGGTGGACATCGAGCCCGAGCCGGCGGGTGTGAGCGGGCCGCTGGCCGCGGCGCTGGTCGACGGCCGGCCCGCGGTGGCCTACCTCGAGCACTCCGAGGATCTGGTCAAGTACGCCTACAGCCAGGTCGCCGAACCCAGCGAGCAGGACGACTGGTTCTCGATGGCGGTCTACGACGCGGTCCAGCCCCCCGCCCAGCTCGGGCTCGCCGACTATGACGGCCGGCCCTGCGTGGCGTTCACCCGTCAGTACGGCAAGCTGATGTTCGGCCAGGCACCGTCCTCCACACCGCAGCCCGCGGACTGGACCTTCAGCGAGGTGATTGCCGAAGGTGATCTGGGCTTCAGTCCGTCCCTGGCGATTGCCGGCGGCCGGCCGGTGATCCTCTGCAGCGGCGAGTTCGAGGACGGCGACGGGGCCTACTACCTGCGCGCCAATACGGAGTCGCCCGCCGGCCCCGCCGACTGGGACCGCCACCTGGCCTACGGCTTCGCCGGCGCCGGTACGCAGAGCTCGCTGTACATCAGGAACCTCAAACCGACCGGCTACCGGCCGGTGGCGGCCTACCTCAATCACTACATCTACGAGATGCTGGTTGTCGGCGTGGCGAAGATCGCCATCCCCCTCGCGGTTCCCGACTGGGCCCTCAGTAGCCTCGAGCGCGACGTGGTGGACAACTCGATCTGCGTCTGCAATGTCCTGCCGTTCGTGATCTACAGCGTGGATGACGAGGGCGCGGAGGCGTTCAAGTGCGCCTGGGGGCAGCTGTCGACGCCACAGGGCCACGATGACTGGGACTACTACGTGCTGGAGGAGGGGGCGTACGGCAGCGTCGCCGCGGTCTCGATCATGGGCACGCCGGTGATCGCGTGGCGCGACTACAACGGCGGCGTGCTGAAGTTCGGCTGGTATGACGAGTAAGGGGGACAGGGGGATGCGGACGGGGGCGTCCGCGCTCCGGATGCCGCGGTACACGGGTACTACGGCCCGCCGGGGCCGTAGACATTGAAGGTCTGCAGTCCCGCCTGGGCGGGACCGGCTGCATTACCCACCCCCATCGGTGGTATAATTCGCTCCCCCACGGCTGGGTAGCTCAGTGGTCAGAGCGAACGGCTCATAACCGTTAGGTCGAGGGTTCAACTCCCTCCCCAGCCACCAATCAGTGGTAAGTTCAAGTGGTAAGTTCAGGTTGCAGGTTCAGGCTGCAGGTTCAGGTGATACGTTCCACCGGCAGATGAGTTCGGGCCAGGCCTGCCACGCAGGACCAGACCTTCCTGCATGAACATACTGCCTGACCACACTGCTTTCCCGTACTGCTTGACCTTACTACTTAAACTTGCCGCCTGAACTTACCGCTATTCTCCCCTACAATCGCTCGATGTCGCGGTGCTGGACCACCACGTGGTAGCCCTGGGCCAGCAGCTGCTCGGCCACCGCATTGGCCACCGCCACCGAGCGATGCTTACCGCCGGTGCAGCCGAACGCGACGATGCTGCTGAACTTGTGCACCGCGGCGTAGCGAATGAACGCCACCTGCAACGCACTCAGCGCCGACTCAATGTACTCGATCGCGCCGTCCTGGCTGAGCACGAACTCCCGCACCGCCGCGTCCATGCCGGTCAACGGCCGGAGCTTGTCCTCGTAGTGCGGGTTGGGCAGAAACCGCACGTCCAGCACGAAGTCGGCGTCGGCGGGCATCCCGAACTTGTAGCCGAAACTGAGCACCGTCACCGTCAGCTGCGGGCCGCCGTCCCCGCCGGCGTAGATCCCCAGTAGCCGCGCCGTGAGCTGCCGCGGCGTCAGACTGGAGGTGTCGATCACCACCGCCGCCAGTTCCTTGAGCGGATCGAGGCGCTCGCGCTCGCGCGTGATGGCGTCTTCCAGCCTGAGCCCGACTGCCATCGGCGGCACCCGCCGCTTCTCCTTGAAGCGCGTGATCAGCACGTCATCCTCGCAGTCGAGGAACAGCACCTCGGGGCTCAGGCCCACGCCCGCCAGCTGGCCGATCGCCTCGCGGAAGCGGCTGAACAGCTCGCCGCTGCGCACGTCGCAGACGATCGCGATCGAGCCGGCGGACTGGGGTGTCTGGCGGTAGAGCTGGACGAAGGTCTCGATCAGCGAGGGCGGCAGGTTGTCCAGGCAGCAGTAGCCCAGATCCTCGAAGCAGCGCAGTGCCGCCGTCTTGCCCGCCCCGGACATGCCCGTGATGATCACCAGCCTGCCCGCGCCCAGATCCATGGGCCGATTATAGCCCAGCACCCCCGGCCGCACGCCAGCCGCCGCCGGTGCAGGCGCCGGCGACATCTGGCGGTTTACCTTGACAAGCCGCCGTATTGTGGCATAATCCAGATGGAGTGCGGGGACAGCTTGAAACCCCCGCCAACCCGGACCAAGAGGTGTGCCCTCGGAGCAGTGAAGCACGGCGCGAAAGCCGTTAAACGAGCTTATCCCCTTACTGTCCCCCCCTTGGGAGGATGGTCGTCAGGCCGTCCTCCCTCTTGTTTTCCATAGCGCGCTCGCGCAGTGGCGGCCGGCGCTCCTTGTCACCCAGTAGGCCGGACTTCAGCCCGGCGATTCAAAGGTCGGCGGGTTGAAACCCGCCGCTACCGGGATGCTGGTAGGCGGGGCTTCAGCCCCGCGATTGAGAGGTCGGCGGGTTGAAACCCGCCGCTACCCCTCATTCGAGGTCAGGGGGCTGAAGCGCCCTGCCAGCGGGAACGTTTGCGGCTGCGGTGATGCAGGCGCCTAATGCGCGATCTGCGCCCAATAGCGCTGGAAGTTGAAGTCGCGGCTGTTCAGCTCGTCGTGGCAGACCAGGCAGGTCCGCTCACCCGCGTCCCAGAGCCCCAGCGCATTGCGGCCGTCGGCGCTCAGCTGTTCGATCCACTGCGGGTTCAGCTCCTCGCCGGCAAGGCGCGCCGTCATCAGCTGGACGTGATACTCGCCGGGACCGTGGCAGCTTTCGCAGCGCACTCCGCGCATCTCGTGCTGGTCCTCGATCACGTTCCAGCCCCCGCTGCCGGTGACGCCCGGCAGCCGCGCGTGGCCGACGACGTGGCAGGGCAGGCAGGCCGCGCTGCGCGCCTGGTCCTTCTCCACCAGCGACGTCAGCGCCTGGGTGTGGTGGGTGGCCAGCTGCTGCTCGACGACCTGCGCATGGCAGGGACGGCAGCTTTCGTAACCGACATAGACCGGATGGACTTCCAGCTGCTCGCTGGCCCGCTCGACCTCCAGCCGCTCCAGCCGGGGCGCGATGTCGATGATGATCGCCTGTACTTGCTCGTCGAGGTTGACTGAATCGGGCACCGCCAGGCGCTCCATCTGCACCACCGGCGGCGTCTGGTTCTGCTTGAAAAACGTCACGGACCTGAGCACGTCCTTGGCCTTGGTGTAGGGCGGATCGACGAAGTAGGGCGGCGAGAGCGGCGCATCGTCCAGCTTCTCGCGCAGGCCCTGGCCCTTGAAGCCGATGATCTGGATCAGCTCCTCCATCTGCTTGAAGGCCGCCGGGCCGGTGCCGCCCTGGCTGGCGTCGGCGACGCTGAGCAGCCAGTAGTCGGCCTCGCCGCCGTGGGCGTCCAGCACGCGCCGCACCGCCTGCTCGGCGTCGCTGAGCTCGAAGCCGTTGAGCTTGCCGATGACCTCCTGGACCTTGACGTCGACGACGTGAATGATGCCGACGCGGTAGCCGGGCTCCGTCTTAACGATCAGGTGGCCGCTGATCAGCCCGTTCAGCTCGTCGCTCAGATCCTCGCCCTCGGGGGGCGCCGTGAACCGCAGGTTGGCGGCGGTCAGCGGCAGGTCGCTCTGGCCCAGCAGCTTCCAGAGCTCGGACTGGGGAAACGCCAGCTCGTGCAGGCCGAGCCCGACCGCGTCGTAGCTGAGGGTGGCCATCCCGCGTACCACGCCCACGGAGTTGATCCTGGCCACCTCGTCCGAGTTGGAGGCGAAGTTGCCGACGTCGATCAGCAGCGCAGCGACCGGCCGGCCCTTGTCGGCGGCGTGCGGCCTCAGCGCCGCCTCGCGCTCCTGACGCGCCAGCCGCGCCATCCGGACCAGCCCGCCGTACTGCCCGCTGGAGCAGCCGCAATTCTCGATGTAGCTCTCGACGTTACCGGTGATCAGCACCGTCAGCCGCGCCAGCTCGACGGGTTTGTCGCAGCTCAGGGCGGCGGCGGCTGTCAGCAGCACAACCACGGCCAGTTTGGCTATCGCGCGCATTTTCCGTACCTCAGAGTTCAACAGGTATAGGACGCTTGATGGTGACCGAGCGTTGGGTCACCCGCGCCTGCAGTGCTAACACTCTAACGCCTGCCGCCGCCGCGCGCCGCAGTTCGGCGCCGTAGTCCGGATCGATGTCGTCGGCGGGCCGGAACCGGTCGCAGTCGCCGCGCTGGACGAAGAACAGCTGCAGCGCCTCCTCGCCGCAGGCCACCATCCGCTGCAGCTCGATCAGGTGCCTCAGGCCGCGTTGGGTGACGGCGTCGGGGAACGACGCCACCCCGTTGCGCACCAGCGTGGTGCTCTTGACCTCGACCCAGATGCGCCGCAGCATGTCGCGCTCGTGCACGCTGCAGCAGAGGTCGGCGCGGCTGCGCCGGCCGTAGGGCACCTCGGCGCGGTACTCGCGGAAACCACTGAGCGCCTCGATCTTCTGGGCGCGGGCGAAGTCGAACACCACGCGGTTCGGCACGGCGGTGTCGACGCAGACCAGGCTGCGCCGCGGCCGAACCAGTACCCAGCTCCAGGGATGCTTGCGATGGGGGCCGGACTCGGCGCGCAGCCAGACCGGCCGACCGGGCACCGCGCAGCCCAGCAGGCTGCCGGTGTTGGGGACCGCCGCCGTGACCTGGCGGCCATCGGGCAGTTCGACGTCGGCCAGAAAGCGTTTGTAGCGCCGCAGCAGGCGGCCTTCGGTGAGCGGGGGCCAGCGCATCGCCAGATTATACGGCGGTGCTGAGCAATTGCAGCTCGAGCGCGGGCAGCAGCTGGCCGACGCGGTCGGCCCAGCCGTGCTCGGCCGCGGCCCGGCGGCGCCCCCGGGCGGCCAGCGACTCCCGTTCGGCCGGGTTGGCCAGGTAGTGGCGTGCCGACTCGACGAGCTGAGTCTCACCGTCGAACACCGCGGCTTCCTCGCCCGCCGCCATCAGGCGGCCAAGCCCCGGCCGCCCGTAGGTCAGCAGCAGGCTGCCGCTGGCCAGGCAGTCCGGCAGGCGGGTGCTGACGTAGTCCTCAAGCTCGCAGTCCTCGTGGGGCAGGTCGAGCACGATCGCGCTCGAGTTGTAGACGGTGTTGAGCTCCGTCAGGTAGTTGACCTGCCCGCGCCACAGCTGGGCCACGGCGCTGTTCTGCCAGGCCTTGTCGCCGAAGACGGCCAACGCTACGCCGGCGTCGTCGAGCGCCGCCAGCAGCCGCTCACGGCCCGGGCTGTGGCTGCCCGCGAAGCAGACCTCAAAGCCGCCGGCCAGCCGCTCGTCATCACTGAGCAGCGGGTAGGGCGCGTCCGCGGGCGGATCGGCCGCCGGATAGTAGATCCGCAGGCTGGTGCCGGGTGATACGTGCAGCGCGCGGCCCTGGTCCACCTCGCTGAGGTGCCCGAGCAGCGCGGCAGAGCTGCTGGCGATCACGGTGTGGCGCCAGCTGGCGGCGTCAAGACTCTCCAGCTTGCGCGCGGCGTCCGCGGTGCGGCCGTGCAGGTAGAGGATGTTGGGGACGCCGCATTCCTCCAGCAGGTGATGGGCCTCCTGCTTCTGCGGATCCTCCAGCACGATGCCCAGCCCGGGGGACAGGCCGAAGTCGATGTGTCCCTTGCTGACGATGTCCTTGAGGTAGAACTGGAAGATCTCGTAGCAGCCGCGGCGCTGGTAGCGGAGCTGGCGGTACATGTTGTTGATCGAGACCATGTTCAGCGTCACCGGCGTGTGGCCCAGCGCCTGCAGCGCGTCCATCAGCGGCAGCGTGATCGCCGGCAGCCAGCGCCGGGACACGTCGGGGATCAGGACGTTGTAGCCCCTCACGTCTGTTGTCCCTCAGGGCCATCCTTGTCAGGCACGCCGGCGGCCGTGGGGTCGCCCGGCTGCATGAACTGGCCCAGGGCGGGCTCGCCCGACTCGCCGTTCTGGCTGTCGCCGTTCTGATTAAGCTGCAGCAGCTCGAACTGCTCGAGCGCCGTCGCCTTGAGCTGGGCGTGCTGCTGGCGGTCCTCCGTGGTTTCGACGTGGTCGACCAGCAGCCCCTCGATTCGCGCCCCGGCCAGGTCGACCTGATCGAAGTCGACGACCTCCATCCGCGCCCGGGTCAGGTCCGCGCCACTCATGTCGGTGTCCTGCAGGAAGCAGTTGCTGAGGTTCGCGCCGCTGAGATTGGCGCCCGAGAGGTCGGTGTTGTGCAGTACGGTCCAGGTCAGATCAGCTTCATGCAGGTCCACGCCGGACAGGTGCGCGCCCGACAATGCCGCGGTGCGCATCACGTTGCGCCCCATGCGGGCGCCGCTGAAGTCGCAGTTGCGCAGGTCGGCCTTGTGCCAGAAGCAGCGCTCGGCGTCGATCTCGCGGAAGCTGACCTCCGGCGCCTCGGCCGCCGAGAAGTCGGCGTTGGCCAGCCGCGCGCCCGTGAACTCGCTGCCGTAGAGCTTCTCCAACAGCAGCGATGCCGCGGACAGGTCCGCGCCGCTGAAGTCGCACTGGATCGCCTCGCCGCGGGCCATATTGACGCCGATCAGCCTGGCCCCTCTGAGTACGCAGTTGCGGACCCGGCAGAGCCGCAGCAGCGTGTCCGTCAGATCAGCCCCTTCCAGATTGCAGGCGTAGAACTCGCAGTGGCTGAAGTCCATCAGCTTGAGGTCGAGACCGGAAAGGTCCAGCCCCTGGAAGCGCAGCCGGTTAAGCCGCGGGCGGGGCGCGTCTTCCTGTGCGAAGTGCTCCTGGCGCGCCGCCAGATAGCCGGCGTGATCCGAACACAGCAGCTCATACCACTCGCTGGCAAGCATCGGTATCCTCCTCGATCACCATATAGATTGATCGGCCCCCGGCTGCCCGCCTTGAGCGGCGCTGCGCGGGCGCGGGCTGGCGTATAATCCCCGGCGGTGAAGCTCTACCCCGCCTACGAATGGTTCCTGACGCCGCACTGGGTGCGCCGCTTCGGGCCGCTGAAGCTGATCCAGGCCTCGCTGCTGGACCGCGTCGGGCTGCACTTCTTCACGCTCTACTCCAGCCTCAACGGCGTGCTGACCGGCGCGCTGGGACTGGCCGGCGTGGTGCTCACCGAGCGGCTGGGCGCCACCGACCTGCAGATGGGCATCTACACTGCGCTGTCCGTCGTGGTGATGCTGCTGGGGATCGTCGGCAGCGAACTGGTGGAGGGCCGCGACAAGCGCCCCTACATCCTGACGCTCGGGCTGCTCAGCCGCGGGGCGCTGTTTCTGTTCCTGCTGTGCTACAACGCCTGGCTGTTCATCGTGGTCGGCGGGCTGTTCTTCGTGCTCAACGCGCTGTTGATGCCCGCCATCTTCTCGATGTGGCAGTCCAATATCAGCGCCGAGGCCCGTGGCAAGCTCTGGGGGCTGGCGGTGATCGTCACCACGCTGGTGATGATGGCGGCGGCCTACGGGGTCGGCAAGGTGCTGGACTGGAATCCCGACAGCTTCCGCTGGCTGTTTCCGGTGGCCGGCGTGGTGGCGATGCTGGGCATCGTGACACTGGCGATCAGCCCGCTGCGCGGTGCCTACAAGCTGTCGCGGGCGCCGCAGCGAATGACGCTGAGAAGCACCCTGATCGCTCCGGTGCAGAGTTTCGTCAGGCTGCTGGCCGAGGACCGCAAGTACCTGAACTTCGAACTGGTGTTCTTCCTCTACGGCCTGGCGGTGATGCTGCTGTTCCCGATCATCCCGATCTACATCGTGGAAGTGGCCGAGATGACCTACGGGCAGGCCAGCATCGCCACACTGGTGATCGGGCAGCTCGGCGTGCTGGCGCTGCCGCCGCTGTGGGGCATGCTGATGGATCGCACCGGCCCGATGTTCCTCTGCATGGTGGTGTTTGCCGTGCTGGCGCTGTTTCCGCTGATCCTGCTGGTGGGGCTGGGCACCGGCCCCGGCACCGCGCTGACACTGGGTGTCGTCTACCTGGCCCACCTGGTCTTCGGCATCGGCATGAGCGGCGTCCACGTGGCCTGGAGCATGGGGCCGGTGATGTTTGCGGGAAGCCGCGATGCCAGCGGCTATTCCGGCGCTCACGTCACGATCACCGGAATTCGCGGGCTGATCGGACCGATGCTGGGTGCGCTGGGCAAAATGTACTTCGGCTTTCTGCCGGTGCTGGTGGTGTCGGCCGCGCTGTTCACCGTCGCCTCGCTGGGCATGTATCTGCTAAGGCGCCACTACGGGCCGCTGCGCCCGCCGGTCAGTGCGGAAGCCGACGCCGCCTGACGGTGCCCGGCCAGTCGCTACTGCCGCATGACGTAGGTCATCAGGTCGTCCATAAACGGCGCGCTACGTGACACCCGGCCCAGTCCCATCTTGCTCGGCGAACTGACGCACATCATGATCCGTTCGAACAGCTCATCGCCGGTGTCCATCACGCCGCCGCCGTACTTCTTCCGGATCTCCGTCAGGACCACCGGCTCGCCCGGCTTGTAGTCATCCATCTCGACCGGATTGGCGGGATCCTCCGTGAAGTCCGGCGCGTGGCACATCGCACACGATCGGTTGGAGCCCGGGCCGCCCCAGAGGTCGGCGTTGTAGAATGCCTCGCGGCCCGCCTCGTAGCCCTCCTTGTCCGTGACGGAGTCCGAGACGTTCGTGAACATGCCCACGATCGGCCGCCAGGTAAACAGCAGGATCACGACGATCACGGCCAGGATAATCCAGAGGTAGTCGACATTACTCCTCACCTTGGTCCTCCTCGATATCGACTGCGGTGAACAGGTTCACAGCGTAATCAGCGGTCGCCGGTCCGTCGTCCTTCTCGGCGGCGCCGATATCGGTGCCCATGTCCTGTGTCATCGCCGCAGCGGATTGCTCCAGTTCATCGGGATCGACGCCCGCCTCAGCCGCTTCAGGAACCGGCTCGCCGTCCACCACGTCGGTCACGATCTCGGGCGGCGGAGAGTCACCGCGATCGGTGCCGCCGGACGCCCGGGGCCTGAGTTCGACCGCGCCGTCATCGCCGGTCAGCGACAGCCTGATCCCCGTGTCCGGCCCGAACACGCGCACAGCGACCTCCACCAGCGCCGCCGCGTTCTCCTCGGTCTGCGCGTAGCGGAAGGCCGGCAGGCGGTCGTCGGCGAACTCGATCGTCAGCACGCCGTCAGCCAGCCGGCCGCAGGTGCCGCGGTACAGCAGCGCGAAGGTGGTGCGGCGGGTCGCCTCCAGTGCCGCCAGGTACTCCTCCCAGCCCGCCGGCGAGTCGGGCGGTCCACCGGCGGGCACCGCGGCGGGCGCCGGCACCCGCTCGGTCCGTGGTGGCGGCGGGCTCGCCGTCGCCGGTTGCGGGGCGGCCGGCAGGGATACCCGCGCGGGCGCTGCCAGAGGTGCCTCGGCCTCGGGTATCGGCGCCGCCGTCGGCGCCGGGGCACCCGACGGAGTCACAGCATCACTGTAGGCCGCCTGCGCGCTGAGCAGCGTCAGCTCGACCAGCACGGAGGGGAAGCTCTCGTACTTGAGCAGGTTGATGCCTTCCCAGACGGCCCTCAGCGCCGCACGCCACGCCGGCTGGTGGTCGCGCAGGTAGCGCTGCTTGATCTCGTCGGCGAGCTTCAGCAGGAACTGCGCCGGGTCGGCCCCCTGGCTCAGCAGCCGATCCCAGCTGCCGAGCAACGGCTGGGCATCGCCCGCCGCCAGCTGATCGACCACCTCCGCCGCCAGCCGGGGGTCGCCCAGCTGGAACAGCTCGCCGATCGCCTCCAGCGTAATCTCCTTGTCGCAGTAGACCAGCAACTGGTCGAGCAGGCTGATCGCGTCCCGCGCCGAGCCCTCGGACAAGGCGGCCAGCGCCGCGGCCGGATCATCTCCCAGTTCGAAGCCCTCCTGCCCGGCGATCCACTGCAGATGTGCAGCTAAGTCGCCTAGGGGCAGCAGCCCGAAGTCGAACCGAATGCAGCGTGACAGAATGGTCACCGGCAGTTTGTGGGGCTCGGTGGTGCACAGGCAGAAGATCACATGCGCGGGTGGCTCCTCCAGCGTCTTGAGCAGCGCGTTGAACGCCGTGGGGCTGATCATGTGCACTTCGTCGATGATGTAGACCTTATGTGCATAGCTCTGTGGCAGGTAAGCGACCCTTTTGATCAGTGTCTCGGTGATCTCCTCCACCTTGCGGTGGCTGGCAGCGTCGAATTCGTGAACGTCGGGTGCGTTGCCTTCCGCCACTGCCTGGCACACTTCACACTCGCCGCAGGCATCGCCCTGCTGTGGATTCAGGCAGTTGACGGCTTTGGCGAAGATGCGGGCGACGCTGGTCTTGCCGGTGCCGCGCGGGCCGCTGAACAGGTAGGCGTGGCTTAGGCGCCCGCGCACGATGCTGTTGCGTAGGATTCGCGTGACTGCATGCTGGCCGATGAGTTCGGCGAAGCGCTGGCTGCGGTACTTGCGGTACAGCGTGATCGACATGCCTTCCTGCCGGGTCCATTATACGTGTGGCCGCGGCCGCGCTTTATCGGCGCAGCGCGCCCGCCGCGCGTCAGCGCGCCTCGCCGGAGTTGTCGGCGCCGTCCAGCCGCCGGGCGATCCGCGCGGCCTGAACGCACTTCGGGCAGTACTCACACAACGGGGCCGCGGACCGCGACGGGCGGGCGCCGGGCAGCCACGGCAGGCCCAGCCGCCACAGCAGGTAGTAGACGGCGCCCAGACCGATCAGTGCAGTGAGGACCCATTGGAGTGTGATGCTCATTATCTATGCCAACTGCGGCCATAGCCGCGACGCCACCTGATAGAACACAAAGCAGGCCAGCCATGCCAGGCCGGTCATGTAGGCCACCATGAACAGCGGCCAGCCCCAGCTGTTGGTCTCGCGCTTGACGACGGCGATGGTCGCCATGCACTGACAGGCCAGGATGAAGAAGATCACGATGTTGAGCGCCACCAGCACGTTGTAGACCGGCCGGCCGGTGTCCGGGCTGATCTCGCTGCGGATGGTGCTGATCAGGCCCTGGTTCTCGCCGTCCTGATCGCCGACGCCGTAGACGATGGCCAGGGTGGAGACGAAGACCTCGCGGGCGGCGAAACTGCCGATCAGCCCCACGCCGATCTTCCAGTCGAAACCGAGCGGCTTGATCAGCGGCTCCAGCAGGCGCCCGAGGCGGCCGGCGACACTGGAGCGCAGCTGCGCGCTGGCCTGCCGGCTGTCGAGTATCGCCAGCTCCTGCTCCAGCGCCTCGCCACTAAAGGTCTGCAGCGCCTCGGCGCGCTGGACCTCGAAGGTATCCGCGATCGTCCGATCGGCGGGGAAGGTCAGCAGGAACCACAGGATGATGTTGATCGCCAGAATGATGGTGCCGGCCTGGGTCAGGAACAGCTTGCCGCGCTCCCACATCGCGATCAGCACCGTCTGCCAGTGCGGCACGCGATAGGGCGGCAGTTCGAGGATGAACGGCTGGCTGGGGCCCTTGAGGATGGTCTTGCGCAGCACGAAGGCGGCGGTGATCGCGGCCGCCAGCGAGAACAGATAGGCACCCCACAGCACCAGCCCCTGCAGGGTGAAGCCGCGGAAGCTGCCGAAGATCGGGATCGCGGGGATGAAGGCGGCGATCATCAGCGCGTAGACGGGCAGCCGCGCGCTGCAGCTGACCAGCGGGGTGACCAGGATCGTGATCAGCTTCTCGCGACGATCGGAGATGGTGCGGGCCGCCATGATGCCGGGGATCGAGCAGGCGAAGCCCGACAGCAGCGGAATGAAGGCCCGCCCGTGCAGCCCGGCGCGCCGCATGTGCTTGTTCATCAGATAGGCGGCGCGCGCCATATAGCCGCTGTCCTCCAGGATCGCGATGCAGAGGAACAGCAGCAGGATCTGCGGCAGGAAGGTCACGACGGCGCCGACACCGCCGATCACGCCGTCGACGACCAGCCCCTCCAGCGGTCCGTCGGGCAGCACCGCCGCGGCGGCGTCCCCCAGCCAGGCCACCAGCCGGTCGATGGCGTCCATGAACGGCACGGCCAGGCTGAAGATCGCCTGGAAGACGATACCCATCACCACGATGAAGATCAGCAGGCCCCAGACCGGATGGGTGACCACCGCGTCGAGTCGGTCGCTGCGGCTGGGGCTGTAGCCCCGGCGAGCCGCCGCCCGCGAGCCGCCGGCGATTCTGGTGATCCACGCGTAGCGGCCCTGGGCCTCGGCCCCGCGCCAGGGCACGTGCCCGGACTCCAGCTCGGCGCGGACCTCCCGGGTGGCCTCGGCGACGCCCGGCAGCGCGCCCAGCGGGTGCTCCGACTCGGGGTACATCAGCAGCTGCAACGCCAGCTGCCGCCGGTACTGCAGCGGCGCCGGGTGATGCTCGCCCAGCCGCTCGGCCAGCCGATCGACGGCGCTCAGCGTCCGTTCCCCGAGCGACCAGGGCGGGGGCGCCGGATGGTGCTCGACGGCTCCCGCCACCGCCCGCCGCAGCTGCTCGATTCCCTGACCCTTCGGGGCCACAACCTCCACGACCGGCACGCCCAGCGCGTGCTCCAGATGCGCCGCGTCGACCACCCGGCCACGGCGGGCCGCCTCGTCGTTCATCGTCAGGCCGATCACCATCGGCAGCCCCAGGTCCATCACCTGGGTGGCGAGGAACAGCTGGCGGTCGAGGTTGGTGGCGTCGACCACCACCAGGGCGATGTCCACCGCGGGCTCGCTGGGCAGCAGCCCCAGCAGCATGTCGCGTACCACGCGTTCGTCGTCGCTGGTGGCGGTCAGCGAGTAAGAGCCGGGCAGATCAACCAGCCGGAACGAGGTCCCGGCATAGTCGAAGGTTCCCTCCTTCTTCTCGACGGTGACACCGGGGTAATTGCCGACCTTCTGTCTGAGGCCGGTCAGCGCGTTGAACAGGGTCGTCTTGCCGGAATTGGGATTGCCAACGACGGCGACGCGGACCTGCTGGCCGGCCCCTTCCCCGCGGGCGGGATGGTTGCCCTGCTCGGAGCCCGCGAAGAACCTGATGTGCTTCATCTCAGTGAGATCCCCGCAGGACGGCGCTCAGCGCCTCGTCACCCGCGCCAGCCTCAGTCATCGACGGTTCCGTCAACCTCGATCGCATCCGCGGTACCGACGTCGATCGCGATGCGGCTGTCCTGGGCGAGGATCACCAGCGGATCGGCCGGGCGCAGCACCACCACCGCTTCCCCCTCCAGGATGCCCAGCTCCCGCAGCCGGGTGGCGCAGGGCAGGTCGGAGGCGATGCGGACCACGATCACGCGCTCGCCGCAGCGGCAGTCGCGCAGTGTCCGGTGGCCATTGGTGTGTCCGCAGGCGTGGTGGCGCTCGCGCCGGCGACGCCGATGGTCGCGGTGTTGCCTGTGGTCATCTCCCATGCCGTTGCTCCGGATCGGGCTGGCGGCGCGCCGCACGGCGCCGCCGATCGTCGGTTCCCCGCAGTAAGACGCTAACACGACTGAGACTCATTGTCAAGATGTGCGAGCCAGTCTCAGTTAAGCTCTGCTATTGACACAACCCGCCGCCGCCGTCCGGTAGCAGCCTGCTACAATCCGGGGCGTGCGCATCCCGCTATTGATCGCTGCAGCGCTGGCGGCACTGGTGCCGGCCGGCGCCGCAGTGCATGCGCAGTCCGATCAGCAGCCCAGCGGTGCGTGGGTGGAGTGGCGTGAGTCGCTGCCAGCGGCGGGGGAGCTGGTCAAGGTCCGGCTGCGGGGAGATGTGCTGGCCCAGATCCTGGGCGGCGCGCAGTGGCGACTGGCGGCGGGCGAGTCGGAGATTGCCGCCTGGCTGGCCGACTCTCAGCTGCCGGGTGCACCGGTGCTGGAGCGGCTTGAGATCCTGCGGGAGGAAAGCGATGCCGATGGACGCACCACGGCGGTGCTGGATCGCGGCGCGCCGCCGGTGGCGCTTGACCACCTGCGGCTGCAGTTCGTGGCCGCCGAGATGCTCTGCGCGGTCAGCATCGCTGCTTCCGCCGACGACCTGGACTACGAGCCGGTCAGCGGTGCCCAGGTTGTGCTGCAGCGGGTCGCGGGGGGGCAGGTGACCCGGCTGGCCGACGTGGCCTGCGACGTCGGTGAGGCGCGCTACCTGAAGCTGAGCTTTGCGGGCGCGGCGGGCGTAATCCTGAGCAAGGTGGAGGGCTGGATGAGCCCTACGCAGGCGCCCGAGCCGTATGAGCTGTCCGTGGGCCTCGGCCCAATGGCGGATGCCGAGACGCCGGGCGAGCACGTCTGGCCGCTGCTGCTGGCCGACAGCCGCGTACCGCTGCTCAAGCTCAAGGTGCTGGCCGAAGCGCCGGGCGAGCTGCGGCGGATGCGCGTGGTGCGCCTGGGGCGCGACGGCCAGCCGGAGACGACGGTTAGCGAGGCGGTCTGGGTCGATACACTGACCGCCGCCGGCATCGCGCGCTCCGAGAAGTGGATCGAGGTCAACGCCGAAGGTGGCGACGCGCGGCCCTGGGGGCTGGTGGTGGAGGACGGACCGGCGGAGACGCTGGCGGTCAGCGGCGTGCAGGCCTACTCCGCCGAGACCTGGCTGTGCTTCGCGATGCCCGAGGACAGCGAAATCACGCTGTGGCTGGGCGAGCCGGCAGCCGTCTCGCTCGACCCGGCCCTGGCGGACCCGCAGGCGGCGGTCTACGCCGGCGAGGTTACCACGCTCAGCGAGGTGCCGGTGGAGGTCATTGAAAGCGTCGCGGGAGGCGGCGGCTGGGGCGACCTGCTGACCCGCCTGCTCGATCGCTGGGGCCGGCTGGCGGCGTTTACCCTCGGCGGCCTGATCGCGATCATCCTGGGACTAGTCCTGCTGCGCCGCCCACGCTCCGCGGCGCAGTGAATCGCTACTGCTGATCCGTGCTAATCAGGCAGCTCGCGAGGGTGAAACACCTCGAGCAGCTGGCCGTCGCGGCTCCCGACGTCCGCCCAGTTGGCGCAGTCAAAGCGGATCACGGCCAGGCTGCAGGTCTTGAGCACCGCATCGTAGGTGCCGGTAGCGTCGTCGACCAGCATCTCCCAGGTGGGATTGTGCCCGACGATCAACACGGTGGCGACTTCGCCGTCGATCCGCGCCAGTGAGTCGTAGACGTCGCCGATATCGGCGTGGTAGAAGTCGTCGTCGATCGCCAGCTCCACGTCGTCGAGCTGGTCCTGCACCAGCCGCGCGGTACTGAGCGCCCGCTCGGCGCCGCTGGTGAGGATCAGCTGCGGGGCCAGATCGTGCTCGCGCATGAAACGCCCCATTCGGCGGGCGGCCTTGATGCCCCGCGGGGCCAGCGGTCGCTCGAAGTCCGTGCTGAACTCGGGCCCGCGCAGCGACTTGCCGTGGCGCAGCACCAGCAGCGTTCGTTCCATAGCGGAAGTATAGCGCCGATTCGCGTCCGCCGCGCAGGCTATCATGAGCCGATGGCAGCGGGCTGGCAGCCGGCCTACCTGGCGCTCGGCGCGGAGGAGCTGGCACGCCGCGCAGAGCAGCTGCGCGGGGCCGGCAGCCCCTGCAGCTGGTGCCCGCGAGTGTGCGGCGCGGACCGGCTGGGCGGCGAGCGGGGCGACTGCGGGGCGGCGGCGGAGATCATGATGGCCAGCGCCGGGCTGCACTTCGGCGAGGAGGCGCACTTCGTCGGCCGCGGCGGCAGCGGGACGGTGTTCTTCAGCTGCTGCAACCTGGGCTGCGTGTTCTGCCAGAACTACGACATCAGCCACCTGCGCCACGGGATGCCGGTCAGCACGGACGAGCTGGCCACGGTGCTTAAGTCCCAGCAGAGCCAGGGCGCGGAGAACCTCAATCTGGTGACCCCCAGCCACTACCCGGCCGACATCCTGGCGGCGCTGGCGCTCGCCGCGGGGCGGGGGCTCAGGCTGCCAGTTGTCTGGAACAGCGGTGGCTACGACGCGGTGGGGACGCTGGAGTACTTCGACGGCGTCGTGGACATCTACATGCCGGACTTCAAGTTCGCCAGTGACCAGCTGGGCGCGAGACTGACGCAGGCCGGCGACTACGCCACCGTCGCCAAAGCGGCGCTCAGCGAGATGGTGCGCCAGGTGGGGCCGGGGCTAACGCTCGAGCGCGGCGTGGCCCGCCGCGGGCTGAGCGTGCGGCATCTGGTGCTGCCCGGGCACTACGACGACAGCCGCGCCTGCCTGGACTTCCTGCATAGCCTGTCGCCCGAGATTACCGTCAACGTGATGATGCAGTACCGGCCGTGCTACAAGGCCCACGCCTTCCCCGAGCTCAGGCAGGGGATCGACCACGAGGAATACCGCCGCCTGATCGGCTACGCCCGCAGCATCGGCCTGAGGCACGTGCTGGCCCAGGCGTGAATGGGCTCGGGTTATGATGTAATGCCAATGAAGCCCATGGTGTGCGTTTGCCTGCTTGTTCTTGCGGTCGCGATGCTGCCCGCGTGCTCCAGGGGTTCTGACCTGACGCTCGTGAGCTACGATGGCTATCAGCTTGGCTCTCACATCTCAACCATTGACCTCGCCCCCTTTGACAAGGACATCACGGAAGGCGTGTTTCGTCACCTGATTGACAGCCAGCACACATTTGAGGCAGGCGGCAAAGAGTGGGACTGCCAGCTGGCGTTGGGCTTCACCGACAGCGTGTTGCGATCAGTCAGGCTGGATTTCGGCAACCATCCAGCCAAGGAGCGTGCGCTTCTGTTCAGACACGTCAGCTCGATGATCATCTCTCAGAACCCCAGGCTTGCAGAGAAAGCGACGAAGGTCGAGCCGGATCCAGCATCAGCGGACAGCCGGGGATTCTTGGGTTTCGGCGACGGCCGCGGCAACGAGGTGACATTGGTTGCGGGGCAGGGCATGTTCCTTGTTGAGTACTTCTCCCGGCTCATGACGCTAGAATAAGTGCAGTGGCCCTGGTGTTCATTGCAGTGCTGGCGGTTTTCGGCTGGCTGATGATCAGCCGGCGGCTGACCGCCACGCTGGCCCTGCCGCTGG
>CAZSSB010000046.1:0-25426 GCA_964609245.1 uncultured Planctomycetales bacterium | reverse complement strand
GGCCAGCCCTCGATGGTCAGGGTGAACTCGAAGGTGTCCTCGCCCCAGTCGTTGGTCACCGTCAGACTGGCCTCATACTCGCCCGCCGCGCCCAGGGTCACCGTCGGGCTGGCCTCGTCGCTGGTGTCGGGGTCCGCCCCGCCGCCGAAGTCCCAGGCGTAAGCCAGCTCGCCGTCGCCGCTGACGAGCGCGCCGAAGGTCACCTCGCTGCCCGCCATCCCGCCCTCAGGCTCCACGGACTCGATGGTGGGCACCCCGGACTCATACTGGAAGTCCAGCTGGAAGCCGCCCAGCGGATTCTCGATGTTGACACTGCCCAGGTAGATGCCGGCCGGTCCCAGGGTGACCTCGGGCTCCGGATCGGTGCTGGTCCCGGGCTCCGCGCCCTCGCCGAAGTCCCAGCTGAAGATCAGCGGCTCGTCGCCGCCCGCGTCCGTGCTGAAGGTCACCAGCGTGCCCGGCGCCAGGTCGCTCTGCACCACCTCGCTGGCAATCGGCGGCTCGCCCTCCAGCCACAACCGGCTCAGCGAGTAGTCGCCGTCCGCCGTCAGCGCCACCACCGCCAGCAGGGTGTCCTCCGCGCCGAGATACGGCTCCAGGTCCTCGATCAGCAGCCGGTCGTCAACGAAACCGTCGGGCAGCGGCTGGTACCAGTCCCAGCGGCCCGCCGCGCGGTCGCCCAGCCCCAGCCACATTTCCCCCGCCACCGGCGGCGCCGTCCAGCTGTTGCAGACCCAGCGCCCGCCCTCAAAGTCCGTCAGGGTGAAGACGTAGAGCGCCCAGGCCAGGTCCGCTGCTACCGGCTCCGCGCTGAGGTCCCAGTGCGGGGCATAGTCCGCCGCGGCGCCGTCGGCGGTGACCCTGAGCGGGCCTGCCACCTCGGCGGCGAACTGCGCGCCGTCCAGCGAACTGACCACGGCGGATGCCGCTCGCACGGGCAGATCCTGGGGCGCGGGCAGTGAGGCGAAGCCCGGACCCGCGGGCGCCGACAGATCCTGGGGGCTCTCCGATTGGCCACCGGCGCAGGCGCAGAGGAAAACCAACAACGAAACCGCTAACCACCTAATCATACCCTTAGTCTACCCGCGAAACCGGCCCAAGCCAAGTGGGCGGGAGACCAGTTCAGAGCGGTAGCCGCGCATCTGATGCGCGGTCCGGCGATCGAAACCTCGGCGGGTTGAAACCCGCCGCTACCGGGGTGATGGCAGGCGGGGTACAACCCACGATGGAGAGGTAGGCGGGGTTTCAACCCCGCGCGGCTGGGTCAGGGGGCTGAAGCCCCTGCTACCGCGGACGGGCGGCACAAGTGCCGTCCCTACGCCGGCGGAATGAGGATCCCGCGCGGCAGGCAGGCGCTGTCCGTCCTGTTTCTGCTGTTTGCCGCCGTGCTGGCCACCGCTGCCATCTGGTACTTCGGGTTGCGCTGATCGCCGGCGACACCAGTGGACACCGCTACGGATCGCGGGCGCGACGCCCGCGCCGCCGGCGGCCCGCCCTACTCCTCGAAGAAACGCTCGAAGTCGCTGTTCGGATAGCCGCTGTCCTCCACCATCAGGTAGTAAGCGGCCGGGTCAAACAGCGCGTCCGGGTCGGTGTCGGCGGGCTGGATCTTGTAGCTGTTCTGGAAGTACGGCACGCACTCGAACTCGTAGTAGCCCTGGGCGTTCGTTACGGTGCGCTCCGGCGAC
Organism: uncultured Planctomycetales bacterium; assembly: GCA_964609245.1. Classification (GTDB taxonomy): domain Bacteria; phylum 4484-113; class 4484-113; order 4484-113; family JAFGCY01; genus JAFGCY01. The sequence continues at coordinate 23,738 of CAZSSB010000046.1, read as the reverse complement.
CAGTTATTGCACTCGATCTCCAGGCCCTCGACTGGCAGGCCGCTCAACTGGTCCGTGACGGTGCCGCTGATGGTGTAGACCTCATACGGGTCCAGCGCGAACAGGAAGGCGGCGTAGACGTTCTCGCCGGCCAGCACTACCGTCCGCGAGGTGGGCCAGAAGTAGGGCGACAGGCTGCACTGGGGCGTCAGCGTATAGATTCCGTCGGGCAGCCAGTGGAAGAAGTAGTCACCGGAATTCAGGCGAGTCGTGTGCACAACCGGGCCGCTGAGCTCCATGTAGATACTGGTGTCGTCCTTGCCGAAGTAAGTCAGAACCGAGCCGAAGATGAGGTGGCCATCGGGATATAGCTTGAGCATGAAGAGGTTGTTGGTGGAATCGGCGTCCGTCAGGGTGATATCGATCGACGGCGGCTCCCAGCCCTCGCCGTCGGGGGTAATCGTGTAGTCGCCGGGCGAGAGCTCGACGAAGCTGAAGTGCCCCTCCTCGTCGGCATAAGCTGTGGCGTCGGCGTCGCCGCTGAGGGTGACAGCCACGCCCTGCGGATCGCCGTAGTAGATCGCCAGGGTTCCGGCGATCGCCAGCCCGGCCGGATCGTCGCTGACGTAGAGCACGAAGTGGTAGTTGTCCTCGCCGGCCGGACACGACGCCGTGACCTGCGCGTAGTAGTAGTTGATCTCGCTGCCGGCAGTGGCAACCGGACTGGCGTCGGTGGAGGTGTCCGGCGTCATCCCGCCGCCGAAGTCCCACAGCCAGTCAGTAACGTCGCCCTCAACCTGGGCGCTGAAGGTGGCCTGCGCCTCGGGTTCCACGACTGTGGGCGTCACCGCGATGACGGTGGGCGGGACGTACTGGCCGATGCGGATGCGCTCGAGGTACCACTCGTCGCTGCCCGTGCAGACCACCACCACCATCATCTGATCGAACTCGGTGAAGGGGGTGCAGTCGCCGAGCGAGACATAGCTGGCGCTGCCGCCGGGAAACCAGGTCCAGTTGTCACTCGTGAAGTCGGCCACGCCGAAGTAGAGGTCATCGTCGTCGCCGCGCGAAGCCCAGTCGCAGCGGATAGTCCCGTCGTGGTCATAGCCGGTCGTGTCGAAGGTGTAGATCGCCCAGGCGGGTTCCAGCGGCCCGCCGCCCGGCTCGAACTGCGGGGTGAACAGGGCATCGGGTCCCTGAATTCCGACGCGGTGGGTGCTGAGCTCCTGCTCGAATGCGCCGCCCAGTCGCAGCACGCTGAGCCCATCGTCCGAGGTTGCCTTCAGCGCCGACGGCGGAGGCAGCTCAACCGGACTTCCGATCTCGACGCCGAGCCACGGCCCGGCCTCATCGCCGGCCGGCGAACCGGCGCAGGAACTCAGCGCCAGCAAGAGCAACACTGCGAGATACGCACTCGGCCTGACCTTCATCGTGACCCTACCTTCCGACCCAGCTTCGTGACCCTACTGGAATAGAGCCGATGCACGGCCGGGAATCTGACACTGCGTACTATTCTACCTGATCGAGCGGGAGCGGCGTGAGTTATCGGTCGCGGTGCGGCCCCCAGAGAGCCGCCCCCCAGAAGACCAGCAGCACCGCGACGACTGCGCCGACCAGCACCAGGGCCATCAGCACCATGCCATCATTGTAGCGATGCGTGGACGGTCAGCCTGAATGCCGTCCGGCTGCCCTAAGTATCGCCGCCGCCGCCCTCGCTGTGCACGTCGGGCTGGGTGTCATCGAAGTCGTCGTCGCCGAGATAGCAGCACGAGCCCAGCATCAGTATCATCAGGCCCGCCAGCATCAGCGTGATCCATCTGGCCGCAAACCCCATAAACGTCCTCCAGTATCCTGTCCTTGGTAGCAGAGTATACCCGCGCAGGCTCGCCGATGCTCGATCGAGTGCCCAGCCGCCGCCGCCCCTTCGTCTGCCGACCGGCGAGCCCGACAAACGCCCCGATTCCACGCTTTCCCCTTGACAACTTGCATCTGGTGTGTTAGAGTGTACTAGTCCGCTAGGTCACTAGATGCCAGTGACACTGAGATCGAAGGGGTGGCCGGCGGGAGGTGGGATATGGACGGATCGACGGAGAAAGCAGGCGGCAGGCGCACGAGGTGGGAGTACATCCGCACCCAGGTCGGCTGCAACAGCATCAAGGACTCCGACGACACCATCGAGCAGCTCGGCCGCGACGGCTGGGAACTGATCGACGTGGTCTACACCGACAGCTACGTGCATTTCTGGCTCAAGCGGGAGGTGCTGTGATGTGCGACGCACTGCCGATCGAGACGGGGAGGACGACGCCGGCGGCGCTCAGCACCCCGCGGCACGATCCTGACGCCCGGGTGGGCTTCGAGTACAAGCTGCTCGGCACGGATGGTCTGGCCGTGGGGGAGCTCAGCCAGCTGCTGGCCCGGCATCGGCGTGACGGCTGGGAGGTGGACCGCCTGCTGGTCGGCGACGCCGCGGGCGGACAGGCCGACATGACGGACCTTGAAGACCTGGGCATCCTGCTCAGGCGGAAGCGGAGGGATTAGCATATGGAACGCAGCGTTATCAGTGTCAATCTGGACAGCGCCCAGCCTTACGGCGATCAGATCCGCGACCAGATCAAGCGCCTGATCCGCACCCGCGAGTGCCGGCCGGGCAAGCGGCTGCCGACGGTCAGGCAGCTGGCGCTGGACCTCGAGATCAACGCCAACGAGCTGAGCCGCATCTGCCGGCGGCTGGAGGACGACGGCTACCTGCTGCGTCGCAGCGGGACCGGCACCTACGCCATCTACCTGAGAGAAGGCGCCGGCTCCGTCGAGCAGCGCGAGGCCGTCTACGACGTCTGACAGGGGCAAAGGGGACCACGAGATGACAAGCGCTTATGGAGCTCAGGCAACGGGACTGCGGGACGACATGGTCGTCCGCGTCCCGCTGAGCGAAGGCGAGGACCATCTGGGCAGCGGCGCGACGCTGAAGCCCTGGCATGCCCTGCTGTGGCTGGGAGTGATCTTCGGCTCCAGCGGCGGCCTGCTGGGCTTCGTGATCGTGATGGCGCTGCTGACTCCCGAGGGGGCGGGCATGAGCCTTTATGACCGCGTGGTGCGGCTGGTGCTGGAGATCAACAACGCGATCTTCGGCACCCACGCGGTGCATCTGACCAACCGGCGACTGATTGTGGACTACGCGGGCGAGGCCAGCCGCTCGATCCCGCTGGAGAGGATCACCGCCACGAGGACCAGCCTCTGGTGCTGGCGGGGCAACCTGACGGTGCACAGCAACGAGCCCGGCAGCGTGCGGATCAGCCTGTGGGTGGTGCAGCGCGACGCCCTGGCGCGGAGCGTCCAGCAGGCCTGCCACAGCCTCAGGTTCAAGGGGCGGCGGTGATCATGGCGGGAGCGCGTCAAAGGAGCGAGTGATGTTCATACCTTTCATTCACGTACCAGCGGGTGGCGACGGCGGCGGAGGTGGCGACAAGCCCGACTGGCTCAAGCTCGAGCCGGGCGAGCGGTTCGTCAGAGCCTACGGCGGCGGCGGCAAGCCGAAGCAGCTGATCGCGGTCAAACTCGGCCTGGCTTTGCTGGTGCTGGCGGGCCTGGGCAACTTCTACCTCTTCGATCGTCGCACCGACATCCAGATCGGCGCCGACCTCTGGCCGATCCTCGCCGTCCTGATCGCGCTGCTGGTACTGCCTCTCGCGATGGTGACACTCGCCAGGATCAGGCGAGGCAGCCAGGCTTTCCTGACGACCAGGATGCTGATCGTCAGGCAGGGCCGCGGCTACGGCGGCATCCCGCTGGGCGAGATCACCCGCGTCCGGACCGGCAGCGGTCTGGCGCGGCGCCAGGTGGAGGTCTTCACCACCAGCGGATCCAGCCCGGCGGCCTGCCTGCAGGTCGCCGACCCACGGGCGGCGGCCAATGAGCTGGCCGGCTTCGCCCAGGCGGCGGGCGCCAAGCTCAGCTAACGGGAACATGGGAATGGAAGCGACCAGGATGGACAACAAAGCAACACAGCAGCCACCGGACTGGCTGAAGCTGGAGCCCGGCGAGGAGTACGTGACCTCCTGGCAGACCCAGCAGTTCCTGAGAGCGGTTCTTCTGTGGTCGCTGGCGGCCACGGTGCTGGCCAGCGTGGTGACGCTGATCGCCGTGATCCTGGGCCACAAGGATGGTCCGCAGGGGCTGCTGACCGTGATGGGCACCGTTTCGGGAATCGTGATATCCCTGGGCCAGATCAGCAGGCAGCGGCTGTACGTCACCAGCAAGATGCTGGTCTTCGGGCTTCCGCCCAAGGGCGTCAAGGGACTGCCGCTGGAGCAGGTCTCGCGGCTGGAGCGCGGCACCGGCATCGCGAAGTGGACGATCTCGATCTATGGCAGAGGCCGCACGAAGCCCGTGACCAACCTGACCGTATTCAACACCGACGAAGTGCTGGCGGAGCTGAGCGAGCTGTGCCGGCGGGCGCGGGAGCAGGGGCGCTAGGAGCAACCATGGCGCGGCTGACACTGAGAGTGAATCCGGAGAGCGAGGTGCCGATCTACGTGCAGGTCAAGAACCAGATCCGCCTGGCGATCGACAACGGCACGCTCAAGGCCGGGACGCAGCTGCCGACGGTGCGCAACCTGGCCGTCGATCTCGGGATCAACGCCAATACGGTCTCGCGGATCTACGCGGACCTGGAGCGCGAGGGCTACCTGGCGCGCAAGCACGGCATCGGCACCTTCGCCGTCGATCCCGGTGAGGATCAGCCGGCCGAGGCGCCGGGCCGCGCGCAGCTGAGGGAGACCGTCCGGCAGCTCAAGTCGCTGGGCTACAGCGACCGGCAAATCATGGAGATGACAGCGGAAGTGCTGGGGGAGGCAGAAGTGTAATGGACTGGACAGGGAACATCGTGTTGGGGCTGCTCAGCGGCGACAGCGAGTGGGTCGGCGCCGTAGTCGGCGGACTGGGCGCAGCCGTCGCCGCCATCGCCGCAGCAGCCGCGGCCAGCAAGAAGAAGGCAGAGCGCCGCCGGGCCCAGGCCAGCCGGCGCGACATCCTCGCGGATGCGGGGGCAGTACACAAAGCAAAGGAGAAGGACATGGCATTCGTACCAATCATGACGGGCGGTGGCAGCCGGCCGGCCAGCGATCAGACCGCCAGCGGGCACATTCATCCGGTGGCGATCTTCTGGTTCGTCGTCTGGCTGCTGATCTCGCTGGCGGTCTTCATTCCGGCGATGGTCGTCGGTGACAGCACCGGCCAGGACATGGTGATCGTCGGCGGGCTGATCGGCTTCGTGGTCCTGCTGGGGATCGCGTTCATCTTCCTGTTCTGCCTGAAAGTGGCCGACCAGTGGGACCGCGTGGTGGTGCTCAGGCTCGGCAAGTTCCACGCGGTGCAGCAGGCCGGGGTGTTCTGGCTGATCCCGTTCGTCGACACGGTGGCGAAGTGGATCGACACCCGCGTGCACACCACGGACCTACTGGCCGAGGAGACATTGACCCGCGACACCGTGCCGGTCGACGTCGACGCGGTGATGTTCTGGCTGGTCTACGATCCGCAGAAGGCGGCGCTGGAAGTCGAGGACTTCGACAGCGCGGTCAGCTGGGCGGCGCAGACGGCGCTGAGAGACCTGATCGGCAAGACCGAACTGGCGGAGCTGCTGGTGGGCCGCGACGTGCTGGACGCCCGCCTGCAGGAGATCATCGACGAGCGCACCGAGCCCTGGGGGGTGACGGTGCAGAGCGTCGAGATCCGCGAGATCAAGATCCCGCGCGACCTGCAGGACACCATGAGCCGCCAGGCCCAGGCCGAGCGCGAGCGCCAGGCGCGCGTGATTCTCGGCGAGAGCGAGAAGCAGATCGCCAAGAGTTTCTACGAGGCGGCCGAGCAGTACGCCGACAGCCCGACGGCGCTGCACCTGCGCGCGATGAACATGCTGTTCGAGGGCCTCAAGGAGAAGGGCAGCCTGATGATCGTGCCGAGCAGCGCGATCGACTCGATGAACCTCGGCGCCGTCAGCGGGATGGCCAGCCTCGGCATGCACGCCCAGCAGGGCGGCGGCCAGGTTGGTGAGAGCAAGCCGCCGGCGCAGTAAGGCGGCGGGCGGTACGGGGAACCGGACGGGGTCAGGCGGCGCCCGTCCGGTTTAGCCCGTCGGACCCCCCCACCGCGCCTCTCTTCGCCGCGGCCTCGAACCACGAACGCGGACCGGGAGTCTGAAACCCATCGAAGCTGAACCCGCCGCGCGGGGAAGTCCCGCGGCCGGCGGGTCCGGCGTACTCAATCGAGCTGGGAGGCAAGGATCATGAAGGGGTTTACAGCAAGCACGCACCGGCCTGGTTTACTGGCCATCCTGTTGCTGTTGGCGTCCATGCTGCCCGCGGCTGCTCCGGCGGACGACGCGCCGGCGGACGGCAGCTACAGCGGCACCATCGAGGTGCCGGGCATGCCCGTCGAGGTGCGGATGACGCTGAGCCAGGCCGACGATGGCGGCTGGCTGGCGGTCTTCGACTTCCCCGAGCAGCGGATCAGCGGGCTGGCGGCCACCGACGTTGAGGTCGAGGCCGGCAGTCCCGTCTACATCGGGCTGCCGCTCGACGACGAGGATGAAAGCAACGTCGCCGAGTTCTCGGGGCAGTACGACCCGGCGACCGCCAGCATCAGCGGCACCTACTACCAGAGCGGGATGAGCTTCCCGTTCAGCCTGACGCTCAGCGATCCGAACGCGGAGGCGGACACCGCCCGCGCGCGGCTTGAGGGCCTCAGCGCGGAGATCGCCGGCTGGCTTCAGCCGCTGCGCGCGCCGGGGCTGGCGGTCGGCGTGACGGTCGACGGCCAGACGGTGATGGCCGAGGGCTTCGGCGTGCGCGACATCGAGGACGAGCTGCCCGTCACGCCCGACACGCGGTTCCACATCGCATCGACCACCAAGACCTTCACCACCGCGCTGCTGGCCCAGCTGGTCGATGAAGAACTGCTGGACTGGGATACGCCGGTAATCGAGTACGCGCCGGACTTCGCGCTGTGGGACGACTACGCCACCGCGCACGCCACCCTGCGCGACCTGACGGCCCACCGCACGGGCCTGGCGCGTCACGACCTGGTCTGGCTTAATCACGCCGAACTCGACCGCGAGCAGCTGTTCGCCGCCCTGCGCTATCTGGAGCCCGCCCAGGACTTCCGCGAGCGCTGGCAGTACAGCAATCTCAGCTTCGCGGCCGCCGGGGTGATCGCCGAGCGCGTCACCGGCCAGGGCTGGGAGGAACTGGTCCGGACCAGGCTGCTTCAGCCGCTGGGGATGGAAGCGACCACCTTCGACGTCGCTGCAATGGAGGCCGCCCCGGACTTCGCCCACGGCTACCGGCCGCTGGGGCCCAGCGGCGATCTGAGCAACCTTGAGCCCGTCGGCCACTTCGCCGCGCCGTCCGTGCCCGCCAGCGGCTCGATGCAGTCCAGCGTCACCGACATGCTCAAGTGGCTTGAGTTCCAGCTGACCGGGCGCGCCGGGGCGGAGCAGCTGCTGTCCGCTGAGCAGCTGAGCGAACTCCATACGCCGCAGGTGCACATGCCGCAGTACACCTTCTCCAGCCCCGAAACGCCGCTGACCAACTACGGCCTGGGCTGGTTCATCGCGCCCTACCGCGGCCACTACGCCGTCAGCCACAGCGGGATCATGGACGGCTGCACCGCCGAGATCATGCTGCTTCCGGAGCTGTCGGCCGGCATTGCGGTGCTGTGCAACGGCCAGATGAACGCGCTGCCGAACGTGGTCGCCCGCGAGATCGCCGACCGGCTGCTGGGGCTGGAGTCCGCCGGCACCGCCGAGCGCGTGATCAGCATCGTAACGCAGATGGCCGGGCAGTCGGACAGCGAGGATGCCCAGCCCGGCGAGGCTAGCGAGCCTCCGCTCGAGGCAGCAGCCTACGCCGGCAGCTACCTGCACCCGGCCTACGGCGAGCTGTCGATCGCGGCGGACGAGGATGGCCTGCATGGCGAGCTGCACGGCTTCGGCTGCCGGCTGGCCCACCGCCAGGAGCACGAGTTCGTGCTTCAGGACGATCCCGCCGACGAGCTCAACTATCTGCCGATGGTCGGCGCCGCGCCGCTGGTCTTCGAACTGAACGAGGCCGGAGTGGCGGTGGCCCTGACCTGCCGGCTGGACCCGACCGTCGAGCCGATCCGCTTCGAGCGCAGCAGCTGAGCCCGGGGCTTTCGGTAGGCGCGAAGCCTCTTCGCGCCCACTCCGCGCCGCGCATAGGATGCGCGGCTACCGAGTATCTCACCTAATCGGCGGGTCGGGACCCCGCCCAGGGTGGGGCTGCCGGATCGCGGGCGGGACGCTCGCGCTACCGACAGGCGACAGGTAGGATGCGCCCTCAGGCGGGTAGAGATAGTGATGATACTGTGATGCCGCCGGAGGATCATCCATGAGCTATCACATCAGCAGGTTCGTTGACTGCGGGTTCGACGAGGCGCTCGAGCGCGCGACGGCCGCGCTGGCCGCCCACGGCTTCGGCGTGCTGACGGAGATCGACGCCCGGGCCACGCTGAAGCAGAAGCTGGACATGGATTTTCGCCCCTACCGCATCCTGGGCGCCTGCAACCCGCAGTTCGCCGGCCGGGCGCTGACGCTGGAGGACAAGATCGGCGTACTGATGCCCTGCAACGTTGTCGTCCAGCAGCACGACGACGGGCGCGTCGAGGTCTCCGCGATGGACCCCGCGATGATGGCCCAGGCCACCGGCAATGAGGCGCTGGCCGAGGTGAGCGCGCATGCCGGCGAGGCGATGCGGCGCGTAATCGAGTCGCTGTAGGACCGGCCGGCGGGCCCCGCCCCGCTCAGCTGAGGATGTGTTTGGTGCGTGGCTCCAGGTCCGGTACGGGAGGCCGCTGGCGCAGCTGCGCGTAGCGCTCGTCCAGCTGGCGCTCCAATTGGTCGTCCGTGAGGCCCCGGCGGACGCACTCCGGCCAGATCCGCACCCGGAACTCGATGATCTGGGGCAGCACCCGCATGTTCCTGACGGTGAACTCGACGTCGCGGCGGGTGGCGCGGCCCTCGACCAGCAGCAGCATGATGTTGACGCGCTGCCACTTGGCCTGGCCCAGCAGGTTGCTGGGCTCCGTCAGCATCACCTCGTAGGCGCGGTGCAGCATCTCCACGTCGCGGTTGGCGAAGGCCCAGCCGGCGATGTTGTGCCAGAGAAACTCGTCCGTCTCCAGCCCGGGCAGGCCCTCGAGCAGCTGATCCAGCTCGGCGCGGGTCAGGTCGGCGCAGTCGTAAAGCCGCCCGGTGCAGCGCAGGATCGCCTCAAGCCGCCGGCGCTGTGCTTCGCCGGCGGGTGTGCACGCCGGTGCGGTGAAGCGCTCCAGCGTGCGGCGGTACTGCTCGGCGGCCAACCCGATCGGTTGGTCCTGCACCGTCTTCACGAACTCGTACCAGCTCAGGACATAGCCCATCATCTCGTGCTGGTCCTCCGCCAGCCCCATGCTGTCGAGTTCGGCCCAGGCCTGCTCCAGCGCCGCCGCCGCCTGCGGCTGGTCGTTGGCGTAGAGCGCCGCGCGAATGGGGCTGATCAGCCGCTGATACCAGTCCTCCCGCTCGGCGGCGTGAGAAGCCTCACCCATTGGTCCAATATACACTATTCCGGTTGGCCGGCTCTTGAGCTGAAGCTGGACGTGCCGAGCTGGGCAGCCCGGTTGCCACGCGCCTTAGGGCGGGGTGCGGGTGGTCTTGGTCCGTCGCTCGGGCTGCGGGACGGGCGGCCGCGCGGCGTCGATCTCCTTGGCCTTGATCGCCAGCATCGCGCGCAGGTCTTCGTCGTCAAGTCCCGCCGCCCGGCAGCGCGGCCAGATGTGGTTGAGGAATTCCAGCAGCTGGGGCCGGACCTGCTGCGACCTGATCGCCGCGTGGACATCCTCGCGCGTGGCGCTGCCCTCCAGCAGCCGGTGCATCAGGTGCACGCGCTGCCACTTGGCCTGGCCCATGGTGGCGCTGGGATTGGTCAGCTGCGCCGCGTAGGCCCGCCGCATGATTTCACCGTCGCCGTGCAGGAACGCCCACAGCGCCAGCGCATGCCACAGCATGTGGTCCTCGTCGGCGCGTGTGAGCGGCCTGAGCAACTCGTCCACCTCGGCGCGGCCGAGCGGCTCGATGCCGTCGGCGTCGCCCTCGCAGCGCAGCACCAGCAGCAGCCGCCGGCGCTGCAGCTCGCCGCCGTCCGTCGACTGCCGCGTCAGGAGGATCGCGCGCGTGTCCAGGTAGCACTGCTCCGAGATGTCGGCGTCGGCGCCGATCCGCCTGAGGTTGTACTCGAACCAGGTCAGCGACAGGGTCAGCGCTTCAAGCTGTTCCTCCGGCAGGGTGCACTCCTCCAGCGCGGCTTGCGCCTCGTCAAGGCGCAGCTTGCCCTCCACCGGGTCCTGGCGGTAGATCGCCGCCAGCACCGGCTTTCCCCACTGGCGCACCCACTCGTGGTACTCGGGATCCTGAAATAGTTGAAACTGACCCATGCTCCCGAATGCATAATAGCAGGCGCTGGGCGCCAATGGCGTAGGGGAATCCCGCAGCGCGTGCAGTCACTCCCGCAGCCAGCTCTGGTCGTCGGCGTGGATCAGCTCCTCGCGGCCGACGGCGGCGATGAAGACGTCTTCCAGACTCTCATAGTCCGGGCGGGCGCGCAGGCTGGCCATGGTGTCGGCGAAGACGATCCGCCCCTGGTGGATGATCGCCAGGCCGGTGCACAGCCGCTCGACGACCTCCATCACGTGGCTGCTAAACATGATCGTCACCCCCTGCTCCACGCGGCGCCGGAGCAGGTCCTTGATCTGGCGGCTGGACACCGTGTCGATGCCGCTGAACGGCTCGTCGAGGAACAGCACCGGCGGGTCGTGGATCAGAGCGCAGGCCAGGGCCACCTTCTTGCGCATCCCCGAGGAGTAGTCCACGATCAGCCGGTCGGCGTCGTCCTGGAGCGCCAGCAGGGAGAGCAGTTCCGCGCCCCGCCGGTCGGCCTCCTGCGTGCTGAGGCCGTAGAGTTCGCCGGTGAAGCGCAGGTGCTCGCGGGCGCTGAGCCGCTCGTAAAGCACGGGCTCTTCCAGCATCACGCCGATTGAGGCCTTGACGCCCAGCGGATCGTCGCGCAGGCTGCACCCCGCCACCTGAATGCGCTCGTAGTCCGCGCGCAGCAGGCCGCAGATCACGCGGATCGTTGTGGTCTTGCCCGCCCCGTTGGGGCCGAGGAAGCCGAAGAACTCGCCCTGCGGGACGGCGAAGGAGATGTCGTCGACCGCCAGCACCTTGTCGAAACGCTTGGTCAGGTGCTCGACGATGATCGCCGGCGGCCGCTCATCGGCCGGCGGGGGTGGCGCGGACGGTGTCTCAGGCAGCTGAGCCTGCGGTTGCTCTGGGGGCTGACTCACCCGCCGATTATAGGCGGCGCCTGGTCATCCGTGCCGACGCTGTGCCCGATCGAGGACTCGCTGACCTGCCACGGCTGCACCAGCCCCTCAACTCCTTCAAGCGTCGCACGGAGGCTGTCCGCATACTCCGGATCGTTACACCTGAGTGTGATCAGGAAGCTCACGGGGACTCCGTCGACCTCTTTCACGCGGCGGCTGATCTCAGTGCCGGGCCCGCTCTCATATACCGCCTCAGCGTTGTCCGCGTACCAGTGCTTTGTTACGTTGCGCAGGCGTTCGGCCAGGAGCAGCGCCTGTGCCCGCTCTTCCTCCGTGAGTTCGGGAAATGACCTGTACGCCGCCGACTGCCTGGTCTCCCGGTCGATCTTCGTCGCCCGCCGGTTGTTGTACTCGTCCCGACCAAGCTCCATCCATGTCTTCCCGGTTCTCTCCAGCACATCGGCCGGCAGTTGCTCCTCCAGACCGATCGCCCACTCCTCGATCTCGACCCAGTCTTCGTCCGTCAGTGGCGGTAGCTGCTCGCGGCCCTCATCAATCAAACGCTGCCGCCGCTCCTGCAGTAAACCCCACTTGTCCTCTGACACCAGCCGACTACTGCAGTAGTAGATGGCGACGTCGATTCTGGTCTCCGCCCTTCCCCTGCTGGCCCGACTGCTCCAGTTGTGAAAGCGCCCCAGGCGAATCAGCTCCAGCACCGGGTCGCGCCAGGGGTGCGCGAGATCCTCCTGATCGGGCTCGAACACGGTGTTTGAGTGACCGCTGATCGTGTCGCGGACTTCCTCATCCACCTCCAGTTCACGGGTGATGACAGCGTAGTCGAGGACGCCGCCCGGCAGGTGTTCCAGCTTGAATACGACGAAGTCACCGAAGCGCCTGCTGATGCCAAAACCGAATCGCCCCTCGTACGAAGTCCGCCAGTTGCGCAGGTCGCGGGCGATGCTGCGCGCCTCATCGATCGTGAAGTCATGAGGAAAGCAGTAGTCCTGCCCGTCAATCCGGATGGTGACTTCGTCGGACAGCAGTTCCGGATACTCCCCTGAGAAGTAGAGCGTCCGACTGCTGGTCTCAGGCCCGGTGAAGCCAGTTGTTTCGCAGATCGCCTGCGCTAGGTCCCGAACGAGTTCGCTGTCCCCCACCGACACCAGGACCTGGAGTTCCAGTTTGGCCTCCGGCTCTTCTCGACAGAAGTACGACATACTTACGTCGGCCACCGGCAGACCCGGCGTCTCTGACTTCAGCCCGGGATGCTGCTCAAGCCATGAGTTTACTGCTGCGCGAGTCTCGCGGCGCGGATGAAACGGCGCGTTGTAGTCCGGAATGTCATCCCAGCTGTCATAGCGGATGGTGAACTCGATCACGTGGCCCTCGGTGCTGGCCCAGGCCGCCGTGGCCATTTGCGGCAGGCGCGATTCGCCCCGATTCAGTTGCGCTTGGCGGATGATGGGCACCAGGATCACAATCAGCGCGGCCACGATGACCAGGACCACTGCGACTTCCGCCAACCGCAGGCGCAGCCGGCCGCGACCGTCGACCCGCAGCGTCGCGGCTCGCCTCCTGGCACGATCAGTCACCAGACGCTGGTCCGGAGCAGCGGGTGTGCCGGCCGCATTGCGACGCGCCGCTGCGGCGAGATTCTCATCGAGCTGTCGGTCTCTGTCATCCATTCAGTCACCTCGCTCGGCGCGGCTGAGCTGCCCCGACACGTCCGCGGCCAGCGCGCGCTTCAGCCGCTGGCGCGCGCGATGCAGCCTGACCTTGACGGTGCCCGGCCGGATGCCCAGCACGCCGGCCACCTCTTCGATACTCAGCTCCTGCAGGTAGTGCAGCTCCACCGCTTCACGCTGCGCGGCGGGCAGCCTGAGCATGCCGCTTGCCAGCGCGGGCGGCAGGCCGGCATAGCGGCCGGCAGTGTGGCTCCCGCCTGCGCCCGCCTCCTGGAGGGGCAGACCGTCGCCCGTCACCGGCAGTGCCCGCCGCCGGCGGGCCATCAGGAAGCGGGTGCGGACGATACTGAGCAGCCAGCCCTTGAAGCGCCGCTGATCGCGCAGCTGGTGAAACCGCAGCCAGGCGTGGGCCAGGGCCTCCTGCAGCAGGTCCTGGGCGTCCTCGTAGACCGGCCGCAGATGCCAGGCGTAGCGCCAGGCGGCCCGATAGACGTGCTCGGTGAGCACATCCTCGAATCCGCCAACCGGCGCATCCCCCACGCCCATACAAGTAATGATGCCATCGCGGGTGCGCCGGTTACAGCGGCGCCGGGCGGCGGCCGCTGGTCCATGCCGGTCCAGCACCCTAACGGCCCGGGTAGCACTCCTCGTCCGGCGCGAGACCACTGCCGGCGGTAATGAGTAACCCGACCAGTTCGTCCTTGAGCGCCGGCTCATCCGTGAACAGCTGCAGATTGGCGCAGAACGCCATCTCGCCGATGCGCCAGAAGTGCAGGGCCGCGCCGTGGCGCATCAGCGCATCGCCGTGCAGCTGCGGCTGACCGGCAAACCACTCGTCAAACGCCCGGCGCATCCGCTGCTCCATCTCGCGGGCAGCAATCAGATCCGCGTTGCCGAGGCGCATAGCGCCGGTGGCCGTCCAGCGCTCCTGCGGCAGCAGCGGAAACTTGATGCGGTAGAACGGCTGGTCGCCGCCGCGAATGCCGCCGCGGCCCTCCTCCCCGCTGCGTGACTTCTCGATCAACAGCGCCAGCGGATCGCAGTCCGCCGCCGCACCTTCCGGTGCGATGCGCACCTCGACGGAGCGCGCAATGGCGCCTTCCGGTACCGGCTGCATCAGCCCCTGCGCGACGGTGTCGGCGACGAGCGCCTCGTAGTCGTCGACCAGCGTGTTGATCACCAGGTCGCCGCGCTGATCGAGCCGCAACATGACGACGTCGCCGAAGGGATGGCGGGTTTCGCCGGCGGCGCCGCCTGGCACGCCCAGCCGCCAGTTGGCGCGGTACCACGTCTGGTCGCGGATCGACTTGATGACGGAAGTCAGGTCGCCCCATTCCCGGGCGCTGAAATCCTGCGGGAAGCCGTACTCAACGCCGTCGATCACCACCTTGCGCCCGGGCAGGAACGGCTCCGGATTGACGGGGCTGAAGTAGATCTCGCGGGCCGTCACGCTGGGCCCCGCCACTCCGGGCACGTCCCGCAGCCGCGCCGACAGGCTGTCGATCAGCGCGGGATTACTGGCGGGGAAGATCAGGGCGGCCGTGCATTTGTGCCAGCCGTGCCAGATGTCCACGTCGCGTAGCTCCGCGATTGTGATTTCGCGGCTTTCCTCCTCTACGCCGCTGTTGTAGTCATCCAGCCAGGACGAGAGAGCATCCAGAAGCTGCTTCCTGGCGCTTGCTCCGGAGCAGGCGCTGCCGGCTGGGTTGCGGTGGTAGAGCTGCTCGTACTCGACGACGTAGCCCTCAACCGGCAGTGCCAGCTCCGTCCGGTCAACGCTGGAGACCGTCGGCTTGACCCCGCTGGCCATCTCCAGCAGCCCTCGCAGCTCCGCCAGCTGGTCGGCGTCGCCCGTGACCAGGCTCGCCGTTGCGCTCACCACGCCCTCGCCGAACGTTTTCGGCTTGTGCAGCCGTGCCCGGCGGTCGCGCCGCGTGGGATCGCGGAATTCGTCGACGCCGGAGTACCAGTCGCTGAAGGCCTGCTGGATGTCGCGATAGACCTGCCGCGTCTGCGCCAGCTCCGCTTCCGTCAGCCGCTCCGCGGCCGGTGCCAGCATTCGCTTAAGCGGAATCAGCTCGATGGTGAGTGTGTAGCGCGGGCTGTCGCCGCCGGATTCGCCGCGTGCCTGTGCTTGCCGCTGCTCCAGCCGCTTCGTCAGTTCCGCCAGCACGTCGAAGTCCGCAGACGTGTCGCGCGGATCGAACGACAGGGATGCCTGCACGTGCTCGCCCGGCGGATTCCAGGTCTCGACTACGGTGTCGATCAGCATGTCACCGGCTTCGTTGAAACCAATCCTGAGCACGTCGCCGGTCACGAGCGGTTCCCCGCCGCGCTCGCGGCTCAGCGTGGTCCAGAAGGCGCGGTAGTAGACACGCTCACGGTCGAGCATCGCGAACATCATGTGCAGCGTCTCGACGTACCGCTCATCAATGTCGACGGGATAGCGAAGCTCTCGATCGTTGACGATCACCTTGCGCGCGGGGGCATAGATTTCAGGATACTTCTCATTCAGATAGAGCGTCTCGCGATACACGCGCGGCGGTGAGATGCCCGGCAGCGTGTCGAGCATCGCCAGCACTTCAGCCAGCAGCTCCCGGTCGTCGTTGAGCAGCACCAGGGCGACGCTGGAGATGATTCCCCCGCCGGCGATGAACTGGGAATGCTGGCCGGTGAGCTGGGTGGACCTAAGCACCGGGCCGCCGTCCGGCGGGGAATGCTCAGCATTCCAGCGCGTCAGCGCGCGGTGGAATACCAGGCCCGGATAGGCATTCAGACCGAGTGCCGCCATCTGCTCATCCGGCAGTTCCAGGACCACGTCGATGTCGGCGGTGATGCCCGGCACCAGCGCCTCGAGTTCATCCGGCTCGGGCGGCAGCTGCGCGAGATCGAGTTCGATCACGCAGCCTTCAGTCGCCGCCCAGGCCGCGGCCGCCTCAAGGCCCACGCCCTCGACGCCGTTGTTCAGCCTTAACGGCCAGAGCATGACGGCAGCAGTGGCCACCGCGGCGACCACGATCGCGGCGGCGATCAGCGCCCTCGTGCCCCAGCGCGACCGTCCGCCGGCCGCGTGGCCGGTGGCACCGCGCCGGTCCGCCCGCGCGTACGCCTCGCCCAGCACCAGCTGCCGTTCAGGCTCCGGCGAGCCATACGCCGGCAGCGGCGTATCCGTCAGTGCCTGCTCGATCCGGGCTTCAATGCTCGGCGGCTCTCCGGCGGTATCCGCCCCACTGCCCGGCCTGTCAGTCCCGTGATCATCAGCGTGCATCGGTCACCTCCGCTCCGGATTCCGGATGCCCGTGTGCTCCGCCCACTTCACCGCCGCCGCTCCCCCCCCCCCCCCCCCCCCCCCCCCCCCCCCCGCGATCTCTCGAGCTGCGCGCGCAGGGCGCGGCGAGCCCGGGTCAGCCGCATGCGCACCGCGCCGGGCCTGATCCCCAGCACGGCCGCGGCTTCGCGGTGGCTCAGACCCTCCATGTAGACCAGCGTCAGCAAGGTCCGCTGCGGTTCGGCCAGGCCGGCGACGGCGTCCAGCACCTCGGCCTGGAACGCGGCCGCCGGCTCCCGGGATGCGAGCTCCGCATACGCGGCCGCCACCCGGGGACGCCGTCCCGCCCGGCGCAGTCGCGTCAGGTGGCAGCGCCGCACGATGCTCAGCAGCCAGCTGGTGAAGCGCGCGGGCTGGCGCAGCTGGACGAAGCGCAACCAGGCCTGGCCCAGCGCTTCCTGCAGCAGGTCCTCGGCGTCCTCGCGGCTGTGGGCCAGGCGGCAGCTGAACCGCCAAGCCGTCCGGTAAGCCTCGGCGCTGAGCGCCCGCTCGAACCGCCGCTTCAGGCTTTCATCCGGCATTCCTCACCCACACTGATGCCGCCCCTGCCACAGATGCAACATCCTACAGCGCAGACCTCACCGGGCTAGCCCTCGCTGTAGCGGCCGGCCCCGTCGCCGCCGGCGGGCCATCAGGAAGCGGGTGCGCACGATGCCGAGCAACCATGATGCCAGACAGCGCGGCGCAGGTTGCGCGTGGGGGGGGGGAAGGCAAGCCCAGAAACACCGATGCGCTGCGAGTGCGCTCGCCACACGATGCAAGATCGCACCTACAGCACGAACCGACTCAGAACGTCCTCTGCTTCCGCCATCGCTGTCTGGCGGCCAAGCTGCGCCATCTCCTTCAGGTGGCTTGTGGAGTCAAGTGGCCTCATGTCCTCCGTCAGCGTGAAGCCCACCCGCTTGAGCCGATCACCTAGGAGATCCGTTAGGAAGTACTCAGTCCCCGCCGCCTGGGCGTGAAACACGACCTGGAGCAGCCTTGGCATCCACCAGATCAGACCGTAGCCCACAAATGGGCCGCGGAAGTCCGGGCCCTGCGCATCGCCCGTGTTGATCGAGAGAACGGTGATATCGTCAGTGCCGAACGCATTGCCCTCCGTGCCGATGCGGTGCTGCCGGACGGCTAGAGCTTCCATGTAGGCCACGAGGCCGGGGTTGTTGGCCCATAGCCCACCATCGGCATAGACCTCTTCAGCGCTGAGCCGGTGGGCGGGGAAGTAGGTGGGCGCGGCCGTGGTAGCCAGCACGGCATCGACGACTGCAAAGCCGCCGTATTTGCCGGTGTTGCTCGCCTCTGGCTTCTTGAAGACTATGGTCCTGCCGCTGGCCAGATCAACGGCGGTCAATAGCAGCAGCGTCCTGGCGTCATCCAGGATGCGTTCGCCGAGAACCCCCGTGAGCTTCTGTCTAAGCGGATCCTGCGCGTACTTGGCGAAGAACAGCTGATCGGTGTTGAGGTCCTGCTTCGAGAAGCACCTCGTGATCCAGCCGAGGAAACGCTTGGCCAGTCCGGCGAAGATGTTCCCTTGTCTGTTCGGCGGAGTGAATATCTCCTTGGCGTCTTTCATGTAGAAGCTCAGGACATCCTGGGCGCTGATGCCAAGTGACAACGCCGCGGCGATGATGCCTCCCGTGGACGTGCCGGCGATGATGTCGAAGCAGTCGCAGAGCTGCCGGCTATCCGGCAGCCCCTTCTCGATCTCAGCCAGGTATGCCGCCGGCAACACGCCGCGGACCCCTCCGCCGTCGATGCTGAGAATCCTGAACTTCCCCCTCCCAGTGGCCTCGTCATTCATTATGTTTCTCCTGCATTCCTAGATGAGAACACTGCTCCACTTCTGCCACCTGTGATCTCCTGTCAATCCTGTCCCTGACCAGTTGTCGGCGGGGACGGAGCAGGCTACGTGTGCTCCGCCAGCACCAGGTCATTCTCATGGTCCTGCCAGGTGACCTGGCCGCGCTCCTCAATCGCGTACCACGTAGTGCCATCCTCGTCCACCAGGATTGCCTCCACGGTGTAGTTGCGATCCTCGTACCACTTGTAGTAGATCCGGTAGCGGCCGTCGGCACCGGTGTAACCGACGTGCGCATCGGTCTTCTCTTCGAGCAGCGCGGCCGTGCTGCGCGCGGGCTCCGCTGACGACACGTCGTGGCCTTCACCGGCATCGTGGTCAGCCGCGATGTGGATCGACCGTACGACGACCAGCACGTCGGAGGCTGCGTCGCCGCTGTCTTCCATTGTCACCTTGCCCGACCAGATCTGCAGCGGCGCGGCGTCATCGATGAACTGCTTGAGGTCATTCATCAGCAACCAGCTGGTGCCGCAGCCGCTCAGCAGCAGCGCCAGCAGGACGCCCGCGATGGCCGCCGCCGCGGCCTTGATGCTCGATGCTCGTACCATCATGCCTGCCTCCCTAGTTCTGACGGTCGCCAACGACGAGGATCGACGATGTCATCAGCGGCACGATCTCATCGATCGTCGGGTACATCGTGGTCTGGGCGAAGATCACCGTCTGCTGCACGATGGCGGCCTTGCCTGTGCGGCGTTTGAACCAGCCGATCAGCGGGAGCTCTCTCAGCAACGGGACATGGCGCAGCACCGGGATGCCCCCGCTCTCGCTCGGCGCGATGCCAAGACGTGCGTTGGACTCGAAGCGCGCCACCTCGCGGATCTCGAAGTTGCTCAGCTGGACGTCGGTGTTGAGCGAGAGGCGCTCCGTGCGCGGCAGGTTCAGTGTGCCCTGTGAGGTGGTGCCGTCCGGGTCACGAATCCGGTTGGTGTAGAGGTGATCGAAGGTGAAGCGATAGGCCTGGCCCGTGGGATCGAACACGGGCGTCACGACGAATCTGTTGCCGCTGGTGACGCCGTAGACCTCGGTGGTGTCGTCCTCGCCCTCCAGCTTGGCCAGCACGTCCAGCACGTCGCGCACGTTGCCCTGCTGGGCGATCTGGTAGATGTCGTCGAGCAGCTGCAGCTCGGGCAGCAGGCTGACGTCCTCACCCATCCTGAGCTGGGCGCTGGCCAGCGGTTCGATCCGCGAGCGCTTGCGGTTGGTGACCAACATGGAAGTGCGCTGTAAAGCGCCGACACTGACACCTGTGCCCAGCAACCGCTGGCGCAGACGCTGGAGCATCGGCTGGACGAAGTGGGTGTCCAGCTCATCCTCCATCGCCTTGTTGAGTTCCTTGAGCAGCTCGTCGCCCTTCGCGACCTGCCGGTAGGGGTTGTCACCCACGTACTGCTCGTAGACCTGATCGAGTATCTCGCGGAGGATATAGCAGTCGTGATCGAACTGCTCTGCAGTACCGCGCTTGTCCCAGTTGTCGTCACGCCACCAAGCCTCGCGCTCGGCGTTGAAGCTGCGCTCCAGCACATCGCTGAGCACATCCGGGTCAGCACGCAGTTCGTTCACCACCCAATACTGAACGGGACGCGCGGCCTCCAAGGTCTTCCTGTTCAGCCACATGCGCTTGACAATGGCGTCAGCCAACTCATCCTGGCTCATGTAGCTGAACAGCCGTTTGGCGTTGTACAGCTCCCAGTGCTCCACCGGCACATACCTCTGCGCTGAGTCCGCCGGTACGGTGCCTCCGCTCAATTGCGTTCGCGATCCCACGAGGTTGTCAATGCACGCGTCGAGATACCCTACGTACATTGGAGGTATGTCACCGACATCGACCATCTCACGCAGCTTGCGCTTGAGGCCAGTCGATATCGTGGTCATGATGTCCTGCGTAACGGGCAGCTTGAACACTCTGGGATCGTCGCGATTCTTGTCAGGTTTCCCCATGAACTCGCTCACATCTGCAGCGCTGCTGTTCTCCAGCTCGCGTGCGATCCAGAGGTTGAACAACTGGCGGTATTCCACCTCCTGGCGATCGGCCGCCAGTATCAGCCCGCCTGCCGCACCCATCAGTCGCCGGATGTGATAACGCTTGATTGCCTGGATCACGGCGATCTGCTTCCCCGCCAGACCTCCTGCTCCGCTCTGACCGGAGTACTCATCGATTCCCAGAGCGCGAACCAAACGATGGAAACTGAGGGGCGCATCGTTACAGCAACCGGTCTCGTCACCACACCAATGCCCGCTGGCACGCCACATGCAGTTCTCACGCAGGTAGGCATTGAGTTTGGTCTCGAACTGCCGCAGTATCCGGGCGCGCGACTCAGTGTCGAGCAGGTTGAGCATCAGCATCGCCTCACCGACCGTGTTCACTGCGACGGGGTCCGGTATCACGGTGCTCATCAGTCCGTAGTACTCCTCCAGACTGGCTCGGAGCTGGGCGCGCGTGAAACTGGCCTGCCCTTCGCTTGTCCAGGCATCCTCTCTCGGCAGCGCCTCCTGCAGCCAGGGACTGTCGGACAGCGTGCTGTTGTCCCGCGTCCGTGGCTCCCACTGCTCGTGCCAGTTGCCGTTGTCTATCGACTCCGTCCACTCCCGGTACCCATCAGCTGAGTCTATTAGCACGCCCCGCTCGACATCACTCGCCCATTCCCTCAGCAGGTACTCACCATACAGTGGATAGTCGGTGTTGAAACCCAGGGACGTACGCACGATGGAAGGATAGGCGAAATACCGCTTGAACGTGGGATCGCGCATCGCCAGACAGGACATTGTGTCATCCAGGTAACCCTCCAGGGAGGTCGCGCCAAATGGTGGTCGGCCCACTTCGCCCGCATAGGCAGCTTCAGCCCGTGTGGTGACCTCCTCGTTAACGGCGTCCCGCAGGATCGAGAGCGTCGCGTCGATCTGCGCCCTGGTCAGGGCGAACTCCTCGTCGATGGCGGCCAGGGCGGCGTTGAGGTGCTTGGTGCCTTTGGGCGTGGCGTCGCTGTTCATTTCCAGCGACCAGAGCGTCACCCGCGCCATCGGCGCCGGCACGTCGTACTCACGGATCACGCGCTTGGCCTGGCGAATGTGGTCGATCTTGCCGCGCAGGATGATCAGGGCGCGCTCCGGAAAGGCGAACATGAACACGAGGTTGACGGGATCGGTGTCCTTGTAGCGCTCGCGGCTCACTTCGCAGTCGTGCGCCTTGCCCACGCTGGCCTGGGCCTGCGCGAGCTGCGCCTTGGCCTTGTCCAGTGCCGCGCGGGCCGTCTTCTCGCCCGCAGTCGCCTCCTCGCAGGCGGCCTGCGCCTCATCGACCTTCAGCCGGGCGGCGTCCAGCGCCTGCTTGGCCTTCGCCAGCGCGGCCTGCTGCTGCTTGCACTTGCTGGAATCTTCGTAGAGCTTCAGCGCGAATTCGTAGTCCTCGCTGGCCTTCGCCTCCGCCTGCTCGGCGGCTCTGAACAGCGCGCTCTGCTCCGCCAGCGTCTTGATGGCGGCGGTCAGCTTGTCCTTCTGCTTCTACCACTCCTCCAGCTTCTTTGCGTACGCCCCAAGCGCGTCCTCCACGTCGTAGCCCAGCACGCACTCGCACTCTGGCTCATGGGCCAGCGCGGGCGCCACCCAGAACGGCGCGTTGTCCCGGGCGTAGGCAAAGGCCATGTTCTCGACTTCGGCGTAGGCTTTCACCAGGTCCTGCTTCTGATGCATCTCGCGCCGGGCCTCGGCCAGCTTGGCGGCCGCATCGCTGACTCCTTTGGACAGCTCGGAGTCGCTCGCCACCTTGGCCTCGGCGTCGGACAGCTGCTTGCGCAGGCCACCTTCGCCTTCCTCGCCCTCCAGCGCCTCAGTGACCTCCTTGATCGCCGCCTCCTTCTCCTTGACGCTCTCAGCCAGGTCCTCGTCATCCGGGCTGCTCGTCTGTTTCTCCACCAGCTCCGCAAGCTGCTCCGTCAGGGCTTCCAGCAGATCCTCCTTACCGGTGATCTGGGTCTGCAGGCTGAACACCACCTCCAGCGCCGCATCCAGCAGCGACTGGGCGCCCGCACTGGTCGCCAGCGCCGCCGACACCGCCCGCTCCTTCTCTGCAACGTCCCGCCGCGCCTGCTCCAGCGCGGCCCGCGCCTTGAGCAACCGGTCGCGCGCCCCCTGGACTCCGTCAACTTCATAGGCGCGTGGATTGAGAATCTGCATCAGCCGCTTGACGTCGGGGTAGTAGTAGAGCTCGACTCCCTCGGTGACGAAGTCGCTGAAGTCGACGAGATCCTCTTCCTCCGGCGTCCGCAGCAGCTGACCACCGGCGCGATCGTACATTCCGAGCAAGACGGAGTACGGATCGCCATCGCCGCCACCACCGGCAGCGCCACCCGCACCGCCCGCCGGCAGTGTGCCGGTGGTTACGGTGCGCGTGTACTTCTCAGTGGTGTGCTTCTCCTTGCTCCCGCCGGTCTCGCTCTCCACCACGTCGGTCGAGCTGACGACCTCCGTCTTCGTTACGGTCGTGATCTCGACTGCGTCACCGTTGGCGTCCTCCTCGCCGTCGTCGTCGTCCGCCGCCGCGGCCTCATCCGGGGCCGCTGGCTCGTCAGCTCCCGCGGCCTGCCCGCTGCCATCGCCACCGCCCTCATCCTGCGCCAGCGTCCACGCCGGCGGGGCGCCCGCCAGCACCACCAGGGCCAGCGCCGCGCCCAGCCACATCATCCGCCAGGGGAATGCCTTCCCGTCCGCCATGCCTCCGCCTCCCGCTGCGGGATCAGCCCGGGAATCACCGCCGCCGCGCCGCTTTCGGCTCGCCCGCAGTGCCTATCGTAAGTGATGGTCAATCGCAGCGCGCGTTGACAACATCCCAGGCACTATCCCAATCAACATATACACTGTGCGTATACGTTATTGTCAATGATGATAGCACGCGTCATGCGCTCCGTCAACGCGAGTCACCGCGAGTCGGGATGATTGCCGCGGCGTGGCGGATTGGCGCGCGTTGCGGCGGATTGGCGCGGGCCACGGCCGTCGGATGACGCGCCGCGTGCCAGTCCCGCCGCCCGGGCCTACTGCGCGGCGCGCTCCGCCGCGGCCTGTTCGTTCGAGAGCTCTTCCTGCACCTCGTGCTCGGCGGCGTAGTCGGCGCTGTACTGGCGCGGGACAAGCAGCGGCAGCGCCATCAGGGCGGCCAGCAGTGCGATGAGCGCCCAGGTCAGCGGCGAGCCCAGGCGGCCGACCAGCCGCCCCCAGGTGCCCGTCACCCAGTGCCAGTGCAGCCAGATGTGGACGATCACCAGCGCCAGCATCGAGAGCCCCAGCCAGAAGTGCACGTCGCCCCAGAAGTGGCGCCCCTGCCCCAGCCAGATCAGCCCGGTGCCCCCGCGGCTGCCCGGCGGCAGGATCCACTTCGCCAGGATACCGCTGCCGACCATCGCGGCGAACGCCACGCCGGTGGCGATGTCCACCCAGAAGTTGAGCGCCGCGCGCCCGCCGCGCCGCGGCTGGGCCGCCTTGTCCGCTCGATCATCCGCGATCAACATAGACCTGTAGTACCCCGCGG